>JANRKU010000133.1:0-7621 GCA_033763335.1 bacterium
GCCACATCTACGATTGCCTGCGCGTTTTCGCAATCACCTGTCAGCCGATAACTATCCGCCAATTCATATAATGCGGTTGTATCATCAGGGTACATTTCAAGCAATGTCGCACCGACTTCAACGGCACGCGCATAATCACCTGCTCCATGCGAACAGCGCGTCGCTACCGCTAATGTGTAATTATTTTGCGGGTCAAGTTCTAAGGAATAATTGACATTTTCCAAACACGCCTCATAATCACCCAGAGCGCCATACGCATCTGCAACAGAGGTCAACAAATACACATCCTCTGGCGCTAAGGCTAATGCTTGTTGATACGCTTCTAGGGATTTTTCAACCTCACCAACAGACCAATAGGCATCGGCTAACACGGTGTTGGCACCCACATTATCGGGTTGTGATTCTACCCAACATTGCGCCACAGGGAGAATTTGCGCCCAATCGCTCAATTCGGCAATGGTCGCCTCAAAATCGGTATTCGGGTCGCAATCGGAGGTGCTGGATTCGGGTTCAATGACCACACCGCCACACCATTCAGGGTCATTTTTATAAAGTAGGGCGGTTTCATCTTCGGGATAATAACTCAGGTAAACATCGGCAAAGGCGATAATCTTATTACATTCTTCTGGGGCAGAATATAATCCGACGAATCCGCCAAAATACCATTGGCTATAGGGATACAATGCCATCATCTGTTCGCCATATTGACGGACAACCGCATCATCATTCATGCCGACCATCCCTCCTACAAACAATTCCCAATACCCTGTCGGGTTCATATCATAGGCAGTTTGGGCATTGGCGAGGTAATTATCCAAATTGGCTTGAGATAAATCCTGTGTAGAATAGATAAAGGCATATATCCACGCCCGCATTGCATACATAAAACTGGTCTGGAAACGCTCTACACCATCATTGATGACGGCAATGCCTTCATCAGTGCGTCCATTTTTCGTCAATGCCCATGCTAACGCGACAGTGGCATAGTCTATACCCAAATCCATCGCATTAGCGTTATCCAATGCTTGTTGAGCAATGGTCAGTGCCTCTTCTGGATTGATGCTAAACAGCGAAAACGACAACGATAAAATGGCATCCGACATGGGATGTGGCACGCCACTGAAATTCAATACACCTGCTATTTGGGTGGTGACGTAGAGATCGCCAACCTCAAATGAACAGTTGGCGGCATCTACAAACGCCCCTGTCGTATAAGTTGATGGCAAAGATTGAAATCCTTTATCAACAGCTTGTTTTGCCATTTGATAACATTCAAATCGCTGACCTGTCTGGTGGTATGCCGATGCCATCAAGAACATGAGGTAATGGTCATCTGGAGATGCCTCCAATAACGACGGCACATATAAAAAAACGCTCTCTATATTTCCATAGGTATAATCCAAATCTACCAGTATGAAAATCGCTTCGGTATCGGTGGGGTCGGCTTCGACGGCACAAAAGGCAATAACACGGGCTTCTTCATAAGGAATACGCCAAATTTCATCGTATAATGCCTTATAATCGGTATTGGGGTCGCATGTGACTGTTTCTTGTGCATAAGTGGTGGTGGCGGGCGCAAAGCCCAACCCCGATAAAATGAGGATAATCAATAGGAGTGGTAGGGTGCGTTTCATAGACAATGCTCCTTAATTTGATGAAATGTGCGTAATGTTCTCCTTTATTTTAGCATATAATGATGTGCCATAATACAAAAATTTATGGGGAATAATTGAGATGTCTCATCAATACACCACTATTGATGAGACATGATTGAGGTAGGCTAAAGAGGGCTATCAGAAGTTATAAACAAACCTTACATATCGGTCATCATGAACACTTATTCACCCACAATTTCCATCGCCACAATTTTTTGTGATTTCGATTCGATATACACCACCAAACGGGTCTGTGGGTCTATTCGCCGTAGCACATCATACGCCATCATCGGGATTCTGAGCGTTAGCCCATTCGTCACGATATAATCACGGTCATAACTACGACCTTCTTTTTTATGCAATTTCCATTCGCCCGATAGGGCTGTGACAGGCATGGGATATTTTTGATTTCGTTCCCGATTGCCCAAATGGTTGACATAAAAAATAATCCCGCCCAACAACAAGCCAATGGGCAATAAAAACGGCAGGCTATCCAAAAAGGTCTGCATATACACACTGATATTAAAGACCAACCCACAAATGACCAATGCAATAAAGAAAATTGCCAATAGGATGAACAACGAACAGCCTAAATCGAGTGTCTCTTGGGTATCTTCTTTGGCTAGTCTAAATTTTTGGCGCGGGGATATTTGTCCCACACGATTGGCGATGAGGTCATCCTCGGTAAAATCAAAAATTTCTGCAAAACTGATTTCTAAATCCATAAAATAGTCCTATTCAGACATCAAAATTGTGGGGATTTTACCATATTCCATCCAAATGATTGAATGATTCTCACTGGCTCATTATAATTCCCCTACAAGGAGATTTTTTTATGACTACTCAACCACTATTCACCAATCGGCTCTCGACCAATGATACTGTATCACTAGACAAATCGCTCCCCTTGTGGGCAAGACGTAGCAACCCTATCATCCGCCGTCAATTGGGGGCGCATTGGCGTGTTTTTCCGCCAGAAGTTCGCCCAATCGTCACTTGGATACTCATTTATGCCGTCTTTTTGGGATTAACCCTAACAGGCTCAGATTTGCTCTATATCATGTTTGTGCCTGTGGCATTGGTCTCTGCGGTGATATTCCCCGCCATTTTATTGCTCTATATTCGCTCATTGGGACAAATTATTTCCGATTCTGCCAGCGCTATGGCGAGTGAATATACACACGATAGCCTCACCTTGCTCCGCACCACCCCATTTACAGCCATAGAAATCATCCTCAGCAAAATATCGGCTTCGGTATGGCGGCGCATGGATGACCTGCAAGACATCACCAGTTATACCCGTACATTGGGCGCGGCGGTGATTTTGGGCTTTTATATCATCCAATTTAGCCCCGCAAACCACCCGAATGTGGCGCAACTATTGGCATTACCCATGCTCCTCGCCTCGCTCATTCGTATACCACTGGAAATGGTGATGGTCGCCAGTATTGCCTCTATGCTCGGTGCATATACTAAATCAAAAAATAGTGCTGTTTTAGCCACCTTTATTTTTACATTTTTCTACTTTCTATTGCTCTTCCTCACCCGCTTTTTGGGATGGTCATGGTGGCTTCAATGGGTGATAGATGCGGTTATTCCTATCGTGTTACCGCTTGCCATCATTTGGGGGACATTACAAATGACCATAAGGGCAATCGAAAAGGATTAGCGTAGGCAAATCGTGGTGTAAGCGTTTCCTAATCGTGGGGATAAACAGCGTTATAATAAGGGTATCATCGTTACGTTATGTTAAGAATGGAGATGCCCTATGAAATACCGTCTGTTGTCACTCATCAGCTTGGTGATGTTGCTCATGAGCTTTGCTATGAGCGTATCGGCACAAGAAACAACCCCTGTGCGCGAACCCTATGTTACGGCAAATTTGAATGTAAATGTTCGTGCGGGGGATGGCACATCCTATCGGCGTATTACTGTTCTGTCTACAGACCAAAGTGCTTCTATTATCGGCATTAATAGCCGTCGGTCATGGTATCAAATTCAATTGACCAATGGGCGCATCGGCTGGGTTGGGTCTAGCGTGGTCACAGTCACTGGCGATTTGACCAATGTCCCAGTCGTGACTGCCCCTGCCCTCACCGCCAACACGTCTACAACGACACCTACCACCACCACGACAACCACCAATAACCAATTGAGTGAGTTGAGCGCATCTCCCGCCAAAGTAGAACCCACCAGCCCAAGCTGTGGTGTGGCATTTAATGTGTTGGTCAACATTAATAATGCGGGACCCGCAAAAACCAATACACCCGCCACAATCTATATTGAAGACATCTACAATGGCGTGACTGTCGCCTCATTCACCACCGTATTACCCCAAATTGACCCAGGCGTGAATTATGTCGTGGGCGGATTAACCACTGTCAATACCGGTGGCGGACAAGTTCATACCATCCGCGTCACTATTGACCCAGAAAATCGTGTGACAGAATCCAATGAAAGCAATAACACCGTCAGCAGTACCTATACCCTCACTGGCGGGTGCTAAGGAGAATTATGATGACTCGCACAAAATGGCTATTTATACTACTTATCGCATTACTCGCCTTCCCGTTGGCGGTATCTGCCCAAACCATCAGCCCCAATGATGATACGGTCATAGACCCCAATGCCAATATCAGCTTCCCACCACCCATCTATACCCTTCGCGGACAGGTGCGCGTGTTTGGGAGCGCCAATGTCACCAACATGAGCAATTACTTTTTGGAATTTCGCCCTGTTGTGACCAAACCCAACACCATCAACAATTCGGCATGGACACCCGCTTCATTGCCTGCCACTGCCCCTGTGAGCAATAATGTGCTTGGCACATGGGATACCTCACTCATGGCAGATGGCTTATATGAATTGCGCCTGACCATCAATGTACGTGGACAAGCCGCCACCTATTTCTTGGTGAGTCCGTTGCGCGTGGAAAATACACCCAATACCACCTTCATCCAACAAAATCCGCAATTGGTGGCAAGCCCAACCCCCAATATCCAAAATACCACCGCCACCAACACCCCTGCGCCAACATCCACCGGACCCACTGTGACATCGGTGATTGATGCCAATGTCCGTACTGGTGATGATACCGCCTATCAAGTGGTCGGATTTTTGCTCAATGGGCAAAGTGCATCTATTTTGGGTATTAGCTCCACTGGTACAGGCTGGTATTTTGTTGAATTGGCAGATGGCAAACGCGGGTTTATCTCGCCACAAGTTGTCCGTACTGCTGGCAATGTCACGGGTCTAACCCAAATTACCCCACCACCCTTCCCTGTGCCACCAACCGCCACGCCCATCCCTGTCAGTGGCAATTTGGCGGCATCCTTGCCCGACCTCACACCCGATAACCCAACCTGTAACGTGCCATTCACCATCCTTATCAATATCACCAATAACGGCACAGGCAATACTTTGGGAACATCAACGGTGTTATTCCAAGATTTCTATAATGGCGTGTTGCAAAGTTCGTTCTTCAGAACCGTTCCCCCACTCGCACCCGGACAAAATTATGTCGTGGGCAGTGATAACTGGGTGGTCTCTACCAATGGTGGCAAGCCACACGAAGTTCGTGTGACCATTGACCCCGAAGGGTTGGTAGCAGAGCAAACTGAGACCGACAACGTGTATAGCGTTGTTTATACCTTACAACAAGGCACATGCCCTGTCGTACCATGATAGTTAAAATCAATTTCTCTACCCTATAAGAGATGTAAGGGCGCAACATGTTGCGCCCTTATACACTTGGCAAAAGCCATTCACGATAGGGTAAAAAATTAATCTCCCCAAAACGACAAGCACAAATTCCTTTTTTGAACTATCATTGAAATAACTTGTTAGACTATTCCCCACAAGGAGTTATTTATGCACAAGAAATTTGTTTTATTTCTCATGAGTCTCACCATCTTTGTTTTAGCCATTGCGGTCAATGCACAAGGTATTAGCCCAAATCCGAATACACCACCCAATCCCAATGCCAATATCAGCTTTCCACCACCTGTTTATTTTTTGCGTGGCGAAATGCAGATTTATGGCTCTGCTAATTTGCCCGGTATGGCGAGTTATTATTTAGAATATCGCCCCCTCATCATCGCCCCAAGCCCCGATGTTCAATTGCCAGAAATTCCATGGGGTCCCATTTCGTTACCGAGTAATGTGCCTGTTCAAGATGGCTTATTGGGTATTTGGAACACCTTTACCGTTGCCGATGGCTTATACGAAATCCGCCTCACGGTTAATATCACAGGGCAAGACCCCGTTGAATTTATGGTGAGTCCACTTCGTGTCGAAAATAGCCCAACCCCATTTGCCCTACGCAATATTCAACTCTTCACCTTACCGGGTGGGCTTGATGCCGCCGTCATCACCCCAGAAGCACCGATTGTCCCTGTGGCAACCGAATCAGTTGAAGTAACAGATACCACACCAACCGTAACATCCAACACCGATGCCAATGTGCGCTCTGGTGATGATACTGTCTATGGGCGTGTGGGCGTATTGCTCACCAACAGTAGCGCCCCCGTTTTGGGCATTAGCTCAACAGGCAGTGGTTGGTATTATATTGAACTCTCAAATGGCACACGCGGGTTTATCTCGCCACAGGTGGTCGCCGTGAGTGGTGATGTGAGCAATTTGGAACGCATTAGCCCACCCCCACGCCCTGTCCCAACCGCTACACCAGCGCCAACCCGTGCTGCCGCCACCCAACCCCCAACAGCAGGTGCAGACCTCGCTGGGGCGTTGCCTGCGCTCAATCCTAGCACCCCATCTTGCGGTGTCGCATTCACCGTCCTGATTAACCTCACCAATCTGGGGTCATCGGCTGTTCCTGCTGGCACATCGTTCCAAGTCACCTTCCAAGATTGGTGGAATGGCAATTTATTGGAAGCAGATACCACCACCGTTAATCTGTCTGGTCCAATTAACCCCGGTGGCAATTTTGTGGTCGGGACAACCTCACCCATTACCGTCAATAATGGTGGCGGTCAACCACACGAACTTCGCGTGGTTATTGACAGCAATAATAACATCCTAGAGACCAACGAAGGCAATAACTTGGTCATTAGAACCTATACCCTCTCTGGCGGATGTTAATTTATCCCGCAATTAGACTCGTATAACAAAAAATCCCCTCACGAGGGGATTTTTTGTTGATTTATGATGTTTGATTTTCTTTGTTGTTATGCCAATCCTTGATGAATGCCCATGCTTCATCTTCGCTCCACACAATCCGCTTACGGACATGCTCGGCGGGGATACGCATAGACCCACGCAAAATTTCTTCATGATAAAAATCATTCACGAGCAAGGCGACAGGGATATTGCTGGTATCCACGCGCATATTCATGCGGTTGCTGGTGCGACGTGCGGTGCTAAGGTTACTTTCTTCAAATGCCTGCACTTTGCGAAAATCGAAAATTTGCCCGACGATGGTCTCTAAGCCAACATCACGATAAAGGTCATCGAGCCAATCATAGACCTGAATGGTCACATCACCATCCAAAATACCACTATAAATTATTTTTGCCACATGTGTTTGTTCGTCATACACGGCGGTAGCGTTGGGAATTTCTAAACGAAGATTTGCCATACGATTATTCCTAAAAACTAGGCACTCCATGAATTAAACAATATCTATCATTTTATCATCAGACATTGCGATTTTAACAACAATATTTGAATAATCTATTTTTAGAGAGAAAATCTAACCGATATCTTACAAACGGTTCGCATAAAAATGGGTTTTGCGCCACAATACAGGGAATAATGTGAGTTATGAATAATTTCGCCAGAAGCTAAAGCATCTGGCTAGTTAAACCAAAGCCCCATAAAAGGCTTGTCCGATAATTATTTTGGTGTTTTGCCTAATCGTATCAGGTTTTTTAGCATCGCTGGATGTTCAAAACATCCAGCTAGTCGAATAAAGTCCACTAAAGGGACTAAAACCGTCTCTTAAAAAG
>JANRKU010000134.1:0-27525 GCA_033763335.1 bacterium
GGGATGGTTTTGCCCATCATGGCTTGATTTTTCTTGAGGCTAATGCCTTGTTGCAATTCCATCAATTGGTCATAACGATTTTGCTTCACATCATCTGGCACATGGCTGGGCAAATCGGCGCTTGGTGTGCCAATTTCATAGCTATATCTGAAAGCCCCCACACGGTCAAATTCCAAATCTTTGACAAATTTCATGAGTCCCGCAAATTCTTCATCCGTTTCACCCGGATAGCCGACAATAAAAGTCGTCCGCACTGCTAATTCGGGGATGGTTGTCCGCAATTTGCCAATCGTCTCATACACCCATTCGATATTGGCGGGGCGTTTCATGCGTTTGAGCGTCTCACGATGCCCGTGTTGTAGAGGAATATCGAGATAAGGCAAAATTTGTTTGTGTTTCGCCATCGTCTCCATGAGGTTATCCGTGACATAGCCCGGATAGGCATACATCACTCGAATCCACGGGATATCGGGGGCATATTTGACGATTTCATTGAGTAAATGTGCCAATCCGTCTTTTAGCCCCAAATCATAGCCATAATCGGTTGTATCTTGGGCGATGAGCAACACTTCTTTAACGCCCATTTTTTGCAATTGCACCGCTTCTGCCACAATGCTAGACACAGGGCGACTCACAGCAGTTCCCTTAATTTTGGGAATGGCACAAAACGCACAAGGGCGGCGACAGCCATCAGCAATTTTGAGATACGCACTTGCACCTTGCACACTGGCACGCAAAACCCCACGTTCATCCGAGCCAACCACTTTGACATCAGTGGGCAGGTGATAGAGGGGTTCTGGATGTTTACGCTCACGCAGGCGCGTCACAAGGTCAAAAATATCCATCCAACGGCGTGTGCCGATAACGCCATCCAAGCCCGGAATATATTGCACCAAATCTGCGCCATAGCGTTGCGATAAGCACCCCGCCGCGATGACCATTTGGTTGCCTTTTTTGCCCTCTACCAATTCTTTGAGCGCATTGATAGATTCTTCTTTGGCGGCATCAATAAAGCCACACGTATTGACGATTAACACTTCGGCTTTATCGGGGTCGCCAACACCACGCAACCCACTTTGCCCCAATACCTGCGCCATACTTTCAGAATCTACCGTATTTTTGGAGCATCCCAAACTGAGCAGATAGTAATTGTCTTTGATTTTTGCGGTCATTTTACTCATAGATACTGATTATGCCTCATAAACTTGAACTCACTAACGATAAAATCTACCTCACCCCTAAGTCCCCTCTCCAAATTGGAGAGGGGATTTTCTATATGCAATATCCTTGTTTTCGCCCCTTCTCCAGACTGGAGAAGGGGTTTGGGGATGAGGTTAACAAGAATTTTCTAAAATTCACCTCATGGTGATTTGGTTGGTGTCGGATTCGCTGGCGTGTTGCGCGGTGGCACAATTGCCGTTGGCGATGGGGTTGGCGTAATGCTCGGCGTAACTGTAATCGTCGGCGTTTGTGTAATCGTCGGTGTCGCGCTCGGTGGCAATGTATTTGATGCCGTTGGCGTGATAGTTGGCGTATCCGATGCCGTTGGTGTTGCCGAAGGCGTAAAGGTTGCCTCTGGTGTATTGGTGATGGTAGGTGTGTTGGTAATCGTTGGCGTATTCGATGGCGTAGGGCTTGGACCATCCGTAGCGGTAGGGGTACGCGCAACGATAAGGGTCAACGCCAATAAATCACTGGTGGCGGTAGCGGTGGATGTGAATTCAGAGGTGGGGTCATATCCGGGTCCTGTGAGAATATCGGGATTGCCTTCCTCAGTAAATGTGATTTGCACAGCCTGTCCCCGTCCACCAAATGACCCTTGCTGTTGCCCGTTATAAACGATATTTAGGGCGGCGGCATTGCTGGCATTCACCAAAATTTCGTTCACACCCAAAAATTCGACCCGTTCATTAGGCGCAACCAACCGCGCCAATTGTTCCGCCCCATCCACCGTGACGCGCAACCATGTGCGACTTTCGGTGGTGATATTCACCAGCACCCCAACACCTGTATACTGCGAAACAGATTCTGGCAAGGGACTCGCCTCAAAACGCGGGGTAAAGGTTGGGGCGAGTGTAAATGTGGGTTGATTGGGCAATTCTGCCAAAATATCGCTTTGGGGGATAATATCAGGGGGGCGAATGACCAATTGAATGAGGACAAATACAATCACACCCAACGCAATGAGGCTCACCACAATCACAGCCATCAAATTGATAAACCGCAAAAAGCGTTGTTGCGCCATATCACGCTCATCCGACAAGGTGAGCCGAGATTGATTTTGTGGGATACTAGAAGCTGATTTACGCGGGTCTTGGGGTGGAGGTGGTGCGACCCCATTTTGGGCAGATTGACGCGCCGATGATTTGCCATTGCTCTTTTTATTTTTAGCCTTACGCCCTCGCCGACCACGCGGGTTTTGGGCAGAGTCGTAATAAGTCATCACGACATCTTCATCTAACCCAAGAAAACGGGCATAATTCCGCAAAAATCCGCGTATTTGTACCTGAGATAAATCGGCAGAAACGCTAAAATCGCCCTGCTCAAATGCCTCTAATACCTTGCGGCGAATTTTGAGGGTAGCAGTAGCTTGGTCTAAGGTGAGTTCTTTTTGCTCGCGGGCATCGTGAAGATAGCGCCCTAATGAGTAACTATCCACAGTTTCCTCAACAAAATGCCCCCAACGGTCATTTTACGAAAATAGCAACGCTACACAAGTAACATGTAAGGGCGCAACATATTGCGCCCTTACACCACCTGCCTCTTTATGCGATAGGGTTATACCCTACTCGATGGTATTCTTTATTCAGCGACTGCGACTTCTTCTGCCACGGCTTCAACAACCACTTCAGCCGCTTGTTGGGCTTTTTTGGCGGCGGCTTCGCGCTTGGCGAGGTATTCAACCAATTCATCATCGCGCACAACTGTAATTTTGAGGTTAGGCGATGTTTCGTTGCCCAAGCGCACAGGGACACTATGCGACCCAATTTCACGAATTTGTTGTTGGCTAATACGACGACGGTTAATATCTACACCTGTCTTTTGCAAGAGGGCATCGGCAATTTCTTGTGTGGTCACAGACCCAAATAATTTGCCAGTGGTGGCGGCACGCCGTCCAAAGATAAGTTCTACCCCATCAATGACTTTTGCCAATTCGTTCAATTGGTTTTCGAGGGCGGCACGTTTGACAACCGCTTGTTCACGCAATTTTGCAGCGCGTTTTAATTCGCCTTCGGTTGCAGGGGCGGCTAATCCGCGTGGAATGAGAAAATTACGAGCATACCCATCGGCAACATCAATAACTTCACCCTCAACGCCTTGCTTATATACATATTTTAGAAGAATAACCTTCATGATTAAGTTCCTTTACATATCAAAGCCTCTATTTGAAGAGGCGAGGTGGTCTGCATAATGGACGAAAGTTTGGTGATTATAGTGCAAGAGCGCAAATGAACCAAGACTGAGTTATAGCCCTACCGACACTGCGACACTGTGCTAAAATGGACGAGTGATGATTATACCCAAAAATAACCGAGAATGCCATGCAAAAATCTGCACATATTCCCACGTCTAAATCCTTATTTACCATCCACCAATGGCTGGTGGTGGCGCTCATGCTCACCAGTTTTATCACCACATGGTTGGTCAGTGACCGCGTGTTTGAGCATCTCCCTCATTTAGAAGATGAGGTAGCCTATCTCTTTCAGGCACGGCTATTTGCGCGAGGCGATTTGGTCATCAACGCACCAGACCCTACCCTCGCCTATTGGCAACCGTTTGTCATCATTGACGGCAAAACAGACCATAAATTTGGCAAATATTCAATCGGCTACCCTGCCCTCATGTCATTGGGCATCCAACTGGGCGGGATATGGCTCATCAACGCTTTTTCATCCATGCTATCGGTTGGGCTGGTCTATAAAATTGGGCGAACACTATTTAATTCAGAAGTCGGATTATTCGCCTCTGCCCTCATGACATTTTCTCCGATGGCATTATTGCTCTCTGGCACCATGATGTCACATACGCCTGCCATCGCCCTCTTTTTGCTATTCCTCTATAGTTTTATGTGGATAGAAAAAGGGCGCTATCCCGTCCGATGGGGCATCATGGCGGGATTGGCATTGGGACTCATGATTATCAACCGTCCATTGACTTCTGTCGCCGTGAGTTTGCCATTTATTTTATGGGCAGGCATCAAAACAGCGCGTGCGGGTGTGTTGGATGGCTGGCAAGCATTGTTGGCAGTGGATAACTGGCTCGATAACGAGAAAAAATCGTGGCGCATCCCAAATGTGGCACACCTATGGAACAGTAGCAAAACAGCAAAATTGCTCCTACCCTATGCGTGCATTGGCATTTTGGCGCTGGCATTTAGTCGCGCACAACCCATTTTTAATTTCACCGCCACAGGCAACGCAGGGGAAAATCTCTATTTACGGATTTGGTCTTATGACCGCATCGGCTTTGGCGAGGGGTATGGGCGCAGTGGGCATACCATCACCAAAGGGGTACGCCATGCCCGTTTTGACCTATCACTCACTGCCGCCGATTTGTTTGGATGGGCGCTGGAATGCCCTCGCAATACACAAACCAAAGACCTTATCATCCCAGAATGTAAAACTGCCAATATAGAAAATCCGACCATCCAAAAACATCTCCAAGAGAGTAGCGCCTATTTCCCTGTCATCGGCTTGAGTTTCCTCATTTTGCCAATCGGCTTATTCATCGGGTTTCGGTTGTGGTGGATGCGTGCTTGGTTGCTTGGGGCGTTATTTTGGTTGATAACACCCTTCGCGCAAAATGCCGTGTGGCTGGAAAAAGATGAAGCAACACTATGGGCATGGTTGCTCATTGGCTTGGGGATTATCCTCGTCCCGCTTATCGGATTTATCTTGCTCTATTCGCCAAAAATCCGCCAAAAACGGGTTATCCGCTTTGAGTGGACGCTGTGGACATGGCTATTACTGGCGGTTTGTGTTTCGATTATCAGTTGGCACATGGCATATTGGGTCGGCTCACAACGCTATACCACCCGCTATTATTCCGAAGCATTGCCCGCCTTTGCCCTCATCGGCGCATTAGGGTTTTATGGGATATTGCAAGGCATCCGCGAAGCTGTTGGTTTGATAATTAAAAAATATGCCGATACTGCCAAATTTGCCGTGACTTGTGTGGGGTATGCGCTTATATTTACCCTCTTATTGGGGAGCATGTATTTCTATAGCATCCCGCGCATCAATGCGCTTTATCGGTTTAATAGTGTCAGTCCCTATATGGCAGAGCAAATTCGCGCACGCGCCACCGATGACCGCCCGATTTTGGTCATCGTTAATGGGCAACGTGGAGAAGTCAGTTGGCGGGCATTTGGGAGCATCATGGCGCTCACCAATCCCTATTTGGATAGCGAGATTGTCGCCGCATGGAATTATGAAACGACTAGTGATTCTGTCTATGAGAGCATCCGCGCCCGTTTTCCCGATAGGCAAATCATTGAACTCAACATTAAAGATGTTAACGCATGGTTTCCTGACTGTGATTTTAACCAAAATTCGGCTTGTAATCTGAATCCACCACCAAAATGAGGTCAAACGATGAGTGTACGCATTTTTATCAGTTACCGTCGGCAAGATAGTGAAGGCGAAACAGGTCGGTTGCATGACCATTTGCACCTATGGGATGGTCATTTTTCTGATGACGACTTATTTTTAGATGTACAAGATGTCGCCAGAGGGGTCAATTTTGTACGAGCAGTGGATAAAGCTGTTGCAGAATGTTCGGTGATGTTGGTGGTCATTGGCACAGCATGGGAATCTGCCACCGATGCGAATGGCAACCGCCGTTTAGATGACCCAGAGGACATGGTGCGCCATGAAGTCCGCACCGCATTAGCCTCTGGCAAACGCATTTTCCCCGTATTGGTCAAAGGGGCAAAAATGCCCAAAGCGACTGCCCTACCAGATGATATAAAAGACCTTGCGTTTCAGAATGCCATTGAATTACGCCATGCCCATTTTCGGGATGATGTAGCAAATTTGGTGGTAATGCTACGCCAAGCCCTGACCGAAGCAGAAGGCTATAGCAAAGAACCCGCCAATGCAGATGCTATCCGCCAAAAAACCAACGCACTCAAGGAATTACGATTCAAACTCATCGGCGCTACCGATTCACCCCTATTCGCATATCGCACTCAAAATAATTATGTACCCGCCTTGGGCGATGGCAACCCCGATGCCAATATTGTATTCATTGGGGAATATGTGGGCAAAGCCGAAGCCGAACAAGGCAGACCCTTCATCGGACCGTCTGGTGATGTTTTGGCGACCATGCTCAAGAGCATCAATTTACGGCGTGAAGATGTATTCGTCACCAACGCCATTTTAGACCGTCCTGTAGATAACAAACCCACCGCACAAGATTTAGCCTACTATATGCCGTTTGTGGATGAAATTTTGACTATCATCCAACCGCGTGTTTTAGTGCCATTGGGCGGTGTGGCGATGGAATACGCGCTCAAAAAATTTAATCTGCCCGAAAAAGGCGGAAAAATTGGTCAACTACACGGCAAATTGTTACAGACAACCCTCCCCTATGGGCAACTTTTCATCATGCCCCTCTATCATCCTGCGGTGGTGCTATACAATCCCACCCAACGCGCTACACTGGAAAAAGATTTTCAACGCCTAAAAGTGTTTATATAACGTTGATAATATCGTGCGGGACGAGGCGTGCCTCGCCCCTACCATCTATATATAGCTGTAGGGACGACATATATGTCGTCCGCATATTTTGGAGAAAATCAAATGGACACCCTAACCCGTTGTGCATGGTGTGGCACAGACCCGCTTTATGTACATTATCATGATACCGAATGGGGCATCCCCGTTCATGATGACCGCAAATGGTTTGAAAAAATCACGCTAGAAGGCGCACAAGCTGGTCTGAGCTGGATAACTGTCTTACGCAGGCGCGATACCTATCGCCAAGCCTTCGATAATTTTGACCCCATTATTGTGTCACAATATGATGACGCGAAAATCGAAGCATTGATGGGCAATGCGGGTATCATCCGCAACCGCGCCAAAATCATCAGCACGATTGGCAATGCCAAAGCATTTTTGGCAGTACAAGCTGAATTTGGCACATTTGATAGCTATATTTGGCAATTTGTGGGCGGAAAGCAGATTATCAATTATTGGAAAAGCCTATCAGAAATCCCCCCACAAACGGCAGAATCACTTGCCATGAGCAAAGACCTACAAAAACGCGGATTCAAATTTGTTGGCTCAACGATTTGCTACGCCATGATGCAATCACACGGCATGGTCAACGACCACACGATGGATTGCTTTAAGCGACAGGAATGAGGTTATAATAGGGAAAATAGTATGAAGGATATTGCTATATGACCGATACAATTGAAATAACGCTCAAACTCCCTGCCGATTATGTACGCGATGCTGAAGATTTTGATATGCTTAATCCAGAGACCATTTTGCATGTTTTACGGGATGAACTTGATAATCGGATTATGGCATTTGTAGATGCAGAGGTGAAAGCCTATCGTGCAGAGAAACGCGCCGAAGAAGAAAAGAATAAAAATTCATGATGCGGGTTGTATTGGATACCAACTTGATTATCTCTGGGTTGTTATGGATGGGATTGCCACATGAAATTATGATATTGGCATATCAGCATCGAATACAAGTGATAGCAAGTGAGCCTTTGATTGAAGAACTCAAAGACGTGTTATCAAGAGAAAAGATGAAAAAGCACATCAATCGTATCCAAAAAACACCTGACGAAATAATAAATTTACACTTGAGTCATACAATTATCATTGAACATAGCCCAATTCCAGAAGGAACTGTCAGAGATTTGAAAGATGATAAAATTGTTGCGTGCGCTGTTGGTGGGCAAGCCGATTATATCATTACAGGGGATAATGATTTGCTCATCCTCAAAGAATATCAAGGTATTCGCATCGTCACTGCGTCCGAATTTTTGACCATCATCCAAAAAGGTCATTAACAATATGCCCGACATGCTCGTCAAGCTCTATGCACTCCCCCCAATAGACCCTCATATCGCACGCCAGACCGAAAATAGCATCACCATTCGGCGTGGACTTGTGCCAGAAAAACATCTTGTTTTGGCGTGGATAAAAGACCATTTTGGCGATGGGTGGGTCAACGAAGCCGATGTCGCCTTTGCACGCACACCTATCAGCATTTTTGTGGCGGTGAAAGATAAGCAACTCATCGGCTTTGGCTGTTATGACACCACCAAACTCGGATTTTTTGGACCAACAGGCGTTGGTGAGGCTGGTCGCGGAAAAGGCACAGGGGCGGCATTATTGCTGGCGTGTTTACATGATATGTGGGCGCAAGGCTATGGCTATGCGGTCATTGGAGGCGTTGGTCCCGCCGATTTTTATACCAAAATCGCAGGCGCAACCCTCATCCCAGATTCTGACCCAGGTGTATATGCTGGATTATTGAAAGAAAATGAGGATGATTAAAAAAAGGTGGTACAGAGAGCATCGTAATGCCTCTTATAACCACCTATCAAAAACTGATTTTTATTCCATTTCCCACGGGGTCATCAATTGAATAAAATTCCCATCGGCATCGGCAAGGGTCGCAATCCACGCCCCATCCATTTCATAAGGCTCTTTAACAATCGTCGCGCCTATCCCTTTAAGCCTGTCAAATTCTTCTTTCACCAGCTTTGTCTCAAAATTGAGGATAATTCTGGCTGGCTCTTTTGCCTGCCCAAGCACTTCTGAATGCTTCCCAATGCTCAAAGAGGTATTACCAACTTGCCACATATACCATCCCCCCTCCTCTTCCATATCGGCTGGTCTGCCAAAAACTTTTTCATAAAATTCGCCAAGCACTTTTGCTTGAGATGTCCCCAACATGATGGAATTCAGATTCAGGGTAGAGGTGTGTGGGTTATTTTCAGTGGTCATGGGTCAGTTATCCTTTGGTATAAAATTTGGGTTTGCCGAACACCTTGATTATACCATATATATGACCACTTGTTCTATTAAGGTGTGTGTTAAATCGATTTTTATTAGCACGTTTTATCTACATACAATCATTTGAATATTAGGCAGTACGAATCCAAGCGAGTTTGATACCAAAATGGTGGATGTAAATGTCATCAAGAGATTTCAGAACAAATGTAATAATTAATTTAATTTGATAAAAATACGCTGTATAGTACAATAAATATTAAACAAATTGAGGTTAGGAGCCAATATAAAATGCAACTAAAACAGGTACAAATTCAAAACTATAAATCAATTGAAGATTCAACACTATTTTCAATAGCCCAAACAACTTGTTTTGTTGGGAAAAATGAGGCAGGAAAAAGCGCTTTATTAGAAGCGCTTTATAAATTAAATCCAACGGAAAAAGAAAAAGAATTTTTTAATTCAGGCGTGGAATATCCTCGCAGGCATTTAACTGATTATGATGATACTTTAAGCCAAAATCACAATGTATTAACTACATATTGGGAACTTAAACAAACAGAAATAAATCAATTAGAAAGTCTATTCGGTGAATCTATTTTAGAAGATAATAGGGTTATAGCAAGAAAAGGGTATGATAATAGAGTCTTGTGGAACTGCCAAATTAAACAAGACAAAATTGTAGATAATTTTATTGAACATTCATTATTGCATAATGAAGAAATTGAAGGTTTAGGAAATCCTCAAACAGTTAACGAACTTGTTAGGATTTTAAAATCAATTCCAACTCCCTCCGAGCGTCATATTGAACTCATTACTAAATTAACTGGAATTTTAAACCAATCCTCATTTGAGGATTACATAGCTCAAATGTTAATGACTTTCTTACCCACATTTGTCTATTTCGCTGATTATCAAAGATTGCCGGGTTCTGTTTCTATTGATCAATTAAATGAGCGCAAAAGTAAAAACACGCTAAGATTTGAAGACCGTATATTCCTTGCGCTTTTAGACTCAGCAAAAACTACTCCTGAACAAATTTCTAAAGCAAAAACATTTGAAGAATTTATCGGGAGATTAGAAGGCGTTTCGAATAAAATTACAAATCAAATTTTTCAATACTGGAAACAAAATCGGGAACTTAGGGTTGAGTTTCGTTTTGACCCAGCAAAACCTGAAGACCCTGCACCATATAATAACGGAACCATTTTTAGGACTCGTATTAAAAATGATAGACACGGTGTTTCTGTTAATTTTGATAATCGTAGCACAGGTTTTGTCTGGTTCTTTTCATTTTTAATTTGGTTTTCTCAAGTTAAGAAGAACTATGGAGAAAATTTAATTATATTATTAGATGAACCGGGTCTTACTTTGCATGGGAAAGCGCAGAGTGATTTATTGCGCTATATAAACGAAGCACTAAGCCCCAATTATCAAGTTTTATATACAACTCATTCGCCTTTTATGGTTGATATGAATAATTTCGCAGGTATAAGAACTGTGGAAGATATTGTAACAAAAAATGGGGATATATTAGGTACAAAAGTAGGCGATCAAGTCCTTAGTACCGATGCAGATACTATTTTTCCACTCCAAGCCGTTTTAGGTTATGATCTCACCCAAACATTATTTGTTGGAGAACATGTCTTATTAGTTGAAGGTCCATCAGATTTATTATATCTAAAATGGTTTTCAAAAGAATTAACTGATAGAAAAAGAGTAGGACTTGATGCTAGATGGGTAATTACGCCATGTGGGGGAATAGACAAAGTTGCCTCATTTATGGCACTTTTTAGTGGAAACCTCATTAATATAGCCGTATTAATAGACTATCATGATGGCGAAAAGAAGAAAGTGAAAGATTTAAAAGAACAAAAAATTTCACAAGCTAGTCATGTATTTACTGCTGATATGTTTGTTGAACAATCTGAAGCGGATGTTGAAGATTTGCTCGGCTGGAATTTTTATGTATCGCTTATCAATTTAACATATTCACTTGAAAAACCACATTTAATGCCTGAACAGAAGGAAAAAAGTGGTTTGCGTGTTGTTAAAGAAGTAGAGAAACATTTTAGAACTTTACCCGAACATATATCTAATTTTGACCATTTTGCACCTTCCTCTTATTTAATAGAGAATTCAGGAAGCATTAAGTCAAAAGTGAAGGGATTAGAACAGGCATTAGATACTTTTGAAGGGTTATTCAAAATGTTAAATGCTTTACTACCTCCATTAAAATAAACCCTGATTGCTAGTTCATTCATTTGCCTTACGGCAGGCGCTAAAGCACCTGCCTAGCCTCTGTGAAGCCTACTAAAGTAGGCTGTTATGCCTGTTTTGAGCGATACTTAGGCTCTTTAAGACCATTTTACCCATCAATTTTTGACGTGCAAGCACCCTTCAGGGTGCTTTTACAAGTTGGTTAGCCAGAGGCTGAAGCCTCTGGCGAGGAAAACCGGGCAACTAGCAATCAAGGTTAAAATAAATCATATTAAATTTTGAGGACTTAGAGCTATAGCATAGTTTTGAGTCCTGTATCCCCTGTTTTGCACCCTTTTCTTCTCATCTAACGTATATATCACTATAGAGACAAACTAATCCCTAATTGTGTATAATAGGGATATAAACCGTGGAGTAGTAATCATATGCGTGTAATCATTCATACAGGAAAAGGTGGCGTGGGCAAAACCAGCATTAGCGCCGCCACAGCATTAAAATGTGCCGAGATGGGTCTTAAGACCATTGTTATCAGCACCGATACCGCCCATAGCCTAGCCGATTCGCTCGAAAAGAAAATCGGACCAGAGCCGATTGAAATTTATCCCAATTTGTGGGCGCAAGAAGTGGATGCCCGCTATTCAATGGAAAAATATTGGGGCAAATTCCAAGAATACATGGTCGCCATGTTCAGCAAGCAAGGCATTGATGATATTGTCGCAGAAGAAGTGACTATCTTGCCCGGTCTTGAAGAAGGCGCTCATCTGCTGTGGATTAATCGCTATTTTGAAGAAAATTTCTTCGATGTCCTCATCGTAGATGCCGCCCCCACCGCCGAAACACTCCGTCTATTGAGCCTGCCCGATGTTACCCGTTGGTGGGTGATGAAGGTACTCTCGCTCACACGGGGCATTGGTCGTGTGATGCGCCCAATCAATCGGGTGATGGGACGTGCCATGCCTGTTGTACCAGATGACGAGGCGTGGAATCAGGTCAAGGTGCTATTCGATACCCTCGATAAAGTGCGCGACCTCATGACCAACCCAGAAATCACCAGTATTCGCTTGGTGGTCAACCCAGAAAAAATGGTCATTAAAGAGACCCAACGCACCTACACCTATTTGAATTTATATGGGTATGCCACCGATGCCATCATGTGCAATCGTATCATTCCCGATGATGTCACCGACCCCTATTTCACCATGTGGAAGGCACATCAAAAAGAAAATATCGCCTTCATCGAAGAAGCCTTTGGTGGATTAACGATGATTAAAGCCCCCCTCTTTGGTGGCGAAATTTCGGGGTTAGATAAACTCCGTAAATTGGGCGAAATTCTCTATGGGGATAAAAACCCAACTGATAAAATGTTCACAGGCAAAACACACAGCATCGAAAAAGATGAAAAAGAAGGCAATTATAGCCTGCGCGTGCCACTGCCCTTTGTGGATAAAAATGATATGGATTTATATCGCTCACGCGATGAACTCACCTTGCGCGTCGGACCGTATCGGCGCAACATCGTCCTACCTTATGCCCTATGGGATTTAGAGATTGCGGATGCCAAATTTGAAGAATCAACCCTCTGTATCCGATTCAGCAAAAATTAATGATTCCTCAACGAATGGGCGTGCCAATGGCACGTCCTTCACCGACCCCAATTTTATGATGGCAGATGTAACCCCTCAACTTACATCTGACCATTCTCGTATTCCCCAACGCGACATTCATATAGACCCGTCTGCCGACCCGTCATTTTTGGATGAACCAGATACACCGATTACACCTGTTTATCGTCCAAAAATCGCCAATGCACCCTCGCCAGAAGATAGCACCGTGCAAGCACCCACCCACAAAGGGCGTTCCTTGCGCTTGCAATGGCGTTATTTTCGGATTATTGCCTTTGCAGGATGGATGTTCGTGCGGGTGATGTTTTGGCAGGTCTATGTGTATCGGTATTTCCCCAAATGGGTCGAAAAAACCAATTTACGCCGATGGATAGGCTATACCCGTGAATTTCGCGGATTTGCCATCACACGAGGCGGGGTTTTTATCAAATTAGGGCAATTTATTTCCACCCGCGTGGATATTTTGCCAGAAGCCATCATCAACGAATTAAAATCGTTGCAGGATGAAGTGCCTACTATCAGTTTTAAGCGGATTTTAGCCGTATTAGAGCGCGAATTGGGCGGGATTCATGCCTATGAATTTGTAGACGAAACACCTATCGCCGCGGCTAGTTTGGGGCAAGTGCATCGCGCCAAGCTCAAAACAGGTGAAAAAGTCGTGGTGAAGGTGCAACGTCCCAATATCCGCGAAATTTGTTATACCGATTTAGCCGCCATGCGCGTTGTGGCGACCATCGCCATGCGCTTCCGCTTTATCTACAATCGGTCAGATGCCGTTGGGTTGGTGGATGAATTTGGCAAGGTCTTGCTCGAAGAATTATCGTATAAACACGAGACCTATAACGCCCAACGATTCGCCGCCATGTTCAAAGGCATGGCAGGCGTGTATGTTCCCCATATTTATGTTGACCATTCCACCGACCAAGTGTTGACGATTGAAGATGTGAGCAACATCAAAATTGATGATTATGATGCCCTAGAAGAGGCGGGGATTAATCGTAAAACTGTCGCCAAACGCCTCATGGACACCTATCTACACCAAATTTTTAATCATTATTTCTTCCACGCCGACCCGCATCCGGGGAATTTGTTCGTGCGTGCCTTGCCCAATCCAGACCTCACCGAAGAAACCCCCTTTGAACTCATCTTCATTGATTTTGGCATGACTGGCACACTTTCTCACGAAATTGCCGATGGCTTGGTGACAACCCTACACGCCGTCTTAAATCGTGATGTGAAAACGATGGTCAAAAGCTACGAAAAACTCGGCTTCCTGCTACCGGGCGCAGATACAGACCGCATCATCGAAGCCACACAAGCGGCATTTGACGAAATTTGGGGCTTGAGCATGTCCGATTTACGCACGATGGATTTTAATAAATTGGCAGAATTGGGCGATGAGTTCAATGACCTCATCTTCGATATGCCGTTTTATATCCCACAAGATTTTATTTATCTGGGGCGCACCGTGAGCATCCTCACAGGCATGTGTACGCTACTCGATGAAAATTACAATCCGTGGTTTGAACTCATCCCCTATACCGATACGCTCTTGGCGCGTGGTTTTGGGATAGACATCCCCAAATCGTCAAAAATCAGCAAAAACACCAGCACAGGCATCATAGACCCACGCACCCTTGCGAATGCCAATACCCTACAAATTTTGTTCAGTGGCAATGGCGCACGCGCTCTGCGAACATTGGCAGAAGAAATGGTGCGCCGTGTATTCCCTGCCATCCTTCGCACCGATGAGACGATGAAAAAATTGCAGGCGGGTGAAATTCGGGTTATCACCGAAATGAGCGTGGCACAACGCCAACAATTACGCCGAATCGAAAAAGAATCACGCAATAATAGCCGTTCAATCTTCTTTGGGAGCATCTTCATCAGCGCCACCCTCTTTTATGTGAATGGCGAAATTTGGCTGGCGCTTATTGGTTATGGGGTGTGTGCTGTCACCTATATCACAGGGATATTAAAAGAGGCATAAGGGATGAGTGTTCAGACGATTTTCATCACAGGGGCATCTACAGGAATCGGTTTGGCGAGCGCCACTATGCTCAGTCAAATCGGGTTTAGGGTGATTGCAGGGGTATTGCCAAGTGAAGATATAGCGGCGCTCAAAGCGGTGAATGTCGCCGTTTTGCCCTTAGACATCACCAAACACGACATGATAGTTGATGTTGCACAACGGCTCAAAAAAGAATGTGGTGATGAAGGCATCTATGGCTTATTTAACAACGCAGGCATCGCTGTGAGCGGTCCGATGGAATTTGTGCCAATGGAAGAAATTCGCCGTATCATGGAGGTGAATTTATTTGGGCATATTGCCGTTACACAAGCATTATTGCCTCTCATCCGCCAAGCAAAAGGACGGATTGTGAACACAACATCCATGCTTGGACGGGTAACATCGGCATTTTCTGGACCGTATTGCATGTCAAAATATGCGATGGAAGCCTTTAGCGATGCCTTGCGTCAGGAATTATTACCATTGGGGGTGTATGTCTCTATCATTGAACCGGGGTCTATCACCACACCAATATGGACAAAATTCAAAGAACAATCGGCAGAGATGTTAGATGAATTATCACCAGAAGGACAACATCTTTATGGTGAGGGATTTAAGCAATCTATTGAGGCTGGATTAAAGTGGGCAAGTACGGGGATTCCGCCGCAAAATGTGGCAAAAAAAGTCGCTCATGCCTTCACCGCCAAAAAACCGAAAACCACTTATATTGTGGGATTAGATACACATCAAGCATTATTGGCAAAGCGACTCCTACCCCGCCGTTGGTTCGATACCCTGCTCAAGACGCGCTTTGGCGTGAGCTAAACATTCATCATGAGTGGGGTCTGTAAGGGCGCAACATGTTGCGCCCTTACAGGTCTAACAATTTATTCGACTTTTACTTTGACCTTGGTTTTGCCAGTGGTCGAAACGGGTTGGTCATCCCCACTAACACCTTCTGCATCATCCTCGTCTTTGCGAGCTTTGCGAAGTTCTTGCATGGCGGCGCTCACCAACACTTTGAATCCTTTTGTAAATTCTTTGCTGGCATTGCTCCCATGCACACGAAATCCTTCTGGCAACAAGGCTTCTAATGCCTTACCTGTTTCTTCTAGGGCGCGTTTTTGATGTGACAAAAAGGTTTCAAACGCAGTGCGTTTTTCTTCATCGGTCATCGGTTGTTCTGAACTGGTATTTTCTTCCATCGGAAGCTACTCCTGATTATTTAGAAATGAATGTCTATATCATTATACGCAACCTAGCACTAAAAGTTTCATTAGACAGGCAGGTCGAGTAATTGCTCTTCTAAGAAGTGCGCTACCATGCCCATCCACTTAATCGAATTGGCACGTCGAGTCGCGCCATGCCCTTCTTCTTCATCTACATAATACTCGACTTTACCCCCTTGTGCGCGGATTTTTTCTACCATTTGGTCACTTTCACCTTTCACCACACGCGGGTCTTTTGCACCCTGAATAATGAGCATAGGGGCGCGAAGTTGCGATACATAGGTGATGGGCGAGCGTTCCATAAGCATGTCGTAATCTTCTTCTGGGTCGCCCACCCACGATTTCATCATGGGTTTCCAGAACGGTGGCACAGCTCTGGCAAATGTGACCAAATTTGACGGACCAACAATATCCACGCCCACCGCCCAATATTGGGGCAAGCGTGTCACGGCGCTAAGGGTCGCAAATCCGCCAAAACTCCCGCCATACACCGCAATACGGTTGCTATCTACCCAATCGAGGCTCCGTAGATAAATAGCGGCATGTTCAATATCGCGCAATTCTGCCCCACCCCAATCACGGTGAATCAATTTTTGGTACGATTTACCATATCCCGTTGAACCGCGAATATTCGGCGCTAATATACCAAAACCCATATTGAGCAAATGTTGATATAACCCATTGTAATTATAAACAGGGCGCTCTTGTGCCTCTGGTCCGCCATGAATAGATAACACCACTGGATAGCGCATTCCATCCACAGTTTTTGGCTTATATAGCCATGCGGGAATTTTGCGCCCGTCAAATGTCTCATAAAATACGGCTTCTGGCTCAATAAAATCTTGTGGGTCAATGCCCCCAAGCATACTTTGACCCAATTCGAGCATGTCACCTGTGGTCAAATCTAATTCGTATAAATTACTGGCTTGAGCGGGGCGCACATACACCAATGCCAATTTTGTTCCATTGGGGTTTAGTGATAAGCCACCTACCGCCCCTAAAGGCAAATTGGGCATATTGAGAGGGGTATTGGTCTGTAAATTCTTGCCATAGAGCTTGGATGCGCCATTTTCATTGACAACCCAAATCATCACCTGCCCGTCATCGGAAAGCGCAAAGTTTTCGATGTCATAATCGGGCAAAACCACAGAATCATACGACTTTTGGGCAATATCATAATAATATAACCCCGTAAATTCGCGCCCTTCATCGGTCATCATATAAAAACCATCATTATTTTTTGACCATCCTACAGGGACAAAAACCATATCTCCTTCATGAGGGGTACAATTGATTGTTTCGCCTGTTTCATAGTTATGAAGCCATGTATTGATATTGGTGTTGCCAATAAATTCCACGATGGTGATATATTTGCCATTGGGTGACCATTCGCCCACAAATGCTTGTTTTCCTGTGATAATACGGCGTTTTTCGCCTGTTTGCAGATGAAGCAAAATCACATCCATGTGCATGGGATTTTCGTCATTAGCGGAATATGCCACCCATTGACCATCGGGCGAAATATCACCGATATTATGTTGTGAATCCAGTTTATTCGTGAGTGCAGTATGCCAGCCACCCCGCGCACCAAGCCGATAGAGTTGGTGTTGCTCATCACCATTTTGGTCAGCTTGGAAAATAATATTTTTCCCGTCAGGTGTCCATATGGCATTACGGATGGTGTTATCGGTAAAAGCGGTCAATTGTTGAGGGATACCACCACCAGATGGCACTGTCCACAAATTAAATTGCCCTGTGGCATTATTCACATGCAAAATTTGTTTACCATCGGGCGAATAACTGACAATAGGGGTATAAATACGGGTGGCGGCGAATTGTTCAAACTGATATTTTGGGGATTGGGTCATGCTCAAAACTCCTTTTTAATTTTTTCAAATACCCATATTGATTATATACGAATTTGGGAATTAAAAAGTTCTATTTTGGTGAAGAAACATGCAAACCCTAATTTTCTTTTCATCATTTACTGTAATGTTTTTAGCAAATAAAGACGGTATATACCTGTAAGGGCGCAACATGTTGCGCCCTTACCCTCCTAAAAAACCTGTTATATCCTCTAATATCCCCGTTTGCGGTCAAATTGATTCAATAACGGTTGATGAGCAACATATCGGCGCAAATTTTCTTCAAACACCCGTGAAGCGCGTTCTGCATAACGGGTATTATTGCCCGAACAGTGTGGGCTGATGAGGACATTTTCTAATCCCCAAAATGGGCTGGTGGCGGGGAGTGGTTCTTCTTCAAACACATCCAACCCCGCACCTGCAATCGTGCCATTTTGTAGGGCTTCGATGAGCGCACTTTCGTCTATGACTGCCCCGCGTGCGATATTGATGATATAAGCACTCGGTTTCATCCGTTTGAGAATATCGGCATTAATCATGTGGCGCGTTTTTTCGGTTAATGGCACCGTAACGACCAAATAATCACACACCTCGACCATCGCCCCAAGCGCCTCTGTGGGATAAATCCGTTCTGGAATTTCGGCATGTGGGTCGCCTGTATTCGGTTCAATATAATCCAAATCTTCGGCGGGTTTGAGCAGGTTATTTTTGGTCGCCAAAATTTTCATACCCATTGCCGATGCCACCCGCGCCAATTCACGCCCAATACTGCCATAACCAACAATCCCAAGCACCTGTCCACGCAATCCAACGGGCTTAAAGGTGTCTTGTGGGCGGTCTGCCCATTTTGCCTGTTGTTGCAAGCGCCACATTTTGGGGAATTGGAGCGAAAATGCCAACATCATCCCCATACAATATTCGGCAATTGGGGTGGCATGAATACCACTCGCCGTCGTGATATGAATATGCTCTTGTTGGACAATCGGACGATTCACAACAGCATCCAACCCCGCAAAATGCAATTGAATCCATTTGAGATTTGGCGCTTCGGCTGGTGTGGGAAAATTGAAGATGGTGTATAGAATATCTATATCGGCATAGGCTTGCGTGGGGACTTGTCCCGCATAACACACAATATTGAGCCTATCCGATACGGCACGTAGCCGATTGAGAATTTCTTCTGAAAAATTCATCGCCACGAGGACATTGATGGGCGCATCAGACATGACTACCACTCCTTTTATGAAATTATTTTGCCCCCATTATAGCGCATGGTGGTTACAGATTGGTCTTGTGTGGGCTATGACGTTATAATATATTTTCAACTGAAAGGATGGGCTACTATGGATACAAATCTACTTTTTTTTATTGGTATAGCGTGGTTAGCAACGCATGAACTAGATGCAATTTTACATCATGAATGGCGGATTTTCTTTTTCCTTAAGCCATTCGATGATGTTACAGCCTATCGTATTTTCACAGCCGCTCATATTCCCTTATTTGCAATGATTATTTGGTTTGCACCAGTACGCACATTTCAGATAGGATTTGACCTATTTTTAATCATCCACGTTGGGTTACATTGGCTATGTCGCAATCTTCCAACATACAAATTTAATAATTGGTTTTCAAATATGCTAATCATAGGGGCGGGCGTGGTTGGAGCAATTCATTTAGCCTTACTATTGCTATAATTTTTTTGTTTGCAACATGAGGAGGTATTTTACATGGGCTTATTAGACGGAAAAGTGGCGCTCATCTTTGGTGTCGCCAATAAAAATTCGATTGCATGGGGCATCACCAAAAAATTGCATGAACAAGGCGCGACTATCGGCTTGAGTTATGCGGGGGAAGTATTGAAAAAGCGTATTTTCCCCCTCGCAGAAGAAATCAAATGCGATTTTGTCGAAGAATGTGATGTCACCAAAGATGAAGATATAGACGCAATTTTTGAAAAAGCACAACAACGCTTTGGGCGGGTAGATATTTTGGTTCATTCCATCGCCTTCGCCAATAGTGATGATTTGGGTGGGCGTTTTGTGGATATTTCGCGTGATGGCTTCAAAATGGCATTGGATATTAGCGCCTATAGCCTAATTGCACTCGCCAAACGCGCCGCCCCATTGATGACAGAAGGCGGGAGCATCATGAGCCTCACCTACTATGCCAGCGAAAAAGTCATGCCAAAATATCATGTGATGGCGGTGGCAAAATCGGCATTAGAGACCATCACCCGTTATCTGGCGAGTGATTTGGGTCCGTTTGGGATTCGCGTCAATGCCATTAGCGCGGGACCCATCAAAACATTAGCGGCGGCGGGTGTCCCTGGGTTACGTACCATGCTCAAATATGCCGAAAAAGTATCGCCATTGCGAAAATCGGTATCACAAGAAGATGTGGGCGATGTGGCATTATGGCTGGCATCGGATATGAGCCGTATGGTCACTGGGGAAATTGTGCATGTGGATGCTGGCTATCACATTTTGGGGCTGACCGCCACAGAAGAGGATTTAGAGGGTTTATAATAAAGATTATAGGGTCGGATTATGGCGCAAGCCCGTATATCCGACCTTTTTCTATCAAATGTTATTGCCCTCTGCGGAGCAATCCCCAAAAGGCTTGTGGCATGGGTGAACGGGCTAATGCCGATGCTAATAATGCTTTGGCAAAATCCATCGCCAAAAATTTGACCACACCCGCATAAAAGGCATTGATAAACGCCAAGCCTGTCACCGACATGAGGACGATTGTCCCTGTGGTGAAATAAATGCTCGCGCCCGCCGTTGCCGCAATCAGATGCACCCACAATTTATTACCATAGCGTTCAGAAATCACACCCACCACAAACGCGGCTGGCACAAATCCTGCGATGAAGCCCCATGTGGGTCCTGCAAATACGCCAAATCCCAATCCACGCGCATCAACAGGCAATCCCAACAGCAACAAACCAACATAGCCAATTTGTGAGAGTGCCGCATCACGCCCACCCAAGACCATACCCGCCAAAAAGACGACCATCGTCTGGAGTGTGAATGGCACTTCGCCACTTTCTAGTGTGATTTTTGACCCCAACACCGTTAATGCGGTGAAGGTCGCAATCGCCAATGCACGTTGAATGATTTGTGCTTGTTTATTGTCTTGTGTGATATTGAGTGTTGTCATACTTTCCTCCAAAAAAGTGTTTTCTAATAAAAATTATGTCCGATTACCCGCATTGGGTTGGACAATCACCCGTACCATCTCATAACGGGCTTTGACACGCTTATTCGGGTCATCTGTCCCCAAATCACAACTTTCGATGAGGGTGACATGCGCCCCCAGCGATGGCAAATCATAGGTGGTCATCCATTCGCCCGGATTTTGCACATTGCGATATGTTCCCAATTTGGCTTTTCTATCCATACGGCGTAACTTGCCTTTGGCACGGATAAAATTCATCTTGACCAATTCGCTTTGTAATTTTTCTCGTTCTTCTGCATTCAAAAAAGTTGGCATACTCGCGCTCCCATTCCATGTAGAGAAGTGTGCCTATTATAGCGTGTTCATCGGTTTGTAGACAGGTTGGCATTATCGGGTACAATTAAGAAGGTGATGAAAAAATAACGGAAAAATGCCATGTCAGAATTAGCTAAACCCAAAAGTGTCTCTGAATTGACCCGTTATATCAATTATATCCTCACCCAAGACCCTGTATTGCAGGATGTCTGGGTGGTTGGAGAAGCCTCGAATGTGCGCCAAGTGTCATCTGGGCATTGGTATTTCACCATTAAAGACAAAGATGCACAAATGCGCTGTGTGATGTGGCGCACGACTGCCCAACGACAATCCACCACGCCAAAAGATGGTGTGGCATTGGAATTATTCGGCAAAATTGCCGTATATGCCCCACAAGGCGACTATCAACTCATTGTCGAATATATCCGCCCAGTCGGTGTTGGCGATTTATATCAACAATTCGAGCGCCTCAAGGCAAAACTCGCCTCTGAGGGCTTGTTTGATGCCGACAGAAAACGCACCTACCCTGCCTATCCCTATACTATCGGCGTGGTGACATCTGCCACAGGCGCGGCTTTTCAGGATGTGTTAAATGTCTTGAGCAAGCGGTTTCCATTGGCGCATGTGATATTGAGCAACACACTGGTACAAGGTGATGATGCCCCACCCCAAATTGTCCGAGCGATAGAACGACTCAATGAACATACCGACTGTGATGTGATTTTAGTGTGTCGTGGTGGGGGGAGCATTGAGGATTTATGGGCATTTAATGATGAACGTGTGGCGCGTGCGGTGGCAGATAGCAAAATTCCGATTGTGACGGGTGTTGGGCATGAGACCGATTTCACCATTGTGGATTTTGTGAGTGATGAACGCGCCCCAACACCCTCAGCAGGCGCAGAGCGTATCACCCCCGATATTGTTGTCATGCGCGAAACCGTAGATGATTATGATGCCCTGCTCTATTCCACGATGGATGACCTGTTGGAAGAAAAACAAAAAGGGCTAGAAGCCCTCCATCGGCGCTTGATGATGGCTTCGCCAACGGTAACTATCCGCAACCAACAACAACGACTCGATAACCTATTGCTCCGCGCCGAAAAAGCGGTGAATAATCGGCTGATATTGCTCAAAGAACGGCTCATCGCCAAAAATGCCGCATTGGTCTCTGCCAATCCCGATGCGATTTTGGCGCGGGGATATGCGATTGTGATAAAAAGTGGTGATGGCAGTCGGGTTACATCTGAATTGGATGCCACAGCAGGCGAAGGCATTACCTTGCGCCTCAAAGATGGCGAATTATATGCACGGGTGGAGGATAAAGATACACATGGACGATATAAACGGACTCTCTTTTGAAAATGCGTTTGCGGAATTGGAACGGGTCGTGGCGGAACTAGAGGGTGGTAGATTGAGCTTAGAGGAATCGGTGCGCCTATTTGAGCGTGGGCGAAAACTTTCGGCATATTGCCAAGCTATCCTCGAAAAAGCCAATTTGCGCGTGAGCGAAATCAATGATGATGGCGATGTGCGCCCATTGCGATGAAGAATAAATCGTTACAGGACTATTTAGCCATGCCCTATACGATTGAAATTATTCCCGATGACGGGTCGTGGTTTGTGCAAATTAAAGAACTAAAAGGGTGTATGACCCAAGTAGATAGTTGGGATGATATTTTGCCAGCGATTGAAGAAGCAAAACGCCTATGGTTAGAGCTTGCCCTAGAGCGTGGCAGAGAAATTCCAGAGCCACAAGGCATTTTGTCCTAGCGTTTTTTTAATTTTAGACGCACCAAAATGATGTCTAACTCATTTATCCGCAACAACACAGCGAAGATGAAATAGGCGATTGCGCCCCCACCCGCCCCAATCAGTAACAAGAGGAGCATGGGCATATCGGTAAAAGTCATCGTCATCCCCCACACCACCGCGCTCATGCCGATGGTCGCTATCAATGCCCGTAGCGCCCCATCTAAAATACGGCGTGTAGGCATACCGCCCAAACGGCGATGCAAAAGCCACCAGAGCGCCCCCGCTTCAATCAGGGTGGTGAGGCTATTGGCGAGCGCCAATCCCGCAAATGCACCGCGTTCCAGCGATGTTTTATCCCCAATGAATTGAATGAATATCAGGCTTAAGACGATATTCGATACCATCGAAGCCAAGCCAATTTTGACCGGTGTCCATGTATCTGCCAGCGCATAAAACGCGCGTGATAACACCTCTAACAGGCTATGCCCCGCCATCCCTATCGCAAAAAATGATAATGCCCATGCGGTTGCGCGGGTGCTAGTGGCTGTCCATTCACCCCGTTCAAATAACGATACCAACGGCACACCCATCAGGATTAAACCAGCCGTAGCGGGTAACGCGAGGAATAACACGCTCCGCATCGCCAATGCCAACCGCGCCTTATAGGTAGTCATATCATTTTCTGCCACCAAAGCCGATAGTGTAGGAAAAATCACCGTCCCAAGACTTTGCGCGATGATGCCCAACACAAAAAATAGCAAAAACCATGCCGTACTGAGCGCGGTTTGACTGCCTTCTGCCATCCCAGAGGCGAGCGCCACATTCACCAAAAAATTGAGTTGCACCACCGCCAACCCCAACACACGGGGCAACATCAACCCCAAAATTTCGCGCACACCTGCGAGTTGCCATGTGAGTAATAAGCGTAATCGTGCCTTCACCCGATACAATCCGGGGAGTTGCACCACTAAATGCAATGATGCCCCCAAAATCGCGCCAAATGCCAACCCATAGATATTGGCATTCCCTGTCTGACCGTCATACGGGGCTAAATTCGGGGCAATCAGCAATGCCCCCATGATGAGACCAATATTATTCAGGCTTAATGCCAACGATGAAAAAATAAATTGTTGATGGGCGTTCAAAATGCCCATAATTAACCCACTCACGGCAAAAATCGCGGTAGTGGTCATCATCAATTGGGTGAGCGAAATCACCAATGCTTGTTGTGATGCAGAGGCAGATGGCACTAGCACAATCGGCACATAAATGGGCGCAAAAATAGCGAGTAGCACCCCCAATCCGCCTGCGATGAGGAACGAAAAACTCATCACAGCACTAGCGAGTTTCCACGCATGGTCAAGTGATTCAGGTTTGAGATAGCGCGAAAATACAGGGATGAATGCCGACCCCAATGCCCCACCTGCTACCAGCGTAAAAAGCAATTCTGGAATCCGTTGGGCGGCATAAAACGCATCGAGTTCCGCACTCGTGCCAAATGTTGCAGAAAAAACTGCCGTGCGGACAAATCCAAGCACGCCACTGGCTAAAAATCCCAGTAAGACGACAAATGCCGATAGAAAAATTTGTTTATTAGAAAGTGCGCGTGATGATTTCATGGCACATATCATATCAGAAAAAAAAAGAGCGACTAGGGTCTTGCCCTAGCGCCCTCGCGGTTAGCCATTGTAAACAAAAGGTATCAGGACGCAATATGCCCTGCTGATATGTGTGTTAATTAATCCATCGCACCAGCGAAAACGGCTTCGGCGCTGATGGTATTTTCTTGAAGGACATCCACTGCATGAACATTAATTTGGTTGAGCATATAGAGTGAAACACCAAGCCCCACCGCGCCCAATCCAAAGGCGATGCCATACGCTAAATTGACACTGCCTGTCGTATTGAGCGCAATATCGCGCACAATCCCGCCACCACTCACGCCAAATCCGCGTGCAAATGTGACCAGCAATGTCCAAAATCCCAAAAATGTGCCTGCCTTGCCCAAGGGACTCATATCCATCATCATGCCGAGCGTGCCAACATTCCAAATCCCCAATCCTAGCCCCAATGTGATGAGCGCAGGGGTCACAATGCCACGAATGGAAAAAATGGATGAGATGGCAAATAACACGAAGGTGATGATAAGCATCCACACACCAATCACATTCATGCGGTAATTGGTGAGCCATTTATAACGACGCGCCAAAAATAAAAAGGCGATTGTCCCCAAAATTGCCATACTGCCCCAATAGGCGGCGAATTTGGTGGTCACGCGGGCGCTCATATCAAAGACATCACCCGCAAACGGCTCTAGGATGAGGTCTTGCGAAAAGGCAAACATCATCGAAAGCCCCAGATAAAATCCAAAGAAGCGCATGGGGCGACTTTTCCACACCAATCCCAAATCGTGACGCAAGCTGGTCTCGGCTTCGGTGGCTTGTGCATTGGGGATTAAGCCTGCCCGTTGGCGTTTTTCTTCGCCCAATAAGGAGAAGAACCATAATGCGCCTAAAATCATGCCTGCCATCAAAAACAGATTGAGCAACGCATCGGCGCTAAAATCGGGCTTATTATGAAAAATATTGGTGGGGCTAATCGTGAGAAGCAAGTAATCTAGCGATGTTTTGACTTCACTAGGGAGCATCAATCCAAAGGTGATACCGCCAATTGTGAACCCAATCAGAAGAAATGTCCACACAATACCCACAGAGCGCCCGCGCTGGTTGGCATTAGAACGGTCATAAATCAGCGCCAAAAAAGTGCTAGACGATAATGCACTGCCCAAGCTGAATAATAACATTGCCAATGAGATGATAATCCACGCGCCCACATCGGCAGGGCTACCATTGACGAAAGCGGCTGTCTGAAAACCCAGCATGAATACGCTCATGACCATCATCAAGCGCCCTAGCCACACCCAAAATAACCGCCGATACCCAAATACAGCTCTGCGGTCAGACATACGCCCCGCCAAAACACCGAGTGGCGCAAGGAAATAGCGCAAACTCACCAACAAACCAATCGGCGTGGCGGCGAATCCCAAATCACTAATCATGACCCGATTCCATACGCCAGTCGCCATGACATCAGCCATACCTGACCCCAAATGAAAAAATCCGATTTTGAGGTTGCGCCCAACGGTCAAATTTTGCTCTGCTACGGGTTGTTCATCCATTGTTATCTTATCTCATCATCTATTTTGGACACGATATATCGTGTCCCTACTCAATCGTGTAGTAAATTAACAATAAAACTGCTCTTTTACCTCACCCCCCTGCCCCCTCTCCAAATTGGAGAAGAGGTAAAAATCATTTTATGGGTGGGTTTAAGTCCCCTCGCCAGACTGGAGAGGGGATTTAGGGGTGAGGTTAATTTTTTAAGTTGTGGTATAAATTACACCCTTATATAGTTATTGGCGAATGTAGGTTAAAATCTATATCCATTCACTATTTTACACAGATTTCTATAGATTTCTATAGATTTTGCTATGTGAAATAGTATCATTTGTGGGTGACAAATGTCAATAACCGAATTGTAAATTGGTTAGGCGCGTCCGTCTGTGTGGATGATGAGCAATTGCCCTGCGCCGATATGGAGGGTGATAGAGGGGCGTAAAAACACATTGCTAACCCCGCGTGCGGGTCCAAAATAGAGGGTTTCATCGTGGAGGGGATATTGCAACCCCTCTGTGCGGATTTTTTCCACTGCACCGCCTAATGGGATGAGCGAGAGTGTATCGCCAATCGTACCAGACAGGTTATGAACACCAGCAGGCAACAAGCAGATAAATTGCCCACCTGCCACAATACCAACATCACACCCCACCAAAATAGGCAATGCCAACAGGTACACATTGGCGAGGGTCTGGTCAAAGCGATTTCCAAGCCCACCAATCACCCGAATCCATGATATACCCTGCTCTACAGCGTGCATAAAGGCAAGTTCTAGGTCTGTAAAATCTTTTTGTGGGGGATATTGAATAAATGTCGTGCCAATGCGTTCTAGGCGGGTATGCTCATCATCGGGCAATGAGTCCATATCACCAATAACAGTATGAACTGGCACATCAAAAAATTTGGCAATCCGCACTCCCCCATCGGCGGCAATCACATACGGATTATGTGCTTGCGAGAGGGTGCGACGCACCATCGTGCCATCGGCGGGTTCACCGTTGGCAAAAATCAGGGCTTGGCGGGGCATAATACGTCTAGCGTGAACGCCGCCGCCAGCGTTCCTTCAGTTCAATCTTACTAATTTCGGGTGTCTCTAAAAACATCCCCACCAACCGTTGAAAGGTATCACTTTCGAGCATCGGGAAGTGACGCACACCCGACATCGGTACAGGCAA
>JANRKU010000135.1:0-4043 GCA_033763335.1 bacterium
TTTGCGCGGATTTTTGGAAAAACCAAAAATCGGGGCGCTGACGCGCCCTCAGAGTTCAGAGCTACGGGCGCTTATGCGCCCTTTCAGAGGTCAGAGTTCATAATACATTAATAGGGACGACACACAACGAAAAACCCGATAACGTCGTTCCTGTTAAGCGGACTGATGAGGTTGCGAAAAGACGCGCGAGCGCCGTCCGCGCTATCGTCCCAAGAGCCACCGCGCACGATACGAACACCTGTTCCTGATTCATCTTCTCGTCCATCATTACTATTATATTTATAGTCTTTACGTAGTGAGCATGTCCACGTCCACACGTTACCACTACCATCCAATACCCCGTATGGCGATTCCCCCCGTGGGAACATGCCAACTGCGCTGGTTTTGCCGATACCGGTTGCTGATGTATTCCCTTTCGTGGCATCAAAATCATTCCCATATGGATAGATACGTCCATCCGTCCCACGCGCCGATTTTTCGTATTCGGCTTCGCTTGGCAGGGTAATTTTCATCTTTTGATACGGCATTGTCTGATAGGTCTTGGTGGTCATATCCCACACACGCATTGGCAATTTTGCCACATCTAAATGATGGGTTAGCCATCGGCAAAATGCCATCGCCATATACCATGTCACCCGTTCTTGGGGATGATTATCATATTTGAAGGCTTGGTCATTCTTTTTGCGCTTTTCATCCTCTGGAAAACCTTCCCACCATGTCTCATCGCCAAAATCATCCGCTTCTTCAAAAGCACGATATTGGGCGTATGTAACTAAATAGCGACTCATATAAAAATCATCCAAATGCAAGGTGTGGGCAGGTTTTTCATCATCTTGCCCAGAATCATCACTGCCCATGATGAACTCGCCTGCGGGGATATGGCACCACACCACATCGGGCAGTGGGATTTTATAGGTGGTTATGACTCCAACCCCTGCCCGTTTGTCGCCGATTTCGGAGAGCATCCGCCCCATCTCGGCGCGGTCTACGGGGGATAATAATCCTTTTTCGATAATTTCTAGCAAATATTTTTGGATGCGCGGACGATATAGGTCTTGTTGGTCATCTTCTTTGGGCAGGTGATTCATAATTAAACGGGTGGCATAAAAAATATCATACCAAACAGAGTCATTTGGGTCGGTTGGCACTGACGCGTTTTTATCGGGCAAGAGTGCCTTCACCAACTGCCACAAATCACGCCCTTGCCGTTTTGCCTCGTCGGGTATCAGTTCCATCACATTGCGCCATAAAGCGGGACTTTTACGGATTTCTGCCACAATTTGTTGCGGATAGCGCCCCTCCCCCACCAAATAACACGCCGATAAATGTTCCTGAAAACTGCGGTGGGCATATTGATACCGATTTGGGGCGCGTTCATACGTGATACCTGCGCGTTGTGCCAATACGGTTTTTAGGATGGGAATATCTACCCGCTTTATTTTGAGGCGCTCCACAATATCGAATATCGTCCCACCTGTAAATTCGGCATCATCTTTCTCGCCCGTTTCGCTATGGACATGATGTGCCAGTGTCTCTAACACTTGGCGCAATTGGGTTTGCGTCAAGCCAATGTCGTCTAGGAGCGATTGCTTGCTGGTGGCATCTTTTTTGCCCCATCGGCGTACCAGCATCTCCACACATTCGCGGTAAATATCCCCTTTGGCGATGGGTAAGCGTTGGTCTGCGGGTTTCGTGAGATTATTCAACCAAATGGATGCCATGAGGGTGAAAAATAACGGACTCCCGCGCAATTCTGTTGGCACATTTTCCATCTGTTCTTTGAATGCACCTGCCTCTTGTTCTGCACCCTCTTGTCCCAATACCACACGGAATAGGCGCAACGCCAATTCTTCTAGGCGGTCTTGGTCAAGTGTGGTCAATGAGACTTGTCCAAAGCCGTTTAATTGCCAATCCCCTGCATAGGCATAGGGACGCGATGTGACCGCGATACGGCATTGTGGGTATTGCGTGCGGAATAAATGCGCCAGCATCTTAATTTGTTCTCGGCGTTCCACCATATCGGCATCTGGCACTTCATCCAAGCCGTCAAGAAAAATCATCACATCGCCATCGCGCAATTGGTCTTTGAGATGTGGCATATACAGGCTATTACCATACGGCTTGAGATGTTCGGCTTCGATATAAGCAAAGCATTTATCTAGGGTGACGACATCTTCGGGTTGTGGGAAGGCAGTGCGGATGAGCGCCCGCAATTCGATGAAGATGGGCGTATAGGCGGGCAATGTCCAAAATCCGAGTTTGTTCAAATCCGCTTTGGATTCTTCGCCTTCATGGAGCATATCCCCCGCCATGCACAACATCAGGTGTTTGAGCAAGGTGCTTTTACCACTACCCGGTGCGCCTGTAATAACGATATGGGGCATGAGGGCGGGTGCATCTTCCGATTCTAATCTGCCCCAATTGTATTCGCCCAAGCGTACTGCTTCACGCTTATCTTCAGGCTTTTTTGCTTGTTCTTCTTCATGACGCACCACAAACCGCGCCCACCCTTCATCCAAATGGACGCGCCATGCCTCCCACCCTTCGCCTTGTGGGGTGAATCCTTTCAGCGATTTGGGGCGTGATTTGTCATCAGTGGTTGTGGGGTTATCTACATCATACAACCACCAATCTATGATGCCAGTTTCATCCACTTCCACCTTAAAATCCACGCCCAATTTCAACGGCACATACACATCAAATAGGCTGATGGTCTCTTTGGGGGTGGCATCGAGCAAATAGCCCAAGCTGAGGTCGCCATAACGGGTGAACAGTGAGCGCAAATAATCCTCATGGGAGGCTTTGAATTGCGGGTCTAATAGGCGTTTGTTGCGATTTAGCACGGGTGGCAGGTCATTGAGCAATTTCTCCCATGCGAAACGGTCATCATGGCTGGCGAGAAAATCAATATAATTCAGGTGGGCAACACCCAATTTGTTCTGGTCATCTTCGCTGACACGCTTAATCTGGAGGGGCATAATTTTGCGCCCCACCGATTTGGCGTAGTCTACCTCTTCTTTGACTTGCACAGAGGCACACGCATCGGGTGTAAGCATCAGTAGCACCACATCCGCTTTGTCTATCCCCTTGCGGATTTCTGCTCGCCAATCTTCCCCACCGGGTATGCTGACGGCATCTATCCAGATGTCATAGTAATATTCTTTTTTCAGGCGGTCACTAATTTTGGTGACCGCGACTTTATCATCACGTTTATATGAAATGAACAGTGTTGCCATCTGGATACCCCTTATGGTGCATCATGTTGAATGAATTTATGTTAATTCTAACATCAATTATCCCCTGCCACCAATTCTGATGTGTGTCGAAGGGCAAACTAGTTGCCCAAATTCATCATTCCAATGTGAGCAAATATGCCACCATATCGGCAATTTCTTGGGCGGTGAATTGTTGCTTATAGGTGGTGGGCATCACACCCGCCATTCCGCGTGTGGGGATATATATTTCGGGGTATAAAATAGCCCCTGTCAGATAATCATGTGCAGACAGGGGCGGGCGCATATAGCCTGCGCGGGTCGCTATGAATTGTAGTGAGGGTCCGATGATGGTCTCATCACTGGTGACACTATGGCATAAGGCACAGTCGGCATCGCCATTAAAAAGGGCTTCACCGTTACGCGGGTCTCCCACCTGATTGATGACGTATGCGGGGGTTGGGCTTGGGGTGATGAGTGGGTCTGGTGTGGGTGTGCCAAATACCTTATATCCCCATAATGTCCGCGCCTCATCTGTCTGAACAATGCACAACGCCGTGGCGGTCATATCAAATGGCGACATACGCGGGGCGCTCTCATTGGCGACAATCACCACCTCCGTGTTGCCACAGGCGGTCATCACCACCATCAATACAACCCCTATGAGTATCAACATAACAGTTTTCATCCGTATTTATCCCTCTCACAATTCCTGTTTATATCTCTATTATAGCCATTTTTCCCGATTTATCCGCGTGACCATCATCATAACTTGGCGCGATAAACGACATATCAAAATGGCGGGATACAATCTTGTGGCGCAATATCCGC
>JANRKU010000136.1:0-16171 GCA_033763335.1 bacterium
GTGAGGGTAAAATCAACGGGTGCAGGGGTATCACTACAGGCTTGGCGATAATAGACCAATACCTCATAACGCCCAGCAGACAATGAGCCGCCGCGCCATGTGGCGGTTTCGATGGCGGGGGGTGTGGTCAATACTTCACACAACCCATTCACATCTGCCCCAAAAACCCCACTATCATTGGTAGACCGCGAATCCCAAAATAGCGTTCCACCATTAGGCGCACGCACTTGCAAATTGAGGTCATCTTGGGTGTTCCATGTGAGGGTTACATTGATGCCACTCGGTAAAGCCACCTGATTTAAGGTGAAGGCAGTAGGTACAACAGGTGTTTCCACAACAGTGGGTGGCAATTGTAAATCGGGGGTGGCTTCTACAACTGGGGTAAGGTCTACCGCAGGTGTAGTTTCTACAGGGGGAATTGTGCCACTATCACCACCAGAAAGGGTTAGTATAACCTCAAATTCACCAGCCAACGCTGTTACAATCCCTGGTGTGATGAGGACAGTCACATAATATGTGCCTGCACTAGGCAACGCTACCCCTTCAATAAGGCTTTGTGCGCCAGTTTCTGCACCTGCGGGCTTTTGTGTCTGACCCAATACCGTGCCAGAAGCATCGCTCAAAATCATGGTGAGCGCAAAACCCGTTTCACTGCTAATACTCAAACTGGCTGTGCTTCCTGCCCCAGCAGAGAATGTAAAAATTTGTGCCACATCGCCTTGTGCAATCTCACCCGTAGTAGGGACATTCGGTACAAGCACATTGGTTGTTTGTGCCAGCGACCCCGTCACTAAAAAGATGGTCATCACCGTAAAAATAAAGATTCTGGAAATCATTTTCATAGTAAATTATCTCCCGTACTTGCGTGTAAATCCGCAAATGGTTCTTCGCTAGTGTAGCCTAAAATTCGTCCTATGCCTATTCTGCCTAATCACCGATTAGCCAACGCTCATGGTGCTGGCGTAACAGGTTGTGCCGTTGCCGCCACCGATGGACGCAATTCCACCAGCGTAGTTAACCCCTCATACACATCAATAATCCGTGAAATCCGTTGCCCTTCATATACGGCAATCACCTCATAACGACCTGTAGGGACATCACCAAAAACAAAATTTTCGTCCCAATTGGGGTCAGAATTCACCTGATTCACCGTCCCATCAAAAATATAGGTGGTGGTCGTGCCTTCAAACCAACTAGAAGAATAGTTACGCAGGGTAATATCGGCATCGGGGATAAAATTGCCACTGCTATCTACCAGCCGTCCCGCAATGGTGCCATGCCCAACAAATGGGACTGTCCACAAAACAGGATTCACCGTATCACCATAGCCATTCGACCCCAAGCGCACCTCAAAATGCAAATGCGGACCCAATGAGCGCCCCGTATTGCCACTGAGTGCAATCACATCCCCTGTTGCCACAACATCCCCAGCCACCACCAGCGTTTTTTCCAGATGGGCATAGACGGTGAACAGCGATTCGCCATCAAAGCCAAAATCGTGTTCAATCACGACCACATTGCCATAACTGGCAGAATTGCCCCATACAGGATTTTCTACAGTAGAGGCAAATGTGACCGTACCGCTCCCCGCCGCCCGTACAGGCGACCCTGTGGGATTCGGCAAATCTACCCCATGATGAATCCGTAATGGGTTCAAAGCTGCTAAGCCATCTGCGCCATACGGATAATAAAATAACCCCCTGCTCACCCCATTGGAATCTATAGGACGGGCAAAAATATAATGGTCACGCCCCAACGGGTCACGATTTTGGGGAACAGGTAACGGTGGTGGCATCCATTCCAATGTGCCTTGTGGCGCTTCTGCCACGACAATGGGTGTACCCGTTTGAGCAGATTGTGGAGTCGGTGTTTGGGCGACTGGTGTGGGTGTGGCAGGCAAGCTAAATAATGGGTTGCCCCCCCCTTCTACCAAATTTGCCGCCGCAAATGGGGTCATAGTCGGCACATTCAGGATAGGCAATGTTGGTGCCACAAACATCTGTGTGGGAATTTCGATGGTAGGAAATGCCGTACCTTGCTCAGAAAATCCTGCCGCCAACACATCTTGCCATGTGTTGGATTGTTGGGTGGAAGTGGGTTGAATCGGCACAACGACACGCACAGGGGTAACATTTTGCGCGTTGTTATAGAGCAACATGCCAAATGCCCCAAACACCCCAAATAATATCACGGCGGTAAATACACCCGCAGACGAGCTTTGTCTTTTCCGCATCATCAGTTATATCCTCAAAACTAAGGTTGTTGCGTGAGGGTCGGAATCGGCGCAGGCGTTGGTGTTGGCACAAATCCGCCCAATTGCGACTCTGCATAAAGTTCGCGCATGGCTTCGTACCATTGCAAGCCTTCACGTTTTTGGAATACCCAATAATTCCGACCATTAAAATTATTACGCCAGTCATTGGTCGCCGCATCGCGTGTCCAACCATAATCCAGCGCCAATTCGGTCAAATCTACATAATAACCACTCGGCATTAGTCCACGCAAACGCCCACCCTGATTATACGCATCCACATCACCCTGAACCGCCGCAGAAAAGTCCCATGGCATCCGTCTGAGGGGTTCACCCAAAGACCCATTTTGTGCCGTCTCTGCCACGCGCACATAAATACGCCAATAGGTTGCTAAATCGGTATCTTCGCGTATCACTTCAAATGGCGCAGGAAACCCGACCTGATTGCGATTAATCGAAAATGCCCTGCCTGTATAATGCCAATTGCGAACAGGCTCACCCACTTGTCGCCGATGTTCCAGCGTCCACAACGCATCGGTAATATCGCCCAAAAAGTCTATGCCAATAAGTTCATTGGCACGCACACGCATTTCATTAAACGAATCATTCACCCGTTCACTCAAAACGGGTTGTGCGGCGTTATTGATATTCACCAAAGACCCAAGCCCGTATGGGGGGTCGCCAGAGGCAGGACGCGATTGCTCAATATACAGTGCTTCTGTAACCGATAACGGAAACCCGCCCGCATTTACCAATGCAGGGGGCAAGGGGGCATCCATCCAAAATGGATGCGCCGCCCCAAATGCCACTTGCAACACTTCTGTTGCTACCCCGCCATCAATATAAGGGGCAACCGTGATAAATGTAGCAGATGAATCTGTCGCATCCACCATAAAGGCAATGCTCAAGCCATCTGGCGACCATGCAGGCATCCGCCCACGCCGAAAGGCTTGTGGCGTGCCATTGGTGGTCAAATCTTGCACAAAAATGGTCTCAATCCCGTTTTCTGGGGCGCTAAATGCCAATACTTCGCCATCTGGGGACCATGCAGGATAATCTTCTTGGCGTGTGGGGGTATTGGTGAGGTTAATCGTCTCGCCTGTATCAAAATCGAATAGATAAATATCCTGATTGCCATCGCGCCATGATACAAAGGCAATTCGCCGTCCATCTGGCGACCATGCTGGCGAAAAATCGGGTGCATCAGATGAGGCAGGTAGAGGTTGTGGCACTTCTGAACCATCTGAACGCATATAATATAAATCAATATGGGTTGGCTGTTGATAGCTCTCATAAATGAGGTATAAATCATCTGGCGACCATTGCGGATTGGCTTCAAATGCCAAATTAAAGGTCATACGGCTTGTGCCACCTGTCCGCAAATCATAAATATACAAATCCCAATTGCTATCTTCTCGGCGTGAGGCATACGCCAAGCGCGTGCCATCATGTGACCATGCGGGGTCTCTATCATCCTCTGGGGAATTGACTATACGCAATGGATTGCGCGTTCCCACAGGCACAGCCCAAATATCCGTTTGCCCCACTTCTCGTATCACATACGCCAGCGTCCCCGCCGATTGTAATACCGCAGGAATCGGTGTGGCGGTGGGAATTGATGTTGGTACATTTAGCACAACATTCGGTTGTTCAACAGATTGTGTCGGCACACCCACATTTAAGCCTATATTAGGGCTTAATGGGGCAATAGGGGCATTATTTTGGCGCGATGTCGCCCAAATCACCACCCCAATCAGGGCAAGCAACACCACCACAATGAGTCCACTCAAAACCCGATTTTGACTGCGTAACGGGTCTTCTGCCAATGTGGTATCTATCTCAACCCGCGCAGAACGCCGTGCCATTGCTGTGGATGTCCCATCAGACACACCACGCACCGCTTTTCCGCCAATGACAGTCGCGCTTTTTGTGGCTCTTTTCCCCGCGATGCTGGCTACACCACCTAATTTATCTAAAATCCAAAATAGAATATCGCGTAGAATGCGTAACAGGCGCAACAGGAACATGGCTATGCCCCCAAATATCGCCAAAAGCAATCCGCCTATCCCAAGCCCACCTTTGCTAAATACCCCAAAAACCACCGATATACTATCGGTCATGATGATGGCGAAAAAAGAAAGACTCTTGAGGATAAAAAGACCAAATTTATCTGTTAGCCGATACGTCCGTAATAGCATACACTCAACCCAATTATGTGGCGCGATTGTCTATGATGGCATTGTACAAACAAATTGCCCCTATAGCAAATAGGCTTCCTAACGAAACACCACCTCTTCTGTTAGAATCTCCTAATTATGATTGTTTTTTTGAATTATTTAGGTGATGATTAGAGAAATTATGAAGAATGGAGTTTACCGTTTATGAGACATCACCATCGGCTAAAAATAGCCTTCTTGATTGGTATTTCTGCGCTTATCATGGTCAATGGGGTATCATTTGCCCAAGAGGAAAACTCACAAACCACCCATACCGTTGCCCCAGGTGACACCCTCTATCGCATTGCCCAGCAATATGGCGTAGATGTGACGACACTGGCACAGGTGAATAATATCGCCAACCCAAGCCTCATCTATCGCGGACAAGTTCTCATTATCCCTGGGCTAACCATCCCCGATGACAGCGCCCAAGTAGAAAACCCCCTCATTGCAGGCACACCTGTCGTTCATGTCGTACAACGGGGCGAATCGTTAGGGGCAATTGCAACCCAATATGGCACCACGGTGGAGCAAATCCTCCAAGCCAACACCATCGCCAACCCCAATCGCATTTATCCCGGTCAAAGCCTCAATATCTGGGTATCGCCAGAAGTGGCACAAGCTGTCGCCCCTGCCCCAGTGGTCGAACAACCTGTCCAACCACCACCCACCACCAATATTAGTTATACCATTCAACCCGGTGAGACGCTCGGTATTATCGCCCAACGCTATGGCATGAGTTGGACAACCCTTGCCCAAATGAACGGCATTTATGACCCCAATCATGTGGAAGTAGGACAAACCATCCTCATCCCCGCCCTCAATGGTGATGGTGGCATTTATGATATGGGTATTATCACAGGCATTTATGATGCCCAAGCGCCTGCCCCATCCATCACATCTGGCAAATTGATTATGGTAGATTTGAGCGATTCAAAAGTGTATGCCTATCAAGATGGCATTTTGGTGCGAAGCGTTTTGGTCTCAACAGGCTTGCCTGCCACCCCCACCGTACAAGGACAATTCACCGTCCGCACACGAGTCCGCTCCCAAACCATGAGCGGACCGGGGTATTCTCTGCCCAATGTAGAATGGGTTCTCTATTTTTATCAGGGATATGCTCTACACGGCGCATATTGGCATAGCAATTGGGGCAGACCAATGAGTCATGGATGCGTCAACATGCCAAACAGCGAAGCACAATGGTTTTATGAGAATTTTGGCGAAGTCGGCACACCTGTGCATGTACAAGCATAAGACACATGAGACGGTAAGGGCGTAACATGTTACGCCTTTACAAAACCTACCGATTCTAGGTGTGTAGTGGCATGATATATCATGTCATGCCACTACTTTATAAACCCATATAAAAAAACTAACTTGCATTATCAAAAGAGAGCCACTACATGGTAATCAATCAAGGTGATATATATTGGGTGCAATTAGAAAATCCTACTGAATTAGAGTCTAATATCCCCCATCCCCATGTCATCATTCAAGATAATCTCTTTAATCATAGCCGTATCCCTACCGTGATAGCCTGTGCCTTGACCACCAATATGAAAAAAATTACCATACCGGGTAATGTTTTGTTGGAAATAGGCGAAGCAAATTTATCCAAACAAAGCATTGTCGAAGTGGCAAAGCTATCATCACTCGATAAAACACAATTGGGTGAGTATATCGGGTCATTAAACGAGGAACGGGTCAATCAGATATTGGCTGGGATACATCTCCAGCAAGCATCATTTTTTACCCGTTAATGACTAAAAAGGCGCAATATGGTGTATTACGCCTTATCTTTTAGTTTAAGATGGATTAACCCCGTCTAATCCCAATTCTTTGGCTTTGGCTTGCATCGCCTTTAACACCAATGGCACATGAAATTCCCATAAATCCACATTGAGCAATGCCGCGCCGTCCTCGACATCTTGCCGATTTACGCCCCGCGCAAATGCCTTATCTTTCCATTTTTTCTTGATAGAGGACACCTCAACATCGCGCACATCTTTTGATGGGCGTACCAATGCCGCCGCCGTGATGAGTCCTGTGAGTTCATCCACCGCGAATAAGGCTTTATCGCGCAAGGTCACACGGTCATGCGCCGCCAACGGTCCATGACTCAAAATCGTGCGAATATCTTCCTCGCTCAAGCCACGTTCCCGCAAAATGGGCGCACCATCCATCGGATGTTGTTCGAGTGTGGGGTGAACTTCCCAATCAAAATCGTGTAATAAGCCCACCAAGCCCCAGCTATCAACATCTTCGCCATAATGTTCGGCATACGCCCGCATCGCAATTTCAACCGATAGCATGTGCTTTCGCAAGCTATCTGATTGCACAAATTCACATACAATTTCCCACGCCTGTTCCCGATTCATACCGCTATCCTTAAAAATCTGCCACTAAAATGCTAATTGTGATGGGTTCACCGATAGGAATTTGCCCGCGTGTCCGCAATTGCCATTGTCCAGAAATTGGTTCTTGGCTACCGACAGCAGGGAGACGTAATTCCATATCCAAATCCACCGTACCGCCCACTTCGACCGTCTCACGCAACAATACAGGGGTAAATCCAAAACTCTCACCACTGCCCGTAATAAAGCGCAAAGAGGTGTTCACTTCCCACCCACAAGTGCCTGTATTGAGCAATGTGAGGGTGCGGGTATAATCTGTATTTGTTCTAAAAAATCCACCCTCACTCCCATCTTTGGGGGTTTGGTCAACAATCGTGTAATCAAACACACATGCCGCATAGGTAGCAGTTTGTTCGACTGCCAATGTGAGTGTCATATTGGGTGTGATAGATGGCGTAAAAGTCTCGGTTGGGAGCGATGTCGCCGTCTCTGTTGGTGTATTGGTGGGTGTGAAGGTTGGTGTATTGGGGCGCGGTGTATAACTTGGCACACCAGTACGAGTTGGTGATACTGTCGTAGCAACGACCACAGGAGTATTGCTCGCCACAACCACTACAGGCACTTCGGTTGTAATTACCGCAGTGGGTGTTATCGGCTCATCCGTAAATGTAGGGGTTGGTTCTTCGGTTTCATCTACGAATGCAATAGTCTGTGGGGTAGAATCTGCATTATTATTGATACCAATGGAGGGAAAAATCCCCGCATTTGCACCTACCACATACCCCCCAATGAGAATAGCTACGGCAAAAACCAATGTCATCAGCCATAAAATCAACCCGTTGGGTTTTTTATCTTTGACCGTTGGGGTGGGTTTGGATTGCACAACCACTTTACGCAAAGGCAAGGTTGGGCTATCTACATCAAAATCATTATTGGTCGCTTTTGGCAATTTGAGTCGTTCTGTTGGGGTGGTGATATTAAGTGGGGCAATATTGCCAGAGAGCATCGCCTCTAATTGCCGAATATCTTCTATCAAATCACCCGCAGTCGCATAACGCCCTTCTGGTTCTTTCGACATTAACCGACTAATCACCTCATCCACAGGTTGAGGCAGTTTTGGATTGACCTCTAATACCGATGGAACGGGGTCGTTCAGATGTTTCATGATGAGCGCAAGCGGTGTTTCTGCATCATAGGGCAAATCGCCTGTGACCATCTGAAACATAATGATGCCCAGTGAATACAAATCTGACCGTTCATCGCCTGTTTCGCCAACACCCTGTTCAGGCGACATATAAGCAGGTGTACCCACCAACCCACCTGTCACCGTCATTTGTGACCCCTTCACAATTTTGGCAATCCCAAAATCGGTCAACACAACCCGATGCCCCTCTTTAGAATCGAGCATCAAGTTGGCGGGCTTAACATCACGGTGAATCATCCCTGCCCGATGGGCATAGGACAATGCACTTGCCGCTTCTCGGCTAATGCGGAGTGCCTCCTCTAAAGGGAGAGGGACACCTTTTTTCTCATAATCTGCCAAATATTCTTTGAGGGTTACGCCATCAATGAGTTCCATCACCATGTAATAGCTCTCTGTGGCATTGTCATATTCAAAATCATACACCTGAACAATGTGCGGGTGCTTGAGGCGTGCGATGTTTTGGGCTTCTTTTTCAAATCGTGTGGCAAATTCATCATCATCTGCCAAAAATTTGTGCATCACCTTAACAGCAACATATCGGTCTAAATTGGCATGATACGCCCGATAGACCTCCGCCATCCCGCCACGCCCTAGGCGTTCAATGATTTCGTATTTTCCGATTTTCCGATTTTTCACGAGTGCGCCTGAGCCTTATAATAACCAATCAACTGGGTTGTAATCAATAATCCAACCAAAAGTATACCCTATATCTGCTTGCGTCTCAATTGAAAAGACGACTAGTTTTTTGGGATATTGGGAATTTGTTACATCCAACGCTCCCCCACCGCTCTTTGAATGAACCTTGCGCCCCTTATCACTTTTCTGGATAATTCTGCAAAATGATGCCGATAGGAGTAATGTTGATGCGATTGAAAAACCATTTTATCCGTTTATTGATGTGCGTTACCCTTGTCTTACTACTTGGGATAATCACATTATCCCCTGCCCTCGCCCAAGAAGAAGATATTCTCGATGATATATGGAAAACACTCCCAGTCATCCCCACTGTTAGCGATACCGCCCGCGAAATTTATCGTCGTGGGTTAGAAATGGGCAACGACCCCCATGCCTTTGGCAAGGTCGGCGATTGTCAAAATGTGCATAGCTACTTTTTAGGCACATTTGACACCCCAGAGGACTACTCACTAGGCGAAGAATACGCCTATCTCCAAGAGACTATAGACCATTTTGCAGGCTCATTTATTCGCAATAGCGAAGCTGTAGATAATGGCTTCAATGTTGCCTCGGTACTCTCGCCAATGTGGTCTAGCCCAGACCGATGCGACCCCGATGAAAGCCCAAATGAGTGCGAAAATCGCATTCATAATCCCAGCATAGTCTTTATCAGCATGGAAACATGGTGGACTGGCGAAGATTATCAGCTATATGATGATTATCTGAGCGAAATTGTAGAATATTGGATAAGTGAAGGGGTTGTCCCCATTTTAGCCACCAAAGCCGATAATCTCGAAGGCGATCATGGCATTAATCGCACCATTGCGGCAGTCGCCCAACGCTATGATGTGCCATTATGGAATTTCTGGTTGGCTGTCCAAGAATTGCCCAATGGCGGGGTTGCAGAAGATGGATTCCACCTGACCTTTGCCCGTAATTTCTTCGATGATGAAGAAAGGATGCAAAATGGATGGGTGATTCGTAATTTAACCGCCCTACAAGCCCTTGATGCCGTCTGGCGCGGGGTCAGCGAATAGAAATTTCCCGTTCTAGGGAATGATGTTAGTATGCCTGTAAGGGCGCAACATGTTGCGCCCTTACAAAACAGGGTTACAGAATGAACTTATTCTCCCGCGCCCTTACCACATACCTTCCATTGACCATCCTCTTGTACAGCACGATATACTTCACGGGATAAATCAATACCCCGTGTATCTTCACCCTGATACACAACATCAATTGTGCCTGTACATAACACCAAGGTGGTGTCGCCATCTGCCCCATCTTCGACGCATGACACATTGTTCAAAGAAGCATCTACCGCCCCAAATGACCGAAATTCGCGCATCCCATAGCCCTCATAGGCGGGGCATAATATCTGCGAAAATCCCGTTTCATCTTTATTGACCAATAGGGTCAAATATTGTTCAACGACCTGTGTCGCACCAGAATCGGTGCTGGTCACAGTTTCGGTGCTTTCTGAGGTTGGTGTGGTGGTGGATTGCCCACCACACCCCGCCAAAGCAATTGCTATCAGCAGAAAAAATATCACCTTCATCATCAACCGCCACCAGCGATGCCTTGCAAGCCACCTTTGGTCATTTCATAGGCATCCAGCGCCTTATCAATGTCTTCTGATTTCATCAGACCCATTTCTAGCACCACTTCGCGCACACTCTTATTTTCTGCGAGGGCTTTTTTGGCGACAGTCGCGCCGTTGTTGTAGCCGATAATCGGATTTAATGCCGTCACCAAAATGGGATTTTTCGCCAACCAGCGTTCTGCTTGTTCACGATTCAAAATCAGTCCCTTGACCAATTTATCGGTGAAAGCCGCAACTGCACCATTCATCACAATCATCATTTCATTGAGGTTGTGTGAAATCATGGGCATCATGACATTGAGTTCCAACTGCCCTGCTTGCCCACACATCATGACGGTATAATCACAGCCCATGACATGATACATAGATTGATTGAGCATTTCTGCCAAAACAGGATTCACCTTACCGGGCATGATAGATGAACCGGGTTGCACCGTTGGACAGGTCAATTCTGCCAAGCCAGTGGTGGGACCACTCGCCAAAAGGCGAATATCATTGGCAATACGGGTGAGGTCTTGTGCCATATTCCGCATCGCCGCAGAAAAGAACACCGCATCTTGCATAGATTGCATAGATTCAAACAAATCATCCGATTCATAGAGTTGGATACCCGTAAAATCGGTTAATCCCTTCACCATCAGCGCATGATAATCGTGATGGGCATTCAACCCGCTACCAGCCGCCGTCCCACCAATCCCCAAACGACGCAACCCTTGTGCGGCAAATGTGAGTTTTTCGATATTGCGTTCAATGGCTTTTGCCCATGCACCAACTTCTTGCCCAACGCGGACAGGGACGGCATCTTGCAAATGGGTGCGACCACTTTTGACCACATCATCCCAATCTTTGGCTTTTTTCTTGAATTCATTGGCACAATTTTGCAATGTGGCAATCAGTTCATCAAATTTCCACAACACACCCAAACGGATGGCGGTGGGGATGGTATCGTTGGTGCTTTGTGCCATATTCACATGGTCATTGGGGTTCACAGGTTTTTTGGCTTCATTCAATCCAACGCCCAAAATTTGACTGGCGCGGTTAGCAATCACTTCGTTCACATTCATATTATGGCTTGTGCCAGCACCTGCTTGGAAGGGGTCTACCACAAAATGGTCATGATGTTGCCCAGACAAAATTTCATCAGAGGCTTGGATGATTGCATCGGCAATTTTCGCATCCAACAATCCCAAATCTTTATGGACAACGGCGGCGGTGCGTTTAATGACCGTCATGCTCCAAATAAATGCAGGATAAGGTTTCATACCTGTAATGGGGAAATTTTCGACGGCGCGTTGTGTTTGGGCGGCATATAAGGCATTGGCGGGGACGCGCACTTCACCCAAAGAATCTTTTTCAATACGATATTCAGTCATTTTTTCACTCCATAAAAACGGCGAGATTGCCGTGTAAACGCTCTATACAAATCAAAAAGACGCTACTCATTGTAGCGCCTTTTTATCAGATTGTGAACAATAGTCACGATGACAGATGTCATGTAATGCTGTAAGGGCGCAATATATTGCGCCCGCCCATGCTATTTAGAATGTGCAAACCGTTGTGATACTTCTGCCCAATTGACCACATTCCAGAAGGCAGTGATGTAATCGGCACGGCGATTTTGATAATGCAGATAATAAGCATGTTCCCATACATCCAAACCAAGCAACACCTTTTTGGCGGGAACACCATCCATCAGGGGGTTATCTTGATTTGGGCTAGAGGTGATTTTGAGGCTATCACCATCCACGACCAACCATGCCCAACCCGACCCAAAACGCCCAATGGCGGCTTTGGCAAAGGCTTCTTTGAAGGCATCGAGGCTACCAAATGATTTATCAATGGCGGATTTCAGTTCTGCGCTCATATCGCTCGATTTTGGGCTAAGAAGTTGCCAGAACAAGCTATGATTCCAATGCCCACCGCCGTTATTACGCACAGCAGTACGCTTGTCTTCTGCGACAGAATTGAGATTGGCTAAAATTTCTTCAATAGATTTGCCATCCCATTCGGTGCCAGCAATGGCATTATTCAGATTGGTCACATAGGCGGCATGATGTTTTCCACGATGAATTTCCATCGTCTTACCATCAATATGGGGTTCAAGGGCGTTATCGGCATACAGGAGGCTAGGTAGTTCAAAAGCCATGAGGGTTTCTCCTTGTGTGAATTTAGTAAAAAATCATTCTAATCTATCCTAACACATCCTCTATAAGAATTTGCTAAACACGCGCATAAACTCTATGAGAGGACGCTTAATATTTAGAATTGGGGTGTGATAAAATAACCCTTTGTTTAGTCTCACATGATTATGCCTCTACCCGATAGGTTATTTATGACCAAAACCACCCTTGGCTCATCTTTTCGCGCACTCCTGATGTTGATTGTTGGGGTATCGGCAGTCTCCCTCGCGGCGGTGTTTATTCGCCTAGCCCAAGAAGAAAATGTCCCCTCGTTGGTGATTGCAGGAGGGCGCTTATTGATTGCGACCGCCCTGCTTATCCCCATCATCATCCGTAGGGCAGATTATCGCGCCCAAATTCGCCATATTTCACGCCGTGACCTATTCCTCATCACAATCGGCGGGGTATTTTTATCACTCCACTTTGCCACATGGATTTCATCATTAGAATACACCAGCGTCCTCATTTCTGGTGTATTGGTCACAACCACGCCGATATGGGTCGCCTTATTAGAGCGATTCGTCCTCAAATCACACCTATCGGCAGGCGTGATGATTGGCTTGGCAGTAGCATTGGTGGGCGGGATGATTATCGCCACACCAAGCGGGGGGAGCATCACAGCCCCCACAGCCGATAACCCCCTACTCGGCGGATTTTTGGCATTAGCAGGGGCATGGGCAGTCGCCGTTTATTTCATTGTTGGGCGAAAAATGCGCGGGGGGATGTCTCTCACACCCTATATTTTTATGGTATATGGCATTGGCGCAGTCACCACCATGCTCATTATCCTCTTTACAGGCACGCCTGTTAGCGGATTTTCATCGGCAGGGTATGGTTGGGTGGTATTGGTCGCTGTCATGCCACAACTCATCGGGCATAGCTCACTCAATTACGCCCTCGCCTATCTGCCCGCCACCATTGTGAGCCTATCCACCCAAACAGAGCCTATTTTGAGCGCAATCGGGGCATATTTGGTCTTTGGGGAATTACCCAGTGGCATACAAGCTATCGGCGGGGCAATTATTTTGGTCGGCGTAGTCTTTGCCACCATCAGCAACAAAAGGACAGACGCATGAAACGCATTTTTCTGCTCGATAGCTTATGGCTCATCAGCCTATGTGCCTATATCATCATCGGCACAAGCATAACCCCCTTTCATGGAGATGAATCTACCCTACTCTTCATGAATCGTGATTATGATTATCAATTCATTCAGCGCGACCTATCCAAAATTTATTTTACTACCCCACCCATCAATCAAACCGAGCAAGAACTCCGCTTGCTCAATGGCACGGTGTATAAATATGTGGTCGGATTCGCCCGCACCATACGCGGTATCGGCATAGACGGGTTAAACGAATTTTGGGATTGGACAGGCGACATCGCCTATAACCGCCAAACCAATCGTTACCCCTCCGATGACCTCCTCATGACGGCGCGATATGTGATTATGCCATTTTTGGCGCTAGGGGTCATTGCCCTATTTTTCATCACCAAAAATCTCGGTGGCAGATTCCCCGCCTATCTCGCCACTGCCTATTTTGCCCTCAACCCACCCCTATTGCTCAATGGACGGCGGGCAATGATGGAAAGCCTGCTGGTCGGGTTTTGCCTATTAACGTTATTATGTGCCATCTGGTGGATAAAACGTCCCTCATGGCGCAATACCGCCTTTTTGGGGATGAGCGCGGGTCTGGCAATCAGTTCCAAACATCCCGCCATATTGACCCTTGTCCCCATTTTTGGCGTATGCGGATTAATTGCCCTATCCCAGAAAAATCGGGTTATGTTATTAGCCAAAATCATCAGTTCAGGGCTAATCGTGATTGGGATATTTTTTGCCTTAAATGTGTCATGGTGGCAAAATCCGATTGATTCAGCCCGTGAGGTATTGCGTCTGCGTGGCGATTTATTGACCGTTCAGGTGGCTATTTTTGGCGGATATGACGGCTTTGGCGACCAATTACGCGGATTTTGGGAGCAGGTATTCCTCGCTCAACCCCAATTTTATGAAGTGGCAGATTGGAGCGAGTATATTGGCGACCAAATCGCAACCTACGAATCCAGTTTATGGGATGGTGTGGCACTTGGTGGGCATCCAATTTTAGGGGTTATCATCACCCTTCTGACAATTTTAGGGATATGGGCATGTCTGCGGATAAAATCCGCCCCGCTTGGAGTGCGTTGGTTGGTCGTGATATGGGGGATATTCCAACTGATTACCAGTTTATTTCTCACCCCATTGGAGTGGCAACGTTACTATCTGATGGCATACCCCGCCGTAGCCATATTCGCCAGTATGGGCATTTTATGGCTAAAAAATAGGCTTGTCAGGGTACAAAATGTAAGGGCGCAACATGTTGCGCCCCATATGTAGCAACTTAAGGATATTTGAGAAGCGCCTGAAAAGAAAGTGGGCGCTTTTTGCGTTTATCCATAGAGATGAGTTGCTGTAAGGATATGGCAAGTTGGTCAAGAAAGGCGACCCATGCTTCATATGAGGTTAGCGCAAAGATGGCAAGAAGCGCATGTTGGCGGATGACTCGCAAAGCCCGTTTCCAACTACGATTGACTTCCGATGCGACACTCATGAGCGCATGTGCAAGCCAAATGGCAATCAATTTGGCTAAAAACAAACAATATTGACGAATCAGGTCTTTGGATTGAGGTAAGTCTAACCCCATTTCAGACTTCCATAATTTGAAGACATTCTCGATTTGCCAGCGCATGTGTGCCAGTGCAACAATTGCCTCTACCTCTAAATCGGGGATGTTGGTCAAGTAAATTGTCCATTCAGACAAGTCAAGATAGGTCTTGCTAACAGCTTGTTGTTTGCGCTGGCTATGGTGAATATGCTTATCCCGTCGGTGTTGTGCGGTCTGTTCAGACACCCGTTGCGCCACTAAATAAGCAGGTACTTGCTTATCTTTGCCTACCAAAACAGGCATATACAGGCAATCATGCTGTTGCAATAGGTTTAACACATCAATGGGGTCTTGTGTTTGTGGCGAAAGCAGGTAGGTGCCTGTTTTATAACGCGAAATCCAGTATATCCCATCCTGATTATCTTGCTCAAAGTGGGCAAGGTCAAAAAATCCTAAATCTGCCAAGCGCAATGAACCTTTGGGTAAGCACTGGTGTGCCAATTCAACGCCATTATCATGGACATTGACCCCAACCCGTTCAAAAGTAACACATCCTATTTGCAGATTGAGGCGGGTCAACAACTTCTCACCACACGTCAAGCGCGTCCCATCCACAACATACACCCCATTAAAGTAGCTCAATAGACCTTGTTGGGCTTGAAGATCTTCTACCTGCAAACATAACAATTCCCCCAACATCGCTTCTAAGAATGTCATGGTACGGTATGTGAATCGTTTGTCGAGAGCTTGCCGTGTTAGGTTATCTCCTGCATAGGTAACAAATTCATGAATTTGATATCGACTCGCTTGGCAATGTGCCAGTTGAGCAAACACCAGTCCTTGAAAAAAGCCTTCAGGAGTCAGTTGTCTTTGGCGTTGAATGAAGTTCGTTTTTTTGCCCAATAGACTGCCCGTTGTGTAAACAATTGCTGGACTTGTTGGGATAAATCGGTTATCGTTATCATGAAAAAGGGTCTCCTGTTTAGGTTTGAATGTCCTTCTAGGATACCCTTTTTCCCTTAAGTTGCTACACATGGGGC
>JANRKU010000137.1:0-69796 GCA_033763335.1 bacterium
ATTAACACTCTTTTCCATTTACCATAGCTTCTTGAGTTGAACATCTCAGTCTCTCCTATTGGCTGTTTTGTGAGAAATTCAACCTTAGCAGATTCTTTGATTTGTTCAACTCGCTTTTTTGTTCAGTGTACGGTCGCTAGGTGATGTTTTTATTTTTATATTACTTTTATGATTAAATTTGTTTGTAGAACCTTGATTGCTAGTTCCATTAATACATCAACGGAATTTTTCCAAAATGTCCAAAATTTCTTGCCCATAGGTATTGGCACGCAGTTCCCCAATACCTTTCATGTTCTTTAAGCTGACTAAATCTGAAGGGGCTTGTTGGGCAATTTGGAGTAGGACATTTTTAGAAAGGATGGCGCGTGCCTCAATGCCTTGTTGTTGGGCGCGTTCTTTACGCCATGTATGGAGGGCGGCATAGCGGTCGGCAATCGTGCTTTCCATCCCGCGCAATTCTGGTGGAGGGGGGAGCGACTTGGCTTCATAGCCTTGCCGAATGGCTTTAATAATCGCTTTGGCATAGCGTTTGCGTTGCATATATCCCAAAATATTGGCATTTTCGAGTTGTGTGAGCGATGTCGGCGCGACTTGTGCCAATTTGATGAGCTGATGATTGCTAATCAATTGCACAGGCGGGATGTCTTTGGCATGTGCTAATCCATCACGTAGCGTATAAAGTTCATTTAGGACGGCGAGTTCGCGCCATGATAAATTGTGGGGTTCTGCGATATTCCAAAAGTTGCTAGGGTCAAATTGGCGCACCACCGATGGCGCGAGTTTGGTGAGCGCCACAAATGCCCGCATCGCATCTGGCACACGGCGCAGACTTTTGAGCCGTACCAGCAAAATATCCCGTATTTGCGGGAGATAATGCGAATCCATTTGGGCATAGAGCAAGCTATCATTGGGCAACGGGCGCACCCCCCAATTGTCCAATTGATGGCGCTTATCTATGGTCACACCTAAAAAGGTCTTGAGCAGATGGCTCAGACCAAAGGGGTTTATATTGCAAATTTTGGCGGCTATCATGGTGTCGAATAGGGTATTAAATTCAAATCCAAAGTCACGTTTGAGCGTGACAATATCATATTCTGCCCCATGAAAGACTTTTTCGATGGTTTTTGAGGCAAAAATCTCCCCTAATGGGCTTAGATTATCAATCGAGAGTGGGTCTATTAAATAATCGTGCGTGCGGGTCGAGAGTTGGATAAGGCAGACCCGTTCTTGATAGGCGTGTAGACTATTCGATTCGCTATCTACGCCAATCAATGTCTCATGCGCTAACTTGTTGACCAACACCTCTAACGCGGCTTGCGTTTTGATGAGTGTGGCTGGTGCAAATGGGAATTTTGCCATTCTTAAATCCAACGGCGATACCGAAAGAATGCCAGCATAAACGCGGCGGTGGAAAACATAAACACGGTGACAATGATAAACGCATTGGGATGTGTATCAAAGGGCAAACCGATATTCATGCCATAAATGCTTGAAATGAGTGTGAGGGGCAACATAATCACCGAGATGACGGTAAGAACGCGGATGACCTCATTCACGCGATGATTTGCCAGCGTGTTCACAGTATCGGCAAGGCTCACGATTATTTCTGAATCTTCGTCTATCATATCACGCGCTTTTTCGATATGGTCTACGATGTCGCCAAAATATTGTTCAGAATCTTCGGGCAAAATAGGGTGGTCTAAAACGGCTATTTGGCTTAGGACAGGGGCTTGTTGGCGGATAATGCGCCGAAGGGCGATGATGTCTCGGCGCAGGGTCGAAATTTCTCTGATGACATGTTGCGAATTTTTGCTAAAAATAGATTCTTCGATATGTTGAATATTGAGGTCAACTTTGCGTAAGATGGGGGAGATATAATCTACCAATTCATCAATCATCGTATACAGAGTATGTTCGGTACTTTTTCCTAATAGCCTATCGAGCGTAGAAGGGTCTGATGTGCATCGGTCAAATAAATTGACCAATGGCTTGAGCGAGCCATCATGAATGGTGATAATGGCACTTTTCATCACCAAAAAATTAACCTCACGCGACCGTGTGAGACGTTCTATGGCATCCCACAACGGAAAATGTAGCACAATAAAAATATAATTGGTCTCCACATCCATTTTTGGGCGTTCATTGGGAGAGAGCATATCCTCAATATTGAGAGGATGCACAAAGGGGTAAAGTGTGCCAATCGCTTTAATTTCTTCGGGCGTTGGGTTACGAATATCGAGCCACTTGATTGATTTATAGACAAGCGTTTTGAGCGCCATAAGTGATGACACCACTTTCCTGATTTTTGAGGAAAAGATTTCTCTTCTATTTTGGCACAAGCCCGCTTTTATGGCAAATAGTTTTTGACACACCCTATCGCTTGTGATATATTTAACGGACGAAATGCCATAAGACCAAAATATGACTTGGTTTGCTTGGCTATTTGTCATAATAAGTGTATCTCGGTTATTATTGAGTTAAAGTGAATTTACGAAACACCCTGAGCAACAGCTTTTTTGTGGAGGATGGCATGGCAACTGCCACGAGTAATAAAGGCGCATTGGTAGAAAGAACAGCATCACAACAAGTTGTGGTGGATGTTGCTGGACCTAGTCGTCGTGAATTTCTGTATTACATTTGGGGAGCGTCTATGGTGATGCTCTTAGGCGAAGCAACTGTCGGGTTAGTGTGGTTTTTATTGCCACGCTTCAAAGAAGGTGAGTATGGTGGGGAATTCCGATTTGATGGCAGTCGTGTGCCAGAAGTCGGTGATGGACCTACCCGTATTCCAGAAGGTCGCATGTGGCTTTCTAATAGCGATGAAGGATTCGTAGTATTATTTGGCATTTGCACCCACTTGGGTTGTTTGCCAGATTGGTCTCCGAATAACTTTCGGTTTGAATGTCCATGTCATGGGTCAAAATATCGTGTTGGTGGGGAATGGATTGAAGGACCTGCTCCTCGCGGACTCGATGCGCTCGAATTCACATTAGTCTTTACAGATGGTTCTACCGCCACCAATGGTGCCAGCCGTGACCCGATTGCCCTAAATGGACGTACCATCGCTCAAGTCATTGTTAATTCTGGCAAAAAAGTTACTGGTCCGCCACATGGCGCATAATTTGAATGTGATTTGTTGGTAGTGTTGTTGGATGTGTTCGGATTAGAGGAGTCACCTTATGTCCATACTCCCATTTCCCTCCTTCCTTGATGATATTAAGGAAAAGGGCTTTAAGAGAGCAGTTTTTGAAGGCGTTGATGATGTGGTAAAGAGCATCACCGCAGGCATGAATATTCAAGATATTCGTGAAGCCCTGCGTGGTGAAGCCCCAACCCGTCGCCCTAACCCGCGTTTGCAACCCCATACCGATGGTTTTTGGTTGCACATGCGCCCAAGCTATTTCCATAAGGATATGACGGGTGTTTACCCCACATTCCGTTTGGGATGGCTTTCGACCTATTTTGTGTTTTTTGAAACGCTGACCGGTATGTTCCTGATGGTGTGGTATACCCCAGCGCCCAGTATTGCCTATGGCAATATGGTCGGAATCCTCAGTAGTGTGCCATTGGGTCAATTGATGCGCGATTTGCACCGCTTGGGAGCAGAGGCGATGGTACTCATCGTCACGTTCCACATGATACGAACTTTTATGACAGGCTCATATAAAAAGCCTCGACAGTTCACATGGTTTACAGGGGTGATTTTGCTCATTGCGACCTTCTTCCTCAGCTTTAGTGGTTATTTGCTCCCATGGGATCAATTGGCACTTTGGGCTGTGACCATCGGCGCTTCGATGGTAGAAGCCTCGCCACCGCCAATTGTGGGTGAAACCCTCAATTTGCTCTTACGCGGTGGTCCAGATATTGGCGCGAATGGTCTTTTGCGCTTCTATTTGCTTCATGTGTTGGCTGTGCCTGCTATTTTGTTCATCTTTACGGGTGTTCACTATTATAAAGTGATTATTCATGGTCACAGCTTGCCCCCACAAAAAGAAAATATCGGTGAAGATACCGCCAAGCGTGTGCCACTGGACAAACGGGTATATTTTATCCCCGATGTGTTGACCAGTGAAATGATGTGGATTGGTGTGACCACCTTTATCCTCGTGGTATTGTGTGTGTGGTTCTATCATGCCCCACTCGAAGCCCATGCCGACCCACAAGTAACCCCGCTCGGCACAACCGCGCCGTGGTACTTCTTGTGGATTCAGGGTGCGCTCAAACTGGGTGATAAGGTGCTATGGGGTATTATTTTCCCCACAGTCGTAATTGTCCTCTTCTTGGCGTGGCCCTATTTGGATAACACCCCAAGCCGTCGTTACGCTGACCGCCGTTTTGCGCTGATTGTCTGCTTTGCCTTTATATCGAGTTTTACCGTTATTAGCTATATGGGTACTGCGGAATACGGCGTGAATACAACTGCTGACCAAGAAATCTTCTTCTATATGGCGCACGAACCCGCCCATAATAAGATGGGGATTTTGCTCCCTGTACCCTATGAGCAATTGCCGGCGGGTATGTATACCACCCGTGAGTTCACAGCAGAAGAGGGAATGGGTGAGGCGGCTATTGCGGCTCTGAATGAGACACTCTATGGGTCAGAATTGGGCAAGCAATTAGCCGAACAGTTGTCTACAGAGGCTCATAACCCTGTTATCAACCTAGAAGCGACCAATATTCGCTTCCGCCCTGTGCCAGAAGCCGAAGCACCACGCTTTGCCTATGTCATGGACTTGTTTGAACAACAAGTGGCTAAAGAAAGCAAAGAACTCTTCAATGGTTGGGGTGCAGTGATTATCACCGATAATCAAGATAGCCTCAAACGCATTGACCTGATTCTGATTTGGGAAGCGATTGAGATTGAAAATGGTCAACCAGTCCTCGACGAAAATGGCAATGTCAAGCCCATTCTCAACGAAGACGGTACACCTGTTTATAATATCTCGATTAAGCATGTGTTCATCCATCGTGATGGCGGGTACTTCATGAGTTACTAGACTTATTCTAATGGGACATCCGATTTATTCAGATGTCCCATTAGTTCCCCCGTGTTTGGGGGCGTTGTTCAGGGAATGTCCTCATCCAGAAGGACTCAGAGGGAAGATAAATATGTTGCAACGTTTATTAATTGACCGCATCGAGAATCGTATTCTCGTCGGCATTACCATGTTTGTTGGTATTATGATTTTAATTGGGTGGGTTGCCATCAACGAAGGGGAGCGTATGCGCTCTTTCGATAATCAGTTCCTTGCCCGTTCTATTGAGCATGGTGCAGAACTCTTTGTCGCCAACTGTACCTCTTGTCATGGGGTAGATGGACGCGGTGTTGCTAATTTTGCGCCTGCGCTGAATAGCCCATTTTTATTTGGTCATGATTATTTTGCAGATATTAATGCACAAATTGAAGCAATTAACGACCAAGAAGCTGAATTGACGGCTGAAAAATCAACCTTGATGACAGAATTTGTGGATGCGAATGATGCCCGCAGAGAACAAATTCTTGCGCGTACCGCCGAAATTGATGCGCTCCTCACCAGTGAGGAAGGGCTTGCGGCGCAACGTGCTGTCATCTTTAAGCAACGGGACGATTTGCTCGTACAATTGCAACCTGCATTTGACCTGAGCTATCCACAACCAACCGTCAATGAAGATGGCACCGTAACAGCAACAACCAGTCGTCTATCACAATTGAATTGGTCTGGTACGTTAAATTCCTTTATATATACCACATTGGTGCATGGTCGCCCCACCAGCAAGAGCTATTGGGAAAATGCACAAATGGTGTCTTGGTCACAACAAACGGGTGGCGCATTGCGTGATGACCAATTGCGGAATATCACCAATTACATCCTCAATTGGGACAAGGGCGATGCGTGGACAGTTGAAGATGCACTATCTGTGCGCCAATATCCACTTGTGCCAGTAGCGGGTGGTGGTGAAGCAGTCGCTTCTGCGCCCCCCGTTGGGTCTGATGTAGATGCTATTGTTGAACAATTGGCAACAGTGGTGGGTGATCCTGCTCGGGGTGAGCAAATTTATAACAATCAAGCACGCTCACAAACAGGCGCACGTTTGGGCTGTGGCGGTTGCCATTTGAATGGTGTTGCTGGTCCTGCACATAACGCCAAATGGGATCATTTCCTCACAACATTGAGTACAGAACCACAATTTGCGGGTTATAGTGTCGAAAAATATATGGTCGAGAGCATTGTGAATCCGGGTGCATATATTGTGTCTGGCTATGCCGCAGGCGCGATGCCCGGTGATTTCTCTAGCCGTATGAGTTTGCAAGATACCGCCGATATTTTGGCATATTTGCATACCTTTAGCACCGTAGACCCCTATGTTGCCCCAACTGTCAGTGAACCCGCCGCAGAAGTCACCCCATCGGCAGAAATGACCGCCGAAGCGACCCCTGCTGTAGAAGCACCTGTTGTCGAAGCGACCCCTGTGGTTGAAGCGACTCCTGTGGTGGAAGTGACCGCCGAAGCAACTGCTGAGGCAACACCAGAATCTTAACTCTAAATGGGCATTATCATGCCTTATGAAATAACTATTTTCAAAAGACCCCTAACACTAGGGGTTTTTTGATTAATGTCCACTTGGGTATATGCCATGTGCGTAACGATTGCTACAATATTCACAAGAATTTTCTTGCTGATGAGAGGAGCAAAAATCCTCATGATGATAGTAAAACGACGTATTTTTGGGGCAATTTTGGTGGTGATAGTGGTGGGAACATGGGCTATTTTGGCACAAACACCAACCCCAACTATCCCCGAAGAGTTTGAATGTACCACCGAAGAACTCATTTTTGTGCAATATAATTTTCAGATTGCACTCGATACATTTGATGAGCAATATCTCCAAGACCCCGATATAGCATTGGCATTACTCTACGACACAGGCAAAGCCTATCAACAATTGGCATTGACCTGCGGGTATTTGCCCCCAGATTTTGCGAGTTTGGCGGCTGGCACAGATATGGCAATCATCATGAATGCACTATCAGAATTGCAAGGGGATTCGATTCGCGGACAATCCATTTACAACAACATAGAACCTTCTGGCACAGGGGAACAAGTGGCTTGTGCGGGGTGTCATGAATCAACGGCGGGGACAGCCCCTTTGACAGAAGGCACATGGACGCGCTGGGATGAGGTTCATCGCCTAGAACCTCAATTTGCAGATTACACCTTTGCCCAATATATTGCAGAAAGCCTTATTCATCCCGAAGCCTATATTGTCGAAGGCTTTACAGGGGGAATTATGCCCGCTAATTTTGGGGAACGGCTGACTTTTCAGGATATTGCCGACATCATCGCTTATTTGGAGAGCCAAGACCAATTAATAGATGATGAATAACACGCGATGATGGTGTGTATAAGCAATTGCACATGACCATCATTACACGGTACAATTTGATACATGATATGACACAACTAAAGGAGACGTTACAGATGACTCGTCAAAAATGGATGACCTTGCTCATTATTCTCGTTTTTTCGCTCATGATTGCCACCATGCCCGTCTTTGGTGCAGAAGAACCTGTAGATGAAACAGCCACTACCGCCACAACAGAAGAAGCCGTTAATTATGGACCCGGTATTGCCCTCATCTTTCTTATCACAGGATTTGCGGGCGTTACGGTGGTTGGTGGTATAAACTGGCTCATCGAGATGAACGAAAGAAAAAATAAAAAAGGTGCATAATACGGGCAATCACGCTCTAAAATGAATTGATTAGGATAGGAATATGACTGATATACCATTAAAACAGGTTTTACCAACAGAAGCGCCCATATCATGGGAAAAATCCCCAACGGCGATACTGCCAAAACGCAATAAATCCTGGCAATTTTGGCTTGGATTTGCGCTTATTTTGGGCGCAGTGGCATTTTTGATTTTGGGCAATACATTGGGTGGCGCACAATATTTCACCACTGTAGAAGCGTTGATGGCTGCGCCTCAAGAGCATGTCGGCAAGACTATCCGTATTTCTGGCGCGGTGGTTGGGGAAACGATTCAATATGATTCAAAAAGCCTCAATATCGCCTTTACGATTGCCCATATTCCAGAAGGCGAAGATAACATTGGTGAAGCCTTATTCGTCGCCGCCAATGACCCCAATGCGGTGCGCTTGCCCGTATATATCGAAAATACCGTGAAGCCCGATTTACTCCGTCATGAGGCACAAGCCATCCTCACAGGGACGTTGGGTGAAGATGGGGTATTTTATGCCACCGAGCTATTGCTCAAATGCCCTAGCCGATTTGAAGACGGCGCAAATCCATTATCCGAAAGTAATGCACAATCGGGATAAATATCTTGAAAAAACAGAGTGCCTTTTTATGGCTATTTTTTGTGATTGTCTGTGTGGGATTTGCCTATATAAGCGGGGAATCCCCACTATTTGCCCAAGACCCAGAACCAACTCCCGTCATTCTGCCCGAAACAGCCGATTTAGCATTGGGGGCGCAATTATTTGCGTTGCATTGCACCGAATGTCATGGAGTAAATGGGGCAGGGGATGGCGAACAAGTCGAAATGCGCCGTGTTCCCTATCCGGGAAATTTTTTAGACCCTGCCCAAACCGAAGGTAAGACACCAGAAGATTATCTGGCTATCATCACCAATGGCGTTCCCGATAGTTCTATGTCCGCATGGGGTGGGACATTTACGGATGAGGAATTGTTGGCGGTGACGATGTATGTCTATACCCTACATGAAAATCCGCCAATATCTGCCGAAGTCACCCCAGAGGTCACACAAGCACCTGCACCACGCCCATCGGCGCAAGGAACGATTTCTGGGTTAATCACAGTTGGGACGGCGGGGGCAGTTTTGCCACCAGATACCATCGTCACATTACATGTTTTTGACCCATTTGCTCAAGCCGAAACGACATTCACAGCACCAATTGACGCCAATAATAATTATCGGTTTGAAGATGTGACCATCACGCAAGGGGATTATTATTTTGCCACAGTTAGTTTTGCGGGGCGAAATTATGGTAATCAACCGGTAGAAGGCAGTTCAGAATTTCCTAATATGGATTTTCCCATCACGGTGTATGAGACCACCACTGATGCAAATGTCATCAGTATTGAAAATATAGTCGTGCAAATTCAGCCGTCACAAGGATTGTTGCGATTCACCCAAGTGGTACAAATCCTCAATTCGTCTGACCGTTTGTATGTGGGTACTGTACCTGTTGATGATACGCGCAATATCACGATTGAGATGCCATTACCGATTGGCGCAGTGGTCACAGAAATCATTCAAAGTGACCAATTTTTGGTAGACAATAGCGCCTTCAAAATTACGGATACCCGCCCAATTTTGCCTAATCAAGACCACCTCATCGTTGTCACCTATATGATGCCTTACGAAAATGATGCCGTGATGGATTTCCCCGTTCAAAATCGGTTTAATGGTGAAATACGGGTGTTGGTGAGTACGGATGAATTGCGTGTGTTGGGTAATGGATTCACCGCACTTGGAAAAGAAACATTAGGGAATACGGAATATTCTGTGTATGGGGCAACGCTTGACCTCATACCCAATGATATTGTTCGTTATGAATTGAGCGGACGGGTGACTGGGGTCGGTGATTTTCCTCAGACGACCAACACTTCTGCTCGCCCAGTAGATGCTAACGCGATTTCATCGGATAATTTACCCCTGTTGATGGTCATTATTTTAGGCGGTATCGTCGTGATTGTGGTTGTTGGGGTGCTACTCATTAATCGCAATAGAAAAGATACCCAATTACCCACTCAAGAGGATAGTGAATGACTGATACATCGCGCCCTCTCATCGAAATTACCGATTTGGTCAAGCATTATGATATTTTGCCTGTATTGCGAAAATTGAACTTGACCATTCAACGGGGCGAATTTGTGGCGCTATTGGGTCCAAATGGGAGTGGTAAATCCACGCTATTGCGCCTGCTTTGCGCCCTCACACGCCCCACCAGTGGCGAAATTCGCATTGGTGGGTGGGTATTACCCAAAGAAGCCTCTGCGGTGCGCTCACAAATTGGGCTGGTGAGTCATAAACCCCTATTTTATGAAAACCTCACCGCCACCGAAAATTTGACATTTTTTGGTCGGCTTTATAATGTGCCTGCCAGTGAATTATCTGACCGTATTCGTCAATTATTAAATGATGTGGGGCTTGGCAAACGTGCCAATGACCTTGCGCGGACATTTTCTCGTGGGATGCAACAACGCTTGAGTATTGCGCGGGCGTTGTTGCATAACCCCGATGTGTTGTTGTTTGATGAACCCTACACGGGTTTAGACCAATCGGCAGGCAGTATTCTGGATAGTTTGCTCCAAAAAGCCCATGCTGATGGGCATACCATCATCATGACGACCCATCAACTAGAACGGGCAGAGACCATTGTGAGCCGTGCGGTCATCATCAAAAAAGGGCAGGTGGGGTATGATGAACCCGTTAACCCTGCCAATCCGCCAAACTTGGTCAAAATTTATACCGAAGTGACAGGCATGGTGAACGCCTTATGACCACCCCATTATGGAGAACAGTTTTCGCCATCATCCGCAAAGATTTGCGTGCCGAATTGCGGAGTCGTGAATTGGTGAGTACGATGGTGCTTTTTGCGTTGTTGAGCGTCTTGGTATTCAGCTTTGCGCTGGAATTAGACCGTACAGCCCGCCAAGAAGTGGTCAACGGCATTTTGTGGGTGACATTGGTATTTGCCAGTATTTTGGGATTGAATCGTAGCCTCGCCACAGAACGTGAATTGGGCGGGATGGATGCCATGATGATTTCCCCAATTCCCCGTATGGCAATTTATTTGGGCAAGATGGTGGGGAATTTTTTGTTTGTATTGGTGGTGGGGCTGGTGTTATTGCCCATCATGACCATCCTCTATAACGTGGTCTTGGTACAAATTCCGCTCCTTATCACCTTGATGTTAGGTGTGTTTGGGTTGGCATCTATCGGGACATTATTGGCGGCGATGACCGCACAAACGCGCTCCCGTGAGACATTATTACCCATTGCTATGTTGCCTGTGATTATCCCCTTGTTATTGGTGGTGATTGCCGCTTCGTCGGGCATTATGAAAGAAGAAAATTATTGGGGATGGGTGGGGGTGTTGGCGATGGTGGATATAATTTATGCCATGTTGGGGTTGCTCTTGTTTGAATATGTCATTGAAGACTAACCTTAAAAATTGTATAATCTTCCTGTAGATTTCTATAGATTTTAGGAGATTTTTGAGAGATATGAGCGCCGTACAAAGCATGAACATGCCTATTAATGGGGCATCTGCACCGCCAAATCGCTTGCGGATATTGACCATTGCCACCATTGTTTTGACAGGACTTGGATTTGTTTTGGCAATGTTTGTCGCTAAGACCGATGTTGACCAAGGCGATGTGCAACGGATATTTTATTACCATATGCCCAGTTTCTTTGGGGGACTCTTTGCGTTTATTGCCACTGTCATTGGTGGGGTCAATTATTTGCGTACTCGCCAGACCCGTTGGGATACATTGGCATTGGCAGGGGTTGAGGTGGGGTTGGCGTTGTCGCTGATTAACCTTATCACGGGTGCAGTATGGGCGCGTCCAATATGGAATACATGGTGGACATGGGATGCACGTCTCACCAGCGCCGCCATCATGTGCCTGACCTATGCCGCCTATTTGATGTTACGTGGTGGCATTGAAAATCCAGAAAAACGGCGTATGTTCGCCTCGGTTTATGGCATTGTGGCAATTACCACCGCGATTTTGACGCTGGTCATCATTCGCATTGTGCCAAACACCATTCACCCCGCCGTTATTGGACCAAGCCCACAAAATGCTGAAGGCACATTTGAATTTTCGCAAAATGTGGCGATGGCATTGGGTCCCAATATCATTATTTGGGGATTTCTTATCCCGTTAACCCTGATTTGGTGGCGTATCCGTTTGCAAAATCGGGTAGATGCTGTGGCGATGCTCAAAGCCGAAGCCCTGAGCGACTAGGATAAATTCACATGAAAAAAATACTGTTGTTGCTGTTCCTGTTGGTCGGGGTGGTGATGCCACTTGTCGCCCAAGAGGAAGACGTTGATGTTGAAGAAGAAGAGAAATTACCGCCGATTCCCTATTTTGTCGCAGAAAATACGGGGCGTAAATTCAATGTGCCTCTGCCATTTGGATGGGAAAATGCCAGCACCGACCCCAATATTGCCCATTTTGTGCTTCCAGATAGCGTAGGGGATATTTATGCCCTGCCAGTTGACCCACAAGCCCCACAATCCGCCGCAGAGAGCGCCATTCGCCGTATTTTGGGCGATGATATAACCCTAACGGCACGCTATAGCGGGGCATTCCAATTGGATGGGAACGATTGGGGTAAATTTGCCTTTGCATCAGATGATGGGGCAATCACCGCCTTCACCCAAACCCGTGATGAAGCCGTATATGTGCTGTTTTATCACTATCCAAGCACCGAGCGCGAGTTTTATTTTATGGCGCAAAATATTGGCGAGGATGATGTGCCACAAAGTGGCGTGCTATTGGCACTACGGACGCTGTATCCAGAATTGCCAGATAGCGCACAATCCGAGACGACTGTGCCACTCTCTAATGGCGATTGGACACGCCAAATTTATGCGGTGGGAGATTCTCAAGTGGTCGCCCTATGGCAATTGCGCGGTGGTGTGATTTATATCGCAGTTGAAAATGGGGATGGGTCGGTGGTGGATGTGGTGAATAAAGCCTTATTCACTAGCCTATTCGGATTTTTCATCACCCCACAAAATACCGCTTATCTCTTATTGGGGTTGGCGGTGGTGGTCATCATATCGGGTGTATTCATCTTGAGTTTGTTCCTGCGCCATCGTGGGTTAGCGCGTGATGAGGCATTGGTGCGCGAATTGGCGAAATAAATCAAAATATCCATGCCCCCTTTGCCAAAATATGGCATAATAGGGGGCATGATGACGATAAAAAAATTCTCAATCCCCTTATTCTTGATGATGCTTATCCTGCTTGGTGCATGTCGGCAGGAGCTACCCGCGCCTGTTGCGCCGAGCCTTGTGCCATTTCCCACGCCCACAACTGGTTTTGTGTTGAATGGCATTTTGCCCACACCCAACGCCTTTGGACCCGATGTGATAGCACCCGCCACGGTGGTGGCGTTGGCGAATCGTGGCACACCAACACCTGATAGAGGCGCATGTCCGCCCGCGACGACATCTGCCCAATTAGAAGATTTGCCACGCGGGCGTGATGCCGTTGCCAACGAAATCGCGCGGTTTTTATCCGCAGGGGGCAATCTCACACGGCTCACAGAAGCCTTGCGGGATAGATGGCGGATTTTGCCCGTCAATGGATTTGTTCGTGAAGATGTGGATGTGACCGCAGAAGGCACAACCGACCTATTATTTAGCCTATCCCTAGAGGAAGGCGGATTTTTCCTCATCCTGAGTTGTCAGGATAGGGCATATCGCGTCATCCATCAGGTGATTTTTCCCCAATTAGACGCGCCACAGGTGTTATTCGCAGAAGATATGAATGTCACCTTATCCCCCGAAATTGTTATCACAGGGCGTTCCTGCTTGAATAATGACCAAAATTTATGCCAATATCAGACCTATATCCTGACATGGGATGCCAATTTGGGACGCATGGTGAATTTGCTGAATTCCCCACTGCTCACCGATGAATTGCCTCAAATTGTGGATAGTGATAATGACCTTGTGGACGAAATTTTGGTGCAACTTAATAATATTGGCGATATTAACACAGGACCGCTCCGCACAGGACGGCAAATTTATGACTGGAACGGCTCTACTTATGTGCTATCCATCGTAGAACTCGATGCGCCAGAATATCAGATACAAGTGATTCAAGAGGCAGACCGAAATTTCCTCGCAGACCGCATGGGGCAGGCGATAGAACTATATCAACTCGCTTATACCGATGAGGAATTACGGATATGGCTCCGCAACGAAGCGCCGATTTTAGAAAGTTATATCCTCTATCGGTTGATGTTGGCATGGGCATCGCAATCGAGCGCAGAGGCGGCGATTGTGTTTGAGCGCCTGCGTACCGATTTCGGCGCACCCGGTGAGGGGCAAACCGAAGCCCCGCCATTCGCCACATTGGGGCAAATTTTTTGGGATGCGTATTCCGAAAATTCGAGCCTATCGGCAGGATGTGAGGCGGTGCAATTGGCGTTAGCAGAAGTGCCTCTGGCGCTCACATGGATGAATCGCTATGGTGCGCGGAATTTGGGCTACACCGCCGATGATATGTGTCCGTTTTAGAGCTATCATCAAACCCTTAACATGCCTTATCTTGACACATGACCTATTCCTCACTACACTGTTTTAATATTTTTTAACGCTGATTTAACAGGTCTGTTGAGGAGTCCATGTCCGAGTTATTGCATTATTTTCAATCTCAAAAACAAGCGATGACCGATTTGCTCACCGAATTGGTGAATTATGAAACACCCACACTGGATAAAGTCGCCGTAGATAAGATGGGTGCGTATATGCAAGCCCAATTCACAGCACTCGGCGCATCATCGGTAACACGCATCCCACAAGCCACTGTGGGCGACTTTTTGCTGGCAAAATGGAATGAAACTGCCCCCGGTAAGCCTATCATGTTCCTCATTCACATTGACACAGTATGGGGCATTGGCACATTGGCAGAACGCCCTGTACGGATTGATGATGATGGCAAATTATTTGGACCCGGTGCCATTGATATGAAGGGTGGCATCACCGTTGTGCTATCTGCCATTCGCGGATTGATTGAGCGCAATGAAATGCCCAACCGTCCGATTTGGGTATTGATGACCAGTGACGAAGAAGTGGGGAGCATCTATTCCATCCCCGTTTTGCAAGAAGTCGCCACACAAGCGGGTTTGGTGTTGGTGATGGAGCCAGCCACCAAAGAAGGTGCGCTCAAAACATGGCGTAAGGGCTTGGCAGTGTATAAATTACACATCGAAGGTCGCCCATCCCATGCGGGTAATGCCCCTGAACAAGGCATTAATGCCATCATCGAATTTGCTCAACAAGCCCTCCGTATGAATCAACTCAATGATTATGCCAATGGCACATCGGTTTCTGTGACTGTGGTGCAAGGTGGCACGGTCATGAATGTTATCCCCGCACACGCCACCGCCACGATTGATACCCGTGTGATGAAACAATCGGAGATGAACAAGGTCAAATCTGCTATGATGAATTTGCAACCATTTCTCCCTGGGGCAAAATTGACGGTAGAAGTGGAACATAGCCGTGACCCAATGGAACACAACGACCTGATGAAAGCCACATTTGCTCAATGCAAGCAAATTGGCGAATCGTATGGGTTGACTGTCCGCGAAGACGGCAGTGGGGGCGGTAGCGATGGTAATATCACCGCCAGCATGGGTATTCCCACACTCGATGGATTGGGTCCCGCAGGCGATGGTCTCCATGCCTTGCATGAGCATGTGGTGTTGAACAGCCTGCCAGAACGCTCGGCGCTGATTGCGGCTATGCTCAAAGATTGGCAATTTTAGGGTTATATGGTGAAGGACACGATGTATCGTGTCCCTACATGCCTATTTTATATTCCCAATTTCGTAACCTAACATCCCCTTTGTGCGTCATGTGATATAAGACAACCTCATCCTTATTTGGGCGCAACATGTTGCGCCCTTACAGATATGGGTGTGGTATATGAACCCATATCAGACGGAAAGGGGATGTTTATTTGTGGATATAGACCAAGACCTGCTAAAACGGGCATATAACAGGGATGAATCGGCATTAGAAGCCATTTTTGATGCGTATTATCCCGCCTTATATCGCTATTTATATCACCACACAGGGCATATTCAGACGGCAGAAGACCTCACTGCTACCGTATTTCATCGCTTTTTGGAGCAAATTTATAGCGATAAATCCCCCATCAATCATTTGAGTGGATGGTTATTTCGTGTTGCCTATCGGCTGATGGTGGATGACATCCGCCGTACCCATGTGCGCGATACCGACCCATTGCCAGATGATATTCCTATGGAATCTATCATAGAACAGACGGTAATGGCACAAATTCAGACCAAACAGGTCTACGAAGCCTTATCCGAATTGCCAGACCGCCAACGCGAGGTGTTGCTCTTGCGCTATATCGGGGAATTGGATTTATTCGCCACCGCACAGGTGTTGGGGTTGAATGTGAATGCTGTGAAAGCTCTGCAACATCGTGCTATCACCAATCTAAAAAATATCCTCATGCTACAAGGAGAATTGTCATGACTGACCCTATGAAAGATGTATTTGATACACTCAATCAATCCACGCCAGAACCTCAAAATATGGCGGAGAATAAAGCCATTTTTATGGCAACTGCTCATCGCATGAGCGTAACCTCAGAGAAATTGGCGCGTCATCAACACATGAACGCTAATGACACAAAAGGAGTGTTACCCATGAAACTCAGATTTAATCGTAAACGTGTATCGGTTTTGGTGGCTTTAGTTGCTATTTTGACGGTGGCGGGCGGTGTGCTTGCCAATAGCATTTTCGGATTTTTTAACCAAGCCCCAACCGATACGAGCAATGTTCAAATCACTTGGAATCAGGTAGATATGGAAAATATCCAGATGGATGTTCCCGCTTTTTTCTATACATTGGAACATGCTATGTCTAGTACCGAGTATTATTCCAAAGCCCCACAAGCAGTCCCCAGTCGTTATCAATTTTACAATGCGACTTATAATGCGAGTTCGGGTGATTTGAGCCAATATTATCAATGCGAGACATCTGGCATCACCTTGAGCCAACGCCCATTACAAGCAGGCGAAGTCTTTGGTGGGGTAGAAGTGGGTGCAAGTGCTACGATTATCCCTGTGGATATTGGTGATGGTGGCGAATATGTGCGCGGTGGATGGCTAACAGATGGCAATGCCTCAACCCTTGTGTTAGATAGCTCTGCCATGACCAATACGACCACCAATGTCGGACTCACATGGTCAAATGACATTCCACAACATACCCTTATGTGGACAGAAAATGGCATACTCTATACCCTACAAACATCTGTCACCCAAGGCGGATGTAATCTGACCCAAGCCGATATTTTGGCAATTGCCAATAGCCTAAAATAAGCCTATTGTTTCAACCTGCATAAAAATACGCCTATCGGATGAGGATAGGCGTATTTTTTATTTGGTGCTTATGGGCGGACTATTGGCTTATGCTTCTGGCACGGTGAAGGTGAATGTCCATCCGCCTTCGATTAATTCATACCAACTGGCGAACATCTCGCTGATGGCAGTTTCTTGGGCAATTAGTTCTGCTTCAATGGTATGTGTGTCATATTGGTCTATCCGTTTGTACACTTCGATAAATGCACCTTGCATATTTTCCTTCTTGATTTGGGCGATAGCTTGTTTGTCGTCCAATCATTGCCTGCTACCTTTTTATATACAACTGTGTACATAAGTCCGTTCCTGCTTCATCCAGTCGTGCCTCTGTGTTACCACTTTGGTCTTACAGACTGTCCACAGGCGTTTTACGTCCGTTGAAGCCACTGCCGTGACGATGAAAGAATTTAGGGACTGCTTTCACTCAGTCGAATTGCCTCTTGTAAGATGTTGATACTGGCATTTAGGTCACGGTCACATACCATGCCACAATTGTGGCAGGTATACACCCTATCACTCAGGGTTAAATCCTCTTTGATATGATGACACTGTGAACACCGTTTGCTAGATGGGAAAAACATCCCTACCAACACTACTTTCGCACCTGTCACTTCTGCCTTGCTGGTCAAGAATTTGCTCAGTTTACTAAATGACGCATCTGCCAATGCTTGTGCCACTTTATGATTTTTCATCATTCCTGCCACATTCAGGCTTTCGATGCCAATCAGCACAAATTCTTCTGTCAATTCTGTGGTTAGTTTGTGTAGAAAATCATCTCGGCTACAAGTGACATGATAATGTTGAATCGCCAGTTTCATCCGTGCTTTTTCACGATTTTTGCTCCCCTTTTGTTTGCGTGAGAGCGATTTCTGTAAGCCTTTTAGTCGCTTGAGTCGTTTTTTCAGGTGTTTTTGGTTCTCAAACACCGTTCCATCGCTCAAGGTTGCTAACCGATTGATTCCCAAATCCACCCCAACAGCGCCACTGGTCGGCACTTTTCGCGGTTTTCTAGTTGTTTCTACCGTAAGGCTGACAAACCACCATTTGCCACTTTGTGTTACCCGTGCCGATAAGATTTTTCCTTCCAAACGCAATTTTTCAGTCATGTTCACATCGCCAATGTGGGGCAGGTGGATGGTATTTCCACTCACACTAAATTTGTCATTGGCGACATAAAAACCAGCTTTACTGCGCTTTTTCGCCTTGAACTTGGGAAATCCGACTCTTTTCTTGGTCTTATCTTTGAGGCTCTCAAAAAAACGATTGAATGCCTCTCGCAAATCCATAAATGCACCTTCAACCGCGCATTTGGTGGTATCGTAACTCCACGGGAATAACTCACGCCGAATAGCATTGAATTGTGCCTTAATTTTATACAGGTTCGGTTTTTGACCTGCTTCGCGCTGGCGAATCCACTCAGCCAATGCCCAATTGTAGACAAATCGGCGCACACCAGCGGCACAGACGAAATATTCCTCTTGTTCGCGGGTTGGGTTCAGTCGAATGCGGTGAGCGCGTATCATTATTAAGTGCCTTTTTCAGTGTCTAATTGCCTATATTATTGCATCTATTTGTATACAAAATCAATATCTAGCTATTAGCTCCTTGCTCTGAGCAATCACTCCTATTATCCACTCGCCCCATAAAAAGTTAGGTGAAATAAAAAAGAGCATGTCGCCATGCCCTTTGAGGATTTTTATCATCATGGAGATTATTCTTCGTTTGGGAAAATTTTTGCCACTTCGAGCGTAAAATTGGGTAATACATCCCCGCCTGTGAGGGTCATGGTTTCATCAAACATCTGCACATTCATGCTATTGTTGGTTTCTAATGTGCAGACATAGACGACTTTATCATCTGGATAGACCACCCAGACGATGCTTGTGCCATTGAGCAAATAGCGATAGGCTTTGATAAATTTATTTTTCTCATTTTTACGGGATGATATAACTTCTATGGCTAAATCAGGCGCATGTATGTCTAACATGGCAAATCCTCATCACTAGGGGCATGAACCACATGCCCCTGCATACGATTATGTCTACAATATCACTTTTTCATCAGCCACGCAAAGCCACGCGCTCCCAGTGTGACGCTGATTTTTCCCTTGCCACTCACATCCGCCACATTGCCCAGAAGGTCGTGCCATGTGCCATGACCTTTTACAGAGATGGTCGCTTCTGTATCACCACCATTGAAGAGGGCATAGAGCGTATCTTTGCCTGATGTCCGTTTGATGGCATAGGTGCGGGTTTTATCATCTACCCATACGGTTTCGACATCGCCCATCCGCAACACAGGGGTATCTTTGCGCGTATGGAGCAATTTTTTGAAATAGGCGATGAGGTCACTATCGAGCTTATCCCACGGCATGGTACGGCGCGAATCTTCTTGCATCGTGCCATCAATGGCGGTTTCACTGCCATAAAAAATAGTCGGTGCGCCGATATGGGCGAATAAAAATGCCATACATTGCCGATATTTTGCCTTATCGCCACCACAGGCATTGATAAGGCGGTCAATATCATGCGAATCGAGCAGGTTCATTTGACTGGCGAGGGCAGGATAGGGTGTGTCGCGCATCCATGCGTTGAGGCGGTCATCCATTTCACTGGCAGAGAGTTGGTCATGAGCAAAAAATCCGCGTGTCGCCCACATAAAACGATAATTCATGGTGGCATTGAACATATCCCCCAACAGGTAATGGGTGGCATCGCGCCATTCTTCGCTGATTGTCCATGCTTCGGGTTTGGTGGCGTTTACACTATCGCGGAATCTTCGCCAAAACTCATCGGTGTTATCGAAGGCGACATCACAACGCCAGCCATCAATGCCTTTGTTGAGCCAATAAGCCGTTACACCATCTTCGCCCAAGAAATAATCTTCCATCTCTGGAGATTCGACAAACTCTGGCATGAATCCCATCCCCCACCAACCATGATAACCTGTGGGATGGGGGTCAAATTTGAACCAGCGATAATAAGGCGATTCGATAGAATGATAAGCCCCATTCCCATAATTATTGCCAATATCAAAATAAATGCTATCGGATGAGCAATGATTGAATACCGCATCTAGCACCACTTTTATGTCGCGTTTATGCGCTTCTGCGATGAGTTCATCAAAATCGGCTTCTGTGCCGAGCATAGGGTCTATTTTCATAAAATTGATGGCTTCATAGCGGTGGTTGGTGGAGGCTTCAAAAATGGGATTAAAATAAATACATTCCACGCCTAAATCTGCCAAATAATCTAATTTTTGGATAACACCGCGTAAATCCCCGCCAAAAAAATCACGTCCAAGCGGGGGCAATTCTGGCATTTTATCCCATGTGAGGAATTTGGGTTCATGTCCATATACCCCGCGCAAATGTGATTTGGCTTGTTCATCGGTTTGTGATTTGGCGAATCTATCGGGGAAAATCTGATAGACCGTCATGCCTTTTGTCCAATCGGCGGGCATCCCTTTGGGGTCATAGACGGCAATTTTGAACGGGACTTTTGCCCATTCGCTATAAACGGGGCGATTGCCCATATTGGGAATATCACGACTTTCGATGAGGCGATGCTCGACAATTTTCTTTTTATCCACCATAAAATGATAGGTGACGATGGTGGGTTTCATGGGCAATTGCACATCGGCACGCCAACTATTTTTGCCCGCTTCGCTCATCATGATGCTCCATGAATAATTGCGGCGCGTATCGGTGAGGAAAATCTCTGGGCGGGTTTTTGCACCCTCTAGGGTGAGGGTGACGGTGCTACTGAGGGGTTGGGCAGATGGGGGAATATGGACGATTTGTTTACGGCGGAGTTTGCGATATATTTTGTCGGATAGGGCAGACATGAGGATATTGCTCCTTTCGGTTGCATTAAACAATTTTTTAATATGTAGTATAAAGTTTCGTTATGCACACTTAGACGCCTAAAATAGATAGGTGTTTTGTAAGGGCGCAACATGTCGCGCCCTTAACAGGCATACACTGTCTTTAATGACTAACACATAGTATCGGTATAGTTTGATTTACCCCTCAAACACCAATGCGCTGGCACGGGGCAAATTTAGGATAATTTCGCCATTGGTCACAGTCACTTCTTGACCTGTGAATACTTCTTTTAGGCGTGTGCCATTCGCATATCCCCCATGCGAAACGGGGATATGATTATCATGCACAGCCGATTTTCCACGATGCCCAACCACCAATAAGCGTTGCGTGGCGGATTGGCGCATGAATGCCCATACATCGCCCTCGGTAGACAAATCTTGATGTCCACCTTCTATCAAGGCAGAGGCAGTTTTGCGGAAGGCTATCCACTTTTGATGATAAGCCAAAAGGTCTTTATCCCACTGATTTTCATCCCATGGCATGGTTTTGCGGTTATCGGGGTCGCGTTTGCCATCTAGTCCGATTTCATCCCCATAATAAATGCAAGGGACACCCGGATACGTGAGCAATAATGCCACACCCAATTTCATGAGGTCTTTGTCGTGTTCCAAGATGTTCAAAATGCGCGTGGTGTCATGACTGCCCAATTGATGGAATTGTTGACGGGCAATGACCCACGGGACAGAGGCGCGGAATTGTGCCAATTGCTCAACAAAGGCATGGGTGGGGTTGTAATAACGGGGGCGGTTGGCTTCTGCATCTTGCCCCAGATAATAGCCACTTAGCCAATGCCATAAGGGGATATTGAAACCCTGATAATTCATGGTGGCATCGAGTTCTTCACCCTGTAGGTGTGGTGTGCCATCAAAAAAATGTTCCCCAAATAAATAGGCTTCTGGGTTGGTCTCTTTGACCGCACGGCGCATTCCACGCCCGACTTTGTGGCTAAATTGCACCCCACCTTGACGGGCGGTCATATTCAACACATCCAAGCGCCACCCATCAATGTTATAGGGTTCTTTTAGCCAATGGCGCAACACCGAATCTTCATCCCCATACATCCATTCGCGCAATTTCTCGCTCTTATAATTCAATTTTGGGAGCGATTTGACATTGAGCCACGAATGATAATCATGGGGATGCGTTTCAAAGGTGAAAAACTCGTATGTTTCGGCATTTTTATCTGCTTGTGCCGCCAAAAACCACACATGCCTATCGCCTGTATGATTGGGGGTGACATCCAAAATAATTTTCATCCCGCGTTGGTGCATGGCGGTGGTGAGGTTAATCAGTCCTTGCTCGCCACCCAAATGCGGGTCTATCTCATAAAAATCATGGATGTTATAGCGATGATTGCTATTGCTGGTGAAAATGGGTGTGAGGTAGATGGCAGTCACACCGAGCGATTCCAGATAATCCAATTTTTGTTGGATACCGACCAAATCTCCACCAAAAAAATTGAGATTGCCTGTTTCTGAGTAGGGTTTGGGGCTTTCACCCCATGCTTGAATGGTCACTTGAAATTCGCGTTTGCTCCATTCACCCGGTTTTGGGGTGAGCGATGGGTCGCCATTATGGAATCGGTCTGGAAAAATTTGATAAAACACGCTGGTCGGCAACCATGAGGGCGCGGCAAAATCTGCCAGTAGCTTAAAATCAAACCATTCGGGTGCATTGACATGACTTGCCCCAAGCGCATTGTAGTAATAAAACCCATCAGTGGGGGAGACAATCAAAAACCGATAGGGGTTGCGGGGCATGGTGACAGGAAAATTGCCCACCCAGATTTCATGATTCGGGTGGGTGCTATGGTGCTTCATTTCTTCCAGATGATTTTCACCATCGGGTGCTGTCCGCAGAAAAATGCGCTCAATGGGCGCATTTTTCGGTGTGCGAAGATAGACTTGTACCACTTCACCGAGTTTGGGTGTTGGGTTTGAGACATATAATGCAGACCCATCATGGTGAATGGCGCGTGTCCAATGTGTATTGGTCATTCAGTTATCCTTACTCTTCATCTTCATCAATTTTGGCGGCATCGCCATAGACCTCGCCTTGTTGGTCGGCACGGCGTTTATAAAGCCATGTCAGATGAGCGAGGCGGTCATCATAATGGCTATCGAAAATATCCGCAGTAAAGCGCCATCCCCAATTGCCACTTTCGCGTCCGGGTGTGTTCATACGAGAATCTGCGCCATAACCCAAAATATCTTGCATGGGGGCGATGAAAGTATGTGCGGCAGATGCCATGCCCAAACGCACGAGTGTCCAATGGGGTTCTGTCACTTCTTTATCTATATATGTTGATAAAAAGCGTCGTGCATTATCATCGGCTTCTTTTTGCCACCAACCGAGTGTGGTGTTATTGTCGTGTGTGCCACTATAGACCACCGAATTATTGACAAAATTATGCGGTAAAAATGGATTTTTGGGGTCGCTCCATGCGAATTGCAAAATTTTCATACCGGGTAAATTGAATGTGTCGCGGAGTTCTATCACCTCTGGGGTAATATCGCCCAAATCTTCTGCGATGATGGGGAGGGTATCGCCTAATGCTTTTTGGATGGTGTTAAATAGGTCTATACCGGGGGCTTTGACCCATTTGCCATATTTTTTGGTGGCGTGTCTTTCTGGATTGGCGGTGACTTCCCAATAGGCTTCAAATCCACGGAAGTGGTCAATGCGGACATAATCTACGGTTTTGAGGGTGAAGGCGATACGGTCTATCCACCATTTGTACCCGGTTTCCTTCATCGCGCCCCAGTTATACAAGGGGTTGCCCCAATATTGCCCAGTTTTAGAGAAATAATCGGGTGGGACACCTGCGACAACGGTGGGATTGCCTTTGGGGTCGAGGTTGAACACCGTGCGGTTTCCCCAGACATCACTGCTATCATGTGCCACAAAAATGGGAATATCGCCCACAATTTTGACACCGACATTATTGGCATAGGCTTTTAGGTCTTCCCATTGGGTGAAGAATAGCCATTGATAAAATTCGTGCTTGGTAATTTCGTCTGCGAGGCGTTCTTTTGCTTTGGCGATGGTTTCTGGGTCTTTGAGCGCCAAGCCTTCTTCCCATTCTACCCATGGTCTACCATTATTGTCGTTTTTGAGGGCAATAAAGAGTGACCAATCGGGCAACCAATTTTCGTTATCACTGCGCCATTTGTCGAATGTTTTCTTTTGCGGGATAGTGGCTTTGGCTTTGAAGCGACTATATGCCAAAGCCAAAATTTTGGCGTGGTATTCGATGACAGGTCCAAAATCTATCGTATGGACGGGGAAATTGGGAACTTCTACGAGGTCTGCATCATTTAACCAGCCTTCATTCACCAAAAAGTCAAAACTGATGAGGTTGGGATTGCCTGCAAATGCCGATAGGCATTGATAGGGTGAATCGCCATAGCTGGTGGGACCCAATGGGAGGACTTGCCAGAGCGATTGATGTGCCTTCACCAGCCAATCCACAAAATCATAGGCAGATTTTCCCAAATCACCAATACCATATTTTGCTGGGAGCGATGTGGGGTGCAAAAGGACACCGCTTGCGCGTGGAAAAAGTGTCATAAACGGGCTTCCTTTCAAAGGTTGTAAAAAAAGAATTTAATTCATGACAGAATCGTAGCCCATAATGAAGGCTGTTTCAATGTATTGATTAAGGCATAATAACCAAATTTATGCCTCAATTCCCCAAAGTGGCAAGATGGCTTGGCGTACTGCTTTGATGAGTGGCTCATGTTGCCGATGGGTGGCACATACCAGCGATAGTGGGCAATAAATGGGGTCTAATTGCGGGACATATAAACTACCTTTTTGGGATTCTTCTCGTGCTTCACTCGCTTCTAAAAGTGATAATCCTACACCTGCCCTAACCAATGCGATGCGGGTGGCATCATCATCGGTTTGAACGGCGCGTTGATAATTGAGTGCGTGTTGCTCGAATATTTCTTGTGTCCAAGTCTGAAATGGACAATATATATCTGCTCCAATCCACGGGAATTTTGCCAATTGTTCCCATGTGGGGGTCGTTAATTGCTCTTTCCATGCAATTGGAACACCAACCACCAATTCAAGGTCTGTGAGGTAATATGCTGTGAGTTGTGGGTCATCTACTCTGCCACATACAAAGCCAATATCCATGAGTCCCAATTTTATATGCTCCATGATACGACCTGAATGACTGCTGATGAGTTGCAAATCTATTCCTGCACAATTTTTGCGGATACTTTGTACCCAGTTTGAAACGCGCAATTTTTGTGGTGGCGAATTTAACCCCACTGTCACCTGTCCAATGAGGCTCGATTGGATTTCGGTGGCGTAATTCGCCATTTCTTGGGCGGCGCGGAGGGTCTTTTGTGCCTTATCATACAACAAGCGACCACGCTCGGTGATTTGCATCCCGCGTGAGGTACGCTGAAATAACTGTACGCCCAATTCATCTTCTAGTCCCTTAATGGTCATGCTGATGGATGATGGGGTGCTAAATACCCGTTTTGCGGCGCGGGTGATATTTTCTTCTTCGGCAACAATCACAAACACTTGTAACTGATGGAGTTCCATAGTGGCGCTATCCTACTCATTCATATCTTTTGGGAAAAAATTATCCAACGTATAACATAAAATTGGGTGATATATCACCCGCTATGCCTGCTAAGGTGTGTTTATGAACTGTGAACGTTGGGGTTCATAGTGGTTCTCAAAAGGCTATTTTCTTTATTATACGCGATTTCTTGAATATTGGTGTGTTCATTTTTGTTAAACACAGCGTTCAAGAAATTGCTGATACTGGCGAGCAAAATTGCTCATACAATGACTATATCGTTCTTGTAGAGAGGTATGTCTCATGAATCACCCGCCATTAAAAGTTCTGCAAACACCCCCCGCCACAAGCGATGAGGCGCTCGATTTTTTTAGTCGCAAATTGCGTCATGAGACCGACCCGTCTGATGTGTATCATGACATCCAAACAGGCAACGCCGATTTTGTCTTGCTAGATGTCCGTAGCTCAGAGTCGTATCGGCGGAGCCATATCCCATGGGCGGTGAGTATTCCCGCCAACGAAATCACCGCACAACGCATGGCGGAATATTCCGATGACACCATTTTCGTGGTGTATTGTTGGGGACCCGGATGCAATGGTGCGACCAAAGCGGCAGTCAAACTCAGCACACTGGGTCGCCCAGTTAAAGAGATGATTGGTGGAATCGAATATTGGGAAGACCGAGAACGTTATCCAGTGGAAAGGAACACTGATGAACAAAGCTAATGCACAACAAAAATTCTGGCAGGTGGCATCTGCCATCATTGTCTTGTTGCTGATTGTGTTGGCATTAATGCCCTTTAGAGTTTTCTAAATCGCACCCAACACACCCTAAAATAACCGCTATAAAAGGCACATCTTGATAAAAGGTGTGCCTTTTTATTTGGGTTCATCAATTGACAAAATTCAAAAGATGTGTTAAATTTTAGCCATGTCTAAAAATTATTTGAGGGAGTATGAAAACGAAAGTTCAAAACATTATAAAAACAATCATTAGACGTAGGGGCGCAACATATTGCGCCCTTACAATGTTGCTGATGATTTTAGCAATGCCAGTGATGGCACAAGAAGCACCGTTGCGGGTGGTCTCTACGACCACACAAGCCACCGATTTGTTGCATATTTTGAGTGTTGGCGTGCCAGAAGAAGCGATTCAAATCACAGGGTTGATGGGTGCAGGCGTTGACCCGCATTTATATAAACCCACTGTGTCTGATATTGAAGCTATGAACAATGCCACACTCATCGTCTATAGCGGATTGTACCTAGAAGGGCAGTTTGGCGAAGTGTTTGAAGCAGTGAGTGAACGCGGGGTAGTTATTCATCGGCTGTCACAACCTATTCAGGATGAAGGGTATGTCTTGGAACTCAAAACAGGTGATACTGTCGTAGATGACCCCCATTTCTGGTTTGACCCACGCAATTGGTCACTCGCTACCCTGTCTTTAGCACAAACACTCGCCACCATAGATGAAGCACATGCCGATATTTATCTTGCCAATGCCGAAGCCTATGTGGAACAACTTGACCTATTTTATGTGTGGGGTGTTGAGGCGATGAGCCAAGTGCCAGAAGAATTGCGTTATATCGTCACCTCGCACGATGCCTTCAATTATTTTGGCGATGCCTTTGGTTGGGAGATGGTCGCTGTGCAAGGGATTAGCACCGCCAGCGAAGTCGGTGTGGGCGATATTCAAGAAATTGTGCAATTCGTGACCGATAACAACATCCCTGTGATGTTTGTTGAGAGCAGTGTATCACCAGCGACTATCCAAGCGGTGCAAGATGCAGTACGGAATAGTGGCGGAAATGTCGAATTGGGTGTGCGTCCCTTATATTCAGATGCGATGGGCAATCCGGGTGAGTTTGGTGGCACGTATATCGGCATGATAGCCGAGAATATTTATACGATTCTGCAATCATACCAATTGGCAGGGGTCGAATTAACGATTCTCGACTGGAACGAAGCTATTTTACCCATTCCATCAGAAGAAATTTTGATGATAGAAGAATAAACTGCCGATTATATGGGTAGTACGTAGGGGCGCAACATGTTGCGCCCTACAAGCAACACAATAACACGAAAAATCGTCAATAAGGACAATCATCATGACAACATGGGCATTAGAAATCGAAGATTTAACGGTGGCATATCATAGTAAACCTGCCGTGTGGGATGTAGATATGACCATCCCAGAAGGGGTAGTCGCCGCCATCATTGGACCCAATGGGGCAGGCAAATCTACGTTATTAAAGGCGGCATTGGGTCTTATCCCCAAAACAGCAGGGCAAATTCATTTTTACGGAAAATCGTATGCCCAAGCACGGGCATGGATTGGGTATGTGCCACAGCGCGGTAGTGTGGATTGGGATTTTCCCACAACGGCGCTAGATGTGGTGCGGATGGGCTTATATGGCAAATTGGGTTGGCTCAAACGGGTCGGGAAAGCTGAATCTGACCTCGCTATGAATGCCCTAGAGCAGGTTGGCATGGCAGATTTTGCAAATCGGCAAATTCGGCAACTATCGGGTGGTCAGCAACAACGGACATTTTTAGCACGGGCATTGGTGCAAGATGCGCGAATTTATTTTATGGATGAGCCATTCGCGGCGGTGGATGCGGTGACAGAACGTGCCATTGTCACTATTTTGCAAGCCCTCCGTGAACAAGGAAAAACGGTTGTGGTGGTGCATCATGACCTGCAAACGGTAACAGAGTATTTCGATTGGGTGACACTGCTAAATGTGCAGATGATTGCCAATGGCAAAACGGCAGATGTGTTTACACAAGAGAATTTGCGCGTTGCTTATGGCGGAAAATTGGCATTTTTGCCCGATTTAACCCCAGAGGCGGTGTGATATGGAAAATATCCAAAAACCACAATTAACGGACGACATGTATGTCGTCCCTACACCCCCTATGATGCCTGTAGGGACACGATATATCGTGTCCACACATAAAACCGCCTCTGTTTGGCGGATTATTGGGGTTATGGCGCTCCTCGCGTTGGCTTTCATCCCCATCAGCATGTTATTTGGTGTGAATTATGATTACACCCTCATCGTTGTGGCATTGGGTGGGGCGCTATTGGGCATATTAAGCGGGGTATTAGGCAGTTTTGCCGTGTTGCGTCGCCAGAGCCTACTGGGTGATGCGTTGTCACATGCGGCATTGCCCGGTGTCTGTATAGCATTTTTGTTTTTTGGGCGCAATATCGGCGCATTGCTCATTGGGGCGGGGATTTCGAGCCTCATCGGGGTGCAATTTATCCGCATGTTAACCCAAACCACCCGCATCAAACAAGATACAGCGATGGGTATCATCCTCACGACATGGTTTGCGTTGGGGATTGCGCTATTGGCGTATATTCAATCGCTGACTGATGCGAGCCAAGCGGGACTCGAAAAATTTATCTTTGGGCAAGCCGCCGCTATCCGTTTGAGCGATGTCATATTAGTGGCGGTTGTCGGGACAGTGTGTATGGTCGTTTTGGGCATCTTTTGGAAAGAACTCAAATTGATGACCTTTGACCTCGAATTTGCCCAAGCCAATGGCTACCCTGTGCGCTTTTTAGATGCCATTTTATCGCTATTGGTGGTAATGGCTGTTGTGCTAGGCTTGCAATTGGCGGGTGTGATTTTGATGGTTGGCTTGTTGATTGCCCCAGGGGTTGCGGCGCGTCAATGGACGCATAATATGGGGCAAATGCTCACCCTAGCGGGTGTATTTGGCGGATTTTCTGGCGGGGCTGGCGCTGTGATTAGCGCACTCGACAACAATCTGCCCACAGGGGCATTAATTATCGTGGTGGCGACAGGCATTGTGGTTATATCAGTCTGTTTTGCCCCAGAACGCGGACTCATTTGGGCGTGGCGCAAACGTCGCCAAGATGCCAAACAATTTGTAGGGGCATGATATATCATGCCCAATGATAAAAGAGGGAATTATGCAACTCATTGAACAAACCATCATTCGGGTGTTACACCTGTTTTTTTCGTATGACCAACTGAACACCTTTTTTCATGACCCGCGTGTGGTGGCGGTTGTGGTTGGCGGATTAATTGCTATCTCTAGTGCTGTATTAGGGGCATTCTTGCTCTTGCGTGGATTGTCACTCACGGCGGATGCCATCAGCCATACCGTGTTATTGGGCATCATTGTCGCTTTTTTGGTGATGGTGGGCTTGTTGGGCATGGAAGCCGATTTATCATCCCCATTGCTGATTTTGGGGGCGGCGGGGTCGGGCGTATTGACTGTTTTGCTCACAGAACTGATTCAACGGTCGGGACTCGTCAAAGAAGACGCGGCGCTAGGCTTGGCGTTTCCGTTTTTATTCGCTGTCGCCATTTTGCTCATCACCCGCTTTGCCGATAACGTCCATCTTGACCAAGATTCGGTCATGGTCGGTGAAATTGGCGTGGCGTGGGCAGATGCCAATAGCCATTGTTTAGAAAATTGTAACCCTATCACCATTACGCCAGATGACCCACGCGCCAGAGTCGAAAAAGACTGTGTGAATTGCCTCGCAGAGAATATCAGTCCGCGTAGCCCACAGGCGATATTAGAAGAAGTCTGTGCCAATTGTGGCACGTATACGGCGGGGGAAATTGTCGCACAAGCCTCGCAGGGCAATCGGCTTGTCCCAGACGAATTAACGCCACAACTGGTATTCATCCCCAAATCATTTGGTGTGATGGGCGTATTAACCCTGCTCACTATCGGGTTTATCGTCCTCTTTTATAAAGAACTCAAACTCTCAACATTTGACGCTGGTTTAGCGAAGGCGCTCGGATTTCGTCCATCTGCCCTCCATTATGCCTTGATGGTGTTGGTGAGTTTGGTGGCAGTAGGGGCATTTAACGCGGTGGGGTCAATTTTGGTGGTGGCGTTTTTCATCATCCCCCCTGCAACGGCTTATTTGCTCACCAATCGGCTGTGGGTGATGTTGGCATTAAGCCCGTTTTTCGGGATTCTTAGTGTATTCACGGGGTATGAATTTGCCAAAGGGAATTTTTTGGGCATCATCCAAATGGGCGATGTGATGACATGGCTGAATAATAATTTGGGGATGAGCCTCAATCAGAATTGGGATTCGTCAATTTCGGCGTGTATTGTGTTGATGATGTTCTTTTTCCTCGTATTGGCATGGTTATTTTCGCCCCGCTTTGGTGTGGTGGCGATGATGGCGCAACGGCGCTACCAACGGCGCAATTTTGCCGAACAGGTGGTGCTTGGGCATATTTATCATCACCGCAATACGGATATTGCCAGTACAGAGCTTCATGCCGATAGCCTGCATGAACATTTCAAATGGTCAAAACGGCGTATGGCGTGGTGTATTACCCGCCTGCGGGCATTTCAATATGTCACCGTACAGGCAGGGCAAGTGGCACTCACAGAACGGGGCGAACAACGGGTACAAAAATTCCAATATGAGGCGCTTGGGCTTACGCCATCCGCGTCATAATCGCCTGAATACGAGTTTGGTCATCTGGCAGGTAGCTTTCAAAATGTGCAGGTAATGTAGAATAATCTGCCAGATGCCGATATAAATTGATGCTCATGAATGTTTTTTGATAGACCACATTCAAATTTAGGGTGATATGATGATTTTCTGATAGTGGAATTGGAATTGTTGGAATGGGGTCATCCACAAAAAACCCGTATGTGGCAGATGTCCCTCGTTCAAATGACGGAATTGGTTGGCTGATGCTAACATGATAGGGGAATGCGCCCGTTTGTTTATTGCTATAACTAGGGATATGGTTAAGTGTGGGTGGTGTTTCATGCAGATAATCAATCTCTATCAAAGAAATGCCTGCTTTGAGCGTAGCCAGTCGTTTTTGATGATATTGGGCATAGCCTCTGCCGATTTTATTTGATGGGGATAATAATTCGATGCGGGTGATGGGTCGCCCAAAAGGAGAACCATTATCCTCTAAAATCACAATCGCCATATAATAATCTTCTTCGACATCATATAACGCCTCGATTAGAGGGCGTGTGAGGGTTGCGCCTTCTAACCCGCTCAATTTTGTAGGGGATGATGATTGAGTATCGTGAATGGTAATATCAGAACGAGCGATAATAATTTTGTCTGTATCGGGATAAATCTCGCGGATTTGAAGGGATATTTCGGTGCTGATGAGATAGCCTGTTGGCATGATGGCACTTAAGGATTCAGCAATATCGGCAATATGTTTGCCATGAAAGCCTTCCCACCCTTCCCACCCTTCCACGTTTTGAAAAAAGCTATGTAGATGTGCATTGATCCCGCGATATTCATTTTTATCAGAACGAATCGCCATATCCCAGACCTATCCTTTTATCCCATTATATATCAAAAAATGACCCATGAAAGCCGAATGGGATGTGTTGTGGAACGGTGGCGCGTCCCAATTCGGTCATGGTATGGGCATCTAACGCCAGCATAAACGAATTACCTTTTTGTGAATCGAGTACGACCACCAATAGCACCCCATCATCCTCAGACTGGGCATTTGGCGCAGGCACAAATACGGGTTCGCTGGGATAACATCCCGCCTCATGCCAGACCCCTGTTTGCCGATTTTTGACATCCACTTTCACAATCTGATTGAGGAAATCTTGGGTGTTTTTCTGGATACTTGCCCCATACGCAAATTGATAATCATGCCCGTTATGGGCGCGATAATTGATACGTGGTAATTCAATGGATTCATCCGATAGCACTTCATAGGTGGCACGACCACCACGTAACGGCAGGGTGTAGCGGCGGAATTGCCCCACTTGGGGATAATCGGTATGTAGAAGCGCATCAATATAGAGTTGGTCAATCAATTTGGCATCATCGTAGGCAGAAATATCTACGATGAGCGTGTTGTCATCGGCTTCATAGGCATTGATATGATGAAAGGCAAAAAATGGGTCTACTGGGATTTCTGCGACCAATTTCCCCGTCTCAATTTCGACCACAAAGAAACGCGAGTCTTGGGTATTATCCCAGACAAAATTTTGGATGAAGGGTTTATCACCAAGCGCCAACGCCAAAAGGTTGCCCAACCGAAATGAATAATCTGCCACGATGATGTAACGGGGTGTTGTGGCAAAACTATGGATATACGATGGCATTTTGACGGGGATACTCCCCACTTTCACCCGTTTTTTGCTGGTGAGGGTATACAAGTCATATACCATTTTACGCCCCAAGCGTGTCATGTGATTGATTCCCACACGGCGGTTAAAATCATAATGGGGGTGGGCGGTAGATGTTTTGGCGCTGATTTTTTCGTCATAATCCAGCACGCCCAATGTTTCGAGCGTTTTTGGGTCAAAGCGCACCGTTAGCGGGAATTCGGTCATGGCGATGAAATCATCTTCGAGGCGGGTCACATTGACCACCGTGTTATTGGCGGGTTCTTCCACAAACATCGCAAATGCCTTTTGGAACATCGTCCGACACGGATCCATGGCGAATCCGCGATAATTGATTTTTCCTGTCTTGTTATCTTTGAAATAGGCATTTGACCGAATAAAGCGGTTGCCATAACTCACGCGCCCATCGGCAAAACTGAAGCGGTGCAATTGTGCCAAGCCATCAAACCAATGGGGAATGGGTGTTTTGCCCATCTCGAATTGTCCGGGTCCGTTGCGGATGAGCGTCCCACGTAGCCATGCGGGGAATTGCCCAGTGACGGGCAATTCCTCAATGCTGATTTCATTATGTTGAGATGAAAATCCTTGTGCATACGATTTTGTCATGAAAAATATACCTGTCTCTATGGATGAAGGATGGCTTGAACACTTTTTAAGAAAGCAGTCCGTGACAGTAAAAGTTCTTCACCAGTATCCATTTTTTTGACTTTTACTTGTCCCGATTTCACCTCATCTTCGCCCAAAATTGCTACGAGCGGGATTTTCTTTTTATCGGCATAGCCAATTTGTTTGCCCAATTTTTTATCATCCATCACAAGTTCGGTATTCACACCCGCATTTCGCAATTCTGCCGCGAGCCGTGTGGATTCTGCGCGAAGTGATTCATCCATCACCGTCACCAACACATCCACCACCGTCCCGCCAATGTGGGTAGGATACAGATTTAATTCATCCATCAGCACCAAAATACGTTCAATGCCGAATGATGTGCCTGTGGTGGGCAGGCTATCTTTGCGGAAAATGCCGATGAGGTCATCATAACGCCCACCACCGCTAATACTGCCCAAATTTGGTTCGCTGATGACGGTTTCAAAGATGGGTCCCGTATAATATCCCAACCCACGCACCATTGTCAGGTCAAAGGCATAATGGTCGGTAGAGACACCCATCACATCCAGATAACTTGCCATCTCGTGTAATTCTTTAATGCTGGCTTGTGCTTGTGGCACATGACCAAGCACCTCATCGAGATAATCTAAATTCCTAACGCCGACTTGTTGATTGGTGATGAGGCTCATCATCCGTTTGACGGCTTCGGTATCAATTCCGCGTGTGACGAGTTCTTTTTCGACACCTTCTGCGCCGATTTTATCGAATTTATCCACACTGCGATATAAATCTGGCAATTGGTCTTTTGGCACACCGCTATAGTCACCGATGGCGGTGAGCAATTGCCGATGGTTAATTTTGACGCTGAATTGGGGAAATCCAAGCCGTTTGAGCGCCATCACCTTGAGCGCGACCAATTCTGCATCGGCACTCCGATTGGCAATCCCAACAATATCGGCATCGCATTGATAAAATTCACGATAGCGCCCTTTTTGTGGACGTTCCCCACGAAACACGGGTGCGATTTGATACCGCTTAAAAGGGAAGGTCAGTTCATTTTCATATTGTGCTACCACCCGCGCAAGGGGGACAGTGAGGTCATAGCGCAACGATAATTCGTCTTTGTCGCTCCTGCCATGCTTCACATTGAATATCAGATTTTCGGCTTCTTCGCCATATTTGCCGTAGAGTGTCTCGTTCAGTTCTACGATAGGGGTTTGCAACGGCTCAAATCCAAATCGGTGAAAGGTGTCGGTGATGATACTAAATACATAATCACGTTTGAGCATGTCCGCAGGCAAAAAGTCACGGAAACCCTTTGGCGGGCGCGGGGTAATTTTGGTCATATAAATATCACTCCTCATTTGTTGATATAATAGAATATCATGACATGCCGTTTTAGTGTGAGAGAAGGTTAAAAAATTGCCATGCTAGATGCGACCAAACCAGTAACCATAGACGAATTTTGGGCATTTGTGAATCTCCCAGAAAATGAAGATAGACGCTGGGAACTAATTAATGGAGAGATTGTAGAGATGCCACCATCAGATAAAATCAATTCATTTATAGCAAGTCTGATAAATCATTTTTTAATGACATATATCCTTGCTAATAAATCGGGTTATATGACAACGGCAGATGGTGGTTATAGAATTGGTCGCAGTGTGCTACAGCCTGATGTTGGATATATTAGTAAAGCGCGTTCTGGTGGATTGAAAGGCAATTTTTATGAAAATGCACCTGATTTGGCGGTAGAGGTGGTGTCTGTTAAAAGTGAAAAAGAAGAAGATGCTTTCCGCAAGGCACACCGCTATTTAAGTAATGGGACGCGCATGGTGTGGGTGGTTTATCCTGATGATAAAACGGTGTATGTGTGTTTGCCAAAAGTGGATGGTGGCATGACTGTAGATGTATTTGATACAACGATGACCTTGAGTGGCGGGGATGTGTTGCCCAATTTTAGCCTGCCAGTAGCCGATATTTTCCCAGAAGATGAAGAATAGCCATATAATAGGTGTAACGCCTAGCGAATTGGAGTATTGATGATGTTAGATGTGACCAAAATGATGACAGTGGATGAGTATATGGTATTTGTCAGTTTGCCAGAAAATGACGACAAATATTTTGAACTGAATCATGGGGAGATTGTCGAAATGACACCACCAAGCGCATTGCATGTTCGGATTACAGGTATTATTTTTGCATATTTATTCAATTATGCAGAACCACAAAATTTAGGATTTGTGTTTGGTGATAATTGCGGCTATATCTTATCTAAATGGCGGTTAGTCATTCCTGATGTGTCATTTGTGGCAAAAGGGCGTTTAAGTGAGCCGTTGCCTCATTTATTACCCTTAGCGCCAGATTTGGCAGTAGAGGTGATTTCGCCTAGCAATACCATCACGGAAATGAATCAGAAAATAGAAGACTATTTCAAATATGGCACAAAAATTGTGTGGCTTGTCTATCCAGAAATAAAAACGGTAGATGTGTGGCATCAATTAGAAGATGGCACATTGACCAAACACAAATTTGAAATACAAGATACACTTTCTGGTGAGGATGTATTGCCTAACTTTACCTTGCCTGTCGCAAAAATATTCCCCCAATAATAGCAAAATGAGTGTATAATAATCTATAACATGCCTAGCGAATTGGAGTGTTGGTGATGTTAGATGTGACCAAAATGATGACGATAGATGAGTATATGGTATTTGTCAGTTTGCCAGAAAACGATGATAAATATTTTGAACTGAATCACGGGGAGATTGTTGAAATGGCACCACCAGCTACCATACATTCATATATTGTTATGCGTTTATCAAAGAGCTTGTGTAATTTTGTTGACGAAAACGACTTAGGTTTTGTGTTTGGTGATAATACAGGCTATGTCTTATCGAAATGGCGTTTGGTACTTCCTGATGTGTCGTTTGTTGCCAAAGGACGTTTGAATTTTCCATTGCCTGATTTAATTTCTGTAGCGCCAGATTTGGCAGTAGAGGTGATTTCGCCTAGCAATACCCATCGTGAAATGACCAACAAAATGGAAGATTATTTGACATATGGCACAAAAATGGTGTGGTTTGTGTATCCAGAAGATAAAGTGGTAGATGTCATTCGTAAAACTGAGGATGGTGGCTCGTATAAACGGCGCTATGGTGTGAATGATACCCTCACTGGCGAGGATGTCATCCCAAATTTTAGCTTACCAGTGGTGAAAATTTTCCCGACAGGGGCATAATTCATCTATCATCATGCCCCATGATAAAAATCGCTTATGCTTTCATTTTTGCGGCAATGGCTTGGTCATGTACATCACGAAATTGAGCAAAATGTGCATCCTCGTGCATGAGTCCCATTAAAAATGCAACAATCGCATTATATTCCCCAAATTTATTGACAAAATTTTCTGACATTTCACGGGTGACATCCAAAAAGGGTGCATCGGGGAAAGTTGCCAGATAACCGAGCCGTATACGCCGACTTTCTTCGAGCCGTTGCACACATTGGGCTTTAGTGGTAACAGTTTTCCATTCGGTTTCGTAGCGCAGGCGCGGTTCTTTGGGGTAGGGGATGCCACGCGCCAAAATAGAGGCAAATGCGGCACTTTCTTCGCTACTAGCGGTCACATGCACCACCAAATGAGCAAGACTCCAGCCAATTTTTTCTTCGCCTTCTTTGGCATAGGGGTCATCGGCAAGTGGGTCTATGGGGTCAAAGGTTATATCGGCATCATCACAATCAGCGATAATATTCAAAATAATATCTATACTGGCATTCGTCCATTGGCGGAGGTCATCTACAGTAATATCTTTGGCAAAATCGGCTAATTTGATGTCATTATTTCGCACAGGGGTAAAATCAAGTTGCATGGGGCATTATCTCCTAGATAACGATAAAAATACTTTATATAGACGCTATCATGTGGGCATATTTTACAAGAATAATTGCATTTCGTGGTCATATAGGTTAAAACTAGGTTTGTCAGTGTAGACCAATTCTTAAAACTGAGTGGCATAATCGAATTGACTTGGGTACAATGGCAAAAATAGTGTAATTGAATGACCATTTGATTAATTTTTTGAAATAAGGATTTTGACCATGCTTACGCCTGTTGAACAAATGTTATTCGTTTTTTTGGCGTTGTTGGCAGTTGGTGCAACCGTTCACGGCTTTAATGAGATGTATCTCATTATTAATCGTGGTACAGGAAGTTTGCGCCTCAACAATTTGCCTGCCCGTCTTTGGAAGGCGCTAACGGTTTATCTTACCCAAAAAACTACCCTCAAAACCCGTCGCCTATCGAGCCTAATCCATTTAGGAATTGTATGGGGATTTACCTATTACTTTTTAGTGAATGCGGTAGATGTATTAATCGGATTTATCCCCAATTTTGAAGATACCCTCAAGAGTTTTGGCATTCTTTATGACCTGTTTCGCTTAGGCGCAGATACCCTTAGTATTGCCGTATTGGGCGGGGTTGCCTATTTTATTGCACGGCGCTTTTTCTTGCCAAATAAAACAGAATTAAAATACCACGATAATGTATTGCTCCATCCCCGTGTAAAAGTGGGTGCTATTTCTGTGGATTCGCTCATCGTTGGTTGTTTTATCCTCAGCCATGTGGGGGCGCGTTTCTTAGGTGAAGCGGTATTTGTCGCCCAACATGGTACAGATGCGTGGATGCCATTTGCATCCTTAGTAGCACCCTTATTTGGGAGTGTGAGCGCCGATGGGTTAGAGGTGCTACGGCATTTCTTCTGGTGGATGGCATTGGGTGGTATCCTCATTTTTACCCCCTATTTCCCCTATACCAAACATGCCCATTTATTTATGGCTCCATTGAATTTTCTCACCAAGCCAGAACGCACGTCATTGGGTGAGATGAAACCACTCGATTTTGAAGATGAAAAGATAGAACAATTTGGTGCGAGCAAATTAGAGCATTTGCCCAAGACCAGTATTTTCGATGGCTTTGCTTGTATCATGTGTAATCGCTGTCAGGATGTGTGTCCTGCTTATGTCACAGGCAAAGAACTTTCCCCATCGGCGCTCGAAATCAACAAACGCTATGCCATGAAAGACCAAATGGGTGGCTTGGCGAATGGCGAACCGAGTCCACAAGAATTGATGGGCTGGGTGATTAGTGAATCGGCTGTATGGGCGTGTACGACCTGCGGTGCTTGTGTGGATATTTGCCCTGTGGGTAACGAACCCATGCACGACATCCTCGAAATTCGCCGTGATGCGGTACTGATGCAAGGCAATTTCCCTGCCGATTTGCAAAAAGCCTTTAAGGGCATGGAACGTCAGGGCAATCCATGGCAAAACAGTGAACCCCGCTTCAATTGGGCAAAAGGGTTGGAATTTCCTGTCCCGACCCACGAAGAAAATCCCAATTTTGAAATTTTATATTGGGTGGGATGTGCTGCTAGTTATGACCCACGCGCACAATTAACTGCCCGCGCATTGGTCAAAGTATTGCATAAAGCAGGTATCAATTTTGCCGTGTTGGGCGATGCCGAAACCTGTACAGGTGATTCTGCTCGTCGCGCAGGCAAAGAAGATATTTATCAACAACTGGCTATGCAAAATGTCGAAACCCTCAATGAGGTCAAACCACCGCGTATTGTGGTGACATGCCCTCATTGCTATCAAAATATTGGCAAGGAATATCAACAATTTGGTGGGGATTACGAAGTCGTCCATCATACCGAATTGATTGAAGAACTGATTGCCGCAGGTCGCATTCCAATGGATGCCCATCCCAACAAAATGCCCAATGTCACCTTCCATGACCCCTGTTATTTGGGACGGCATAATGATGTGGTGGATGCCCCGCGTAATGTGCTAGAAAGCATTGGTATTGCGACTGTCGAAATGCCTCGCAACAAGAAAAATTCCTTCTGCTGTGGTGCTGGTGGGGCGCAATTTTGGAAAGAAGAAGAGCATGGCACAAAAGCAGTCAATATTGACCGTTACGAAGAAGCCAAAGCTACTGGCGCAGAAATCGTAGCGGTTGGATGTCCCTTCTGTATGCAGATGTTTAATTCTGCCCAAGCCTCTACCGATGGTGGTCCAGAAGTGAAAGATATTGCCGAGATTATCGCAGACCGTATCACCATCAGCGTGCCTGCGGGTGACTAGATTCGTATAGTATGTAGTGCGGGACGATATACACGAATCGTCCCGCATAGACATATTGCTGTATTATTTTGGTGGATGAAGACCTGTTTCAACCCAAATTTTTCGCGCCCCAACCATATCTACATCATTCATTTGGAGTTGTTCAATGGTTGCACGACCAATAGGTGTTAATCCAATCATGATTGTACCTGTTTCATCCCATTGAAAATTGCTATACCATATTTGGGTGCGCGGATTGAATAATCGCTGTAACGTATTCGTTTGAGGGTCAATCGCCCGAATGACATCCTTTTTATTGGCATTGCATGGACGACATGCCACACATAAATTATCCGAATCGGTTTTACCACCTAAACTAACGGGCATGATATGGTCAATCTCTAATGTAATAATGATTGCCTTTTGTGCTTGACAATATTCACATCGGCGCTTGGCACGCAAAAATACTTGTTGACGTAACGTTTCTGGGATGTAGGTCATAGGGTTTCCAAAAAGGTGTCTACATCCACACCATGCTGTTTCAATGTGAGTAAGGCTTGAGAACGCCGTATGATAAATTGCCGATATACGGTTAACAAGGTTTGTAGTTCAGCATCATTCTGTGCCGTTAATTTACCCGCTTTGCCCAATTGAGTTAATTCAGCCAACCGCGCATCATCCTCTGGATGGAACGGCTCATGCACAATTGCCCATAATGCCTCATCGGATAGTGTCTCAAACGCCGATAGGTCGGCAGAGCCGACTTGCTCTGCTTCGCGGTGTTGGATTTTTTGTTTGAGTTGTGCCAATTGGTCTTTGCTTAGGGTGTCTATCGCTTCAAGAATTTCTGGAAAGGTCATGGTATCACCTCCAAATTTGTTTGTTATTCATCTCACTACATTATATACGGAATAACGGCTGTAGAGCATCTTTGTCGGTTCTAAGCGAGTGTATTTCAGATTCAGGATAGATATTTCCTACTTTCTTCATAATTTGTAAAAAATGATTGATTTTCACTTGCGTAAAATGGCAACTTTCGCTAAAGTGCTATATATACAAGTGAAGAGGAGTCAGGCATAGTTTGCCCCTATTGGGCAATTTGCGCCGAATAAATATGAGACGACCATTATTTTTTCTATTTGTTACTTTGATGCTGTTGCCATCTATTGTGATTGCACAGGCTGTCAATAATACTTGCCCCGATATTGTCAATACTGCCTTAGAATCGGCAGATGCGATGTGTGGCGATTTGGAACGCAACGAAATTTGCTATGGCAATTTTAACCTCAGTGCTACCCCGCAAGATGGCATTGATAATTTCTATTTCGACCGTGTGGGCGATAAGGTGAGCGTCAATGACCTATCCACACTCCAATTAAGCCCGATGGATGAATCTACGGGTGAATGGGGCGTGGCGGTGATGTTGTTACAAGCCAATTTGCCCAATACACTGCCCGGTCAAAATGTGACGATTATCCTTTTTGGCAATGTTGTCATTCAAAATGCCACTACCCAAGAACAAGTCGAAAATGGCGAATTTAGCCCCATGCAAGCCTTTTATTTGACCACAGGCATTGGTGACTCTAATTGTGCCGAAGCGCCCGAAAGCGGGATGCTCGTCCAAACCCCAGAGGGTGTTGGCGAGGTGAATTTTGTGGTGAATGGTGTTGAAGTGGCGATGGGGTCTACCGTGATGTTCCAAGCCCCCACCGATAACGAACTCACAGCCACCACTATCGAAGGCGCGGCGGTGTTGAAGGTAGATAACCAATCTTATCCGGTCTTAGCAGGTACACGATTTGGTGTCCAACGCTTACCAGAAAATGTGCGTTTTATCCCTATCCCCAATTTGCCAGATGCGTATGCCCTAGAGAGTGTTCAGGCGCTCCCGCTCAATTTGCTCTCACGTCCGATAACGATTGCGACCCCATTGGATAAAACGGCATTGGCAGACTTGCAAAATCGGATTGATAACGGGCTTCCATTATGTGGAACACCCCCATTCCCTCCTTGTGAAGATTTAATTCCATCATTGGGCGGGGCAGGGTGTGTATTCCCAGAAAGCTACGAAGGTAATGTTGTCCCAGATGAATTAGCCGATGTTCCCATCTGTGAAGCCTCTGAGTTTTATGTGCCAGCAGAGGAAGGGATGCGAAATCCGCCTGCTGTTGGAAGTCGCTTGCCTGCCCCGCCATCAAATGATGATGATGATGACGATGATTAATCATCTGTAATTCAGATTATCAAAAGCGAGTGCGATATGCCTCGCTTTTTTGATTTTAGATGCAAAATTATTGTAAAATGCAGTAACTTGGCTTGCCCAAAAACGGTAAATGAGCGTAAATTAAAATTGATGAATTACGCTGAGGTAAAAAGTATGAAAAAACCACTGTTTTTTATGATTGTTACACTTTTGCTTTTACCATCCATTATCATCGCACAAGCAACTGCCACCACTTGCCCCGATATTGTCAACATTGCTATTGAGGCGGCGAATGAATTATGTGAAGGTCTGGAACGCAACAGCATTTGTTATGGCAATTTTAAGCTCGATGCAACCCCACAAGATGGTGTAGAGCGTTTTTATTTTGACCGTGTGGGCGATATTGCCAGCGTGAATGACCTCGCCCGTCTGGAAATGAGTCCCATGAAAGAAGATGTGGGTGAATGGGGTGTGGCAGTGATGGCATTACAAGCTAATTTGCCCAATACACTCCCCGGTCAAAATGTGACCTTCATCTTGTTTGGGGATGTTACTCTCGAAAATGCCACGACCCAACAACAAGTCGAAAATGGCGAATTTAGCCCTATGCAAGCCTTTTATTTGACCACAGGTATTGGTGATTCCAATTGTGCCGAAGCGCCCGAAAGCGGGATGCTCGTCCAAACGCCCGAAGGGGTTGGCTCGGTGAATTTTGTGGTGAATGGTGTCGAAGTGGCGATGGGGTCTACTGTGTTTTTTCAAGCCGAGACACCAGACCAATTGATAGGGTCAACTGTGGAGGGGGCGGCTACCTTCACGGTTGATGATGAAACATATCCTATAGTGGCAGGCACACGCTTTGGGATAGCAGAATCAGACGATGACGGTGGTTTTGAACCATTGATGGATGCCCCAGAATCGTATGAATTAGAGGGCTTTGAGGCGTTGCCATTGGATTTATTGGAGCGCGAAATTGAAATTGAACCGCCATTTGATGAAGCACAATTAGAAGAATTACAACGTCGCATTGATGAAGGGCTTCCCTTATGTGGTGAAGAACCATTCCCACCATGTGAAGCGTTGCCAGAGGTTTTGGGTGGTATAGACTGTATTTTCCCAGAAGCATTTGAAGATAATATTGTCCCAGACGAATTGTTGGCGAATCCTATCTGCGAAGCCTCTGCGTTTTTTGTTCCTATACCTGTAATGCCGATAGAAGGGGTCAACTGTGTGCTTGAACAAGCACCTAATGAAGAAAATTCGTTACCCCTTTGCTCAGATTTAGCATCTAAAATTGAAGAGCAATTGCAATGTGTGATGCGTCCGCCAGCAGGGGAAGAATTACCAGAAGGCGAAACCCGTCCATTCTGTGATGAATTGGCTATTCAACCGCCATTAGATTGTGTGATGCGCCCACCAGCAGGGGAAGAATTGCCAGAAGGCGAAACCCGTCCATTCTGTGAAGGGGAATTTGTACCACCCTTAGAGGGATGTGTGATGCCACCCGCCCCAGGTGAAGAATTGCCAGAAGGCGAAACCCGCCCCTTATGTGAGACAAATTTACCACCTGTGGATGACCGTACTTGTATTATGCGTCCCGGTCCCAATGACCCACCATTGCCTATTACCGAAACCCGTCCTTTCTGCGAAGAAGGAGATGTGACACCACCCCCGCCAACAGATACTACGGGTAATGGTGGGAATGTTATCCCACCACCTGACCCCACCCCAACCGAGGATGTTCCACTAGAGACACTCCCGCCACCACCCGATAATCTCTTACCGCCTGATAACCCGCCCCTGATGACACCCGATATTTTACCCCCGCCAATTGGCAATTAATTGATAAGAAATAGCCCAAAGCGAGTGCGATATGCCTCGCTTTTTGATTTCACTCATCAAGTATTAAATCCAATGTAGCCAATTTTGGGCAGAATCGGGTAAACTTAGAGAATGAACAGACACAATCGCTTAGTGATGAACTTTTCATCCTAAAAATAGAGGACAAATGTTATGGCACAAAATTATGATGTTGTTGTTTTGGGTGCAGGACCTGGTGGTTATATCGCCGCCGTCCGTGCCGCGCAATTAGGTCTAAAAACAGCCATCATCGAAAAGAAATATTGGGGTGGTGTGTGCTTGAATGTCGGGTGCATCCCTTCAAAGGCGTTACTCCGTAATGCAGAACTTGCCCATATCTTTTTGCACGAAGCAGATACCTTTGGGATTAAGGTCGAAGGCAAGGTCAGCCTCGATTATAGCGCGGCATTTAAGCGTAGCCGTGATGTCTCTGACCGCTTGACCAAGGGCGTGCGCTTTTTGATGAAGAAAAACAAGATTGATAGTTATGATGCGTGGGGGACATTCACAGACGCAAATACCATCCAACTTGCCCTCAATGATGGCAAATCGGAGACGCTCACCTTCAAAAATGCCATCATCGCCACAGGCGCGACCACTCGGCTTATCCCCAATACAAAGCTCAGTGAGCGTGTGGTGACGTATGAAGAACAAATCATGGAAGATAACCTCCCCAAGAGCATTATCATTGCGGGGGCGGGTGCTATTGGCATGGAATTTGCTTATATCATGCACAATTATGGTGTGGCAGTGACGATTGTCGAATTTATGGACAGAGTATTGCCATTAGAAGATGAAGAAATCTCGAAAGAACTACTCAAGCAATATAAAAAATTGGGTGTGAATATCCTCACCAGCACCAAAGTCGAAAAAATTGAGGATAAAGGCAAAAGTGTTGAAGTCACTGTGACCAGAGATGGTAAAACAGAGGTCTTGACTGCCGATAAGGTGATGCAAGCGATTGGTTTTGCCCCGCGTACACAAGGCTATGGTCTCGAAAAAACGGGTGTCAAATTGACCGAGCGTGGCGCGATTGACATTAACGGAAAAATGCAAACCAATGTCCCCCACATTTATGCCATTGGTGATGTCACCGCGAAATTGATGTTGGCACATGTGGCAGAAAATATGGGTATTATCGCCGCCGAAAATATCGCAGGTGCGCCAACCATTGAACTTGATTTTATCATGATGCCACGCGCCACTTATTGCCAACCCCAAGTTGCCAGCTTTGGTTATACCGAAAAGCAAGCGCGTGATGCTGGCTACGATATTAATGTGGCAAAATTCCCATTCCAAGTTAATGGCAAAGCATTGGGCTTGGGTGATACAGTGGGGTTTGTGAAATTGATTAGTGATAAGAAATATGGGGAATTGCTCGGCGCTCATATGATTGGTCCTGATGTAACTGAATTGTTGCCAGAACTGACCTTAGCGCGTAGTGCAGAACTCACCCCAGAAGAAATCGCCCGTAATGTCCATGCCCATCCAACGCTGAGTGAAGCACTCAAAGAAGCGGCGCATGGCTTAGAAGGTCATATGCTTAATCTTTAGTGGAGAATGATTTATGCCAGATTCCAACACGCACTTTATCCGACCAAAGTATTTAACAGAAGAATATTTTACCAAAATGCGCCAAGTGCGTGATTTGGTGCATATCATGACAGGGATGTTGCAAGACCCCAATGAAACCCCTGCCAGCGCCCGCGCCAAATTGCGGAGCTTGCCCCCCGATGATTTGCATCATTTGGCAAAATTTTCTGCCGTAAGTACGGTATATCTGTTGATTAAAGAAATTGGAGAACCCGCCGTACCGGGGTTACTCATTCGTCTGCGCGATTCTGATAGCGTTGAAGAACGGATTGCTATCATGAAATTGGTGGGTGAATTGCGTGCCAGTGTTGCGCGTAGCCTGCTCCAAAAACTGGCGACAGATGCCAACCCCGATATTCAAAAACATGCCCAACAAACACTCCAATTGTTGGATAAATAAGGTCTGTTTTATGGGTGAATGGAAAACAATATCATTGCCCACGATAAAAACTGGTAAGAAGGCGTAAGGGCGCAATATATTGCGCCCCTACAGCTATTATCTATCATAAAACAGCCTATACATAGATGAATCAAAACAGGGTAACATAAGGCACATTCCATCACACCGCATTAACCCATGCGCGTGTTGTCTATTTTTGTGTGGATAAAATTTTTTAAGGAGATGCACAAGTGGATTTATTTGAATATCAAGGTAAGCAATATTTTGCACAATTTGGGATTCCCATCTCGGCAGGCGAAGTGGCAGATACCCCACAAGAAGCCGTTGCCGCCGCAGAACGGGTCGGTTATCCAGTCGTGATTAAGGCACAAGTGTTGGTGGGTGGACGTGGTAAGGCAGGCGGGGTAAAATTGGCGAATAATGCCGAAGAAGCCTTGTTTCATGCCACCAATATCCTCAAACTGACCATCAAAGACCATCCTGTGCGCCGTGTATGGGTGGAACATGCCTCCGACATCGCAGAAGAATATTATGCCTCTTTTACGCTTGACCGTAGCAAAAAATTGCATTTAGGGATGCTCTCTGCACAAGGTGGTATCGAAATTGAAGAAGTCGCAGAAACCAATCCAGATGCCATTTCTACGATTTGGGTAGACCCTGTTGTTGGTCTGACCCCCGCCATTGCCCGTGAATGGGTGTTATCGGCAAAACTCAATCCACAAGCCAATGAAGGCGCAATTGATATTTTGCTCAAACTATATGATTGCTATATCAAAGGCGATGCGACACTGGCAGAAATTAACCCACTCATCCTCACACCAGACGGCAAAGTTCATGCGCTCGATGCCAAAGTGAGCCTCGATGATGCCTCTGAACATCGTCATCCAGAATGGGCAAATTTCACTGGTTTAGAACCGATGGATGAACGGGAACGTATGGCGAAAGAAAAAGACCTGCAATATGTGGGGCTTGAAGGTACAGTCGGCATTATTGCCAATGGTGCTGGTTTGGCGATGAGTACAGTGGATATTGTGAGCCAAGTGGGTGGAAGCGCCGCCAATTTCTTGGATATTGGTGGTGGGGCTTCTGCAGACCACATGGCAAATGCGCTCACAGTCATCAATTATGATGAAAAGGTCAAAGCGATTTTCATCAACATTTTTGGCGGTATTACCCGTTGTGACGAAGTGGCACGCGGGATTATTCAGGCGATGAGTCGGGTGGAATTGCGTGCGCCCCTCATCGTCCGTTTGGATGGCACAAATGCCGCAGAGGGGCGTAAAATCATTGAAGAAAACGCCTCTGACCGTTTAATTATGAAGCCGAATATGTTGGTTGCCGCACAAACGGCTGTAGAAATTGCGAAGGGGAAATAACTCATGGCGGTTTGGCTCACAGAAAAAAGCAAAGTCGTTGTACAAGGACTCACCGGCAAGCAAGGACAATTTTATGGTTTGCGGAATAAAGCCTATGGCACAAATATCGTGGCGGGCGTAAATCCTAAAAAAGCGGGTGAAAATGTAGAAGGAATTCCCATTTTTGCCACCGTTGCCGATGCTGTTAAAGAAACTGGCGCAGATATTTCATTCATCATTGTGCCTGCATCCATCGCGGCAGATGCTATCCTCGAAGCGGCACAAGGTGGTGTGAGTTTGGTGGTCTGTGTTACCGAACACATCCCCGCCCATGACCAAGCGCGTGTGTATAACACCCTCAAGACCAATTATCCCACTGTACGGTTGTTGGGTCCCAATTGCGCGGGTATTCTTAGCCCCGGTAAAGCCAATATCGGATTTACACCCACCGAAGTATCGCTCGGTGGCGGACCTGTTGGCATTGTGAGCCGTTCTGGGACACTGGCTTATCAAGCCCTGTATGAATTGACTGCCGAAGGCATTGGTCAAACGACTTGTATCGGTATCGGTGGCGACCCCGTACCGGGGACAAGTTTCATTGATGCGCTAAAGGCATTCCAAGAAGATGCAGAGACCAAAGCCATCGTCCTCATTGGCGAAATTGGTGGCTCGGCAGAAGAAGAAGCCGCCGAGTATATCAAAGCCAATATCACCAAGCCTGTTGTGGCATATATTGGTGGTGTGAGCGCCCCTCCGGGCAAGAAAATGGGTCATGCTGGCGCGATTGTCTCTAAAGGCAAAGGCACTGCCCAAGCCAAGATGAAGGCACTCACTGAGGCAGGCGCAAAGGTCGCCAATAACCCCACCGAAATTGGCGGATTGGTGTTGCAAGCATTGAAAGAAATTGGCTTGAGATAAGAATTTTAATCTTGTTGCGATAAAAAACGGGCATGATAGTTCATGCCCGTTTTTTTGATTAATTTCCGACTGCGACCAGAAAATCTTCACGGCGTTCTTCGGTGAAATCGGTGGCATAGAAGGCGGATGCTAACACATAAAAATCCGATTTATTCGATTTTACAGCGAATCCATCTTCAAATCTGCCACCAATGATTAATTCGTAGGTGGTATCGAGGGTTTGACCTGCGGTGTTTTCATCTGCACCTGTGACCAATGTATCGCGCACGACTATTGTCACAGTCGCAAGTGGGGTCTCCATGCCATATTCGGGCAAAGCCGTTGTGCCGAGTGGCTTCCGCAAATTGAAGCCGACAATTTTATCGAGCAAGGCGGTGAAATTTTCTTCGTTGAATGTTTCGCCTTCTGCGAGGTCTGCCATTTGCCAAACATCCGCCACTTTTTCAAAGGTGAATGTGCCATTGGCGTTGGTGATGGTCATGCTGACGACCTTTGTGCTATCCACCGTGATATATTCGGTTTTTGACCATGAGGTGATTTCTGCGCTGATATTTTGCCCCGTGATGTCACGGTTCAAATACACATTATCAGACCCTGCCACACGGGTATGTGTGGCATTTGCGCCCGATGCTGTGCCAACATAAAGGGTAATGGTCTGGTCGCCTTGTGTGATTTCGACCTTGCGCTCATAGTCCTCATCTGCCACTTTCAAACGGCGTTGATTAGAGGCATTATCCGAAATGAGCCGACCTGTATTTAATCCCGCTAAGACGGTGAATAAATTGGTGATACGGGTGTCTTGGACGGGATAATTTTCGACATCTGCCAGCCCCCATGTACCATCATCCAGTTTGACGAGGCGAACTAATTTGTCATCTGCGCCGTTGGTGATGGTGATGGCGGTCACTGCCTCTGCGTTGAAATTTGGCAATAATGCCACTGCTTCAGATTCGGTCGCCCCGCCTCTGGGCAGGGCGATGATGGCAATCAATACCGCTTGGATGATGAGCGCAATCAGCAAGAATAGGTTAGTTCTGTTCATTGGATGCTCCTACAGTGTCTACCAATAGCTCAAAGGGTTGTTCTGCGCGTTTGAATAAACGCCATATCACACCCACGATAATAACACCCGCCAATGCCGCCGCATAATTGATAAATTCCAATTGTGATTTTTCGGCATCACTTAATGGATTGAGCAAGCGCGAGGTGATTCCCCGTGCGCGGATGGTGGCGAGGGCGGTATCTTCTGTGAACCAATCAACACTATTTTGGACGAGTTGCAAGCCATTGACAGCGCCTTCGCCCACAGAGGATTGGAACAGGTTTAAGATATTATCGTTCAAAAATTCAGCACTACCGACCACGATGAGACGGGTGTTATCAGGCGATTGGGTGATTTCACTCACGGCGCTCACAGGCAATGGGGTGGCGGTTGGGATGGGTTCTGCCGTCGCTTCTGCGGTTGCATCGGGCGATGGGGTGGTCTCTGGGGCAGGGGTTGGCGCGGGCGGGAGTTGTGCCTGTGCTTCTACCTCAAAGGGTGATTGTTTGTCATCAAAAAAGCTGGTGAAACTGCCTTGCAAAGCCACTGCCAATGTATATTTTTGCTGACCACTGCTGGGTGCAAATCCATATTCAGGATAGCTATCTGTATCGGGTTGGAAACTGATACTGGTGGTCGTCACCGCATTGGATGTACTGGTGAGCAAGGTGGTGCTGGTTGTGCCTTCTGGCAATTGTCCAACCGTGAGGGGTGATGCCCATGCCAAAATCACTGCCGCGAGGTTATTGGTGATAGGGACATCACGGCTCATGGCATCTTGGCGAATATCCACGAATGGCGGGTAATCGAGTTGTTGAATTTCTTGCACGGTGATGCCACCGACATCGCGTGTGACGGGGATGGGGAAGGGCTGATTTTGCGTATCCAGCACAATGCTTGCTTCTACTGATACGCCATAATGTGCCAATAGGTCATTCATCGTCCCTGTGAGGGGTTCAATGATAGGTGAGCCATCATTGGGGTTTTGTGTGAGGCGATAATTGCTGGTTAACACCATCACCGAGCCACCGCGCATGAGGAATTGGTCTATGGCATACAATTCGTAATTGGTCATATTTTGTGGGGCGACCACCACCAAAATATCAATGCCTGTAGGCGCTTCGCCAGTGGATAAATCTATTGGTTGCACTTCATAATTCTCTGCGAGGAATTGGGGCAAAAAGGTATAGGTGGAGAGCGATTGCATTTGTTGACCAAACATATCTTGTTGTGGTACATCGGGCGGTGTCCAGATTCCGACCACTTGCAAAAAGCCACTGGAGGCACGTTTGAGGGTGCTTTCGATTTGAGTCCGAACTTCGCCCTCGCTCACATCACCAGAGGGGAAAATGACTTGTGTTTTATCGCCTGCTGTGATGACGAGGTGGAAATAATAGGTTTGTGTGCCAAAAAAATCGGCGGCGATGGGTTGAATATCGTAGGTATCAAACAATTCTTGTGGCGATATACTGCCCCCATCGACATCTACCGCCGTATAGAGAAATTTGCCACCCGCTTTGCTGGCAATGTCATCGGCAACGGTTTGGATGGTGGCAGAAGCAGTTGCTAATGATTCTGGCAGGCTATTTGGGGTGTAATACAGGGTCATTTGGGCGGGTTCTGTGAGTGATGCCAAGACTGCATCAATATTTTGGAAGCCCGATACAACCCGTTTGATGGTGCTGGTGAGGTCATATTCCAAATTGCGGAATGATACATTGACTTCACTGCCGGTTTGCTCAACTTGAATCAGCGACCCAAAATTAATCACTTCGGATTGGTCGCCATAACGGATGAGCAGGTCAAAATAGACATTGAGCAATTCTGAACTGGCACGATTAGCCACTTGCAATGGAGTAGGGCGGATGCCATAGGTTTGGTTGGCTTCTGCCTCTAAATCGGCATCCGTAATAGGGTCTACGACTTCGAGGGTCATATCCCCGCCAGATGCCACCACATATTCGGATAGCACATCGCGTAATTGTGGGATGAGGGGGGCAAGCAGTGGGTGATTTTTTTCGCTGATATATGCCCGCACCAATAACGGCTCATTCAAATTGCTAACAATGTCACGGGTGACATCGGATAGGCTATATTGCTTGTCTGATGTCAAATCGGCGCGGGTGATATTGACAGGTGCAATCAACAAAGAGAGTGCCAATAAATTCCCCGCCAGCAACAAAACACCCAGCCGACTATTAAACCGATACCCACTCAATTGAGCGCCTTTGCCCCATCGTTTTGATTCCAACGATAAGACATTCAACGCCAAAAAGGTGATGGTCAAGCCGATATAATAGACCACATCGCGCAAATCTATCACACCGCGCTCAATGCTCTCAAAACGGGCGCTGGTACTCAATCCGCGTAGGGCATTGGCAATATCACTGCTCACAAAATTGGTGATGAGTTGTGTGCCGATGAGGTGAAATGCCCCACACACCAAAACGGTGATGATGAGCGCCACAATTTGGTTATCTGTCCGTGAGGATACGAATAAGCCAATGGCGATATATGCGGATGCAAGGAGCAACGAGGCAATATACCCGCCGATGATGGGACCCCAATCGGGATTACCGACCAATTCAACGGTGATGGGTAGCACGATGGTGAATGCCAATGCGACCATCACTAAAATGAGGACGGCGACAAATTTGCCCACCACCAATTGCACCGTTTTCATGGGCAGGGTGAAGAGCAATTCTAGCGTGCCATCGCTTTGTTCTTCGCTCCATTGGCGCATCGTCAGCGCCGAGATGAGGAAAATCATCATTAGGGGCATGGAGATGAATAACGGGCGCACATCGGCTAATTCCCGTAGCCAAAAATTACTCACCCAGAAAAAAGTGAAAAAGGTGACTGCCAAAAAGACACTCACAAAAATGAGCGCCATAGGCGAGCTAAAATAACTATCGAGTTCTTTACGTATGACCGAAATCGTTTGTTTCATCACCACCCCCTTTATGCGGATGTCGCTAGTTGATTGAAGAAGGCTTCTAATGTGAGGGTATCTGGGCGCAATTCACGCAAGGGATACCCATTTTGTTTGGCTAAATCATAGATGGCGGGGCAAATATCCCGATTGGCGATGACCCGATAGCCCAAATATCCGCCATGAGCATGGAAGGCTTCTACATCGCTCACACCGTCTAATGCCAATAGCGATGCTTCTACCCCGTCTACAGGGTCAGATAACACCAGCACCGCATTGGTCGTAGCAGATAAATCATCCAAACGGGCATCGGCGCGGATTTGCCCATTCATGATGATGATGACCCTATCGCACACGGCTTCCACTTCGGACAAAATGTGTGATGAAAAGAGGATGGTGCTATGTTCTGCCAGCCGTTTGATGAGTCCCCGAATTTCAACAATTTGCGTGGGGTCAAGTCCAACAGTGGGTTCATCTAGGATAAGTAATTTGGGTTTGTGCAAAATGGCTTGTGCCAAGCCGACCCGTTGCCGATAGCCCTTGCTCAATTGGGCGATAGGGCGGGTGAGATGATTTTGCAAGCCAGTGGCGATGACGGCATCGCTGATGAGCCTGCGTTGGTCGTTGGTGGGAATTTCGCGTATATCGGCAATCCACTTGAGATAGGCTTGCACCGATAATGTGGGGTATAGAGGGGTGTTTTCTGCCAAATAGCCGATATTACGTTGCACCTGTTGCGTTTGGGTGAGAACATCTAATCCGTCTATTTGGACTGTGCCTTCATCGGGATGTAAAAATCCCGTGAGGATTTTAATTGTGGTGGATTTGCCCGCGCCGTTGGGTCCCAACAAGCCGACAATTTCCCCTTCTTGAACATTAAAACTGATACCATTCAGGGCTTGAATCGCGCCATAAGCGCGTTTTACCCCGTCTACTTTTATCATAAAAAGTTGCTCCTTTCGGTGATGAAGCATGGGCATACAATTTGCCACACCATATTAGAACGTGGATGTGTAAAAAGTGTGTCTGAAAAGTGCAAAAAATGTGTTAACTCTGTGATGCGGGGATAATCATATCACACCATCGAATTTTCCAAACCCCACAACCCCTTGTATGAAGGGGCGAGGCAGGCGAATTCCGCCGATTAACACCCCACGATACCCCACCTGTACCCCAATCAGCACGCCAAATGTGTTCCCAATCCGATAATCCACGCGCACCCCCGCGCCATTCATCAGCCCACCACCACCCGCAGAACCATGTATATCGGCTTTGGTGACAGATTTATTTTTGAGTGCCTCATGACTAATTTGGGCGATACCACCGCCTTCACCACCAATCATCATGAAGGGCATGATATGCAATTTGCCAATTTTCCCCGACATGCCAATGGATACACTGCCACCGCCACCCCCTGCCAGTCGGTCATCATCGCCTGCGCGTTGAATCCGACCACCGCCATCACCACCCCCGATAATGACCTGTGACCCATCGCGTGCAGACAATCCCCCGCCAAAAATTGGAATCCAGAGGCGTTTTTTGTTCACGGAATAACCATCTACGCCAAATGTGCCATAGGCAATGCGCTCACGGTAGGCGGGGTCTAATAGCAGGTGATAGAGCAATTTTAGCGGGAAAGAAATCAGTTTGAGTGCGATGTGCATGATTTTTGTATCACCTTTTTAATGCGGTTTATCTTTTGTGGCTGACATACGCGCTTTGCGCTAGTCAGCCAGTACATCCTTCAAAATGGGTAGAACCGTACTGGCTGACTAGAGGCGTTAGCCTCGTATGTCAGCCACAGATTAAAAATATTTATGACGCGGTAATTGCCTTCACCTGTTGGGTGATAAGTTTTTCTTTGGATTCAGAATCGGTGGCGAGGTCAATTTCTGGACGGAGGGGGTCTATTCCCAAGAAAGATTCTAATACCCGTCTGCGCCAAACAAAGCGTAAGGTGAGCATCCATAGTAACGCCATCCCCGCGATGAATAGATATAACATCGTAGACAAGGGTGATAGCTCAAAGAATCGGCGTAATGGCACAATCAGGACAATTGCCACATACAAACCAAAAATTGCTATAGCGAGGATAGTATAGCGCCAATCGCCACTATACAAATCCCCTGCTACCCACCAACGGGTAGGGGGTTCTACGAATATCACTAAAATAAGTCCTGCGATACATGAAAAGGCAGTGAGGGCAGTTTGGGCGGCGAGTATGGCACGCTCTAGCGCATATTCTTCGGCGGTGATGTCGTAGTTGATGCCCACATAACTCACAAATTCGCTAATTTCATCGGCAGTGGCTTCAAACAAGGTTTGATTGTTGACCACCGTGATGAAGGTGATGATATATACCAACAACCCAAATACAAATACGGTTATGGCGGCGGGGAAGCAGAAATGCAATACGGAGCGCACGAGGCTCACCTTGCGCGTATTGCCCGGTTTTGCCCATAGTGCCAATGCAAAGGTCGGGATGCCCACCGTCAAAAAGGCAATGAGTGAGGCGTGCTTGGGGACGAATGGGAAGCCCATTCCCACGATGCTGGTCGCCATGATGAGCAACGCGGCATAGAGCGCACGGGTGAGGAAGAGGCGCAAAATGTCTTGCATACCGTTGATGATGCGTTGTCCTTCCAAAAAGGCGGGTGGCAATGCCCCAAATGAATCGTTGAGCAAGACCATATCGGCAACCCCGCGTGTAGCGGCGCTCCCACTTTGCATGGCAATGCCCAAATTGGCTTTTTTGAGTGATAACACATCGTTCACACCATCACCAATCATCGCCACATAATGCCCTTGCGCCTTGAGCGCCTCGACAATTTTTTCTTTTTGTTCTGGCGTAATTCTGCCAAATACAGTGGTTTCTGCGACAGTTTGCTCAAATTGTGCCTGTTCCATCTCGGCAAGGTCTGTGCCAGATACCGATTTGAAATCTGGGGGGAAGCCTGCTTGCTTGGCGAGTGCAGATACGGTCTGTGGGTTATCCCCAGAGATGACTTTGAGCGCCACACCTGCATTGATAAAGCCCTTCAGTGTCTCTTTGAGGTTGGCGCGTAACTCATCGCTAAAACTGACAATCGCCAACGGTTCTAAATCGGGCAGACCCGCATTTCCGAGCGAATCGTGTAATTTTGTTGTATTGGGATTATAGGCAAAGAGCAACACACGCATCCCTTTGTCAGATAAATCATCCATGTGGGGGTGTAAATCCAAGTCTTTTGGCAGGTGTGGCGCGAGCATTTCGATTGCGCCGATGACATACACCCCGCGCATATCATCATTATCAAATGCGAGTGCGCTCCATTTGCGGGCAGATGAAAATGGCACTTCATCCACAATTGGCAATTTTTGCCCTGCTAATCCCGCTAAAATCGCCTCTGAGGTGCGATTGGTGGCGGTGGCACTATGGGCAAAATTGCCGAGCAAGCGTTGAATTTGCACTTTATCCAATTTTAAGGGTCGCACATCCTCATAATGAATTTTATTGGCGGTGAGGGTGCCTGTTTTATCTACACATAGCACCGTCACATTGCTGAGGGATTCCACCGAGTTGGATTGTTGCACCAAAATCCCTTTTTGGACAATCCGCAATGCGCCCAACGCATACGCCACAATGACCATAAAAAATAAGCCGTTGGGGACGAGTCCCGCTACGACTGCCGCCATTTGCACCGTCCGCATGATGGGGACAGCAGAGAGTATGGCAGAGATAAACAATAAAAAGCCGATGAAAAGTGCCAGCATCATCAACACACGGATGACCAAATCTACTTCTTTTTGGAGGGGGGTTTTGGTCACACGGAACGATTTTGCCTGTGCGGTGAGTTTGTTGGCGAAGCTATCTTTACCGACTCGAATCGCCTCATAGCGCCCTTTGCCACTGACGACAAAACTGCCCGAATACACATCTTGTCCGTTAGTCTTGGGGATGAGGTCTGATTCGCCCGTGAGTTGCGATTCATCGAGTTCCAGTTTTGCATCGCTAACCAGCACGCCATCTACGACAATTTGGTCGCCCGCATCGGCAATGATGATGTCGCCAATGACAATTTCGGATGGGTCGGCTTGGCGTGGTTCACCATCGCGCACCAGCGTAATTTTGGGGCGGGTGAGCAGGGCGATTTGGTCGAGTTGACGCTTGGCGCGGATTTCTTGAAAAACACCGATGACCACATTGAGCGCAATGAGACCGACACTCACAAACGCATCGCCATAACGCCCAATGCCAATCATCACCGCGCCGATGACGAATAGAATCACGTTGATAAGGTTAATTACATTTTGTTGAATAATTTGTTGATAAGTACGCCCTGTCTGAATTTTGGCATCATTGCCTTGTCCATTGGCACGGCGGGTTTGTGCTTCGTGTTCAGTTAAGCCCAGATTGGGGTCGGTCATAAAAATATGCTCCACTTGGTTATATGTTGCCCTACACATCACTCTATAACCCATTATAATCAACACATCCATCAATTTGATATGGAGATGTGGAAAAAAAGTATGACACAAGATGTCCGTTGGGCAAGTTTTGATTTGATATTTTTCGATTGTGATAGCACGCTTTCGACCATTGAGGGTATTGATGAATTGGCAAAACTCAAGGGCAAAGAATGGCGTGTTGGGTTGCTCACCCAAAAGGCGATGGATGGGGAACTGGACTTGCAAGAAGTCTATGGCAAACGCCTACAAGCCATTCGCCCCACACGCGGAGAACTCAAAGCCGTTGAAGAACGCTATTGGGAAACACTCGTCCCCGATGTGATCGAGGTGCTAGAGGCGCTCAAATTTTTGGGAAAGACGATATTCATCATCAGTGGCGGATTGGCAGAGCCAGTAAAAGGCTTTGGCAAGCGGTTGGGGATTCCCCAAGAGCGTATTCGTGCGGTGGAATTGGAATATAATGAACTTTCTGGCGAATGGTGGAAATATCATGAGCCACAGACCCAAAATCGGCAAGCCTATTTAGATTACAATGAGGGTCCGCTCACAGTGAGTAGTGGCAAGCCATTCATCATCCAAGACCTTGCCCATAATCAACATGGGCGACGCTTGATGGTTGGCGATGGGTCATCTGACCTTGCCACGCGCAATGTCGTGGATTTATTTGTGGGATTTGGCGGGGTGGTGACACGCCAAAAAGTATTGAATGAATCTGAAGCCTTTATCCATAGCCCCAGCATTGCCCCTATTTTGCCTATTTCATCGGGTTTTGGTGGCTATGAACGGGTGAAAGGCACACCTCACCAAGCGGTATATGAACGGGGTATCAAATTGGCGTTGGAGCAAGGTCTGACATTTACAAATATGGACTTGCAACACGCATTTATCAACGAATTCAATAAGGAAAAATGATGAAGTTTGACGCGATTATTTTTGATATGGATGGTCTGTTGGTAGATTCTGAAATTGTCTGGTATAAGGCAGAAGATGAACTCATCACAGATAGGGGTTTTGTTTATAGTGAAGCAGTGCGCGACTCGATTGTCGGGATGCGTATTGACCAATTTCTGGCAAAATTGAAAGAAATCTATAACCTGCCAGAGACGGTTGAGCAGTTGATTGTCGAACTGGAAGGGCGGATGCTCACCCTTATTCCCCAATTGGTCAAGCCGAATGCAGGCGCACAAGCCATTATTGATTTTGTCATCAAGAATAATATTCTGCACGCCATTGCGTCTAATTCATCCATGAATATCATCAATGTCACCCTCCAATCACAAGGGTGGGGTGATATTTTTGATGTGCGCTGTACAGGTGATGATGAAATCAGTGGCAAGCCCGACCCGTATGTGTATTTGCGGGCGGCGGAAAAGCTCGGCGTAGACCCAAAACGCTGTTTGGCATTAGAAGATAGCCCCAATGGGTCTAAGGCGGCGGTTGCGGCAGGCATGACTTGTTATGCTGTGCCAGATTTATCACATAGCACGCCAGAATCGTTCAAACACATCACCCCACATGTATTCAAAAATTTGAATGATGTGTTGGCAGATTTACAAGATTAATTTGGGCATAATCAGTCATGCCACTATATCAGTTTCGCTCGTAGGGGCGCAACATGTTGCGCCCCTACACCACCTAAACATAAAGTGGTGAGGCTAACCACGAAAGGATTTATGGATGACCTATCACATTGTCGTTGCCACCGATTTAACCGATGAAGGCATGGCATGGCTCAAAAATGCGCCTGATATTGATATTAAGACCGTTTCGCCCAATATTGGTGCATTGCGCGAGGCGCTCAAAACTGCCAATGCACTTATCATTCGGGATGATATTCAAGTAGATGCCGATATGCTCGAAGATGCCCCTCATCTCAAAGTGGTGGGCAGACCAACGGCGGGGCTAAGTGGCATTGATATTGAAGCCGCCACCGCTAATGGGATTATTGTGATGAATACGCCCGGTGTGAGCGCGGTTGCCGCCGCCGAACATACGATGGCGCTCATGCTCACGCTCAGTCGGCGCTTGATAGAAGCCCATAACAGCATGAAGGCGGGTTTTTGGCTACTTGACCGCAAGCAACAAGCGGGCAGGCAATTACATGGTAAGACGCTCGGTATTATCGGCTTGGGGCGTGTGGGACAAGTGATAGCACAGATGGCACTTGGGTTTGGGATGAAAGTGATCGCCAGCGACCCTTACGTGCGTGAAGACCAATTGGTGGATAAACGGGTGATATTGCTTGGTTTGCGCGATTTGCTCGCGCGGAGCGATTTTGTCACCTTGCATGTGCCACCCACCAAAGAAACATTGCGGATGATAGATGCAGAACGCATTAAACAGATGAAAACAGGGGCGTATCTCATCAATACCGCCTTTGGGAAGGTATGGGATGAAAGCGCAGTGGCAGATGCCATCAAAACAGGTCATTTAGGGGGTGTGGCAGTTGATGTTTATCCCGATGAACCCCCTTATAATAGCCCGCTTATCGGCTTAAATGGGGTTATTCATACCCCTCATATCGCTGAAAATACAGTAGAAGCCACACAAGACCTTTCAATGCAAATTGTCCAGCAGGTGGTGGATGCCTTGCGTGAGACCGATTATCGTAATGTGGTTAATTTGCCATTTTTGCCCGGTATTGATTATGAGCGTATCCGCCCCTATCTGGTTTTGGCAGAACGGATTGGTCGCCTATTTCATGCGTTGGCGCGGAATCCGATTAAGTGGGTGGGTGTGGATTTGCGCGGGGAAGATGTCAGTGGGTTGGTCAAACCCATCACCGTAGCGGTGCTAAAAGGGGTTTTATACCCCATCTTGGGCGATAAAGTGAGTTATATCAACGCGCCCATCCTCGCCAATGAACGCGGGATTCAAGTCGCGCAGGTCAAAAATTTGCCTGTGGGCGATTATGCCAATTTGGTCAGTTGCCAAGTCGTGTTAGAAGATGGCGAAGAAATTGTCATGGCAGGTACATTATTGGATGGCAAAGAACCACATATCATGCAAATCAACGAATATCGCATGAATTTTGTCCCAGAGGGGCATTTGGTGGTCATGGGTAGTTATGACCAACCGGGTGTGATTGGCAAGGTCGGGACGCTCATGGCGGATAATGAGATTAATATCGCCAGTTGGCATACGGGACGCGCAGAACGCGCTGGGCAGACGCTCACGATTCTCACATTGGATAATGCGTTGCCCGAAGTTGTTCTGGAAATTTTACGGAATCAAGAATTTGTACGCCATGCCCATCAAGTTGAACTATAATAGGGGTTGTAAAGGGCAGATGGCATGGTTGCCTGCGCCCCTACAAACCATTTTGGATGGTAGGGATACGCTATAGCGTGTCTTATAACGAGGATATAAACCCATGCGTTATTTATTGATTTGCTTGATGCTGATTATGCTTACAGCCTGTGGCGGTGGCGAAGAACCGACTGCTATCCCGAATACAGATGCACCACCGACTGTTTTTGTGCCACAAAATACCCCTGTGGGTATAGTAGAGATTGCCCCAGAAAATACGACGACTATCGAGACACTCATCGCAGAAGAAGTTTCTGCACAAAATCCGCAACCATTTGTACCCACATTAGCCCCTGTTGAAGAGGGCGGATTGGCTGTGCCATTGGCGGGGACTTTGGTGGCATCACAAACAGAAGACCCACAAGCGGGTTCTGCTTTCGATTATATTTATTTTGTCCAAGAAGGTGGCGCTAATAACGAGCGCATCGTCATCGAAATTTATAGCGATGGACGCACGAAACGCAATGACCAAGAAGGTACGATTGGGCAAGACCGTATCATCGAAATTATTCGGGCGATGGACGCACTGAATTATTTTGGGTTACAAGGCACATTTTTGGGACCAGCCCCACGCCCCGATGAGTATATCTATCAGATTTATATCAAGCGTGGTGCGAATGAACGGCTTATCAACGCACAAGACGGGTACATCCCCATCGAATTTGTGCAATTTATGTCTACCATTCGCAATGTGGTCGAAATCGAGGCAACCCCAGAAGTTACACCAACTGTAGAAGCTACACCTGCTTCGTAATTAGGCTTATTTTTAAGAGAATATCTGGCTAATGGGGAGGGTGAAATCGGGTAATATGCCCTCTCCAGACAGTGTATCATTGATGGTGAATGTCCGTTTATTCAAACTGCCATCGGGCATGGCACGCCAAACATCCACCACTTTATCTTCTGGATAGACCGCCCATACCAATTGTGTCCCGTGTGCTAAGTATGCTTCGATTTTGCTCCGAATTTCTCTATAAGTATTGCTTGGTGAGATAACCTCTACGGCTAAATCGGGTGCTATTGGATAAACTTTAGGTAATGGTGTAATTAACCGCGATTTTGATATAAATGACATATCGGGCATAAGGATATTATATTCTTTCAATTGATAACCAACCCCATCACCAAATGGTAGTCCAATGGGATTTGATTCAAGATAGACGAATATTTTCCCCAAGATGCGACCTGATAAACGACCATGTTCCATGCTTGCAGGTGACATTTCCTCTATAACCCCTTCAATTAATTCAAAACGGCGTGTTTCATCCTCTACAGTTTCTAAAAATGTCCAAAATTCATCGGCTGTGATGAGATTAGTTTTGGAGGGATGTATCGCTTCTAACATGGCTTATTCCTCAATGTGCTATTTTTTATACTATATCACGGAATTTCGGGGAGCGCCTGAACGGTCACGAGATGAAACGCGGGTGTTCCCCCCAATTCGGTAATATTAAAATTGAATGTCCCTGTATCTTGTGGCAGAAATACCCCGTCTTTAATCGGCATAAAGGCGCTGGCAATCACCCGCCGTCCCGTATCATAAAGCGTCACAATGGCGATGGGGTCACGCATAATATCTGTGCCGATATGGGTGACATCCCCTCTGATAATGACAAATCCTTCGGGCGATAATGTCCGTTCACTGGTTATCGTAAAATTTTCTTCGCCATAATAACGGGGTGTGGCTTGGTCTGGATTCCATCCGCCACCGCCGATGGTGAGGCTATAATTTACGGCTTCTATCGGTTGTCCTTTGCCAAAACGTAAACTAAATGGCATGAATCCGTTGGGGGGGATGGCATAGCCCATCACCTGCCCACTTTCACCTGCTACAACCACACCATCCGCCGTTTGTAAGCCCGCATACAGGGGTATATTGCCGATGGGTGCGCTGGTCGCATTTTGCAATACACCTGTGAGGAACATCACGCCATTGGATGTTGTCCATAGATGCACCGTCGTGAGGCGTAATGGGCTTATTGCCGTCTTTTGGGCGCTAAATAGATTGGTTGGTTGTAGGGGTGGGGCAGGGTTGATTTGCACCGAATTGACGGCTTCTTCGACCATCCGCGCTAGGGTGGGATTTTGCTCATCCAGCAATACAATTTCGATAATGCTGATGGTTTGCCCCTGTACACCGAAAAAGGTGTTGACCCCTTGTGCGATGCCACCGAGTGTCGTCCGTAAGCCGATGAGTCGCCAACTGCCATCGCCCATCGCTTGACGCTCTAATTCGGTATAACGTCCAATATCAGGACGCGCTTCTGTTTGATAGGTATTGAGCAGAACCGCGATGTCTGACACATCCGACAAGGTGAGGACGCTGACCGTGAGCAATGGCTCTGATACATCTGGCGATGAAAATGTCGCGCTGGCGAGGTCTGGTAGCGATTGGCTAAAGGCGCTCCATGTGCGCGGGACGGTGATTTGAAACGCGCCCGATGGATGCACATAGGCAATGGGGGATGTATCGGCTGGCAATGGGGTAGGGGCATAGACCACCGCCCCTTGTCCACAGGCGGACAGGGTGATGACGATAATTAGGGCAATTAGTAGGAAAAAATAGTGTCTCATAGCCCATATTGTAACGGGAATGGGGCTGTATGTGCAATAGATGGACTAATTACCTATGCGCTCAAAGTTTGAAATTGGGTTGAATTTCTGTCAAGGTGATTGACTTTATCCCCAAAAAACCCGTATGCTGAAAATGAGCATGAGTTAAGAAATGTTACAGATGGGGAAGTCTATTATGTATGCTGAAAATGCCTTATTTTTTCCAAAACACATTATCAGTTCATTACGTGGATTGCGTGGGTCTGACTGGGCAAAATTGGTTGACCGCGTGACCAATTTACCCGAAACACATGAGGATGTCTTGGCGTTTATCTTGATGATGATTCGGCTAGATGGGTGTATGTGTTGCGAGACAGATAGTTATCGTGCCATGCGGGGGTGTGGTGCGTGCGCTCATCAGACGCTACGCCGATATAAAGGGACAGACCACGAATTATTATCATTATTTGATATTGCCTTGCAAGAAGTCCGCATTTTTGCCCAAGCACACCCCACCAGTGGGGTCGAAGCGGTGAATATGCCTTATTGACGAAACGGCTTCCTTCTGATAAACTTTTACAGCGTCTTTTGACCAAAATGCTTCAATTTCACTAGGCGCACTTTTTGGAATCGTGAGAGAGGAAAAACCGCTATAACCACGCCTGAGTACCGCATCAACCGTCAAATCCGCGCTCGTGAGGTTCGTCTGATTATCGAAGAAGCGGACGGAAAATCGCGCAATATGGGCGTTTTGCCCCTTGCCCGTGCCTTAGAAATCGCGGAGGACATGGAGCTTGACCTCGTAGAAGTTTCGCCAGAGTCTAATCCGCCTGTGTGCAAGATTCAAGATTTTGGTAAATTTCAGTATGAAAAGCAACGCCGCGAGCGTAAAGCCCGTAAACAACAAAAAAATATTGAAGTCAAAGAGATTCAACTCGGACCAAAAACCGATGACCATCATTTGACCTTCAAAGTGCGTGATGCGCGGCGTTGGATAGAAGAGGGTATGAAAGTTAAAGTACGGGTGAAATTTAAGGGACGTGAAATTACGCATCCTGAAATTGGACGCACACGCCTCGAAAAAATTGCCATCGAATTGCAAGATATATCTGTTGTAGAGCAAAAGCCGAGTTTGGAAGGGCGCAGTATGTTAATGGTGCTTGCCCCACTTCCAGAGAAAAAATAACCCTATTGGAGAATTAATCGTGGCTAAAAAATACAAACTCAAAACCCACAAGGCAACTGCGAAGCGTTTTCGTGTAACAGGCACTGGCAAGCTCATGCGTACAAAAGTCGGCAAAAGCCATTTGCGCCGTCAAAAATCGAAGCGTGTACGGAATATGTTCGACAAAGACACCGAAGTAACACATAAGCCAAATGCCAGAAAAGTACGTCGTCTTGCCCCTTATTTGGGCAAATATAAAGCCAATCCACCCGCCTAATACGGGCATTTTGGCACAACATCCTTTTGTGTATTCATTCCCCTAGCTCGTGCTAGGGCTTTTTATTCGGAGATAAAAAACAATGGCAAGAGTAAAGACTGGTGTCGTCCGTCGTAGACGGCACATAAAAATTCGGAATATGGTGAAGGGTCAATGGGGTAGCCGTAGTAAGCTGTGGAAACGCGCCAGCGAAGCCATGCTCAAGAGCTACTTCTATTCATATCGTGACCGGAAATTCCGCGCCCGCGAAATGCGTAAATTGTGGATTCTTCGCATCAACGCCGCTGCCCGTTTGAATGGCTTGAGCTATAGCCACTTCATCTATGGGTTGAAAGCCGCTGGTGTCGAACTTGACCGCAAGTCATTGGCAGACATCGCTGTGCGTGATGCCGCCACATTCACCAAATTGGCAGCAATCAGCCAACAACATCAAGGACAACGGAAACTCTAGGGATTTATCCCGTGTTTTCCGCAGTTAAATAATCACTTCTCACATGGCTATGGGCATTATGCTCCTAGCCATGTGTGTTTTGCACCGATGAGAGGGGAGAGGATATGACCATGCAACCCAAACCGGCTATTTCTTATGCCGATTTTGAAAAACTCGATGTGCGTGTGGGTGTGATTTTGGAGGTGGACGATTTTCCGCGTGCCAAAAAACCATCTTATCGCATCACGATTGATTTTGGCGACCCCATCGGTATCAGACGCTCCAGCGCCCAATTGACCAATTATGCCAAAGCAGAGCTAATCGGCAAACAAATTATCGCAGTGGTGAATTTTGAACCCAAAAACATCGCAGGATTTTTATCCGAGTGCCTCATTTTGGGCGTGCCAACAGAAGAAGGGGTGGTGTCGTTTTTATCCCCAACTATCCCGGCAAAGCTGGGTGGTGGGATGTTTTAGGGTTATTTGTAGCTATTTATTACTTAAAAAGTCGGTCATCGCTTTTTTGAGTGGTGGAATATCATCCTCAAAAAATTCCCATGTCAGGGTCATATCAACCTTGTCATATTGATGAATGAGTACATCACGGAAACCAGCCAAACCTTTCCAATCTACACTAGAATATTGAGCAATGATGTTTGAATCTAATCGCTTGATAATTTCGCCGATGACTTCAAAACAACGGACAACCGATTCTTGTATCATCTGTGATGACAAGAAGGCATCTTTTCCCTCTTGTGTGAACTGCTCTAACATAGTGATGCGTTCAAGAATATCTTGACAGTAGAGGCGTTGGTCTTTCATAAGGGAATCGCATCCTTTAAGATGTACGGACGATATTCCTCACGTAAATTTTGCTCAATGACAACATCCACAGACCGACCTAGTAACGCTTTGAGGTCAGCCGTAAAGTGAATATGGTCGCGCAATTTATAGCCAGTAGGGAAATTGACCAGTAAATCAATATCACTATCTGGGGACGCTTCACCCCGCGCTACTGACCCAAAAACCCGAATATTGGTGACATGGCATTGCTCCGCAAGGCGCAAAATAGCGTCACGATAGGGGGCTAATAATTCGGCTATGCCTAAATTTTTAGTGTTGTGCATAATTTAATGATTTTCCAATTAAATAAATCATTCTAGCGGAAGCAAATTCTCTATTGGTTTAAAGAATTCATTAACAAGATCTGAATATGCTTCAGCCCATATACTAACAAATGCATTCTTTATGGTTGACACAGGTGTAAAACGGAGATTTTGTCCTATTTTAGAATATAAATTATGATAGTCTCTAGTGGAGCTTCGAGCGTCTCTTATAGCTTTGGCTATCTTTTCAGCATCATCAAACCTTGATATTTTTATTGCTAGTTGTCCTCCATATTCGGGTAAAATAGAGATAACTTTTTCTAGAATATATTCTTCTGGTTTATCTCCATATAATTGGAGCTGATTTTTTTCAATTGATAAGTCTTGTTTTACATCACCATCAACTATACAAATCGAAGGTATCTTGAATGCAGGATCGCTATTGTGTGTATCATTAAATTTTATTGCCTTATCATCTCCTCCAACAGCATAAATCTCTACCGCTTCCATAGCAACTACTTTGTCATCTTCTGACCTATAAGCACGAAGCATTGCATCTACCCATAGTTTGCTGAATTCATCTTCTGTATAAATTATTAATTTAGTTTTTATAGACCCAGATATTTGGCGTAATGCTTTTATATCTAATTTTCCTTGAACTAACTTCCAATCAAAAATACCCCAAATAGCTTGTGAAGGTAGTGGTAAGAGAGCATCTTGAGAATGGGTTGTAAATATTACTTGCATACTTTTTCTTTTTGCTACATCAATAAGATATTCTACCATCTTAGTCGTTGCAATCGGATGTAAACCATTCTCAATTTCTTCAATTAAGATAAGCGAATTGCTAGGAGCATTCTCAATTTCTTTTATCATTCTAATTACACTAGATTCTCCTGCTCCAAAATTGAACTCGGAATATGTAATACCTTTTGATGTTCTTCCTGAGAGCAAAGAATCTATTGAACCAAGAATTGAGGATGTCCGACCTCTCTCCCTAATTGTAGTTAATGAATATTCGTCAGTTGTACTGCCCAAAACTCGCAAGACTGCGTTTTTGATATCAGGATTAATTAATTCAGTGATATCCTCTGATACATTAAAACTTTTCCTAGCATACTTTGTTAATTCTGTACGCTCACTTGCTGGTAAAGTTCGCCGAATGCCAAATTCTATGACCTTATTACGATTTAAAAAATCTCTTCTACTCCATTTCTTATCAAAAGAAGCGGTACGTTGAATACTTGATTTCGGATTTGCCTCTTTATCTATAATTTCATAAACTATACGCCAGTTAACCATTGAATCATCTAATTGATTATTTCTGGAAAAGAAACGAGAGGGCTTAGAGTCTTTATAGGCAATATAAGCGGCTCCTAATATTGTGCTTTTTCCGCCACCATTTGGCGCAATAAGGGCTGTTACTGGAAAATCAAATGTGATAGCTTGGTCTATAAACCCTCTTATTTGGGAAAGATTCATTTTATAAAGATATTTTTTGTAATTCTGTTTATCTACTTTTTCTAATAACTCGTTGATATCACTTTCGCGTATTTCACTTTGATACATCATAAAACCCTCATTTTTATATCAAATATATACTTATTTTATCAGATTTTTCTTTAAGATATACTTGAACTTCCATTTCCGCTATAATCCTTTGATACTGCTAATCAAAAAAAGAGACCCAACCACCTATGGAACTATTCAATATCATCACCAGCACGCAAAATGAAAAAGTGAAACTTGCTTATGGACTCCAAAATCGCGCACGGTCACGCCGTAAAGAGATGAAAATCGCCCTAGAAGGGGTGAAACTCGTCCGTGATGCGTTGGAGCGTGGGCATAAACCCACTTTTATCATGTATGACCCAGAAGCCGTCACCAAAGATGTCATCAAGTCGCTGAAAAAATATGCGCCCAATAACGAATATATCGCTGTATCGCCAGAAGTGATGCAACATATCGCCGAAGCCGAGCAACCACAAGGCTTATTGGGTGTGTTTCCGTTGCCCATGCCCCCCTTGCCACGTAACCCGACACGGGTGCTGATATTGGATGAGGTCAGCGACCCCGGTAATATGGGGACGATTTTCCGTACCGCCGCCGCCAGTGGTGTGGATTGCGTGTTACTCACCCCCAATTGCGCCGACCCGTATAACCCCAAAGTGCTACGCAGTGGCATGGGGGCGCATTTCCGCTTGCCGATTATTGAGGCAAAATGGTTTGAAATCGAGAATTATTGCCAACCCCTCAAGGTTTATGTGGCGATGGGTGAGGGCGAGATGCGCTATGATAAGGTAGATTGGCGCGAAAGTTGGGCGCTGATTATCGGCAACGAAGGACATGGTGTGAGTGAACAATCCCTCGCGCTTGCCACCGCAAAAATCCACATCCCAATGGCAAAAGAGACCGAATCCCTCAATGCAGGTATCGCCACAGGGGTGATTTTATTTGAGGCAGCGCGTCAGCGTTTCGTGGGGTGATGGTATAGTCCACCGTCCATTAACCATCTCCGAATAGGTCTATAATGAAGTTATATTTAGATACATTCGGAGGTAACAATGAAAAAATTATTATTTCTGTTGGTGTTGTTGATAGGGGCGTTACCCCTATCGGCACAAACCGATGAAATTCCCCCCGTTATCCCAACTGATAACCCTACATCACTCAATACCCCTGTTGTGCAGTGGGATTGGCAAGCCTATAGTGCCGATAAATATTGGGGTGATGATAGTATCCCCGACCCATTATCTACCCAACTCCCACAAACCTATGCGGGAAATTTGCCCGCTTTGCCGATAGACCTATCACAAGTGGCGTATGTAGATGAATTGGGTTTGAATGAATCGCAATTAGCGATATTGGCACAAAATGGCTTTATTGTTGTGCCAGCAGGACTCGATTTTTTTGACGATGCCTATACCGAATATAACGAAGGTACTCAATGGGATGTTTATAACCCCGATACACCCGATATGGGATATCGCCCGTATTGGATTAGCACCGATGCCCTCTTGCATAGCCTCTATCTCAATTTTGAGAATATGCTCAAATTTGTCGAAATGGATTATTTCCGTTATGCGATGAATAATGTGTTGGCAAAGTCATATTCTAGTGCTTATGAGACCTATCAATCCCTCGCTGGAACGCCATTAGAAGCCCAAGCGCGTGGCGCAACGGTCTTTTTGGCGGTTGGGTTGGGGTTATTCAATGCAGGAGGTAATCGAGGTGGCTATTCGACTGCATTAGATGGGCAAACACAATCACAAGATGATGGCGGGTATTGGATTGTTCAAGATGTGCAAATCCGCGAAGAAGCCGATGCGATTATCGCCAAAGCAATCGTCGCCGAAGGCATACATGAAATCCCATTTTTAGGTGGCTATCAAGAAGATTTTAGCCAATATAAGCCACGCGGTCACTATACCACCGACTCCGCCCTCGAAGATTATTTTAGAGGCATGATGTGGTTGGGGCGTATTACGTTCCTCGCCAAAGATGATGCGCCACTGACGACCAGTTTATTGGTATTGCGGGCGCTTAATGCCTCTGGGCGATATGATATTTGGCGAGAAGTTGCCGATTTTATCACCTTTTTGGTGGGCGATGAAGATAATTTGGGACCCATGCAATATTTACCATTGGCAGAAGCCACATTTGGCGCGGGAATCCCAACCGATGCCCTCACCGATGCAACCCTGTTGCAATCTTTCCGTGACCAGATTTTTGCTTTGCCTGCCCCTCAAATTAGCAACGTACAAACCGACCCAGATAACATTCCATCAGCAGAAGAATTGCCCGACCTCACACGCGGATTCCGCTTCTTTGGGCAACGATTCACCTTTGATGCCTATGTGTTGCAAAATTTGGTCAATCCGTATGTGAAAGAAAATGCAGAAGGTCAAGTTCGCCCCTTGCCATCCAGCTTGGATATGGCGAGTGCATTGGGGTCTGATGTGGCATATAGCCTGCTCCAAGCGCGTGGGGATACAGGATATGATAAATTTATCGGCAACATGACCATGCTCCGCGAAGAAGTAAATAGCTTCACAGGGGAAGAGTGGTTCAAAAATATTTATGGTGGCTGGTTGTGGTCATTGCAACCGCTATTCGTCCGCAGAGACGAAGCCTACCCGCCGATGATGAGTACCCGCGCATGGCAATTGAAAGACCTACAAACAGGTTTGGCGAGCTATACCGAACTCAAGCACGCAACGGTGTTGTATGCCGCGCAACCCGAAGGACGGGGCGGTGGTGGCGGTGGACTAGAACCTGTTTTGCCACCAACTATGGTTGAACCCAATCCGTATGTATTTGCGCGGATTGCCATCATTGCCAGTATTTTACAACCCAAAATTGAGTCATTTGCCGAGCGATCTGGTTCTGAACGCCCCAATATTTGGGCAATCAATAGCTCACTATTGCGCTTGTCGTATTTGTCATCGAAATTAGCCTATCTAGCGCAAAAGCAGATGTTTGGCGAAGCCCTCACCTATGATGAGCAATACTTCCTCAAATTTTTTGTTGGGAGCGGGTTGCAAGATATTCGCACCACATTGACCGATTTAATGGCACCAGAAGACCGCCCACCATTTTCTGCTGTGGTGACAGATATTGCCACCAATCCCGATATTGGGGCTGTGTTGCAAGTGGGTACGGGCAAAATAGATTTTATCTATGTGGTTGTGACCGCAGAAGATGGTAGCCTGCAATTGGCGCGTGGGGC
>JANRKU010000138.1:0-4865 GCA_033763335.1 bacterium
TTGTATGGGGCAGAGGGCAAAATTGAGACTTACCGCCTCTTCAAACTGCTTGACATAATCCCGATAGGTGACAAAATGGGGGCGCTTGAAAGTGGTCAGCCAGATATTAGTCGTATTCGTGAGCATATCATTGACTTGCCCCGCGCTTCGCATGACCATCGCCAATTCACTTTTACGATAGGGTGTTTGGGGCAGGTAAAAATTGAGGACATCCGTCCATAACTGTGGCGACACTTCATCAAAGAAAAATAGTGCCATATCGGTGGGGCGGGCGCAATCATCCAAAAAGGTTGTCACGGTTTCCCAATCCGATTTGAGGGGCGCACCAGGGGCTAGTGTCGGTGATAAATTTGCCCATTGCAGGCTAAATGCGACCACCCATATCGCCATCACCAACCCGTAGCGGGCGCGGTTGCTGTGCATTGCCCCATAAGCCATTGCGCCAATCAGTGCCACAAATGGGAATAGGGTCATCATAGACCGTGGGTGATAAAATGGCGTGAAGGTGCTGATAACCATCAACCCTGCCAGTGTGCCACCTGTCAAAATAATGATCCAGAGGGTAGGACGGGCAAATGGTTTGATATGCAACATCACATAGCCGATGATAAATCCCAAAAATAACGGCGTATCATTGGTATAAAAGGTGCTAAAATGGCGCAATAAGGTCAGGGGAGGCGCAGAACTGCCCGGTAGCCCTCTGCCCGCATCATCTTGTGTGATGATATAATACCCTATCCACCCCACCATCCCCGCAACAGCGATGAGCATCAATAATAATAGCTGGAGCCATCGGCGCTTTTTGGAGGCAAATAAGAGGTGATACACGCCCAAAAAGGCATAACTGAGCGCCACCGCATAGAGCGAAAACATCCCCCAAAAGATACCCATGAAAAAAATGGCGCGTGCGCCAAACATCACTTTTTTGCTGGTGGTCAGTTGCCAATAGGTGGCAAGTGAGGCACTCATGCACATCAGCACCACCGTATACATGCGAATATCATGGGTGTAATTGATAAAAAAGGTCGTCATGCCGATGGTGAGCGCCCCGCCCAATCCGCCGACCCGTGAACGGGTGATGAGTTTGCCGATTTGATACACCCACGCGAGGGTCAATATCCCCGCAAAAAGGGATAGAAACCGCAACCCCTGTTCGGATGTGCCAAATAACGCACCAGAGGCATTGAGTAAGATATAATATCCCGGTGGGTGGCGTTCCCATGCCCCTGCTTCGATGACCCGCGTGATGACATCGGCGGGGGAACTCATGGTTGAGGTGGGGGTATTACCAAACGCATAGGTATATGACCAATATTCGTCATACCAGAGCATTTCGTCAAAATATTGAAAACTCGCCCACCAAACAAAGAGTAATAAGGGCAACATGAGCCATTGGGTGAACTGTGCGCGGGAATTGGGCATGGGATAAATTGAACTCCGATGAGCGCGGACACGATATATCGTGTCCCTACAATCTCATAATTAGTAGGGACGGCATACATTCCATCCGAACACAAAATAGATATTTATATTCTAGCGTGGCTGGTAATGGGTGTAAAACAACTATAGCGATTTATTTATAAAGCTATTTGCTCACGACACCCAAAATTGCCCGTTCTAGTGATGTTTCCGCACCCGATACGGGCAAACGTTCCCCTGTATTGGCATTGTATACCGTCACCAACACGGTATAGTCGCCCCCATCCAATCGGCTCATATCAATGCGTACCCATTCGCATTTTTCCCCACTGGCAGGTAACGAAAAATCGAGTTGCTCCATCGCAGGGTTGATACCATCCACATGCACCGCCACCGAATAGGGAACATCTAGCCCATCTGCTACCGCTAATGCCAATGGGAAGGTCAATAAATCGTCTTGGATAGATAACCCGCCCATCAACGCAATACGAATATCATCGCCAAAACCAATACCGCCTTCATCGGGCATTTTGAGATAGGCGCTCACCGTCAACTCGCTATCACGATGCACAACACCACAGGCAGAAAAACCATTTTCTTGGATGATATAATCAAACAATTCCCCAAAACGGGTTTGTGGCAGGCTCATCCCCACCCACAACATAGTGCGTCCCGATACTATCCGCTCTGCCTGTTCAATATATTGCTCTTGGGTGGGTTTTTGCCATGTATCCACCAATGATGGCACACCCAACACGCCATACTCGGTCAAATAAAAGGGGAACACATTCGCCACTTGGCTCATCTCTTGTGGATGAAAAATCAATGCGTCCTCTGCCGATGTGCGCCCCTCTAATAGGCGCACAAATTCGCGGGTTGGCTCACGCCAATGCACATCACGGAACATCAATGATTCGTATTGGGGATACATGGCAAAAAAGATGCCCGCTACCCCCATCCCGCCGATAAAAATCCCCGCCACCGCATTTTTGCGAGTGGGCAAATTTTCGGTGATAAATGCCACCCCATAGCCAAACACCAACGCCAATGCGGGAAGCATGATGATGGTATAGCGGTTGGTGGGGATGCCCGACCAGACCACCACCCCTGTGAGGGCGATGCCCCCAATGATGAGCCATGACCATATCAACATTGGCATTTTTCTGGATGCAAATACCATGACCAGCGCCATCATCAGCACCACACCGCCCAATTGATTGGTGAAAAAATTGAGGCTATCCGTCCATAATTGGATGAGGGTCTCTATACTGATGGATTGCGCCTCTTGTCCGCGTTTATGCAGAGACGATTCGATGGTCATCGTCACCCATGGGATAAAAGATGCCACACCGAGCGCCATTAACCCTGTGATAACTGCCCATTGGCGGGTGAATCCATGCGTAATGAGCCGATAGAGATGAGCAATGCCTACAATCGCAATCATGGCGATGCCCAAATTTTGCACATAGAGCAATCCCACACAACTCAACACAAGGCTGATGCCATAAAATAATGTACCACGCTTGGCATTGACCACGCCCCAATAACTATCGGCACACCAAACAGACATCAGCACCAACGGGGTATAGTGGCGGATTTCATGCAGATAAAACAGAAAATAGGCATTGCTCCCCAGCGCAACCATCGCCCCTAGCGCGATAATTCGGTTATGGCTCATACGCCATGCCAACCGATACGTGAGGGCTATAGCCAAAATCCCACATAAAAAGGCTAAAAAGCGCGTGGCAAATTCGCTCCACCCTGCCACCTGCGCCCATCCCCACATCACCATATAAAATCCGGGTGATAAAATATTATCCCGCGTGGCGATGCGTTCCCATACCTGCAAAGGGGATGTGAATCCGCCATATTGGGGATGCCCTGTATTGAATAGCGACCACCATTCATCAAACCAGTAGCCATCGGTGGCGAGTCGTGATAGGGCGAATAGGGATAAAATGAGCAACAGGGGAAGAATCCAGAGCCATGTGAGGTGTTTGGGATGGGTCATGTGGGTGTGCCTTATATGAGATTGAACCCCATCCCCAAAATAAAGTCAGAGCAATGTAAGGGCGCAACATGTTGCGCCCTTACACGTTTCTCCCGTTTGGATATGGGATATTGTTATAAACCATTGCCCGCAGACCATGAATCCATGTATTCGGGCTTCTCTAATTCTAGCGCATCTACCGCAATATGAAGCGGGTGGAATGTATCTACCATCACCGCCAATTCTTCGGTTTTTTCCACGCCGATAGAGGCTTCGGTCGCGCCAGGTTGTGGACCGTGTGGCAATCCAAACGGGTGTAGGGTGATGTCATATTTATTGATGCCCTTGCGTGACATAAAATTGCCATCGCAGTAATATAGCACCTCATCACTATTCACATTGCTGTGATTATACGGCGCGGGGATGCCATCGGGGTGATAATCGAATAGGCGCGGGACGAATGAACAAATCACAAAATTCCAGCCCTCAAAGGTCTGATGAACGGGCGGGGGTTGATGGATACGCCCTGTAATCGGCTCAAAATCGCGCACATTGAATATCCATGGGTATAAGCACCCATCCCACCCAATCACATCAAATGGGTGATGGTCTAAAATATGCTTGCTGATGCTATCGCGCACTTTGATTCTCACCTCAAACTCGCCTGTTTCGGTGTGGCAGACCAAATTTTGTGGAGTGCGAATATCGCGTTCACAATAGGGAGAATTTTCGAGATATTGCCCAAATTTGTTGATATACCGCTTGGGTGGCTCAATTTGTGAGGGAGATTCAATCACAAAAAAGCGCGATTCGCCATTGACGGTCAGTTGCCATGTCGTGCCAAATGGGATGACGATATAATCGCCCGGTTCATAGGGCAACACGCCAAATTGTGAGCGCATTTCGCCCGTGCCTTCATGCACAAACCACACTTCGTAGGCTTGTGAATTGCGATAAAAATAGGTCATGTTCTCGGTGGGACGGCTAATACCGAGTGTCACATCATTATTGCCCAACAACACACGGCGGGCTTGTATGGCATCGCCACCTGCGGGGACATCCCCCGTTTTGAAGGCGCGGTGACGGATTGCGCCAAAATCGGCATATTCGACTTTGGTACTGCCCAAAAATTCAGTTCTCAGGACTCGTGGGGGCAAAAAGTGATGATAGAGCAGGGATTGAATCCCACTAAAGCCTTCTAGCCCCATCACTTCTTCCCGATATAACCCGCCATCGGGTTTACGAAATTGTGTGTGCCGTTTATGCGGGATTTGTCCCACTTTTTGATAAAAAGGCATGTGTTTTATCTCCTAAAAATAATTTTGTGTTTTGGACGGCAAAAATGCCGTCCCTACGAACAAATATAGGGTGTAGGGGCATGATATATCATACCCCTGTGTAGCAACTTAACGATAAAATCTCTTTTTTTACCTCACCCCCCTGCCCCCTCTCCAAA
>JANRKU010000139.1:0-6904 GCA_033763335.1 bacterium
CTGCCTGCTACTGCCGCCACATTGAGCAATTCTCGCGCCCATGCCGATATGCGACTGAGCCGATGACTAACAATGCGTTGAATCCCCCCAGAAAAGATTTGTGAGGGCAATGTTGCCCGCCCAATATCGGCAAGGCTACCCGCATCTTCCGCGAGGGCGCGTACCACCTCCACCAGAAAAAACACATTGCCTTCTGTCTCGCGTTCCAATAAATCCACCACCTGCGGACGTTCTCCCATATCCCCCAAGATAGATTGGCTTAGGCGGGTGATTTCTTCTGTAGACAGACGCTTGAGGCTCATATGGCTAAATGTCGGCAATTCGCTGGGCAAATTGGGGCGTTCATCATTCCGATAAACCCCGACCACCATCAACGGAAAATCAAATGCCAATTGCGAAATTTCTTTGAGCAAATTTAGGCTTTCAGATGCCCATTGCAAATCTTCTGCGATGAGCAAAATAGGGGTTTGTGCCAATGTGCGCTTAAATACCTCCTCCACCGCCGTAAATAGCCGTTTTTGGAAGGTGTTCGGGTCATTCGCATTAGGAAAATCGGGAATTTGGCGGTCTAAGAGGGTCGGTAAATCGGGCAAAATTTCTTTGAGGATACTCAAAGTAAATTCGTCTAGCTCAATACCTAAAACCATGCGACGGAGCAACTCGCGCCATAATTGATACGGCATCCCGCCTTCGGCTATGGCTTGCCCACGCACAACCACTACACCTTGTACCACCGCCCGAATTCGTATTTCTTCGATTAAGCGAGATTTCCCGACCCCACTCTCGCCCCCAATTAGCCACCGCGCCCCAACAGGGTCGGATGTATCGGCACGATGCGGTGATTGTGAAGCGGTGATAATCGCCTTCAAAGACGATACCAATTGTGATAATTCTGCTTCGCGTCCAATAAATCGCGCCGCCTGTAAAAAACTCTCGCGGATGTCGCTGGTCTCTTTGGGCAATGGCAACCCAACCGCACGACTGATGGCTATCATGACCTCTGTGGCGGTCTGATAGCGGTCTTCTGGCGATTTTTCGAGTAATTTTTGAATCACCCATAGCAAATCTATGGTGACATCCAACGCGCCCCAATCGGGGTCACGTTCTAAAATGGCTGTGATGGTATCGGTGACAGTTTCGCCAATAAATGGATGCACCCCTGTCAGGATTTCATAGAGCATCACTCCTAACGCGAATAAATCGGAGGCTTGGCTCGGTTTTTGCCCCATCAACACTTCAGGCGACATATATGCCAATGTCCCCGCAACCCCACCTTGCCCAGTATCACGCACTTCTGCCAAACCAAAATCCACCACATATACATGACCATCTTTGACCAAGACATTGCTCGGCTTGAGGTCACGGTGCAAAATATCACGGCGATGAATATAGGCAAGGGCTTGTAATACCTGCATGGTCAGGTCAATTCTCGTTGCTGTTGATTGATTCATACCCGCTTGTTGAAAATTTTGGGCATTTTCTAACAAGGTCATGGTGAAAAAAGGTTGTCCATCACGCCCAAAGCCATAGTCCTGCACCGCAATAACATTGGGATGACGCAGAGATGCCATCATCTGAAACTCATGTGCCAGTGATAAACGCAGGTCATTTGATGGATTTTGTGCGCGAGAATTCGTGATGAGGTTGGCAGGGTCAGCATTCACCAGTTTTAGGGCAACCGCCCCGCCTGAGAGTCGGTCATGGGCATGATAGACAGCGCCCATCCCGCCTTCGCCCAATTTTTGAACGAGTTGATAGCGTTTTGATAAGATATTTTCTTGCATAACCCAACCTTAAATCTACAGAGTATGCTTCTTTTATGATATTTTATGATGGATTATGACATATTGACCAGATGGTTACAAATTTTTTATAGCCATTAACAATCAATCTCGTGCTGTTAGGTCTCGCTCATCAAAACCCCAAGCCCATAACCCACTGTTCATTTCTAGTTTATAACAGATAGTCGCCATCTCTTCAGGCGTATAGGGCATATCATGTAATACCCACCACCGTACTAATCCAACAAATGCACCTGCATAAAAATGCTCAACAATATCCAATGGTAGTGGAAATTTGGCATCGGGCGACAAAGTTGTCTGAGCTTGATTGATGGCGGTTTGCGCGAAATAATCAATTAAGCGCCCAATTAGCGAAAATGACCCCTTCTCACTCAACAGAGCTTTGTATAAAGACGCATATTGTTGCACATGACGAAATGCGAATAATGCGTCTTGATGTAACCATTCCTGTACAGAGTCTGTGGGTGGTTGATTTGTAGCTAATTCATCATATAAATCCTGCATGACCTTAAAAAGCAAATCTTCTTTATCTTTGTAGTGAAAATAAAATGTCACCCGATTTAAGTTGGCACGCTCGGTGATGTCATGAATTGTGATTGAGGCATACCCTTTTTCATTGATAAGCTCAAATAACGCATCACGCAATAATCCTCGTGTCCGTTGCACACGTCGGTCTAATCGTTGTTCAACCATATATAGCTCCGTTTTTCAACACATGTTGAGTATTCAACACGCCAAAAAATTATTGATTGACTCCATTACCCCTACTATTATAACATTTTGTTGATTATACAACACTTTGTAAAAAAATAAGTTCATGAAAGGGACTCTATCGTGGAAAAGAAATGGGATGTTATTGTTATTGGTGCGGGGATGGCGGGGCTAAAAGCCGCACATGATATCCAACAAGCGGGAAAATCTGTTTTGGTGCTAGAAGCCCGAAATCGTATCGGTGGGCGTATTCATACTGTGCGGGACTTTGCCCCAATTCCAATTGAACTTGGCGGTGAGTTGATTCATACCGATAAAGCAGATACTTGGGAATTGGTACGCGCTCATAAAATCCAAACACACCAACTTGGGACAACGCAAATTGTAAAAAATGGGAGATGGAGTCTGCCATCTGAGGATGATGAAGATGAAATTTTTGATACACTTCTAAAAAAAGCCAAAAAAATTGGGATACCAAAAGCAGATGAAAACATGGGGTCATATCTATCTCGCTTAGGTATGGAACGCGATACTTATCCCAGTAGTTTTCGTATTGTTGAATATGATAGTGTGCCGTTTAGTGATTGGGATGCGCGCACAATGGTTCAACTTGCAACCGCTTATGCTGACACTCATTATGGACAAACTGATTATCATGTCATCGGTGGTCAAGAAAGACTATTGAGTGTTCTCACAAAAGGGCTAGATATTCAGCTAAACTGTGTGGTAAAACAGGTTAACTGGGGTGCAAACGGGGTTATCATAGAGGCAGAAAATGGAAATCACTATGCCTCACAGCGCCTTGTAATGACCCTTCCACCACTTGTCCTTCAAAAACGTGACATCACCTTTATACCAGACTTACCAAAAAGCAAATGGGATGCAATAAATGTGTTTGGTCGGTGCGATATTATCAAAATTATCTTGCAATTCGATTCGCCTGTGTTACCAAAAACAGTTGGCAATATTCTGGATGAGACTGGACTCCCACCTATTTGGTGGCGTGCTGGCGATGCTTATCCAGAATTTGACGGTGAAATATTAGTAGGATGGGCGGCTTCGGAAAACGCACGTAAATTAATTGCAATGAGCGAAAAAGATGCCCTGAATACAGCCCTAAATAGCCTACGGGCAACCCTTAATCAACCAGACCTCACACCCGTTGCAATGCGACTTCATCATTGGAATGACGACCCTTTCGCATGTGGCGCATATCCGTATATTAAACCGGGTGGTGAAGCGGCTGTCGAAACATTGGCAAAATCATTAGAGGGGGTCTTATTTTGGGCAGGTGCGGCTACAAGTGACGATTTCAGCACCATACATGGTGCATATTCTAGTGGAAAACGTGTTGCTAAAGAAATTATCAGCAAACGGTATAAATAATTCAACTCGGTAGCTGGCAAGTAACTAAGCGACTTGTGACACGCCACATGCCCTGAAACAGTAGTGAAATTTGAACTATCGGTGAATTTACCCATTTGCGATAGACGGGTTTTTCCGCTATTATGGGCATGAAAGAATCATAAGTGAAAGGAAATAATCCGCAATGCTTCGTAAGTTTACCGTAATGGCAATTTGTCTTGTCCTCAGTTTTATTGTGAGTAGCACACTCATCGCCCAAGAAAGCACATCCGACCTCGATGCCGATTTCGCCGTAGCAGACGATATTATCATCAATTATGCCCCTGCTGGTGTAGAAGAACTCCTCTATAACCCCAGCGCCATGTATCGCATAGATTATCGTCAGGTCATCACCGAAGTGAATGTGTTGGATGCGCCCAATGGGAATGTCCTCTATCACCGCGCCCTCGCCGAATTTTATGTGAGCATTGTCAGTATTGAAGGCGATTGGGCGCAAATTAATCCGGGTGAGTGGATTCCTGCCTCATCACTTGGACCCGCCTATTATTCCCGTTTGGGCGGTGTGTTGTTCAATGAAGGCGCAACCATGGAATACCCCATGGGTTGGAATCGGCGTATTGTGTTCGTCAGCACCGCGCCCGGTGTCGCCCCCGCAGAGACCAATGAAAATGCGTTGCCAAAATATCAATTGCTCACCTTTTTTGCCCGTGCCGAAGTAGATGGTGTGGCATGGGTACAAATTGGCATTGACCGATGGATTCCTGCCGATGCAATCAATGTCATTGAACCCATCGAAATGCAAGAAGGAGTTGATAGTGATATTTGGGTCGCGGTAGATGTTGCCAATCAAGTCGTGATGGCATATGAAGGCGAAAAACTCGTCTTTGCGACTCTCACCGCCACAGGTGAGCCATGGAGTCCAACAGAACCGGGCTTGTATCATGTCTATGCAGAATTTGACCCCCGCCTGATGACTCGTGGCAACCCCAACGATGATTGGTTCTATTATATGGAAGATGTGCCTTACACCTTCTATTTTAATGGCGATCGCGCCTTACATGGTGCTTTTTGGCACGATAATTTTGGCACAGTACAAAGTCATGGCTGTGTGAATATGTCACTCACCGCCGCCAACTGGATTTATCGCTGGGGACGGGAATATATGGATAATTTAGAAGAAGGCGAACCCACTATGGTGGTTTTCGTCTTCGATAAAAACCTACCCGATTGGGGTATTGTCCCCGCCGAAACAGAAGCATAATCCCCGTTTCAAAATCCCCTCGCATTTTTAACGAGGGGATTTTCATCACCCATGATATAATTAAAATATAGTGACCGTTTATCACAAAGAGGTGATGGCGATGAATACTCCACTAAAGCAAATACTCTCACTCGCATTAGACCTTACCCCCGTTGAACAAGCAAAACTTATCGAACAACTCGCAGTTCATTTAGCGACCCAATTTCCAGAAACGGATCAACCTTCACAAAAAAAAGAGCATTGGGGTAGAAAAGTAATCGCTTTTTTAGAAAGCATAGATGAGGATGATTGGGCAGATATAGATGATCCTATAGAATGGATTAAAATCCAACGGCGTGCAAGTGAACAAGTTCTTGATTGGGATGATAAAGAATAATAATAGATAGGCGTTGCTCATATTCATCTATATCGTAAAAACTCAACAAGCCACTTATTTTGACTTGTTGAGTTTTTTGAATGAGCGTGATTAACAACCCACTATGTTAGTTATTCAACCACATCACCTATAAAATAGACTTATTTCGCCACCAGCTTAAAATCACCTACCCCACCTTGATAGTGAATGGTGATTTTTTGGGTCGCATCAGCATATCCCGCCGATTGCCACACACCATTTTTGCCGACAACACCACCACGACCACTAAGGCGTTCTAACTCTTCTGGGACAGTGATTTCGCCCAAACCATGTGAAGCTGTCAGATGAATGGCAACCCCTTGTGGGACAAATATCCTCGTTTCGCCAATTCCACCACGTACTTGCAAATTTACAGAGGTGTTTTGGGGGATGGTGATATGGGTTTCACCAACACCTGTGTCAATGCGTGCATGATAGGGAGTTGGGCTTTGTGCCAAATTGAGGTGATGTTGCCCAACGCCGCCTTTATAGGTCAATTCTGTCACTTGCAAGCTGGTCAAATCAATATGTGATTCGCCAACAGGGGCAGTGATATTGAGGGACATCGGCACATCTGGGCTTAGGCGCACTTCCCAACGAACCTGAGTGCGTTTATGGTTTTTGACCATGCGCCCAACGCGCACATCTTTTTGCGCCAATTTGATGACCCGTTGTGTATCACCAGAGGCTTCAAATTCGACATCACCATAATAGGTCAAATCGGCTTCGAGCAAATTATCAGAAGCGGTGAGCGCCTTGATGGTGCTTTCCCCTGCGGCAAATCCGAGTGTAATTTCGGCGCTGGTTGCCCCACGAATAGCTTCGCTGAGGCTTTTCATCTGAACAGGTTCATCATCTTTGAACGCATTAACGGCTTGAGTCACGGTATTACTAATTTGTTCGGCAATTTTATCAAATGAAAATGACCATTCGGTTTCATATTGTTTTTGTGACATGAGAGACATCCTCCATAAAAAATTCGTGTATAAATCCATATACGCAAAAGCGGGGTAAGATGTTCTAAATTGCTCAAAATGGTTATAATGAACCTGAATAAATGACAAACTAGAGAGGATTTATTAGCTTATGTCGCACGATTTAGATGCCAAAACAATCCAAAATATTTATACTGCCCAACACATGGATGGCTTACCCCCAGAAAAACGGCGTGTTCCCTTCCGCAATATCCGTCATGTATTATCGCTTCACGCCAAAACTGCACCAGATAAGCCCTATCTCATCCATTTGGATAAAGATGGCAATCGTGAACTGCTCACTTACGCCGAATTTAATGCGCGAGTACATCAGACCGCCAATTTCCTCTATGATGATTGCGGGGTGCGCCGTGGGGATAGGGTGGCAACCATCGCC
>JANRKU010000140.1:0-31948 GCA_033763335.1 bacterium
ATTTGGAATCGGTTACACTCTGCACTTAGGGTAGAGAAGCAAAAAAGTCGCTACCTAAAAAACTAATGATTTCCATAAGGAGAGTTTAGAATGAAAAAATTTGTTATGTTTTTGCTGGTGTTTGCACTCATAGGCGTTGCAGTTGTCCCCGCCTATATGCAAGAAGAAGAAATGGCACCCATTGATTGTATCACCGACGAAGTTGCCACCGTTGTGGTGTCTACAGGTTCAGTTGGTATCGAAGTGGAATTGGCAGAACGCGCCGCTGCCGAATTTATGGCGGCTTGCCCCAACATCACTGTCGAAGTTCTTCCTTTGCCAGAAAGTGCAACCGACATCTTGGGCTTCTTCCTGCAACAATTTGAAGCACAAAGCTCAGAAATTGACGTATTCCAATTTGACGTGATTTGGCCCGCCATCCTTGCGCCACACCTCGTTGACCTTGGTGAATATATCTCTGAAGAAGCATTGGCAGAATATTTCCCCGCCATCGTCGCCAATAACACCGTAGAAGGTGCATTGGTTGGTATTCCCTACTTCAACGACGCGCCCATGCTTTATTATCGTGCAGACTTGCTCGAAAAATATGGCGTAGAAGTCCCCACCACCTGGGAAGAACTCACAGTCGCCGCCCAAACCATTCAAGATGGTGAACGCGCCGAAGGTAACGCCGAATTCTATGGCTTTGTATGGCAAGGTAACGCCTATGAAGGCTTGACCTGCGATGCGTTGGAATGGATTTATACCGCCAGTGGTAGCACCATCATTGACGCAGAAGGCAACGTAACCGTGAATAACGAAGCCAACGTCGCCGCCCTCGAATTAGCCGCCAGCTGGGTTGGTACAATCAGCCCCGAAGGTGTCACCAGCTATCAAGAAGAAGATGCACGCGCTACATGGGAAGCTGGAAACGCCGCCTTTATGCGTAACTGGCCCTATGCCTATGCGTTGGGCAATTCCGAAACCAGTTCAGTCGCTGGCTTGTTTGATGTCTCCTTGCTCCCCACCGGCGAATCTGGACTCAATGCCGCGACCCAAGGTGGTTGGCAATTGGGCGTTTCTAAGTATGCAGAAAACGTTGATGCATCTGCCGCAGTAGCCCTCTATTTCACCAGCGCCACCGTCCAAAAATATCGCGCCTTAGAAAGCTACCTGCCCACCATCGAATCCTTGTATGCAGACGAAGAATTGTTGGAATTTAATCCTTTCCTTGCCGACCTGTATCCCATCCTCCAAAACACCGTTACCCGTCCTTCGACCGTTAGCGGCGCTTTGTATAACGATGTCTCTGTTGCTTTCTTCACCGCCGTTAACGCCGTGTTGAAGGGTGAAGCAGATGCCGCCAATACACTCGAATTGCTCGAAATTGAATTAAATGCCATTATGGGCAACGAGTAATTCCAGTTTAAGAAATTAACCCCACCCCTAAAGGACATGATATATCATGTCCCTACACCCCACCTATAAAATGGTTGTCTCCCCCTCTCCAAATTGGAGAGGGGGCAGGGGGTGAGGTAAAAAGAGCAATTTTATTGTTAAATTGCGGTATGTGGGGCGCAATATGTTGCGCCCTTACCATATAAATAGATAGCATAAATTTTATATCCCACCTCTTTTTTCTTCACTCTTTGCCGACCACTTATTATTTAGGGGATATATCCAAAAGGATTTTTGATGACAACAAAAAAAATATTCGGAAATGAAATTCTATTGATAAGTGCCTTGTTTGCCATCATCGGCTTGGGCGGGATTACATGGTTAGTTATAAATACCTATCTGGCACCAGATGTTCAGAGGGCGCTCAATGGTGAGCAAAGCCTCGTTTTGGCATTATTAGACAATGCAGGCATCATCATCCCCATCCTCATCTTTGGGCTAGGAATACGCTTTATCCAAATGGCATTCCAAATTTATCACCAAAAAATTGAGTCCATTCGTTGGGGGCAAGTCGCTCTATTATGGCTGGCTATTGGCGGCGGCATCATGAGTGTGTTATTGCTCTTTACGCGCTCACAAGCCGACCCTTCGGCAAATATTGAATTTAGCTGGATACGCGGTATTACTGCCGCGATTGTGCCTGCGGTGTTGGCGGTGGCTTGTGCGGCGGGATTATGGGTATTCACCCGCCAACGCGAATTTGTCATGCGGGATGAAACACTCGCCAAGCGTAATGTGCGGATGGCGTGGAATTTGCTCATGCCCACCATTGCTATCCTCGTTGTGGTTGCCGCCCGCCCACTCGAAAAGACCTTCATCACCAGCCTCACCGATAAGGTATTTGCTGGTACAGAGGCGGTTAATTATATTGGACTCGATAACTACTCCGATTTATTGAGTATGCGCTTCGATACAGTAGATTGCACACTCAATAAAGAAACAGGCGCATGTAGAACGCTCAGAAATGGTAGCACCGTCTGGGAAAACCTCCCATCAGAATTATCAAAAGATGGGTATGCACCTGTTATCACTATCCCAGTGAACGCCACACAAGCGATTGTCCTTAGCTCAACAGATGATAGTTTTGCCAAATCGGTCATCAATACGCTCCACTTTAGTGTATTATCGGTGGCGTTAGAATTGCTCTTTGGGTTGTTTGTAGCGATGGTGGTCAATTCCAAATTTAGAGGTCGTGGCATCATGCGCGTGGTTATGCTTGTGCCATGGGCAATCCCCACCGTTATATCGGCGCGGTTGTGGGAGGTCATGCTCAGAGACACGTCATCGGGGCTTATCAACAAAGTATTCATGGATTTGGGCTTATTGTCGGGTCCACAGGCATGGCTATCGGCATCTGAATTGCAAATTAACACCCTCGTCATGGTGGATGTGTGGAAGACAACCCCCTTCATGGCGTTGTTGCTCTTGGCAGGGTTACAACTGATTCCAGAAGATTTATATGAAGCGGCATCCATTGATGGCGCAAGCCGTATTCAACAATTTTTCACTGTCACTTTGCCGTTATTGCGACCCACAATCGCCATTGCCTTGGTGTTCCGTTCACTCGATGCCCTCCGCGCATTTGATGTGTTTCAGGTATTATTAGGGACACAAAAGCAATCTATGGCAACCTATAACTATCAAGTCCTCATTGACAATCAAGATATGGGGCGTGCCTCCGCCGTATCGGTGATGATTTTTATCCTCATCTCGATATTCACCATTATTTATGTGCGCTCAATTAAGATAGAGACAGTATGACGACCAATATTGATGTCATGGGCGTAGCGACCGAAAAACACGCCAAAGAACAAACACAATTTATGGTGATAGCGCAACGAGTTGGGTTCTATTTCCTCTTGTTGGTCATCATCGTTTTTATGCTTTTCCCATTTTATTGGGCATTCAACACCTCGTTCAAGACCTATAATGAGTTCATTGAACCTGCTACCTATTTCCCACAACAAATCACCTTTGCCAATTATGAATCGGTGCTAACGGATGCCGACTTTTTGCGCTCACTGGGTAATTCGTCATTGGTAGCGGGGACAACCGTAACATTGGCGTTGGTGGTGGGGGCATTTGCCGCCTATGCGTTGGGGCGCTTGCAATTTAATGGGCGCAAAATAATGATGTATCTGGTGCTTTCGATGACGATGTTCCCACAAATTTCCATTTTGTCGGGGTTGTTCATCGTGGTTAAAGAGGCGCAGGTCTATGGTTCACCGCTATCGCTCATCATGACCTATCCCATCTTCACGCTTCCGTTCACGGTGTGGGTATTGACCTCGTTCTTTCAGGGATTGCCCGCAGAAATTGAACAAGCGGCGTATGTGGATGGGGCGACCAGCTTCCAGACCTTTTATCTGATTATGTTGCCACTCACCGCGCCAGCCCTTGTGACGACGGGCTTGTTGGCATTTATTTCGGCATGGAATGAATATCTCTATGCGCTCACCTTTACCCTTAGCACACCAACCTCACAAACCGTCCCTGTTGCTATTGCGCTTTTCAGTGGCAGTTTGCCTCGTCAAGAACCGATTCTTGAAGTGATGGCGGCGGCGATGATTGTCACCTTCCCGTTGTTGGTATTGGTGTTGGCGTTCCAAAATCGGATTATGGCAGGGCTGACCGCAGGGGCAGTCAAAGGCTAATAAGATGCCTTATGGATGATGTTACGCGCCCTAGGGGGGATATTCTGTTGGTAGATGACCACCCCCCTAGTTTACAGGTGTTATCTGCCATTTTATCAAAGCAAGGACACGAGATTCGGGCGGTTGTCAGTGGCAAAATGGCGCTTCTTGCCGCCCATACAGAACCACCCGATTTGGTGTTGCTCGATGTCAAATTGCCCGATATGGATGGGTATGAGGTGTGTCGTCAACTGAAAAGTGATGAGCGCCTACGCGGTGTGCCTGTCATTTTTATCAGCTCCCCAGAGACCAGCTACGATAAAATTCATGCCTTTGAAGTGGGTGGCGTAGATTATATCACCAAGCCGTTTCAGATTGATGATGTGGTGGCGCGGGTCGAGAGCCAGCTCACGTTACGGCGGATTTATCAGCAAGCCAACATTGTGGCGATGATTCATGAGCGTGAGCGCCTGTCGCGTGATTTGCATGATGCTGTGAATCAAACTATTTTTTCGATTAGCATGATTTCTGAAATGCTCCTGTATCAGGCACAAGAGGATGCTCCCCAATTTGAACAAGGCATTGCCCAAATTCATCAATTGTCGCGTATAGCCCTCTCTGAATTGCGTGTTTTATTATTTGAATTGCGACCAGATAACTTATTGCGCTCAAAATTGAGCGATTTATTCCGCCAATTGACCAAAACCCTGTCTATTCGGGTTAATGTCAAAGTGGAACTCATCCTCAATGAGACAGTACAATTGCCCCCCAACGTGCATTTGACCTTTTATCGCATTGCCCAAGAAGCACTCAATAACATCATCAAGCACGCGCAAGCAAATGAGATTATAATTACACTAGATGTAAATAAGCATACAGGGCAACTCATCATCCAAGACAACGGGCAAGGGTTTGAATTGGATGAGGCAGATACACAAGGGTTTGGGCTACGCAATATGCAGGAACGGGCAAAGAGCATCAATGCCGATTTTATTGTCACCAGCACGCCCCAAACTGGCACAAAATTAACGCTTTTTTGGCAAAACATGGGTTTAGATAACCCATCGGAACACGACGACCTTAAAAATTAAATGATACGCCTTATGTGAAATGAGATTGACAGAATACACCTATTTTATCAAATTTCAGTCAGTAAAGATGGTGTAAAACAATTTTTAATCTGTGGCGGACATACGCTTTGCTAGTCCGCCATTACACTCTGCCTGTTTTTGGGGTGTAATGGCTGTACTAGACCCTTTAGGGTCGTATGTCAGCCACAAAAACACCAATTTTGTCTATCGTAAAAAAATCAAATTAGTGTTTTATAGAGGCAACACAATATGTCAATAGAAGAACCCATTATTAGAATTCTCGTTGTAGATGACCATATCATTGTGCGCGAAGGACTCATCAGCGTCCTAAAGACATTTCCAGAATTTGAAATTGTTGGTGATGCGTCATCGGGCAAGATGGCGGTTGCGATGTGTGAACAATTGCGCCCCGATGTGGTGATGATGGACTTAAAAATGCCCCACATGAGTGGGGTAGAAGCCACGCGCCTCATCCGCGAAGCTATGCCCGATATTCAAGTGTTGGTGCTGACCAGTTTCATTGATGACGAATTGGTGCAGGCGGCATTAGAGGCGGGTGCAATTGGCTATTTGCTCAAAGAAGCATCTATTCACGAAATTGCCAATGCGGTGCGGTCTGTGGCACAAAAACAGACTGTCCTCTCGCCAGAAGTGATGCAAAGCCTCATCCATAGTCGCAATGGCGATGATAAAGAAGATTTTAACCTCAAGTCGCGCGAGGTCGAGGTGTTGCGCTGGATGGTATCGGGGTTGACGAATGTCGAAATTGCCGAGCGTATCATGTTGAGCAAAGCCACCGTCAAATATTATATCAGCTCCATTTTTGAAAAATTGGGTGTGAGTACGCGCACCGAAGCAGTGGTGCTTGCCATGCAACATCATCTGGTACAAAATGAGCAGGCATAGCAGGGTGGGCAGATAATAATCAAAATGGGTTATAATGATGATATTCGGTTATATAAGAGGATATTTTGCTCATGACGAATATCATTCAATTGCCCATAGATGATGACCTTGTACCCATTTATGAATCTGCCCCAGAGGAATATCGGCAAAAAATAGGGGTTTTAGTGTCCTTATGGCTCAAGGAACGGCGCGATAGCTCCCCTGATAAATTGCTAGGTTTGATGCAAGAGATTGGCGAAAATGCCCAAGCACGCGGTCTAACACCCAATATTTTAGAAGAATTGCTGATTTGAGTCATGAATTTCTAAATAAGTATGGCGATGTTACTATTATATGTCTTATGTGAAATTAAATTGGCACAGTTCTCAATAATTTGCGCCGCCATAGGTTCAAAACCTATGGCTATCCGATTTTGAAGCCCACTAAAGGGGCTATTTTGCCTCATTTTCCCCCAAAATTGGCACTAAACTTACTTAGAATGAGATAAATTTCTTTCTTCGAGACGGTTTTAGTCCCTTTAGTGGACTTTATGCGACTAGATAGAGGTTTTGAACCTCTATCGAAACTCATCCTATCCTCACTTTAACCCACAGACACCCCTGCGATTTGCCCCGTTTGCACCAAATGGCACATGGTGTTGATATACGGGTACATCACCGTATCGGCTTCGATGAATGGCACAAATTGACGAATGAGCGCATACACAGGGGCAGTGCCATCGCCTAAATGGGCATTGGGCAACACCTCACGGCGGAAATCTATGCCTTGTGCGCCTGACATCAATTCCAACGCCAAAATACGCTCCACATTGGTCATAATGCGACGCACTTTTAGGGCGGCAGTCACCCCCATGCTCACATGGTCTTCGACATTTGCCGATGTGGGGATGGTATCCACGCTGGCGGGATGAGATAGCACCTTGCTCTCGGTAGCGAGGGCGGCGGCGGTATATTGCACAATCATAAACCCGCTATTCAAGCCACCATTTTTGGTGAGGAAGGCGGGCAACACATGGGTGTTGCTGGCTTCATCAATCAGGCGCATAATCCGCCTTTCGCTGATATTGCCCAATTCGCTCATGGCAATGCTCAGATAATCCATCGCAATCGCAAGCGGTTCTCCATGAAAATTCCCCCCAGAAATGACCTCTATCGCCCCTGTGACATCATCAATAAAAATCAATGGATTGTCGGTGACGGCGTTCAGCTCAATTTCAAAGACCCACCGCGCATACGCAATCGCATCGCGTACCGCGCCATGCACTTGGGGCATACAACGCAGGGTATAGGCATCTTGGACATTGGCGGGGTCAAAATCACGGGTGAAGGTGCTATTGTGGAGCAGGTCGCGCAGGTGTTTGGCACATTCGATTTGACGGGGGAAGGGGCGTAATTTGTGGATGCGCTCATCGAATGCCATTGGCGTGCCATGCAATGCCTCTAGGCTCATGCACCCCGCAATATCAGCCGTCTTATTTATCGTTTCTGCCCGTACCGTCTCTAATACCCCAATGGCGCACATGATACTCGTGCCGTTGGTGAGCGCCAATCCTTCTTTGGCGGCGAGTTTGATAGGATTCAGCCCCGCACGCGCCATCGCCGTTTTTCCATCTAATAATTCGCCGTCATAGGTGGCTTCGCCTTCGCCGATGAGGGGCAATGCCATGTGTGCGAGTGGGGCGAGGTCGCCACTGGCACCCAACGACCCTTTTTCTGGGATGACGGGATGCACCCCCGCGTTGAGCATATCCAACAACAATTGGAGCGTGGTCAACCTAATGCCAGAATAGCCTTTTGCCAAGGTATTGGCACGGATGAGCATGATGGCGCGGGTCGTGGGAATATCAAAGGGGGCGCCAATGCCCACCGCATGACTGACCAAAATGTTATATTGTAGCAATTCCACATCTTCAGGCGGGATGAGCTTGTCTTTGAACGCGCCAAAGCCCGTGGTGATGCCATAGGCGATTACATTGTCTTTGAGCAATTTTTGAACGGCATCGGCGGCACGAATCACATTTTTTTGTGCCTGTTCGCTCAAAACCACGCGGGGCGCATTGAGGTGTCCATAAGCCACTGCGATGACTTGCTCAATGCTCAGGCTATCGCCGTCTAAGATGATTTCTTCCATGCCACTTTTCCTTTGATGATGGTTTGATTGACCAATTCCGTCCCAAATTCATACGCAAGTGTCCGATAATCTGGCGCATCCACGATGACCACATCGGCATCTTTGCCAATTTCGATTGACCCGATTTGCCCCTCTAATCCCAATGCACTCGCGCCATTGATGGTGATGGCGTTTAGTGCCTCTGCGGGGTGTAATTTTTGATACCGACAGGCTATCGCCATGACCATCGGCAGGCTAGGGGTAGGGGCAGACCCCGGATTGAGGTCGGTGGCGAGTGCCATCACCCCATTTGCATCTATCAATGCACGCGCATCCCCATAATGCGGATTGCCCAAATGAAAATTTACGGCGGGCAAAAATACGCCAACCGTCTTGGATTTTGCCAATAGTCCCAATTGGGCTTCTGTGGTCACGTCCAAATGGTCAACTGATTGCGCCCCCAAACCGATTGCCATCGGCACAGCACCTAAATTCACAAACTCGTCTACATGCGCCTTTATAAGGAAGCGATACGTATCTTGGGCGCTCATGAGCAGGTGTTGGCTGGTGAGCAAATCGAAAACGCCCTGTTCACAGAACACATCCATGCTCAATGGATGGGTGAAATGCGAGGCACGATAGACCTCATAAATGGCGGGGAGCATGTCGTTGATAATATGGTTGGCATAATGAATCGGGCTAGAAAATTCTGGCGGGATGGCATGTGCGCCCAAAAAGGTGGGGATGATTCGCATGGGGTGAATTTGGTCTAGGCTGATAATCGCCTGTAGCAATTTTATCTCGGTGGCAGTATCGAGTCCGTAGCCCGTTTTGATTTCGGCGGTGGTCGTGCCATGACGCATCATCATAGTGAGGCGTGTATGGGCGCTATCGGTCAAATCGGATAGGGTGGCTTGGCGGGTGGCTCGCATGGTGCTGAGGATACCACCGCCTTCTGCCAAAATGTCCATATACGCCTTACCCATGAGTCGGCTTTCAAAATCGTTTAGGCGGTCGCCAGCATAGACAGCGTGTGTATGGCAATCTACAAATCCGGGACATACCACCTTGCCGTGTGCCTCTATCACCGTTTGGGCTTGATGGCGCGGATACAAATCGCTGGTCGTGCCAACATCCACAATTTCCCCCTTATGAATGGCGACCGCGCCATCGGGGATAATGGCTAAGTCGCGCATGTGCGCCCCGCGCTTGGCTTTTCCATCACTGGCACAAGTGACGAGTTGTGCCGCGTGGATGATGAGGGTGTCTATGGTTGTTGTCATGCAATTTTCCCATCAGATATATAAATAGACCACAATTTGCTTACCTCTCATTTGGGCGGATGCCAGCCGACTGACACCCACACTTGACGAGAGATAATCATATCTGGGCGATTTATTTTAAGTTGCACAATTGTTGCACGTCCAATTGGTGTTAACCCAATAAGTATTACACCCATTTCATCCCATCTAAAATGGTCATGCCAAACCTGCTGGCGAGGGTTAAATAACCGTTGGATGGTTTGGGTTTGTGGGTCTATTGCTTCAATTTCTCTCTTTTTATATCTATTGCAACCTGCACATGAGGCACATAGATTTTCTGGTGCTGTTTTTCCATCTAAGCTAACAGGTAGAATATGATCTACTTCAAGCGTTGTAATAACAATTTGCGATGATTGGCAATATTCACATAATCCATTGGCACGTTCAAAAATTTGTTGCCGTAATGCTTTGGGAATATATGCCATTATTGCCTCGATAATTCCGCCATGACATCCACACCGCGCTTTTGTAATGTTACCATTGCCATTGACCGTCTGAGGATATATTTATCAAAGGCTTGAATGAGGTCATCTGCCTCTTTTTCTTCCTCCGATGTTAGATGACGAGTATCGCGCAAATCATCCAATTGGCGCATACGAGCATTTTTGATAACATCAAACGGGGTATTCACAATATCCCACAAGGCATTATCCGATAGCACCTCAAATGCCGATAAATCAGGCATATCTGTTTTTTGCTTTTTTTGTAAAATAAGTCGCTCTACTTGTGCTAATTCATCACCTGATAATGCCTCAATTGCATCAAGAATCTCTGGAAATGTCATATTGCACCTCACTCACACGCCTTTCACCAACTATTATGATTATTATAGCATCGGAATTTTAATGTCGTTGGCTTTGGCGAAATTTATTGCTTCGTCATAACCCGCATCGGCATGACGGACGACACCCATCCCGGGGTCGGTGGTCAATACCCGTGTGAGGCGTTTTTCGGCTTCGGGTGTGCCATCCGCCACAATCACTTGTCCCGCGTGGATGCTATAGCCAATGCCAACACCACCGCCATGATGAATACTCACCCATGTCGCGCCACCAACGGCATTGATGAGCGCATTGAGCAATGCCCAATCGGCAATGGCATCACTGCCATCTTTCATGGCTTCTGTTTCACGGTTGGGGCTGGCAACTGAGCCACTATCCAGATGGTCACGCCCAATCACAATCGGGGCTTTGACTTCCCCATTGGCGACCATTTCGTTAAATTTGAGTCCTGCTTTGAGCCTATCGCCATAGCCTAGCCAGCAAATACGGGCGGGTAATCCCTGAAATTCGATTTCCTTCTGCGCCATATTTATCCAACGATGCAAATGCTCATCGTGGGGGAATAATTCCAAAATGGCGCGGTCTGTGGCATAAATATCCTCTGGGTCGCCTGATAGTGCCACCCAACGGAATGGACCTTTTCCCTCACAGAATAAGGGGCGGATATAAGCAGGCACAAATCCGGGGTAATCGAAGGCATTTTTGACACCCCAATCAAAGGCGCGTTGGCGCAAATTATTGCCATAATCAAAGACAACAGCCCCTTTTTCTTGCCACGCGAGCATCGTTTTGACATGGGTCGCCATAGACTGCATGGCACGTTCCTCATACGTCTTGGGGTCAGATTCGCGCAGATTTTTGGCTTGTTCAACCGTTAATCCTGCGGGGATATACCCATATAGCACATCATGGGCGCTGGTTTGGTCGGTGATGATGTCGGGCATGACCCCGCGCGTCAATAATTCGGGCAAAATTTCGCTGGCATTGCCCACCAAACACACCGATTTTGCGATTTTACGCGCTAGGGCATCTTCGACCCATGTCATGGCTTCTTCTAGGTTTTCTGTGACCACATCCACTTGGCGCAAGCGCAAACGGCGTTCTGCCCGCCATGCGTCCACTTCCACAAATAAGCCAACACCCTCATTCATGGTCACGGCGAGGGGTTGCGCCCCGCCCATCTCCCCTAAGCCTGCGCTCAATACAAATTTACCCTTTAGGCTTCCCCACCCGTGCTTATGGGCAATCGCCCCAAAGGTCTCGTATGTGCCTTGCAAAATGCCCTGCGTGCCGATATAAATCCAGCTCCCCGCCGTCATCTGCCCGTACATAATCAGCCCTTCGCGTTCCCATTTATCAAAATTGGCTTGTGTTGCCCATGCTGGGACGATATTGCTATTGGCAATCAGCACACGGGGCGCATCGGTATGGGTGCGGAAAACCGCCACAGGCTTGCCCGATTGCACTAGCAGGGTCTCATCCACATCCAAATTTTTGAGCGACTCTAAAATGGCATCGAGCGACTCCCAATTACGGGCGGCTTTGCCACGTCCCCCATACACAATGAGGTTATCGGGGTCAAACGCGACATCGGCATCGAGATTATTTTGCAACATGCGATAGGCGGCTTCAATTTGCCAATTTTTGCACGTTAATTGCGTGCCAATCGGTGCTTTGATGGGGCGGGGGTGCATGGATATTATCTCCTTTGGGTGTGTGCTTGTAAAAAGTGCCATAGCGTGACGGCGGCGAGACGCGCTGTGCGTCCATCCACATCATAGGTGGGGTTCATTTCGGTGATTTCAAAGAGGCGGGTGCGCTTATCCATGCCTGCTATCCCCCCAATAAGGCAAAATTCTTCGCCTGTGAGTCCGGTGGGGTTGGGCGCACTCACGGCAGGGGCATCGGCAGAGCGCACAACATCCATATCCAATCCCCAAAAAATATCGTGGGCGTTGCTTTCGGATAAAATGCGCCGTAGCAGGTTTTCGATGCCGATGTCATGTACGCCCGCCAGCGAATGGGTATGAGCGCCTTTTTCGAGCAGATAATTCAGATAGGTGGGGGAATTGGCGAAAGGTTGATAGCCAATTTCGTGGAAATTTTGTGGGGCGATAAAGCCTTCTTCGAGCAATTGCCGATACGGTGTGCCACTATTGCGCTGGTCAGCGATTCGCACATCAAAATGGGCATCTATGTTGAATACGAGGAAATTGCCTTGTGCTAATTCGGATAGGGCGGAACAATCGGGGTAGCTGGTATCATTGCCCCCACCCAGTACAATGAGCGTCTTGCCATCGGCTAAAATTTCTTGGACAACGGCTTTATGATGGGCATGGGTGGCTTCTAAATCGGCTTGGATGATGGTGTTGCCCATATCGAATAATGCTAGATTGGGGATTTGTACCAGCTTATAAAAGGCTTGGCGGATATTATCTGGCGCGGCACTCGCGCCGATGCGCCCGCCGTTGCGCCTAACCCCTTCGTCTTGTGGCAATCCGAGCAAAACGACCTGCGCCGATTCATAGGCAGTACGGGCGATATGAACGATTTCGCCCATGCGAATATCGTGTTTATCACCCCGCTTAAATAAGTATGCGACATTGGGGCGTATGGTGAGGTTAAAAATGTCCATATCAAAATCTTTTCTAAATGCAATAATTTTTATTCGGTACTATCTCTATTGTAGCACAAAATGGGGTGATGCTTAATGTCCATCAAATAGATGATTTTTCTTGCCTGTGGCGGACATACGCTTTGCTAGTCCGCCATTACATCTTCAATAGGTGGGTTTTTGTAATGGCGGTACTAGAGCCATTAGGCTCGTATGTCTGCCACTTGATCTTGAAATATATTTTATAGGATAGCGAGAGCGTGATTTTTATTAAAAAGGGGAGGGGGATTGTTGCTATAAATACAAACAGGGGATTTGCATCCCCTGTTTGAGTGGTTTCTTAGTTTTTAAGGTGTCGAATTAACGGCGACCATTGACTTTGATGACGTTAGAGGCTTGTTCGCCTTTTGCGCCTTGGGTGATTTCAAATTCTACACGTTCACCTTCTTCAAGTGATTTGTAGCCTGCACTGCTGATGGCAGAGAAATGGACGAATACGTCCTTGCCATTATCGTGCTTGATGAAACCATAACCTTTTTCGGCACTGAACCACTTTACTTCACCTTGAATACGATTTGCCATTTGTTTACTTCTCCTGTGATAACACAATTTTATATGATTTGGTATTCACGGACATCATTGCCTTTATTGCTTGCTACACAGAAGAATTGCCTTACATCTCAAATCTAGGGAAGTGAATGGAAGTACCAATTGCTTCGAAACATATTTCTACTTGCGGTAGATACAATGTGCTGTGTTGCGTTTGTGTTCGTAAATCCATAATTAGTGTATCCCCTAAAGGGTCATCTTGTCAAGTAACAAATCTATCATTCTCATAAAAGTCGCTTGTGGGTGTTATATACTGCAATTTGAGAAATCAACCTCACCCCTAAATCCCCTCTCCAGTCTGGCGAGGGGACTTAAACCCACCTACAAAACGATTTTCTCCCCTCTCCAATTTGGAGAGGGGCAGGGGGTGAGGTAAAAGCGCAATTTTATGGTTAAATTATCACTCATAGGGCATGATATTATATGTCTATAGTCACGAGATTAGGGACAAATTTTCCATTTTTATGCTGATGCCTGAATGGTCTTGAGCAACGCATAGATGCTATGGTGGGTTGTCTCGCCAATACGCCATACGGGGCTATCGTCTGTGCCTTCGATAATCACCGTCATGTGTCCATCATCCCGCACCAAAAATCCCGCCCGAATCAGCGCATGGCAAGTAATTTCATAGACCAATCCCGCACCCATCACGCGAATCGGTGCGCCATCCCCCGCGAATTCAAAGCGCATGGTATGGGTATTAAACCGTACCTGTGCCGATTGAAAAACATCCCCCAACACACCCGATAATGCCAAATCTTCTGGTGCGCCCACATGGATTAACCCCTTTTGCATGACCCATAGCACATCGCCCATGCGAAGCGCCAAATCGAGGTCATGGGTAGACAGCAAAATGGCGCGTTGGGTTGTTTTTGCCAGCCGACTGAGCAGGCTCATCATCTCTGCACGACTAATCACATCCAAAAAGGCGGTTGGCTCATCTAATAAAATGAGGTCGGTCTCTTGTGCCAATGCGCGGGCGATGAGGAGGCGTTGCCGACTGCCATCACTCATTTCTGAGATGGGCAATTTTGCCAGATGACCCGCATCCACCGCATCAATCGCCCATTCCACCTGTGCCATATCGCGCTCAGAGAGCCTTCCCGCCCAATCGGTGTAGGGGTGTCTGCCCAATGCGACCAATTCCTGCCCCGTCATTTGGCTATGGGCGATGGGTTCTGTGAGGACAATGGCGACTTTTTTGGCAATTTCTGTCACCGATAGGCTATGAATGTTGCTATCATCCAGCAGAACCGACCCCGCAAGCGGTTTTTGGATGCCTGCTAATGTCCGCATGAGGGTAGATTTGCCAATGCCATTGCGTCCGATGAGGCAAGTGAGTTCCCCCGCCTGAACGCACAAATCTAACCCCTGCGCGACCACAATAGCGGGTTTACGCGGTGGGGTATAGCCGATTGAGAGTGCCTGTGTAATGAGACTCATTGCCCAATTTGATAAATAGCAGGGCGATAGCGTGGTTCTGGAATGACTATCCCCCTTTCACGGGCAGTTTCGAGCCAAACGGATTTTGCTTGTAGGACTTCTGTGAGGGCTTCTTCGGGTGTTTCGCCACTCGCAGAACAATATTTTAGGTCAGGAATATCGGCAATATAGGCTTCATCTTCTTCACTATAAAAGATGTTGATATGATAATCGCTCATTCGCTACCCTCACTATCCTCGTTTAACTTTAGTGCATACTGTTCGATTAAACGAATAAATTGCCGAATTTGATATGGCTTTGCTTTGCCATTTTTACTTGATTGAATACTCAATATCTCTATTATATCATCATGCACAAAGATATGATGGCTTCCGCGAACACGGTCATGAATAAACCCAAATGCCTCTAATAAAAGGACTAGCTCCTCAAAACGAATGTTTTTAGGGCTGTTTATCATTTTTTCGAGTAATTTTCGTTTTTTAACCATTCCTATTCATTTCCAAAGCGTAGGCTTTCGATGATGAGTTGATAATATCCCAATACGGCATCAGCATCTGTCCCTTCGACAGAAATCATCAATGTTCTGTCATTGACTTCTAACACCATCGCTATGCCATAAAAATCGTCATAGGCGAGTTCAAATTCTAGCATAGCGCGGCGGTCAATCAACCCCTGTTCATACTCGCTGATGCGCTCCATGCCGAATGTCTCTAGCACCCTTTCTACCATTTCTTCGAGTGGCAGGCTTTCGTCTTGAATATAGATATATAAGGCGACACTTCCATCATCTAGCCCCGCAAATAGCAGGTTATCTTCGATAACTGGCTCTGACCAATCATCAGGGAGGCTGAATGTAATGCCTAAGTCGCGCACGGTATAACTGATGACTTGGATTTGATTCGTCTGAATTTCATCAGATGGCAATGCTGGCGGGAATGTGCTGATTTCACTGATAAATCTATCTATAAGTGGCGTAATATCCCTGCGTCCATCCCCTAAAAATTCAAAAATATAACTGAATCCGTTTTCGCCCACAAAGGCAATTACTTTCCCTGTGCTGGTAATATCCTCTTCCTCAACGGTGATAGCAAATTGCAATCCCGCCACGCCAGCGATGCTTATATCATCGAGGCGCTCTAAGGTGATATTGGCATAATCATATTCTGCGATTAGCAAACCTTCGAGGTCGGTGGATGGTTGCACATAAATCTTGAGCTGGTTTGCCCCTGTAGGGCTTTGGATGAAGGCATAGCCTCCTGCACCCAAATTGTTGAGCATGGTGATATCGCCCCAGATGGTGGGATAAGCGATATTTAAGCCGATATTTGTATCGGATGCCTCAAACCAACTGGGCGCATAGGAAAATTCATCGCTCGATGTGGGGATTTCTGGCGGTATGCCATAATTGTTGTAGCCCATGTTGGATTCAAACAGTTCAAAATTGGGTTCTGTCTCTATCCATGTCATATAGACCACAGCGCCTTTTGTTCCATCGGCAGATGTGGTGATGAAGGCATAGCCGTTATAGCTGATTTCTCTATCTTCACCAGTAAAGGAGACGACCAGCCCCGCTTTTCGGTTATATTCGGCTTCTTGGGGTTCATCGAGTAGGGTGACATTATTATCAGCTTGCCACACACTCAAAATACCCTCTAGCGTGTTTTCTTCTGGATAAAAATCCACATAATATTCAATCGTTTTATCGAAATTGGCATTGAAGATATAATCGCCCATATCTTGTACATAACCCCAATCACGCGGAAAATAAATGACAAACCCATAATCTGCTAATGGATATGGACGGAGGGGTTCATTGGGGCGAAAGGCATCTATTAATGGCTCGAATACCTCGCTAAAAAGCGTTGGTGCAATGTCGGATGGGGCTTCTAGCCATACGGCATACCCGCGAGAAAAATCGCGCACCATCGTATATAACCTGCCTGTTATGCTTTGCCCATTGCGCTCGGCGGTATATAAGGCAACTTGCCATGTATTGAATTGGGCATAATAGGTGCGCCTTTCGGTGATGGTGAAATTGGTCGTGTTCGGTATGATTTCATCAGCGAGGAGCGCATCGAGCAATACCGTCACATCGTAGGCTTCGACTTGTGTTATCCGATAGAAGATGGGCGATATAAGCGGGTCTTGTGCGAATGAGGGTGCACCACCAACCCATATCCCGTCTTCAAATTGTTGTATTGCCCAGCTTTTGGGGATGTTATAGCGTGCGCCGATGGCAATATCGGTTGTTGCCCCAATCACTTGTGAATCCCAGAGGGCGGTATCTTGTGCTAACAGGTCAACCGCATTAAACAAGGTCAAATTACTGATGATGGTTTGTGCGGTGGTGGCTAATAGGTCAAAATCGGGGTCTGATAGGAATGTTTCTACGCCCACAAAAATGGCATCGCCATCGGGTGTTGGGAATAATGCCCCAACGCCCACACTTTCTGCGCCCTGATACGTCACGAGTTCTATGGATTCGTTGTTGATGGTTACGTTTTGGGTATCTAATGCTTCGAGCGAATATTCTGTTAGGACATCCTCAACGAATAGCTCTTCTGTGATTGCGGTATAGGTATAGACGCGCAATTCTTGGATTTCATCATTCAAATAGGCTTCTGCATAGCCAAATTCCGTCTCTATAAGGCTTGACCAATTATTATCGAGTACCACCGTATAACCCCAACTGAGGCTGGTATAACCGCGTGTGTTGGGTGGTAAATCGTCATTATTGATGGTGGTGGGGATGGTGGTGAGGGTTTGCCCACCACCAAATGTCTCGATTGCGAAGCCCATATTATAATCGCCACTAGGGGCGGGGATGTTGGTTAATCGGATTTGATTTTTAGCCCATGTGAAGGTGGTTGTTTCGTCTGGCACAATTTGAGTTTGACCATCACCTGTGACCAGTGTGATATAGACCTGAAATTGGGCTTCATCGGGAATTTCGACCACGCCGAGCGCATCTGAATTGGGGTCTCTGGAGATGATACGGGTCACAATCCATTGGGAAAAATTTTGTGGGTCTTCTCCAAAAATAACGATGACATCATGCCATGTTTCGCTATCCCCCACGCGATAGCGCCCTTCTATGGCGGTTGTTTCGTTGGCATCACGGGTGAGGACTGGGCGATTGGTTGTGCCATCCGTTAATTGAAATATCATCACATCCCAGCCAAAGGTCGAAAGTTCAACCCCGCTTCCCCAATTGTTCAAAAGGGTGATATTGCCCAATTCGTCTATCGCTTGTTCCAAAATAGACGATTCAATGAGGCGCTCATATCCGCCTGTTGGCAAGGCATAATCCACCGTAAAAATGCCACGTCCAATATTCCGCCCGGTGATTTCTAAGCCCAACCGCACAGGATTGGCAATGCTTGGGGTTTCTGGATAGGTGGTGGTGATGGCGACTTGGGGGTCTGATGGTGGATGAAATAATTCTCCATCGCGCCATACCTTTGGCGTGAGCGCATTATAATAGGCGCGGAGCATTTCGCCCCAACTGCTGAGGGGACTATCGGTAAAATAGGCATTATCAAAATTTTTGGCTTTTTCTGGAAAATAGATATTTTGATATAACACACGCCCCGTCACGCGCTCTCCACCTTTGCCATAAATCACGCCTGCTTGTAAGGCGCGTAACACCGATTGGGCGCTGGCGATGAGGCGGTCATCATCGGCTAGTAAAATAATTTGACGCATAAAACTGCCCAAATCTATCAGCGATGCCCCATTGCGGAACGCCGTATAGGTATAGGCATTAGTCCGCGCCCCGCCGATGATGGGGCTATAACGCAACGGGTCTGTGAGGACAAGCTGGGCAAATTCATCTAATGTGGTTTGGAGCGTGGCAAAATCGGTTAGGTCGGTGACGGCATTGGTCATATACAGATTATCAGACCCTTCGCGTGATAGCACATCCACATCAATATAGTGATTCACCAAGTCTGTGCCGATGGTCGGAATATTCTCTATGGCGGGGTTAGCTCGCAAATTGGTGGCAAAAAGGGTCATATTCAAGGCAGGGTCTACCACCACCTCTGGCGAGGCGAATGAGGTCTTAAAATATTTTGCCATAACGCTATGATATTCCGCGCTACTCATCAGACAAGCATCGTTGATGACCAGTTCAAAATTGACGGGTGATACACCATTGACGGCGCTAAAGGCATGGTCAAGTTCTGGCAGGGTGATGATACTCTTGGCGGTGTTATCGGTAATCACCCCAGACCATCCCGCGCCATGACTGCCAAAGGCGAGGGCATAATGGTTGGCGGGGTAGTGACGGATTCCCCACATCAAAAATTGTGCCAATGTGAGACCATCGCCAGAATCTACATCGCCCAATGAGACAATTTCGCTACTGCTGATGGTTGTCGTGGTCTCATCACCTGCCACATTCGCCGTCACTTCATAAATTTTTGCCCCAGACCAATCGCCACTCACGGTTGAATAATCGGGGGTGCGGTCTATAAAAGCGACAATATTCACCCCATCACCCCCACCGCCTGCGAGTTCAAATTCTTTGAGGTCAACGATGAGTGCCTCTTCGAGGTCGGTATCTGCCCCATAATAGACCAAAACCGTCCATTCTGCATTTGCTTTTGGCTCTAAAATCGGGTATCCCGCATCGGTTAGGGCTTGTGTGGATAAATCGTATGTGGGCAATTCGGTTATGGTGGGTGCTAGGCTAATGGTGAGCGAAAAATCACCCGATGTCGTACCATCTTGCACATCATAACGAGCGAGGAGGAGCGTATATGTCCCACTATCGGCAGACGGATAATTGATGGCGGCGTTCAAATCGTCCCGTGTGCGGTTATCATTTTGTGCCAATACATTGCCTGCATCATCCAATAAATAGAGGATGGTGTCGAGGTTGCCCGATGTAGCGATGACATCGGCAATGATGGTCGTATTGGCTTCTTCAATGAGGAGGGGATATTCATAAAAGGGCTTGTCGTCGTTGAGCGTCCCTGTGAATGTATCTTGTGTTTGGGCGCTGATGGGGAGCGAAACACTGATGAGCAGAACCAATAACCAGACACAATAACGGCGCATGAAAAGACCCTTTGCTAAATGGAGGACTATTTTATTTCATTATATAACGTATGGGGGAAGGCGTGCAACTTGTACCGATTTTTTAATTTTTCGATTCACACAGGCTTTTGCGCCAACGGGTGTAATTGGCTATAATAAAGTGGTATGCAATGCTTATTTTACTCCCATAAGGGATTGTGCCACATGGACACTCAATTCTACGAAAAACTACTCACCCTCAGCCGTGATATGGCGCAAAACCGCGAATTATTGCCACTACTCAATTATGCGATGCGCTCTGCCATCGAATTGGTAGATGCCGAATTTGGGTATATGATTTTGGTGGATGAATCGCTCAATAGCAACACCATCAACACCTCTACCTTGCTCGATTCCCTCACCTTTGCGGTCAGCCTCGATAAAACCGGTAGCCCCCATTTGTATCCAGAGACACAAGTGAGCAAGTCTATTATTGAGCGTGTGTTACGCAGTAAAGAGGCGCTGGTCATCACCGATGCCATTGGCGATAAATCGTTGCAGACAAAATCGGTGAACGAATTACAATTGCGCTCGGTGATGTGTGTGCCATTGCGGACAGCGCGTAGCTTTTTGGGGCTAATTTACCTAGAAAATCGCTCACAGGCACAAATTTTTACCCAAAAAGATGTTGTGCCACTCGGTTATTTTGCCTCGCAAGCGGCAATTTTTATCGAAAATGTCCGCCTAACCGCTTCATTGGAGCAGTCTATTCAAAAAAGCACTCATGATTTGCAAATTAGCCAAACCAATCTTCATGCGATGATGAATAATATTCCCGATGCGGTATGGTCGGTAGATAAAAATTATCGGTTGCTGTTTGGGAATAATACCTTTAAGCGTAATTTTGAGTTGACTGTTGGGGTACAGGTCAAAGAGGGCGATGGGTTGCTCAAAATGATGCCCACGGCGCTATCGGTTATTTGGCGCTCACGGTATGACCGCGCTTTTTCTGGTGAGACATTTATTATTGAAGATAGTTTTACGCTATCGGGCAATATCACCCACCGCGAATTATCCATCTCGCCTGTGTTACGGCATGATGGTGCTATTGGTGGGGCGGTGGTCTTTTCACGGGATATACAGGGACGCAAACAAGTCGAACACGCCCTAAAATCTGCGAAAGATGAGGCAGAAGCCGCCAATCGCGCCAAGAGTATTTTTTTATCGAGTATGAGTCATAATCTACGTACTCACATGAACGCCATATTGGGTTTTTGTGAAGTGCTATTGCGCGATAACTCTCTCACCACCACCCAACGCGATTATTTGGGCATTATTTCCCGCAATGGCGATATGCTCATGACCATCCTCAACGACATTTTGGAGATGGCACGCATCGAAGCGGGGCGGGTGAGCCTGCATAATACGCCGTTTGATTTGCACCAGTTGTTACATCACCTAGAGGGGTTATTTGCGCCACAGGCATCACAAAATGGGTTAGAATTTATATTAGATTACCCGCCCAATTTGCCCCGTTGGATAGAAAAAGACGAGAGTAAAATTAGTGTGTGTTTGCGCCATTTGCTCTCTAATGCGATTCGTTTTACCCACAAAGGAAAAGTGGTGTTGCGGGTTGAGGTGCATCATCAAGACCACCAGCCCATGCTCTTTTTTGAAGTGCATGATACAGGCATTGGCATGACATCGCACCTGCAATCAGAAATTTTTAAGCCATTTGCGCGTGTTCGGCAAGGCGAAGATGACATGGAAGGGACAGGTCTGGGACTTGCGATTACAAAACATCTGGTAGAATTAATGGGTGGGTCGTTGCAATTAGAAAGTACACCCAATATCGGCACAAATATCGGTTTTTGGCTGGCGGTGACATTGCCCGATGACGATACGATAACCAAACTGACCACAGAAGAATTTCATGTATTGGATGAAGCCGATATACCCGCTATGCTCTCGCCACAAGCCATTTTGCAATTACCTAACGAATGGCGTGAGGAATTTGACCAAGCTGTCATTGAAATAGATTTAGAACGCGCACTCGCCGTTTTGGAAAATATTGCCCAATATAATGATACGCTCGCCATTGGCTTGAGCAAATTGGCGCGGGCATATCGGTTTGATGTGTTACAAGGACTTATGAAAGAGGCAAAACGGAAATGACCAATTCTGCCAATATCTTGCTTGTAGATGATACACCTAGTAATCTCGATGTCCTGACCGCCATGCTCAAAGAGCAGGGGTATCGGGTGCGCCCCGCCATCAATGGCGAATTGGCGCTAGAAGCGGTGAAGGCATCGCCTCCAGACCTTATTTTGTTGGATATTAACCTGCCCCGCATGAATGGGTATGAAGTTTGCAAACTGCTTAAAGCCGATGAGACCACCAAAGACATCCCGGTGATTTTTATCAGCGCCCTCAATGATATTGAGGCGATTGTGAAAGCCTTTGAAGTGGGTGGGGTAGACTATATCACCAAGCCCTTCAAATTGCGCGAAGTGTTGGCGCGGGTGGCGACCCACCTTGTGTTGGTGCAACAACGTCGGCAAATTGAAGAACGTTATGTGCGCGATATGAAACATTTTGAGGCGCTCGACAAGATGAAAGAGCAATTTGTCCAATCGGCAACGCATGACCTCAAAAACCCACTCAGCATTATTATGGGATATGTGGCATTGCTCGATGGCATGACCTTGCAAGAATTTGAGCAATTTGGCAAGGAATATGTCGAAGGTATTTCGACAGGGGCAAGGCGTATTCAGTCGCTCATCACCGATATGCTCGACTTGGCACAATTGCAAACAGGCGCACATCTGAATATGGAGCCTACCGATTTGGAAAGATTCCTCAAAGACGGCTTGCGTGGGGCAGATGTGACGGCAAACCAAAAGAGCATTGCGCTGGTTTATACCCCGCCCCATAAATCGGTGGATATTATGATTGACCCCAAACAGATGTTGCGCGTGTTGGATAATTTAATCACCAATGCCATCAAATACACGCCAGATGGTGGGCGCGTGGATGTTTTTACCGATATATACGATGATTCGGTTGGGATTCGCGTGCGTGATACGGGTTTTGGTATTCCCCAAAAAGATATTCCACATATTTTTGATGCGTTTTATCGGGTACGCGGGGAACAAAACTCAAAAATATCGGGTACGGGGCTGGGTTTGGCGATTGTCCGCACGATTGTTGAGCAACACGGGGGGGTGATTGAGGTCGAGAGTGAACTTGGTCATGGGAGCATGTTCAGTATTTTCCTTCGGCGTGCATAACAATCTTAATTAAGAAATAATTCGCAAAAAATTCATAAAAATCAACGCAATAACACATGCCTTTGTATTATAATAAAAAGTATGTGTTATTTTTTTTATTAAACAGGGGAAATTAGCCATTGACTTCAAATACCTTACACTCAAAAGATCCTTCAAGTGGCGCATTTCCTATGCGATTTTTGCGTTGGTGGTTAACTCCTAATGCGACTGAGCGTGATGAACGCTTTCGTGAAAGCGTTATCCGCGCTTCTTCACTGGTTTTAATCGGTGCGACACTCATCGCCATGTTTTTTGTGATGTCGGCATTTGATGGTAATGTCGAATTGGCTACCAATCGTTTTGTAACGATGGTGACGTTTATTATTTTGTTATTGATACCCTTTTTTCTGGCACAAAGAGGATATATCAATATTGCGGGATGGGCGCTTTTGATGATGCCCATTTTTGCATTTGTTAACTTTTCAGTCACGATGGGTTTGTGGATTAATCTGACTACTTTCTTTTTGCTCCTCGTTAGTTTATATGGGCAATTGGTGTTACCTCGCCAGCAGGTACGTTATTTGTTAGTGTTGTCGTTTGGCTTGGTCTTATTTGTCCAATTTTTACCTAACCCAATAACCACACTCGCTGAAACGCCAGCACCAGCACTCATCGGATTAGTGCAACGCTCAACTGCGACGGCGCTGACTATTATTTTTCTGATTATCGTGAATGTGTTGTTATATGTGTTGCGCCGTGAATTCGATTCGCGCCAAGATGAGCTACAGGGGTTTGTGAAAGAACTTGATAACCGTGTGCAAGAGCGCACCCGTGAATTGGATATTTCTCGTAAGCAGGCTGAGGATGCCCGCCAACAGGCAGAAGAAGCCCGCAAACAAGCGGAAGATGCCAACACGATTAAGTCGAAATTTTTGGCAAATATGAGCCATGAACTCCGCACCCCACTGAACGCCATCCTCAACTTTACGGCGTTTGTTGCCGATGGGGTGATGGGTGATGTGAACGATGAACAAGAAGATGCTCTGCGCCAATCTATCAGCAGTGGCAAGCACTTACTCTCGCTCATCAACGATATTTTGGATGTGACCAAAATTGAGGCGGGGCTGATGGATTTGTTCATCCAAGCCGTAGATTTTAACGAAATCCTCGGTGGGGTGGTGGGCATTGGCAAGGGGTTGGCAAAAGACAAGCCCATTGACTTGATTACCGACATACAAGAAAAATTGCCCGTGACCTATGGTGATAAGCGCCGTATGCGTCAAGTATTTTTGAATATTGTGTCGAATGCGTTCAAATTTACGCCCAAAGGGTCTATCACCATCCACGCCCATTCCACAGATACCCATTTGCATGTGCATGTGACCGATACGGGCATTGGTATCTCGCCAGAACATCAAGAATTGGTGTTTGAATCGTTCAAACAGGCACAAAATGACACGCTCGACACCGTTGGGACGGGGTTGGGGATGCCCATCTCGAAATATTTTGTAGAGTCACATAGAGGGCGTATGTGGTTTGAAACCGAAGTCGGAAAAGGCACAACATTTTTTGTCGAATTGCCCATCCTCACTGAAGCAGAAGCCAATCAATTGGATGTCTTAACTCTTTAGCTAAAACCTGTCTAATTAGACAGGTAAAAAAGCAAAAAGACTCCCTTTTTAGCCAGTTATGGTCATTTTTATAAAGACCTTATACTGAGAGTATAGTGAAATTTTGTTTTGAGTAGAGAGAATTTGTCACATGGTCACACCTGTCATCGCACCCAATAACATACCAGAATTTGGTTGGTTGCCCCGCAAATGGCTCAATTGGTGGCTCACTCCCCGCGCCACAGAACGGACTGAACGCTTCCGTGAACGGGCGCTCCGATTATCTGCATTTATCCTTTTGGTCAGCGTCCTGATTTATACACCACTTGGCATCATCAGCACCTTTGATACGATAACTGGTCGTACAATTGAACGGCTCGGCATTGTGGTTGTGGCTTATGTCTTTTTGGCAGTTGCGATGTTATTAATCCACAAAAAATACACCATTCCTGCCGCATGGCTATTGATAGCCATCTGGATTGGGACATTTTTTTCCTCAGCGCATAATAATGGCTTGTGGATGGGACTCAGCATCGTCTTTTTGGGCTTTACCATCGTGTATGGTCAGTTGATTTTGCCCGGTAGACAAAATGTTTATTTGATGATTATCAATATTTTGGTTATTTTGGCGTTGCTGTTTTTTCCTGCACCAGCAATCAATGTTGATTCTGGGCAAATGACACTGCCTGTTTCGGTTGTGATTGCAGTGGTGTTTGTCGTCATCATGAATGCCTTGCTCTTGGTGTTGCGCCAAGAATTGCAATCGCGCTTGGTGGAATTGAGCAGTTTTGTGAGCGTATTGGATGCGCGTGTACAAGAACGCACCCGTGAACTGGAAATTGCCCGCAAGCAAGCGGAAGATGCCAATACCATCAAGTCGAAATTTTTGGCGAATATGAGCCATGAACTCCGCACCCCCCTAAACGCCATCCTCAACTTTACGGCGTTTGTTGCCGATGGGGTGATGGGTGATGTGAATGAAGAACAAGAAGATGCCCTGCGCCAATCTATCAGCAGTGGCAAGCACCTACTCTCGCTCATCAACGATATTTTGGATGTGACCAAAATTGAGGCGGGGCTGATGGATTTGTTCATCCAAGCCGTAGACCTAAACGAAATTCTCGCGGGGGTGGTGGGCATTGGCAAGGGGTTGGCAAAAGATAAGCCGATTGACCTGATTGTGGATATACAAGAAAAATTGCCCGTGACTTATGGTGATAAGCGCCGTATGCGCCAAGTGTTTTTGAATATGGTGTCGAATGCGTTCAAATTTACGCCCAAAGGGTCTATCACCATCCACGCCCATGCCACCGATACCCATTTGCATGTGCATGTGACCGATACGGGCATTGGTATCTCGCCAGAGCATCAAAAACTGGTGTTTGAATCGTTCAAACAGGCACAAAATGATACGCTCGACACGGTTGGGACAGGGTTGGGGATGCCCATCTCGAAATATTTTGTAGAGTCACATAGAGGGCGTATGTGGTTTGAAACCGAAGTCGGAAAAGGCACAACATTTTTTGTCGAATTGCCCATCCTCACCGAAGCAGAAGCCAATTCACTGGATGTTCTATCTCTTTAAGACGCGATTATAAGGAAGCCTTATGTCTAACAATGCACCCGTGTTTTTATATGTCGAGGATGACTTTGCCAGTCGGCAGGTGATAAAGGTACTCATCACCCGCATCCTGCGCTATGAGCATCTGTCTATGTTTGAAAATAGCGCCGATTTTATGACGCGCCTAAAGGGGCTTACAAATAAGCCCACCATCATTTTTTTGGATGTGCAAATGCGCCCCCATACAGGCTATGAGGTGCTAACCATGCTCCGCCAAGACCCTGCTTATGCCGATGTGACGGTGGTGGCGATGACCGCCAATGTGATGTCGAATGACGTTGACCAACTCAAAGCCGCAGGATTTAACGGATTAATTGGCAAGCCGCTTGATAATGATATTTTCCCACAACTGGTCACGCGCATTTTGGCGGGTGAATCGGTGTGGTATCTTCCATAATATATAAAGGACAGCAACTATGTTTACATCAACATCATTGGTTGGAAAACGGATATTTATCGTAGAAGATAACGCCAGCAATAGCACAATTATGAGAGTTTTGTTGCAAGCGGTGGGTGCAATTGTTTATAATGACCGTTTTGCGATTAACACTGTTGAACGAATTCATGAAGCGGGTAAAATTGACCTCATCCTCATGGATTTGATGCTCTCCAAGGGACAATCGGGTTATGATGTATTTGATGAAATCCGCAAAGACCCAGAACTCGCCAAAATTCCTGCCATTATCGTGAGTGCATCTGACCCTGCGCTAGAGATGAATCGGGCGCGTGATAAAGGGTTCAATGGGTATATTCCCAAGCCCATTAATAACCAAACGTTTGCGCGGATAATCGCTTCCGTCATCGAAGGACAGACGGTTTGGGGGGATGATTTTAATGAGTTTGAATTTCGCTAACCAAAGGATATGCACCCAATGACCAAATTTACAGGTAAGACCGCATTAATTATTGAAGATGATGAAACCAGCATTAAGGTGATGGTGCAATTACTCAAACAAGTGGGGATGCCCGCCGCTATTATTCGGGATAGTTTTGATTTGGCGACACAACTCCAAGCAATTTCTAGCCCCGATGTGATTTTTTTGGATTTGGAAATGCCCCAGAGCAATGGCTATAGTGTGTTGGAATATATCCAACGCGCCCCACAATTTGAAAATATCCCAGTGGTGGCATATACCACCCATACCAGCCACTTGAATAACGCCAAAAATGCGGGATTCCACAGCTTTTTGGGCAAGCCAATAGATGGTCGGCGTTTCCCTGCCATGCTAGAAAAAATCTTGAACGGTGAACCCGTGTGGGAAGTCCCCAGCTAACAGATAGGCTTATTTGGGCATAGCGATGGATGACATTCATCTATGAGACTATGCCCGGTATTAGCCTATTTTTAAGTTAACGTTTCCTTGCGTACCCACTCTAGTGCCTTGTCGTAATCGGTAAAATAACGTTGTTTCATGCGTTTTGCTGGTCTGGTGAAGGTATTGCCAAATAATGTAAGTAAGGTCTGAAGAAAGCCGTTATCAAATACAACCGCCGAAAAAACATCCATGTCTAATTTATTGATGGTCGTCACAATCTCTGGCAAGCGTTTGCGAAAATAAGGTGTTAGGGCGATATCGGGGTGTGAAATATCGAGCAATGCCCGCCCTGGTTTAGTGACATCTGAATTTTCGAGCGTGGTAAGACAAGCGTTGATATAGGTATCAACGGCTTCACGGCGTGTATTGGTTAAGGTATAAATAATCACATCGCCATCATCAAGCCATTCTAATGAAACCCCATTTCCGATTGATGTTGCGCCGATGGTTGTTCGGGGTGGAATTCCATCTGGTAAGGGGATTTTTATCGCCATAATAAGGTCTCCTTATGCTATAATTGTGCCATAAATGCCAAAGGATGTGACGGATATGTCTATCATAACACAAATTCAATTCCCAGAAGATTTATATCAACGCCTAGAGCAAACCGCACAGGCGCAAAATCGCTCCATTGATACCCTCATCTTAGACCTGATTACATCCTCTTTGGAGTCGCTTGATGAGACCGATGATGATTCGGACGAGTATATCAAAGCCAGCTTTTTGCAGGGATGGAAAGAAGCCATGACAGGTGCGCCAACGCGGTCTGCGTGGGATTTGCTCGCTGAATTGGATGATGTTGAAGATGATATGCCTGCCGATTGGCAATGATATAAATCGTTTTTTTCAATAGCCTGTATGTTCGCACCAACACACCATATTTTATCCAATATTTATTAACATCATTAATGGATTTCTGTGATAGGTAGGTGTTTTATCACCCGCCGTAAAAATAAAGAGAGATACAACATCATGGACAAACTCACCCTCAAAAATGGCAAATTTATAGACCCCTCTGGACGTGAAGTGATGCTACGCGGTATAAACCTCAGTGGTAGCACGAAAACCCCACCCGATGAACCCGCGCAAATTGCGAATAATTTTTCTCGGCATCGAGAAGTATCCTTTGTGGGTCGTCCATTCCCGCGTGAAAAAGCACACGAGCATTTTAACCGCCTGCGCCATTGGGGATTCAACTGCCTGCGCTTTTTGACCACATGGGAGGCGATTGAACACACGGGTCCCGGTCAATATGATACGGACTATTTAGATTATTTTGCCGATATGGTCAAATTAGCGGGCGACTATGGCTTTTATGTGTTCATAGACCCGCATCAAGATGTGTGGTCACGCATGACAGGCGGTGATGGTGCGCCCGGTTGGACATTAGAGGCAGTCGGGTTTGATATTTCCAAACTCGATTTGAGCGAAGCCGCCATCACCATGCAACGGCGCTATCCCGATTATGGGCGCATGGTATGGATAAATAATTATCTCCGTTTAGCCTGTAAAACGATGTTCACGTTGTTTTTTGCGGGGGATAAATATGCCCCACACGTCAAAATTGCGGGGGCATCGGCACAATCATTTTTGCAAAATGCCTTTATCAATTCCATCGCCCAAATCGCCATGCGGGTTAAAGATATGCCCCATGTAATCGGATATGGCGCGATGAATGAGCCGAGTGGCGGATTTTTGGGCTTGGATTCGCTCCAAACCATTAGCGGATTTCCGCATCAAGGCTTTGTGTTGAGTCCCGCCGAGAGTATTTTTATCGGCAGTGGCTTCACGCGCACCCTGCAAAAAGCCGAATTACAAGGATTCATCGCTATGCCTGTTGATGGCGAAGTGACCGTGAACCCGATGGGCATATCGGCATGGAAAACCCCAGAACACGATATTTGGCGCAAGGTGGGGTTATATACGGTGGATAAACACGGTAAGCCGTATATCACCCGCGATTTTTATTTTAAGGGAAGCACCTTTTTGGACGATGGCTTGTTGCCATTCATGCGGAATTTTATCACCAAAATTCGCTCTATCCACAGTGGCGCGACCTTATTTGTCGAAACCGACCCCACCGATGTGCATCAACTCCAACTCAACCCGATGGAGTGGGGTAATGTGGTCAATGCCAGCCATTGGTATGACAATATGATGCTATTGAGCAAGCAATTCACAGGCGAGGTGGGGCTGGATATGAAAAATTTGGCAATTGTGGAAGGGCGCGACGATGTGGCGCAGATGTTCAAAGACACCATCGCCGATTATACCCGTATTTCGCGTGAGCAGATGGGGGGAGCGCCCACGCTCGTTGGCGAATTTGGCTTGCAATTTGATATGAACGATAAAATCGGTTATAAGACGGGCGATTTTTCGATGCACGAATTGGCGCTATCTATGTATTTTGATGCGATGGATGCCAACCTTGCCCATACAGCCCTGTGGAATTATACCCCCGATAACACCAACCGTTGGGGGGATAATTGGAATGAAGAAGATTTGAGCATTTTTAGCCGTGACCAACAAACCAATCCCGCCGATGTGAATAGCGGTGGGCGTGCTATCAAAGGATTTTCGCGTCCGTATGTGATGGCGGCGGGTGGGGTGCTAAAAGCGATGCGTTTCGATTGGAAATCGGGCGTGTTTATTGGCGAGATTGTCTTTGGCAAAGATGCCCCTCCCAGTGAGGTTTATATCCCCAAATTATGGTATCCGAATGGGATGGATGTGGTCATCACCAGTGGCACATGGACGCTCACCGATGCGCGGGATGGTCAGGTATTGCGCTGGACAGGCGCAAATGCAGGTTTAGGACAAATTACACTCTTACCAGCAAAAGGATAATAGGATGTTTCCACCCCTGTTTAGCGCCAAACGGATTCGCCTTGCGACACCGCTATCAGATGATAAAGCGACCTTTGTGCGTTGGTCACAAGATGATGAGTATACCCGCATGTTGGATGATGACCCTATCCGCCCACTATCAGAGGGGAATTTTGGGCATTTTGATGGGAGCGCCTCGCCAGAAAATCCGTATTTTCATCTGCGGACGCTGGAAGATGACACGCTCATCGGCTTTGTGGTGTTATTTAACATCAAATGGGGCAATCAATCGGCAGAGATGGCGATTGGCATCGGTGAAAAAAATTATCGTAAAAAAGGATATGGCAGTGAGGCGCTCGCGCTCATCCTCAATTATGCCTTCAATGAACTCAATTTGTATCGGGTGGGGTTAACTGTTATTTCGTATAATGCCGATGCCATCAAAGCCTATGAACGGGCAGGATTTGTGCAAGAAGGCATACGGCGCAAGGCGGTGCAACGTCATGGTGTGCGCTATGATTTGATTCAATATGGCATTTTACGCGATGAATGGAAGGGGTAATCACAACCATGACGATTGATTTTGGCAAGACAGCAGACGATTATAAGACCCATCGGCAAGGATTTCCCCCCGCCTTATTTGACCGATTTTCCCAAATGGGCATTATCAGCAAGGGTAAAAAGGCGCTGGATTTGGGGACAGGCACAGGCACATTGGCGCGTGGGATGGCGCTCGGCGGGTGTGAGGTGACGGGCTTGGATATTTCCCCAGAACTCATCACACAGGCAAAAAGTTTGGATGCCGATGCGGGTGTGAATACCCACTATGTCATTGCTCCTGCGGAAAATACAGGCTTGCCCGATGCGTCATTTGATGTCGTCTCGGCGGGGCAATGTTGGCATTGGTTTCATCATGTGAATACGCTGGCAGAGGTGAATCGGGTGTTGGTGGCAGGTGGGATGTTGGTCATTGCCTATTTGGATTGGATTCCGCTCGCGGGTAATGTGGTCGAAGCCACCGAAGCATTGATACGACAACACAGCCCAAATTGGACAGGGTGGGGCGGGAATGGCATTTATGCCCATTACCTAAAAGACATCGCAGAGGCAGGTTTTACCGATATTCAAACCGCCTCCTTTGACCTAAATCTGATTTATACACATGAGGCATGGCGGGGTCGTATCCGTGCCAGCGCGGGAATTGGCGCGCGACTCTCGGTTGAGGAAATAGGGGCATTTGACCACGAATTTGAGGGGTTACTGGCAGAAAAATTCCCACAAAATCCGCTAGAGGTGTTTCATCGGGTGTGGTGGGTGGTGGCACGCAAGGGGAAATAA
>JANRKU010000141.1:0-47396 GCA_033763335.1 bacterium
ATCATCGGCAGGATTTAGGGCTGACCATGGCAATTCGACACTAACGGCTTGGGGTAATTCATTATTGGGTAAATCATAGGGTCTGCCATAAAATCCGCTATTGATTGAAGGAGTCACCCATGACGGTAATTCCCAATTGTAGCCAATCACAGTTGGCAAGGTGGGCGTTTGGGCAGTGATAGATACATGGCAAATCATGAGCAAGGTGGTCATCAACATTAATCTATATAAATTAATCCGCATTACTCACCTCACTTTTTTATGTATATTGGCATCGTCAGAGGCTTTGGTTAGCCTCTGACGAGTCGAATGAAATCCGATTAGCTCGGTTGCAGTTGACCAGACCAAATTTGCCAAGCCAATGCCGATTTTGCCACAAGGCTCAACACAATATAGGCACGTTCCCCAAAAATGTAATTCTTCCATGGACCAATCCCACGATATTGTAACCACATATTGAGGGCAAAAATGTTGAAAAAGATGAAAATGGAGGCGATGATGATATAAACAAAATTCGGGATTTGCGTATTAACTGACGATGCCGCACCGACCAGATATAAAATAATCACAATCCACGGGATAATCCCAGCGATACATCCATAAATAAATGCTGTCCAGTCGGTTTTGGTAGTGGTCTGGTTGTGCAATTCCATCATCAAACCAAATAAGTTCATCATGGCATTTAAGCCAAACATCAAAATAAGTGTTGATAGGTCATAAATACCAACCAACATGCCGATTAAAACAATCATCAATGATGAACTGAGCGCGTATTCATACCAGCGTGCAGGGTTCATACCACGCTTGAGATTTTTCACATACCAATTATAAAAAACCGTCCCCAAGAAGAAATGGGCAACAGCCGATAACAATAAGAACACCGCCACCGAAGCACCAAAGGGAATACTTGGTCCGGGTTGAAGGTTTTGCTCTAGGCTAAAACTACCTTCACCAACAACAGCCTTTAGGTAAAGGGTGCTGAGGGTGATAGTGAAATCATTGCTCAGGGCAATCATGGCGATGCCTTGAATAAGGTGGAAAAACCCCATAATGAGGTTAAATCGTCTTAAATTCTTAAAGACACTTTCTGGTACAGTGGAAGCTACGGTTGAAGACATTTTTTATTCCTTTATTTTAAGAAAAAGATATTTCAGATATAGGTTTCACCGCATATATGCACGTATTTTAATTTGTGAATATATCAGCTAACCCAATTACAAAATCTGTAATCGGAATTATACATTTTTTTACGCCTGTAACCGTATAGGGTTTATCAAGCTCTTATCAAACCCTTCTAGTCCATTTATGATTAAACTGTCATGCACCTGTTTTGCATCGTGGCGCAGTTGGGCAATATCCACTCCGCTACACATATCGGGCAATTCTGCCATCCATCGGTCTGCACGACGGAGCATTTTGATTGCCCCACGCACATTCCCCTGCTCTATCTGATAATACCCCACCCCCACCTGCAAAATGGCTTTATACAATATGCGGATAGGCGCATCGGTATGCGCCCAGAGCGCCTCAAAAATATCGTGTTGGGCATAATATTCGCCCGCGTTAAAGGTATCAATGCCCTTCAGGGCTTCATTGGATAGGGGTTTCTGACAATCATCAATAATCATAATTCCTCATGAATATAATTAGGCTGTAAGAGCGCAACGTGTTGCGCCCTTACAAAAACAACACCTTATTCAATAATTGGCAAATTTCGGCAGGTGCTGGTCACAGTGACAATATCGGCAAAAACCCATCCACTTAAATCCTCATATTGGACTTGCCACCATGTCGAATCGGCATTGCGCCCAATCCCAAAAACCGTCGTCTCAAATGGGATACTGACCAAAATGCGTCCATCGGTAGTCGGTGTCTCACGCAGATTGACATTAAAATTCATGACTACAAGGCACGGAATGGCTGATGTTGGGGCGCTGATAGTCGGTGTTGCCGTGTTATCTGGGTTGGGTGTCTGGGTTGGGGTGATAAGGAAGGTAGAAAGGGGTGCAGGTGTCGCCAATACAATGGGTGTGCGCGTGGGTGCTATCGGTGTGAATGTTACGACAGGTGGACGCGATGTGGCTGTGGCGGGTGGTGTTGATGTGAGCATCACGACTGCTTCTGCGGTGGCTGTAATCGTGCTGGTCGCTGTGAGTGCCAATATCGCCCGTTCTGTTTGGATGGCAGGGAGTGGGGTGCGGTTAACTGCCCCACCACCTTGTTCTAGTTGCTCCAAAAATCCAGAAAAATCGCGGTCTAGCGATAGGCGCACAAAAAAGCCCATAGACCCAATGGCGGCAGTGGCTTGTGTCGCTTCGATACGCCCTTCGGCGGCAAGTTGCTTAAAATAACCGGTCATGGTGTCGGTGAGTCCTTGCACCACCACCTCCACATTCCCGCCATTGTCATTGATGAGTTGGCGTAACGTGACACCCGCATCGAGTTGTTCCAGAATAAATTCTTCTGCCAAGCCACCCGTCTCTTGTGAGATGATGTTCAAAATATCGGTGAAGATAACCTCACCCAATTCCTCAAATGTTTGGGTAGCACCTGCTGTAGGGGTTGGCAATGATGCCAATTCTGCCTGTAATTGCACCCGCGCCGTGTTGAACGTGATAAATATCATCACGAGTAACAAAATCCCTGTCCCCATCCCCAAAATGCCACGAGATTGTTTGAGGCGGTCTGGTCGGCGTAATTCGAGGAGCATGACTACAATCCCGCCGATAATCATCCCGATTCCCAAAATGGCACTCCCAATTTCAATCAATCCAAATTGGGTATTGGCACGGTTATCATTGACCACCGCCACCAATGGCAATAATGCCATCATAAACACCAATATAAGGTCTATAAAGGCAATTTTGGCATTTTTGCGGAGGGCGCGAATCAGGCTCATTAGCCCATATATCGTGGCAAAAAATCCTGCCAAAAGGAGTAGAAACAGGTTACTAGCAATCATGGCGCGGGGGTGCTTTCTGGCGTATCAAAACGCGCCAACATCCCATTGAGGCTACTATTCACACCCAAACGCACAATGGTCGGCATAGAGGCGAGTGCAAATGAGGCGGCGCTCTCATCCATTTGTCCATTACGTGCCATTTCTTGGATGCCATTGCTCATAATATCGGTGATTTGTGTGATGGCAATTTCCAAGTCGCCCCCGTGTTCGCTGATGAGCGATGCCACACTCGCCCCACCATCTAATAGCAATGTGACTTCATCGGCAGGTAGCCCTGTTTGCTCGGCAATGACGATTGCCACATTATCCAAAATTTGACGGGCAGTTTCACGGCTGGTCGGGGTGGATACAATGACCATTTCGGTGCTATCCGCTTCAACCACATCCTCATCCAACATATCACGCAGGTCATTTCTGGCTTCTATCAAAGTGATGCCGATGGTCATCACAAACAGGGAAAATCCCAACACGCTCAACCATGCAGACCGATTTTTTGACATTTTGCGGATGGTGAGTACCAACCCAATGACCAATACAATGATGGCGGTGACGATGGATAAAAATTCGAGTGTGTCAAAAATGGCGCTGGTCTGATTATCCAACGCGAGGGCAAATCCAACCGCCACCAATACCAATACCAAACAGGCGATATAAAGGGGCGTGCTAAGGGGACGTGGGAAGGTATAAAGCAACGAGGCAATCAACAGGAGCAAAAGAGCCTGTGCGCTGATGAGCAAAAATAATGCCATGCGGGTAAAAATCCTTTCACTGGTTAACGGGTGTTTTGAATCCGAAACGCATCTGTGCGTCCCCATGGGCTAAAACGGTCACTATCACTATCGGCATTGGGCGTTTGTGTGTTGGTCGTCATAGTGGCTTCGCTCAATAAGAGGGCAAATAACGCCGAGAGTGGCGGTGGTGGGGCTTGTGGGAGCAATGTTGCGAGATTTGCATCAATATAAGCCGTATGAATTTGCCCTGTGGCAAAAATGGGGTCATCTAATAATGCCAATAAAAAGTCAATATTGGTGGTCGTACCGAGTAGCACCGTTTGGCGCAATGCCGATTTCATCCGCCCGATGGCATCATCCCGATTTTCATCATACACAATCAATTTGGCAATCATGGGGTCATAATAAATGCTGATATGGTCGCCACTCACCAGCCCTGTATCCACGCGCACATTGGGCGCGATGGGTGGGATGAAGGTCTGTACTTGTCCAATGGCGGGCAAAAAGTTGTTATGGGCATCTTCGGCATAAATCCGACATTCAATGGCATGTCCACGTTGGCGAATATCGGCTTGGGTGAAGGATAGGGCTTCCCCAGAGGCGATTTTGAACTGCCATTTGACAATATCCACCCCTGTCACCAATTCGGTGATGGGATGTTCGACCTGCAAGCGGGTATTCATCTCCAAAAAATAAAATTCTTGGCTTGGCGTGGCGATAAATTCCACCGTCCCCGCATTGACATAATTCACCGCCCGCCCCGCATTCACCGCCGCCTCACAAATTTGGGCGCGTGTGGCATCTGTCAATAAAGGCGATGGTGTTTCTTCGATAATTTTTTGATGACGGCGTTGGGCGCTACATTCGCGTTCATAGAGGTGCAAAATGTTGCCATGGTCATCTGCCAGCAATTGCACTTCGATATGCCTGCCATTTTCGATATATTTTTCGAGGAACACACGCGGGTCGTTGAAGGCGTTTTGTGCCTCACGACGCGCCCCTGCGAGGGCTTCTAGCAGGTCATCAGCAGACCGCACAATGCGAATCCCTTTGCCACCACCGCCACCAGCGGCTTTGACCATGACGGGATACCCCATTTTTTGTGCCTCTGCGAGAAATAGGTCATCATCGGCGCTTTCCGATTGAAATCCGGGGACAATTGGCACGCCTGCGGAGTGCATTAGCGCACGCGCCACTGTTTTGACCCCCATCGCTCGAATCGTAGCAGGTTTTGGTCCAACCCACACCAAACCAGCCTCTAGCACTTCTCCCGCAAAATCTTCGCTTTCAGAGAGAAATCCATAACCGGGGTGAATACTATCACAGCCACTTTTGAGGGCAATTTCGATGAGCAATTCGCCCAATAAATAACTTTCTTTGGCGCTATTCCCCCCCAATGGATAGGCTTCATCCGCCAAAAAGACATGACGCGCCCGCGCATCGGGGTCAGAATAAACAGCAACGGTCTGAATCCCCAATTCCTGACACGCCCGAATGAGGCGCACCGCAATTTCGCCACGATTGGCGATGAGGCATTTTTTGAGCATGGGCATCTTCTTTCAAATTATAATTTTTTAATGTGGTCATTGGGCATAACCGATTATGCCTCTACACAATCATTATACAGACCTAACATTGATAATCCATGAATTTTTCTTGAAAATGTAAAACCTTTATTTGGTTTTATCCCATTCTAAGGTTATCATAAAAGAAGAATTGTCCTTATAAGCACACGATAGGCAGGGAAGATGAGTAATCCAGCCACAACCCATATTTTTGAAATCAAAACATACATGATTATTTGGCGACAGATGGAAGTGCGGAATATTGGCGGGGTCATGGTCAATATTCGAGGCATTGTACGCTGTACAGGGGATGACGGTTATACAATGGATGTGATGTTCGTCTCTGAAGAAAGTGATTATCCAGAGGCAATTTATGAAGTCGAAAATAAAAAAGGCTATTTGTTTATGCCCATCAGCGACATGATGGCATTTATAGATACTGTCCGCAACGAAAGCCCAATTTATGGGCATCTACGCGGGGATAGACCCGATTGGATGAGCGTGACCACCTCGCAAGAACCTGTCGGCGAAGGGGAACACAAGTAAAGCAGGAATCACATGAGCGCAAAAATTTTATACATTGAAGATAACGAACAAAATATGCGCCTTGTCCGCAAAATCCTTTTGCACGCAGGCTATGAGTTTTGTGGTGCAGAAGATGGGATGAGCGGGTTAGAGATGGCACAAAGCGAACAACCCAATATTATCCTCATGGATGTTAATTTGCCCGATATTGATGGGCTAGAAGCCACAGCACGCCTCAAAAATAGTCATTTGGCACATATCCCTGTGATTGCCATAACTGCTAATGCCATGGTCGGTGATAAAGAAAAGGCGTTACAGGCAGGTTGCGATGGCTATTTACCAAAACCAGTCAGTAGACAAGAATTATTGGCATTGGTAGAAGAATTTTTAGCACTGCAATAGGTTGTTATGAAAGCGGCAATGTCACGGTGAAGGTCGTCCCTTCACCGCCTTTGCTCATCACAGAAATTGCCCCCCCATGTGTTTCGACAGCATTTTTGACCAAACTTAGCCCCAAGCCTATCCCCGCCACTTCACCAAAATTGCTCCCCCGATAAAACGGGTCAAAAATATGCTCTAATTCGCTCTCTAAAATGCCAATACCCTTATCATTTACCGTCAAGACAAGGTGTGTCTGTATCTGCTTAATTTCAATCGTCACAGGGGTAAGTTCTGGCGAGTATTTAAGCGCATTTGATAACAGATTATTCAAAATAATATCCAACAGGTTATTATCTATGGTCACAAGTGGGAAATTATCTGGTATCACAAACACAATTGGGTGTTGATGGGTTGGGTCACTAAGTTGATAACGTGCAATAATTTTTCTAATCATCTCCGATACATTCGTGAGAACAGGTGAAAATGTGTAATCGAGTTGTCCTTGCAAAATACGCGCCATATCCGATAGCATTTGGGTGAGTCGGTCTATTTCGGCATAGATATGACTCATTTTTTCGTCACGTTTTTCTTTACTCATCTGGTCAGAATAATTGTCTAACAGATTTGTAGAGGATAGGATAATGCTCAATGGTGTACGAAATTCATGCGAGATGCGTCTCATCATCCGTATTTTAATTTCATTGAGTTCTGCTTGTTTTTCTAGGGCAATTCGCAGGGCTTGGGTCTCAATACGTGCTTCTTCTGCCAAAACACGCGAGGTTGCATCTAACCCAACCGCTTGAATTTCAATAATATGACCCATATCATCTTGTATAGCGATAAATTCCCAATCTGTCCACAATAAGCGCCCATCACGATGGGGTTTGCGAAATGTGATAGATACAGGATGTCCCGGATTTTCCATACATTGTTGAACACATTCTCGCACTTTATCCCAATCTTGCTCATAAATCGTACTAAGGGCTTCACTACCAATAATTTTTTCTCGGTTCATGTCAAAATGATCTATAAACCGTTGATTAGCATAGACATACTTGCCATAAATATCAGTACGGACAAGGTAAGAGGTTTGCGATTCTATGAGTGATTGCAATTGATTGCGTTGTTTGACTAAATCGAGTTCATATTGCTTTTGCTGGGTATTATCGCGGTTATAAATGACGAGGTTATCACTGTCTTCATCTACACGCACCACCTGATGCTTATACCACCCTGCACCAATTTGTGTATCGGGTATCTGGTATTCTTGCAATAATGGTTCGCCCGTCTCAATAACGCGCTTATACTGCTCAAAAAAGCCGTTGGTGCGGTTGATAGGGAATAATTCACAAATGAGTCTCCCTATCAGTTGGTCACGGGTCATATTTAATTGGTTACAACCCGCGCTATTGACCTCCATTAACCGAAAATCAATCACTTGATTATTGGCATCACGAACTGCCTGCAACAAGAAAATACCATCAAGGTCAGATTCCATCGTCCTTCGTAACTGATTGGCGACTAATTCGAGCGATTGCATATAGCGTTGATAGGTATTCTCTTGATAAAGTCGCGCCACAATAAGAAGTGCATTTCCAGCTACATGAAACAAGAAAATGCCTCTGAGAATATCTATAAAGGATATACTACTTGGTGTGAGCCACGCAAAAATAATGATGATAGTGAGGTTCAAAACCATCACCCCAAGCCACTCCGCCCAATTGACAAAAAATAATGCCCATGCCACCACAAATAATAGATAGGCGAGTTCAATATATGAATTGGGATGTGGATGGATAGCAAAGCTGGCTGTCACCAAAATTTGTGAATAGATGAGCAAGCGTGCCGATATACGCCAAAAACCGCGCCGAGCCAATAAATAGCATACCAAACTGGTGGTCGCATAAGAACTGGAAATGATAAGGCGTATCACCCATGAGGATATATCGGATATATTGCTATAGCTTGGCAATATCGAAAAAATACCCACAATAATCATCACCAATAACGCCATATTCAGCGCCCGTTCTTGGCGATATTCAATTGAGAATGGGGGGGTTTTCCCTATTGGGGTAATAAGGTGGCGTATGGTTTTCGAGATTTTTTGCCACAGGGTGCTATGTTGATTATTATGAATGGCTTTCAAGATTCTTTCTCTGTAATAACTTAGTTAATCGTTGTATACAGAGATTATAACATGGCTTTGTGCTTCTCAATCATAAGTTTATATGAAAAATATCCTAATAATTTATTGTGTGCCTGTTCATCATCTTTTGCCGATTTCTTGAGGTCAGCAATCCGTTGATTCACCCAATCTGGGACGGCAACACCGCCATTTTTGGTCAAAATCACCCCTGTGACTTGTGGTTCATCCCGCTTGTGATAGACATTCCAGCCCTTTTTGGGATGCAGGTCATAGCCTTCTGCCCGCAAAATGGCACGAATCGCCCGTTCAAAATCACTGGGCGGGCGATGATACCAGCTAAACACCATATCATCCCCATAACGGCTATAACTTCCACCAGAGAGTTCTACCCGCTTGGCGATTTGCCTATCCATCTCAAAATTGACCAAATTACTCAACATGGGGCTGGTGGGTGCGCCTTGTGGTAATCCGCCCTGATAGGTGGTGAGGATGGTCATGAGGCGTGCCACATCTTCATCGCCATACACACCATACCACCATGCTTGTATGCGGTCTGTGCGCGTATTGGGGAAAAAATCTTGAATATCTGCGGTGATAATAATATCTGCCCCTGCATGTGTCCATACATGGTCAGCGATAGATTTTTTCTTGATAAAACCCATTGCGGCGGGATGGATTTGTTGACCTTTGAAGCGTTCTTTCAAGATTTCATGTTGAATCGCTTTGAGTAGCGGATTGGGTTCTGCCAAATGGCGGTCTGTGCCATCTTTTTTGGGCTTGGTGAAATGCCGATAGCCCAATTCTTTTGGCAACCGATTATGCGCGAGCATGGTGTTAATCATTTTTTGTGTTTTAGCGTCCAAATCAGCATAAATTTGTCGTCGTGCAAATGCGGGGTCTGCGACATAAAATGACCATCGTATGAGATAAAAAACATGGCGATAAATATCACCACTCACTGTAACCGCATAGGGAGGGTAGTATCGCTTGTTTATTAGCCGATACCATCCCTTTTTCCATGTTTCAACGAGCGGGTTCATCACTCGCCCTTATCATCCGCCATTTTGCGGACGAATAAACTGGCTAAATCGGGCAACATGACCACATTACCTTGTTTACTGGCGAGTTTGACCAATGCGTCAAGTTCTTGCATCCGCATGACATTCGGATTTTCGCTGAGGATTTTAGCGGTGTTGGCGCGTGCGCGTGCAGAAGCCACTTCATGCCGTGCTTTAATCAAATCGGCACGCCCAGACCGTTCTGCCTCAAATTCTTCCATCATGACAGTCCGCACATTACCGGGCAACACAATATCGCGGATGCCGACCCGTTTGAGCGTAATGCCATATTCAGTTGCCAGTGGGGTAATTTTTTGGGTGATAGTATCGCCCATTTCGGCGCGTGTTTCGAGCAATTGGTCAATGGTTGAGCCTGCGATTTGGTTGCGGAGTTCCAATTGCAAATCTTGATAGAGTTGTTGCGAAAAATTTTCGACCACATTAATGGCTTTGATGGGGTCATCCACCACATATTGAGCAATGAGGCTCACACGGACACCAATTTTATCGGCGGTGAGCATTTCTTGCCCGCTAATGACTTCGCTCATTTGCCTCATACTGACATAGGTGAGTTCAATGGCTTCCCAACGCCAAAATGTGTATTTTCCCGCTTCTAAGAGGCGCTCAAATTTGCCATCTTTATAGAGTAAGGCACGTTCATATTGTTTGACGATGAATTGTTGTTGAAGTCCAAAAAGCCCTTTATTTGGTGTGTCGTCTGCCATTTTTTCGTCCCTCACCTTTATTTTGTGGTATTTAGTTTGATTAGCTATGGAAGGGAGCAACATGTTGCGCCCTTACGGACTTAAAGACATTATATTGTGTAATGGATGACTAGCAAAGCGTATGTTATCCACATATTAGTCAAAAGTTGATATTTTCCAAGCACCCGCAGGCACTCACAACGCGCTACTTTGGGGGATAGACGGTTAACTCAAGGCTCACAGCACCCCGTAGGATGATGATTTTGACTTGCGGGTATCCCCGCCTATGCAAGCCCATTTGGGGCGTACCGCCGAAGCGGTCAGGAGTGCCTGCGCGGGTTGGAACATATACTGTCGGACGCGAGCGTCCGACAGTATGTGAGAACCCACACGCGGAATATGCACATCTACGAAAGCATACCGCACATATATTCTATATTTAACCGTGAAAGAGGATTTTTGTCAAGCGCAAAATGAACAATAATGACACTTTTTAGAAATAATAGATAAATCGGCTAGGGTAAATCGGCAGGGAGCAAATGAATTGGAAAATTTGCGGATTTACAATTATTTTGCTCTAATTATATAAGTAGGTTTTTATTTATAGATAACCACAGTATGGGTATTTTTATTATGCAGTGGCGAGACCATTTACCAGATGACTGCCCACCTGATGACGCACTACCTGCTCATGGGCTTGTATATCGTTTAGCAAACAAAGCCAATTTCGATTCAAAAGATTTTCTATCACGCCGAGAAGAAAAGCCTGATGGTGAATGGGATGTAACTGAATGTATTGCAGGAGGAGTTTCAATATATACCGAATTAAATGGAATTAAACGCCTTCAAGAAATTAGTCCTGCTATGAGGCGCAAAAAAATAATCAAAGGCACTTTAGAATCAAAGCATGGTAAAATGAAAAATACACCAAGCACAACACATCCATCTCATTTTACTTGGTGGATACCAATTGATTCACAACCATGGAAAGTGTTTCAGCTTGTTAATTTGTCGGATACTTAAATATGAGTGTACTTGCGAAGAATACATATCTAGGAAAATTAGAGTTAGTCGAGGTTTTCGAGTATTATGACAAACCTATTCTTTTCGCCTGTCGTAGTGCTTCGGGACAACTCTATCTTGTTGTGCAAGAAAACGATTATGATGAATATGAAACGTGGTTATATTGCAGTTTGTCAAATACCAGATTTCAACAAATACGCTCAGGGGGCATAGATTTATACAATGCTTTTAAGTTAGCAGAGGATGATTTTGTTTTCCTCGTCAAACTTTTTTATAATGCCGATATTGACTCTGAGATAACACCTATCCCTGTAGCACAGCTTGAAGAAAACCAGTTACCAAAGCCAAATGTCTTTATCAATGTTGTGACCGAAACGCTTTGAGTAATAATGGCTCAATCGGCTAGGGTAAATCGGCAGGGAGCAACTGAAAAAAGGGTGCATGATTAGGGACTATTTTGCGAAAATCACGCTCATCAAAGGTGCATATATGGGTAATATTTAGGCGTTCTGAGAGTGCTACAAGGCAACAATCCACAAAATCGAGGTCAGATTCATGGTATTTTTGCATGACTTGTCCCGCACGTGCAATATCTTCTTTCAATATTGGGATTAGTGAAAATTTAGATTCTGCGGTTGTCGCCAAAAATTTGATGACCATCGCTTGATGAATACGGCTACGTACCATATAGGCAACCTCACCCACAAACCACATCAGGGATAATATAGTTAATATCTTGACGATGTGCAATGCTAAGTGCAGGTAGTCGTTGTTTATCATTGAGACTATTTAATGCAAAGAGAAAACTACTATCCATAAGAGCATCAATCTTATCTGGAATCACGCATCATCTCCCGCAAAATATCATCAAAATGTTCGGCTATATCATCTCTATCAGCAATTGCACCCATTTCTTCGGCAGAATATGCCATATGCAATATGGGGTTATCGCGTAAATGTGTTTCATATGCCTGAATCCAATTTCGCAAAATATCTTCTATTGCCTGTCCCTGAAATTTGGCGATAGTCGTCAGTTTTTCGATGATTTGCTCATCACGAATATGCAATTCTGAATTAGCCATTGGGGTTTTCCTCTTCACTCATTTATGACCATTATAGCATCAGAAAGCAAAAACGAGCATTTCTGCCCGTTTTTGCGCGTCATTCATATAAATTATTTGGTGCAAACAATAAAAAATTGTGTTATAGTGTAGTACAAATTGAAAAACATATCAAAATTAGGGGAACGTGATTATGACTAAAGTCATTGTAATTGGAAATATTGCTTATGATGAATTAATGGTTGTAAATAATCGCCAAATTATTAGTAAAACAACTTCACCTGGGGGACGTGCGTTCAACCAAGCAGTTACATTAGCACGAATGAATGATAGCCTTCAAGTTTATATTTTAAGTTGTATTGGGTTAGAAGATGGTGATGAGTTAAAATTTTATTTAACACATGAAAAAATTAAAAATGAGTTTTTGATTTCTACAAATGAATTTAGAACCGATTACATCCACTCTGAAAATATTGATAATAATCCAGAACCGATTTATTATGCTCGTGTGGGAGCATCTAAGTCTTATTCTCCATCATCGTTAGACGCGGCTAAAGAATTATTTAAAACTACGTCCGCCTTAGTTGCAACTTTTGCTATCCCTATTGAAACACTTGAATATGCTTATGATTTGATAAAGACCAATACAAAGTGTATCACTGTTTTGCGACCCTCTCCAGTAAACTATAATGGACAATTATGTAATCTTGACAACACATCCGTAAAAAGTATTTTTGAAAAAACAGATTATCTTGTTGTATCGCAAAGCGATATTGGAGAATTATTAAACAAACAGGATGCTACTTATGAAGATGCAAGTAGTCTAGTAAATTTTGTTCGTAAGGGGATTATAGTTGCAATAAATGGGCTACCGCGATATTATTACGGGCATGATAATAGTTTTTATGAAATTAATCACAATGAACATCCTTTAATTATTGATACAGCAGGTGCTATGGATGTTTTTACAAGTGTTTTCGTGCAGAGAATACTTGATAAAAAATCTCTGGAGGATTCAATCAAATATGCAACTGGTGGTGCATATATTTGTGCTAATCGTTTTGGTACTTACGGTAGTCTACCAACATTAGCCGATATAGTAGGATGGGAAAGTAATGGTCATCAAGTCGAACTAAAAAAAAAATAACTTATAATTTGCCACTTTACATCGAACAGACTCGTGACGAATTAACTATTTATTTATTGGTCAAATTTGAAAATAATGGTTATAAATTGTTTTTACATAATCAGATTTTACCTAAAGAAATTAGTGTTGATGAACACACACCAATTTCTACCGAAGATGTAATTATTTCGAGGTGTAAAAACAAGCCCAAGTTGGATACAATAAGGTGGGTAAAATTCGACGATATATCGCAACTATCTGTAGATAATAATCTACGTTCACGAGTTATTGATTCAATTCAGCTTTATATAGATAGGCACTATCATGAAAAAATTAACTTCAACTGAAATAGTAAACTCCGCACAACAAAGTTTTAACAATGACCTATATATATTGGAATCATCAATTGATAAGATTCTAAATAATAACCCGAATGATTCAATTATCATAGCTGTTATCAACGCTTTTGCCATGAGATTATTACAAGAAACTGTAAAATATGAATTCTATCAAGAAGGTAAGCAGATAGAATCTCTAATAAATAAGTTAGTAATGCACATGTCAAAGATAAACTCTGAAAGTTTATCTAGAAGAAACATTAAAAGTTATACTATGCAAATTGGAAGACCAGAGACTAAAAAAACAATCTCTACACTTAGTAAATCATCCGCCCCCAAAGACACTCCCAAACAACCTCTATCTTCATCGTTAACTCCTTATCTTATGCGTGTTGGTAATTCTAAGACGAAAGAAATTATCGAATCAATTGCACAAGCATCAGGATGATATTATGCCTCGCTGGTTAAAACAATTATGCGAACATTATAGCCAAGAAAAGTTCGGCTATGAAGTTAATCTTAACAAATCAGGTGGTATAGAAGAAGAATTAATCCGAGTAATCTATATTCACGAAAATAACGCCGCCGAAAATAAGCCGTCAGCTAATCCTGATAAAGACGATAAAATCCAACTTGTTATCCGTGAAATGGATAATTATTTTATTGGAGTTGTCTATTTTAGACCACTTGATGAATTTAAAGATCTTGCAAATTGCATAGCAAAATTCTTTTTGGGATTAAATAGTAATGACAGAGACCCAGTGACTGCATGGGGTCACGAACAAGAGATTTTAAGATGTCGTTATTCAAAAGAAATATCAACTGATTTTGGCGAAAATGTTGCACGTTGTGCTACCATCTGGGCGCATCTGAGGACAATTGCTTCGCAATTCTCTGTCTTATTAGAAAAAGCAAAGGAGGATTGCGTTCAGTGAAAAAACAAGTTTTTATATCTTATAAACGAGATGATTTGGGCATTTATTTTACAAAAGAATTGATGCGACAACTTGAAAATTACGAATTTGAGGTATGGTTAGATAGTAGTAAAATTCCATATGGTGATAATTGGCGTGATGAAATTGATGAAGGCATTCGTGAGAGTTTTGCTGTGATTGTTGTTCTTACCCCACTAGCAACCCTATCTCAATATGTCACTTATGAATGGTCTTATGCACTTGGTTTAAGAAAACGAGTTATTCCACTTATACTTCAGAAATTAGATTCACCGCATGAAATACACCCCAAATTAGAACCTCTTAACTATATTAATTTTACAGAAGGACGAAAACCATTCGATGAACTCATCAATCGCCTAAATGAAATTTGGTCACTCATATCTCAAGATGATGTAGACAACAATAATATACCCAACCCCATCTTTACCAAACTTAATGATTTATATGACAAGTTAAGCCGAAAGCCAACGAGTCATGAAATATTAGAAGCATTACGTGGTTCTCATCTAGAGACAGATGAATTTGCTATTTTATCTGGCAAAGATATGAAATATCCCAGCTAAAAGCAACCAAAAAACGGGCATTTCTGCCCGTTTTTATCAATCATAAACTACTACTTATCCATCACACCAAGAGGCGCATTGGATTTTCGATGAGTGCGCGTAATTCGACCATGAATTGCGCCCCCTCTGCCCCATCGCTCACACGATGGTCTACGCTGAGGGTGATATTCATGCGTTCACCCACGCCAATTGTGCCATCTTCCAACACAATCGGCACTTTCTTGGCAGAACTCACCGCCAAAATACCCGCTTCTGGTGGGCTGATGATGGCAGAGAAGCTATCTACTTGATAGGGTCCCAAATTGCTCACCGTGAAGGTCGCGCCTTTAATATCATCTGGCTTGATTTTACCTTCACGCGCACGCTCAAACATCGCTTTATTGGTGACAGCCATCGTACTTAATGCCATTTTATCGGCATCTTTGGCGACCACATTCAACAAACCGTTATTGGGCAATGCTACCGCAATCCCAATATTAATACGGGTGTGGCGCACAATTTTATCGCCATAATAATGGCTATTCAGGTTGGGGAATTTGCGAAGTGCCAATGCAGTCGCTTTGACGATGAGGTCATTCACGCTGATTTTGGCATCGCCTTCCAAATTAGCATTGAGTTGGCTACGGAGTTTGAGCAATGGGGCAACATCCACCGACACCGTGACATAAAAATGGGGGGTCATTTGTTTGCTGATAATGGTGTTATCGGCAATCGCACGACGCATACGGCTCACATCCAAAATTTCGACATCTTCTGTGGGAATTGTGCCATAGGTATTGCGCCCACCAACACTCACAGTCGGTTGTGCTTCTGCTTTGCCAACAGGGGTGGATGGGGTTGTGGATGGTTGATAATTGTCCACATCGGCACGCACAATGCGCCCACCGGGTCCTGTTCCTGCTACGGTTGTGAGGTCAATGCCTTTATCGGCGGCGACATTCCGCGCCAATGGGGATGCTTTTATCCGTCCTTCTGGCGTGGTTGATGCCACGACAGGTTGCGATGTTGGGGCGCTGGTCGGTTTTGGTGTGGCGCTCCCATTACTACCATTGGTGCTTGCCGTTGGTGTGGGTGTTGGCGCAGTCGCTTCACCAGAAGCACCGACAATGGCGATAATAGCCCCTTCTTTGAGTTCCTGACCGACTTCTGCTTTCAATTCCAAAAGCACGCCATTGGCGGTAGATTCTACCTCCACAGTGGCTTTATCGGCTTCAAATTCAGCGATAATATCGCCCGCCTTAACGCTATCACCAACCGATTTAAGCCAGTTGAGAAGCATTCCATCAGTCGTCAATTTAATCGCTTCGGACATTTTATACTATCTCCTTCACGGCATCTATCACTTTTTGGGCGTTGGGAAGCGCCATCAATTCAATATCCCGCGCATAGGGGAATGGCACATCCATTGAATGAACCCGTTTGATAGGGGCATCCATATAATCGAACATATTCTCTTGCAATTGCGCCGCAATTTCACTCCCAAAGCTATACATGGGGAGCGATTCTTCTACGATAACACAGCGATTGGTCTTTTTGAAACTCTCAAATAAGGTGGCGGTATCCAATGGGCGCAACCAGCGCATATCCACCACTTCACATTCAATCCCCTCTTTTTCCAGTTCTTTGGCGGCGGCTAGTGACCATTCAACACCACGCGCATACGTAGCGAGTGTGACATGCTTGCCTTCTCGTTTAATATCTGCCTTGCCAATTGGCAACACAAAATCTTCATCATCTGGCACAGGACCGGGTTTTGCATAAAGGGCAATATTTTCGCTGAATAACACAGGGTTATCACTGCGAATAGAGGCTTTTAGCATCCCTTTTGCATCGGCAGGGGTAGATGGACATGCCACATATAGCCCCGTAAAATGTGCGAATATCGGCTCTGGTGTATGCGAATGGGTGGCAGTGGCTTGATTGCCCCAGCCAGAGGCGGCGCGGAATACCACAGGCACTTTGAACTGTCCATTGAACATATAATGAATTTTTGCCGCATGATTCACAATCGCATCTAGCGATAAAAATGCGAAATTGATGGTCATCAATTCTGCAATAGGGCGCAAACCCGCCATCGCCGCACCAACTGCCGCCCCTGCGATTGCCATTTCGCTAATCGGTGTATCGCGTACCCGTTTTTTGCCAAATTCTTCTAATAAACCCATCGTTACGCGGTGAGTGCCTTGCCATTCGCCAACTTCTTCGCCCATGATGAAAACCCTTCCATCGCGGTGCATTTCTTCGCGCAAGGCTTGGCGTAAGGCTTCACGCATTGGGATATTTTTTACCGCCATCTGTCTTACTCCTCAACGTAAATATTGGCAATCAAATCTTCATAGGTGGGGTCTGGGCTATTGAGCGCAAACGTGACGGATTCTTCGACAACACGTACCGCATCGGCTTGGAATTTATCCAATTCTGCATCTACATTTTTATATTGCTTCTTCAACCGATTGGCGAGCAAGGTGATGGGGTCACGATTTTCTTTATACTCACGCAATTCTTCTGAAAAGCGTTCTGAATAGGTCTTATCTGACACGCCATGCCCTTTATAGCGATAGGTGAGCGATTCAATCAACACAGACCCATGCTCACGAGCATACGCGACAGCTTCTTGTACCGTTTCGTATACCGCGACCACATCTTGACCATCCACGCGCCCCATGTCTTTGATGCCATAGCCCAAAGCACGTTTATGCAATTCGGTTTGGGCGGTAGAATCTTCTACCCGTGTTCCCATCGCCACAAAATTGTTTTCGATGAGCCAAATCACGGGCAATTTCCATGCACCAGCCATATTGACGGCTTCGTGGAAATAGCCATTATTGGTCGCACCATCGCCAATAAAACATAACACCACTGCGCCCGTTTCATTGTATTGTGCTTCGAGCGCAATGCCCGTAGCGAGGGCGAGATGACCGCCGACAATGGCGTAACCACCCCAAAAATTATGCGCCCGTGATGCCAAGTGCATCGAGCCACCCTTGCCACCACTCACACCTGTACGCTTGCCCATCATTTCTGCCATGAGAGGATTTGGGTCTACCCCACGTGCAATCGCAATGCCATGGTCACGATAGGCGGTAATCACATGGTCACGCGGTTCTAGGTTGGCAATTGCACCAACACCAGTGGCTTCATGTCCGCTATAGAGATGCAAATATACCCCAGTAATTTTTTTCTCTTGATACAAGTGGTCGCACTTATCTTCAAACTCTCTGATGAGGACAATCTGACGATACCATTCGAGTAACTGCTCTTTGGTGATGCCTTTTGCCATTCCATACTCCTTCATCAACGCAAAAAATGCGTCGGCTCATGGGGAAAATACCATTGCACAGTTGGTTTATCCCCCGCCATACTTATCACACAAAATTAGCCGTAAGTGTACATGATTTAACCTAAATTTGCGACAATCATCCTGCGCTACGACCACCTTTGCCAAGCCCCATCCAGCCCCGTTGGACTTGTCGTGCTTCTTCTGCGACCATAAATGCGTCTGGCTTGAGGTCGGTCACAAGGCTGTTGAATCGTTTCATATCCCGCTTATCCAATACAGTACGCAAGGTTATGACCAAACCGTCACGCCCAAGACTTTGCGTGGTCGTCACACCAAAACCTGCTTCGCGCAATTTTGAGGCGAGCATCTCGCCGTCGCCGTTGGCAAACACATTGGCAATCATATAACCACGTACCAATCGCGCCTCTATCATCATACCCACATAACTCCCCACTGCCGCCCCTGCACAATAGGCAGTGAGGTTAATGATATTATCCAAATCTCTCACAACGCCTGCTATCACCACTGCAAATACCAATGCCTCAATTGCCGCCAAAATTGCCGCCAAAAGTTTGAGGTTGCGTGTAATGGCAATCGTCCGTATTGTGCCTATCGCATAATTGATAACCCGTAAAACAAAAATTGCCACAGCCGTAAAAATCACATCCACTATCACAAACCACATCCTTTTCTTTGTGGAACACACGACTATGTGTGCATTGTAACCATACATCTGCCCCTTTTGAATAATCAATATGAGTGGTGGTAAATTCAGTTTGCAGATAAAATAAGACAATAAATTCACCATAAAGGAGCAAAATCGTATGTATACTCCCCAACCAACCCCCATCCCAATGCAACCACAAAGACAATTTGGCACACTCGATTTTATCACGGGCATCATTTATGTTATGTGTGCCGTAGCTATCCTCATCGGCTTTTTTGGAATGCCCTTTTTGAATATTGGAATTGAACAGACGCGCAATAACCGAGATGCCAGAGAATTTGCGACCATGAGCGCCAGCAGAATTGCATCAGAGGCGACCAGTTCAAGGGTCGTTGAAGCACTCTATGATTCATTCAGCGATGCGCGTGCTTTATCTACACTCATCCCATTCTATGCCCTATATGGTTTTATCGCCTTTGCCGCTTTATATGGTCTGGGCGCAATTGCCTCTATTTTGCGGGCGATTTTTCGGGGTCGGCAACGAATAGGCTTTTTTAGCGGGATATTTCGGATTCTCATCACACCGATTATTTATATCCTCGTCCCATTAGGGATATTAGGGTCATTCTATGCCTTTGCACTCGGCACGTATAACCTTGCAGATGTGGCGGCAACACCCAGCTTGCTCAAATTAGATGTTGTCCGCAACACCGTCACCCTCATCCCACCCGGTACAGGCATGTTATTGATGTTTGGGGGCTGTGTATTTGGCGCATTAATGACCATCCTCACGACCCTTGTTGGCATGTTTCGGGCATCCCCCACACAAGTGGTTATGGTGCAATCTCCCTATGGAACGCCACAATATGGAGGACCGCAATATCAGCCCCAATACGGACAACCCCAATACCCACCACAATATGGGCAACCACCCGCAATGGGCGCATATGGGCAACCTCAATATCCGCCCCAATATCCACCCAACCAAACCCCACCCTATCAACAACCACCCGTCCAAAATCCCTACGGAGGCAATGTCCCGCCACAAAATCCGTATGGCGCACCACCGCCTCAATATCCACCCAATCAACAGCCACAAAACCCAATTGACTGGGGCAAAAAACGCGATGATGACGATTTTTAAGTGATTCAACTGGGCGGATAGTGACTTATCCGCCCAGTTTTATAGTATAATTTTTTGAAAAAGGACACATCTATGATTGCTCCCCCTATTGCATTAGACATACCCATCTACACCGATGAAAATGGACAAATTCGCATCGGGAAAACGCGCGTTTTATTGGAATTGGTGATAAATGCGTTCAATAGTGGTGAAAGTGCTGAAGGTATTATCGAAAGTTATTCGACGTTATCTTTAGCAGATGTATATGCCGTTATCGCCTATTATTTGAGCCATCGCGCCGAAGTGGATGCCTATGTGAAGCAAGAATATGACGATGCGCTCAAGATAAAAGATACAATAGAAGCAAATTACACTGATGAGCATAAAGCACTGTTAGCCCGTGTGCGTGGGTGGCGTGATACCCATGTGAGGGGCAAGTGAAATTCCTCGCTGATGAAAATTTTAATGGCAAAATCATCAAAGGACTTCGGCGCGAATATCCTCAAATTGAAATTGTTCGTGTACAAGATACAGAAATGTATCAAGCACCTGACCCTAATTTATTAGCATGGGCAACAGAACATGATTATATTCTGCTTTCACATGATGCCAAAACCATGCCTGCCCATGCCAATCAACGCCTTATAGACGGATTACAGCTAAGGGGGGTAATCATTGTCAGAGATACACTCCCAGTTCGAGATGTTATTGATGATTTACTTGCCATTGCACAAGCCAGTTCTGCCGATGAATGGCAAAATAAAGTCACATTTTTGCCCCTATAATCTTTTACGGATAGCGCACAGGCGCAAGCACGACCCTATCGGCTTGGGTACCATCTGCTAAACTAACCCGCATCACATCCCCTGTTCGTTCATCAATGGCACGCAATTCTAACCGCCATATCACAGGCGCACTCACCTCTGGCAAGGGAATCACATTAATATCCAGCACAGTTTCCCCATTTTTCCAGCAGGTTGGCAAATAATTTTCAAATTGGGCATACCATGTGAATGGCGCAGAGACAATTTGCCCATCTATCTCATTTTCAGCATACGCGACAATTTCAAATTGATAAGGACGCTCCACCTGCGCCCCGCCCTGCCATTGGATTTCGATGGTGATATTTTGTTGCGATGGGTCTGGGATATAGCGATGCCCCACCAGCGTAAAATTTCCCAAATAGGCATCACTGGTGAATTGTGCGTTCACGGGCAACCACTCCATGCCTGTCATCGTATAAAAATCGGTGCGTGGGGCGGTGGGTGTCGGATTCAAATCCAGTGGCACAACCGATAGCACCGCCGCCATAATCAACACCGTGAGCGATTGCGCTCCCATGAGGGGTAAATCCCATGTGCGCTTCTGATTCGTCCATACAACCCCACCCGCCAATAAAAAGAATGGGGCATAAAAACTGAGGATACGACCATTTTCACCTTGCACAATACCACTGAGATTGACCAGCAAAAAGGTCATGAGCAAACTCAGCCCCATGAGGTGATGGGCAGAAAAATCAGATTTTCCCACGCGCCGAATTTTGGCAATTCCCCAGAAAAACAATCCTGCGATGGGCAATCCGACAAAAAACAGCGTGTCGTAGGGATGCAATAGTAGCCATTCCCAATAATTTCGTTGCACAAGGTCTTTATGCGCCTCATAGGTCACACGGAAAATATCCAACGGGGTAAATCCTGACGCGAGCCAAAATAATACCCATATCGTAGCAAGTCCCAATCCAAACCACGCGCCCATGATAACTGCCCGTAGCCATTTTTTGCTGATGAAGAGGGCATATCCGAGTGTGAACACTCCAAAAAAGAGGAGCATGGGCAATACGGCAAAATTGAGAAATGTCGTGAATGACATCACCAGCCCTGCAAAAATCGCCCAGAGCGCCATGCGCCATTTTTCGGCTTTGACCGCATGGAGCAATCCCCAAAACGTGACTAAACACAGGGGTGGATAGATGCTATTCCATGTGGGCAAAAAGAGGAGCATGGTTGGAATGAGCGGATACCATTGGAGCAATCGCAGAGCAATTTTTTGGTCATTGAGCAATAATTTCGCCACGCCATAAAATGGAATCGCGCCGAGTGCCATCCACAAGGGCATTAACATGCCCACAATGCCCACAGCGTTCATTTCGCCTGTGGTATAGCGCATGATGGTCTGATTGCTACACTGATAGGGACGCAATGCCATGCTCAGAGATGTGAGCGAGTCGGTTAAATTTGCCACAGCCACATGCACTAAGGCTTGTGCGGGGGGACTGGTGGTGAAATGGATGATATTGGCGGGCAATGCTTCACGCATGACCGTTGTCCAATTTTGCAGGGTATAAAGCACACCATCCCGCGCCATATAATTGACGGCGATGGTACTCGCGCCTGTCTGTACAGGGGATACGGTGCGCGTGAATAGCAAAAATCCCGCATCGCCACGCACACCCACCACGCTAATACCCAAAATAACCGTTGTGATGATTGTCCACGCGATGGTGAGCATTACGCCCGCTTTTATCCGCCGAAAAATGCCCACACTGAGCAAATATCCCGCGAGGAGCATGGCAAGTATCCACACGCCATCCCAGACCACTGGCAATTCATACGCCCATTGCCAGCCACCACCCCCACGCAATGCAGGGACGACATCCCACGCCAACGCGCCTAAGAATATGATTGTGATGAGTAAGATTAGTATTCGCATGGGCATGATTGTAGCGGGGAGATGGTGCTGTGGGTAGGGGCATGAGATAGTTTCATGCCCCTATGGAGTGATTAGTTAGTCGTTGCGATGTTCATCCTCAAAATCATTTTGGATGAATTGTTGCGGGTTAAAATCATCGGCATTGAAGCGCCCCAAGTTAAATTCATCATCGGGGTTATGGTTGGGCGTGGTTTCGACCACAGGGTGATGATAATCGGTGCTACTGTTCACATGACGCTCAAAAATCAGTTGCCCGTTGAGTTCATCAATCAGCACCAAATCGCCTGCCTTAAAATCACCACGCAACAGGCGCACACTCAACGGGTTTTCGATATACCGTTGGATATTGCGGCGTAATGGACGCGCCCCATATTGTTGGTCATAACCCGTTTTGGCAATCCAATTGCGGGCGGGTTCTGTCAGGTGAATTTCGATGCCACTCTCTAATAGGCGTTCCACAATGCCCTTCATCTGCAAATCTACCATTTTTTCCACATCTTGTTGCGATAGTGGGGCGAAAATGATAATTTCATCAATGCGATTCAAAAATTCTGGGCGGAAGGTCTCGCGCATGGCTTTTTCGATTTTTTGATGGTCAGCTACCGCTTGGCTATCAGTGGCTTGGACAAAGCCCAATGCCCCACCCTTACGGGCAAATTCTGTCCCCAAATTGCTGGTCATGATGATGACGGTGTTTCTAAAATCCACCGTGCGCCCTTGCCCATCGGTCAGGCGACCATCTTCCAAAATTTGGAGTAAGGCATTCCATACATCAGGGTGTGCTTTTTCGATTTCATCAAACAAAACCACGCGATAGGGACGACGGCGCACCGCTTCGGTGAGTTGCCCGCCTTGCTCATAGCCAACATACCCCGGAGGCGCACCGAATAAACGGCTCACCGTGTGTTGTTCACGATATTCGCTCATATCAATACGCACGAGCGCATCTTCATCATCAAACATAAATTCCGCCAGTGCTTTGGCGAGTTCTGTCTTGCCAACACCACTGCTCCCCAAAAAGATGAATGAGCCGATGGGACGTTTGGGGTCTTTTAGCCCACTACGTGAACGGCGGATGGCATCAGAAATAGCTTCTACGGCTCTCTCTTGACCAATCACGCGCTTATGCAGGGCATCTTCCATGCGGAGTAATTTCTCACTCTCGCTTTCGAGCATTTGCGTGATGGGAATCCCTGTCCATTGCCCAACCACCACGGCGATGTCGCTATCTTCAACGACCTCATCCACCGTATTTTCTTGTTGCCACACATAGCGTTCACGTTCATATTCGCCTTCAAGCTGAATCCGTTGCATTTTGAAATTGGCGGCAGATTCATAATCCCGCGCCATACTCGCCGCTTCTTCTTCGGTGATAAGGCGGTCAACGGCTTCTTTCATCTCACGGAGGCGTGGGGGGACGCTATACAATGCCACGCGCACTTTGGCGGCGGCTTCATCGAGCAAATCAATCGCCTTATCTGGCAATTTACGACCCGTCACATAACGGTCAGATAGTCTCACTGCCGCTTCAATTGCACCATCGGTGATGGTGACACGGTGATGTGCCTCATAACGGTCACGCAAGCCATATAGCATTTCGATGCTATCTTCGATAGTGGGTTCATCCACATAGACAGGGGCAAAACGGCGGTCTAATGCGCCATCTTTTTCGATATATTGGCGATATTCATCCAATGTGGTCGCGCCAATACATTGCAATTCCCCGCGTGCGAGGGCGGGCTTCATCATATTACCCGCATCAATTGCCCCGCCACCTGCGCCAGCGCCAACGACTTGGTGCAATTCATCTATAAACAAGATGATTTCGCCGTGTGCATTTTGCACTTCCTCAATGGCGGCTTTTAGGCGTTCTTCAAATTCGCCTCTAAATCGGCTACCCGCCAACATACTGGCAAGGTCGAGGCTAATCACGCGCTTGTTATGCAAAATTTCTGGCACATCGAGGTTCACAATGCGTTGTGCCAATCCTTCGACAATCGCCGTTTTACCAACACCCGGTTCTCCGATGAGGACAGGGTTATTTTTGGTACGACGGCTGAGGATTTGTATCACCCGCAATACTTCGGCATCGCGCCCAATCACAGGGTCGAGTTTGCCTTCCATCGCCATACGGGTTAAATCACGGCTATATTTTTCGAGGGTACGATAGCGACTTTCTGCTTGTGGGTCTGTAACCCGTTGTCCACCGCGCACATCTTTAATATTGTCGAGTACACGGTCACGGGTGATGCCATTATCGGTCAAAATTTTGGCAATCGGTGTGTTGCGTTCTGATAGCACCGCTAAAAAGATGTGTTCGGTGCTGATATATTGGTCGTTTAGGCGATTGGCTTCTTCGTTGGCGAGGTCTATCACCCGTTTGACGCGGGGGGTGATAAATACCTGTCCTTCCCCACCACCATAAATCGTGGCTTTGGGGCTGGCTTGGAGGATATTATCTATGCGAGAACGGAGCAAACTTATATCAACAGTCATTCGCTCCAAAATTTGTGGAATGACCCCATCACTTTGCTCCAATAAGGCTAACAAGATGTGTTCGGTATCTACCTGATTATGCCCATATCGTTGTAAAATTTCATACGCACGGGCGGCGGCATCTTGGGCGCGTTCTGTAAAACGGTCAAAACGTATCATGTGTCGTCTCTATCTCTAAAACATCGTTACTATAACAATTGTATCCCGATTTGTTTTTTGGTGCTTGTCTCATCCCCCTATGATACCCACTCTGTATAAGAAATATGTTCACAACTCGTAAAAAATTTTGTAGAAGTTTGTAGGGTCATGTTCCGTTATAATAAGGTTATGTTATCGGATGCTTCAAAAGGACAATTTAATCATGATGATGAAAAGTAAAAACGCACGGCTGTTATTGGGGATGAGCGGATTTGCCGTTTTATTTGGGGTTGTGGTGTTCGCACTCGTCACCCGTGTGATGACCGACCAAGATTATATCAATAGCCTTGTGCCTACCAGCGCCTTGCCAGATACGATTTGGGAACGTGTGCAAGCCAGCCCAGATAATAATAGCCGTACCACGGTTGAATTACGCCGAACAGAACCGACCAGCTTGGTCTATTTAGATTTTTTGCGGTTTGATGCCACCACACCCAAACCAGAAACGGCACTTATCGCCACCGAAAAAATTGATGATGCGTGGATTACTGCCGCCCTCAGCAGTTATGATAGTTCACGTCGCCTAAAAACCTGCACCATTGGCGATGTGCGTTTATATGAGTATGATGCAGTCATTGAAAAATTAGCATATAATTTGCGCTATTGGGTGATTCCTATCACACCCACACGGTCAGCAACCCTCATCGTTGCCGTGACGGTAGATAATCGCCCCTATTTTGATGAACTGTCTAAAAATTTACGTCCCAATGAACCTGCATGTCCTTAAAAGGCAATAAAATATGACTATTACGTATCAGCATGGCGAAACACTCTATCACCTTAATTTAGAAAATGGCGCGGGTGGCACACATACCATCACCATCAATGGGGCGGTATATGACATCCAAGCCACCCCATTACAAAATGGGGCATGGCTCATCACATGGGAAGGCGGGCGCGAGGTGGTCTATACTGCCCGCAATAGTGCAGAACGCTATGCCCATGTGGATGGGCGTAGTTTTACCCTAACGCAACCCAATCCCCAAGCACGCAAACGCAAACGGGCAGGCGGTGGTGATGACCTCACGGCACAAATGCCCGGTAAAGTGGTAGATGTGCTGGTGAACGCAGGGGATGTGGTCAAAAAAGGGCAAACCCTGTTGTTATTAGAGGCGATGAAGATGGAAATCCGCGTCAGTGCGCCTCATGATGGGACAATTAAAGGGGTTTTTACCAAAAAAGGGGATGTGGTTGACCGTGGGCAACGGTTAGTCGAAATTGCGGAATAAAATTGGCATCTTTTGGTGATAGGCACATGGAGTATGATGAATACTGTGTGTCTATCATCCCAAAAAGGTCAATTTTTCCTTGATAAATCAAATCACCAGTACAGCTACTTTTCAAGCCATCAAAACAGACCCCAAAGTCCGTTCTTATTGGGTAGTGGGGATTGCCCTCGTCTTTGCGACACTTGCTTCCATCGGCATGAGAGCCGCCCAACAATTGGGCATGTCCTATCAGGTGGTAGTCTTTTGGCGCTTATTCCCCGCCTTCATCATCCTCACCCCGCTTGTCATTCGGCGGTATCGGGGACAATTAGCCAATATCAGCAGGCGCGATTTACTATTTATTTTAGCCTCTGGCTTGATGTTGGGCATCCACTTTAATTTTCTGGCGGCATCGCTGGTCTATAGCACCATCTTGGTCTCACAAGTCATCACCAACACGGGTCCGATATGGGTGGCAATTTTGGAAGTGAGTTTCTTCAAAGAAAAATTAGGGCGTTGGGTCATCATGGGCATTTTGCTGGCATTTGTGGGGGGCATCGTTATCGCACTTGCACCATACATAGAAACACCAGCAGTCATCGAAGCCACCCCCCGCTCAAGCAATTTGCCAGAACCCAATCCGTTGTTAGGCGCGGGATTAGGCTTGGCGGCGGCGATTTTTGCGGCAATTTATCTGCTTATCGGCAGGCAAGTACGGGCGCGAGTCTCGCTTATCCCTTATATTTGGATGGTAGATGGTATCGCAACCTTCGTCTCATTGGTATTTGCACTTATAAGCCAAAAACCGATATTCGGATATGTCCCAGAAGCCTTTATGTGGGTGATTGCCGTGGCAATTTTTGTCACATTATTGGCACATGGCGCATTTAATTATGCCGTTGGCTATTTGCCCGCCACCATTGTGAGCATCTCCTCACAGGTGGTATCGGTATTGGCGGGGATTGTCGCCTTTTTGTTTTTATCAGAAACACCACTCGGATTAGAAATTGTGGGGAGTATGGTGATTATTTTGGGGGTCATGTTATCTATCATAGGACAACGGAAACCGCATAAGGTAAAATAGCCGAAAACATTATTTTAGCAAAGGATGGTTTAACCATGCTCAAAAAATTAGTGCTATTGGCATTTTTAGCCCTTGCCGTTGTTGTAATTGTGGCACAAGAAGCGCCTATCAAACAAGAAATTGAACTCGAAGCCAGTGATGGTCTCATCCTTAAAGGTGATTTCTATCCCCAAGAAGAAGCCAGTGTGGGCGTATTATTGTTGCACATGAATGGTGGCACAAAAAGGCAATGGACGGCATTTATCCCCAAACTACAAGAAGCGGGATATAGCATCTTGACGGTGGATATGCGTGGTTTTGGCTCAACAGGTGGTCGTACCGATTGGACACTGGCACAAGAAGATGTGCAATTGTGGCTGGATTGGCTCAAATCACAAGAAAATGTGAGTGGTATCGCCTTAATGGGCGGTAGCATTGGCGCAAATGTGGCACTCATCGCGTGTGCCAACGACCTCGATTGCCTCACTGTGGTTGCCCTCTCCCCGGGTGAAGATTATGCGCGGGTGCAACCATCAAATGCTGTATCACAACTCGATACACGCTCTATATTATTGGTCGCATCATATGGGGATAATTTTAGCGCCTATTCCGTGACTGCATTGGCAGAAATGGCAACGGGTGAATATGCCATCCGCATGTATACAGGTAGTCAACACGGCACAGGCTATTTTGTCGGACGTGATGCAGACCGCAAAATGAATATGTTGATTGATTGGCTTGACGAACATACTACCATTGTCACTGAATAAATGAAATAATTCGCAGATAGAGCAAGATGTATGTTCTATCTGCTCTTTTTTAGAATCATTATGAGGCTATCAGTAAGGTGATTAAAAAAAATTTATGTTAACCATAGCAGAGGCATTAATGTTGCCACCATTTGAAGGGGCGCGGGTGGTCGCAGGGCGGCGTAACCTGCACCGCCCGGTTGGATATGTTCATAATGGCGCTGTGCCAGAGGTCGCCAATTGGCTCAATGGCGGGGAACTCATCCTCACTACCGCTTTTAATATCCCACAAGATGAGCAAGGCAGGCGCGAGTATATTCGGGCGTTGGATGCCAAAAATGTCGCTGGACTCATCATCGCAGTGGGACAACGCATTGAATTTGCCCCACCAGAGATGGTCGAAGTGGCAGAAGCACATGGCTTCCCGCTCATCGAAATAGATTATACGGCACGGTTTGTCGAGATGGCGCGTTCTGCCAACGAAATTATCGCCCAAGAACAAATGGCGTTGGTCACGCGGGCGCTCCATATCCACAAAACACTCACCAACCTCGTTTTAGAGGGTGGGACGATTAAGCAATTGGCAACAGCGATGGCAGACCTCATTAAACAATCCATCAGCATCGAAAATGACCGTTTTGAGGCACTCGCCAATGCCAATATTGGCACCGTGGATGAGGCACGGCGCTATACCCAACAATATGGGCGCACCGACCCGCGCCTCGTTAACGCCCTAGAAGCTGATATTTTCCCGCAAATCCGCAATACCTTGCGTCCCGTGTTCATCCCCAAAATGCCCCATGTGGGGTTAGAGATGGAGCGTATCCTCGCGCCAATTGTCGTGCAGGGGCAAATTTATGGGTATTTATGGGTGATTGCCGATGGTCGTCCATTGACCGATTTAGACCAGCTCGCCATCGAAAGTGGCGCGACAATTGCCGCCTTGATGTTGATTCATCAAGAATCGCTACAAGGGGCAGAATCGGCATTAAAAGGCAATATTTTGGCGCGATTGGTGCAAGGAGAGATGAGCGGTATCAACCTACTCACCGACCAAGCCCTACGCTTTGGACTCGATTTGCGTAAGCCATTTCGGGCGGTGGTGGTAGATTATAATGGTGCGCCATCCCCACAAGTCGTTGCACTCAATCGGCGTTTGACCAAAGCCTTTAATAATGCAGTGATTGGGCAATATGCGGGTCAAGTGATGATGCTCATGCAAGCCAATGAGGATTTGAACGCCATCGCTAAACGCATTTTTAGCGAAGCAGACACAACTCCCTCCCCTCATGGATTACGATTGGGGGTGAGCGCGGTGCATGTGGGCGCAAAACAAGCGCAATATGCCTATAGCCAATGTCGTGAGGTGTTGCATATCGCCACACGCTTATTCCCCACCGATAAAATTGTTTATTTTGAGCAACTCGGCTATATTCACACGCTTTATCTGGCGGGGCATAATGCCCTCAACGATAATCCACTCATCCCTGCTTTGCGCTTATTGCAAGAGGAGCAACAAGCCGATTTATTTCATACGCTAGAGGCTTATTTGGATGCGGGTGGCAATGGGGTGAGTACGGCAGAAATATTGCATATTCATCGTAGCACGCTGAATTATCGGCTAGAGCGGATTCAAGAAATATGCGATGTCAAATTATCTGACCCCATAGCGCGGATGAATTTGCAAATGGCGCTAAAATTATTGAAATTATTTGATGTGTCACCTTAACGATAAAATCGCTATTTTTACCTCACCCCCTGCCCCCTCTCCAAATTGGAGAGGGGAAAAAACCATTTTATGGGTCGGTTTAAGTCCCCTCGCCAGACTGGAGAGGGGATTTAGGGGTAAGGTTCGTTTTTAAGTTATATATCGTGTCCGCCGTCACCTGATTGATAGTCTTATAGAGGGCGAATTGGGTTAGATGTATCGTTGCTATAATAGCCAGCGACTTCAACCATGCGATTTGGACGGCGCATAATCGCCCCCATCAGATATAACACCAATGACACCCCCACCGCGATAATGCCTGTGGTCAAGAAACCACTCCCCACGCGCTTGAGCGCATCCAACGCCACCAATGTGAGCGATTCTTGCACTTGCACAGAGGCTTGTAAGTTAGAGGTCGTTGTGTTGGTGATAACATCATTGGCAATGGCATCCAACAAACTGCCACCAAAAGATGCCCCTGTGAGCAACATAATGAGCGCGGGCAAAAATAACATCCCGCCCAGCCACATCAACAATCCCTTAAATCCGCGCCCACCGATGAGTGCATTAAAGAACCACAGCACAAAGGTGATAATGGCAGTCACGGTGAAAGCGGTGTTAACCCCCTGCACCAATGACACATTCGGCAAATTTGACCAATCCACATCGGCATTTTCGGTCAAATCCCATACGTCGGGAATGTCATTCACAAAACCAGCTTTATAGTCGCTTACAACCGCTAATATCTCTTCATCAGAAACACCAGCAGGCTTGCAGGTAGGCAGTGTATCGGTTGGGACGGTGGTCGTTGTGGTACAAATCTCTAAAGCACGAATATAAGTCGAGGCAAACGCATCCCCTTGTGCGCCAGCTAGTGCCTGTTTGATGGGGATTAAATCCACTGTGAGGGTTAAGCCTGTGCTGGGATTTTCAAAGAAGGTGAACAAGTTATTCACCAAGCCAACGGTGGTGTTCCGCATATAGTCGGCGGGAATAATACCTTGAATAGATTCTACCAATGCGGGGAAGGCTGGAGAATCTTTATCGAGGACTTGTTGCCCATTCACTTCCAAATTTGCCAAAAATTCGGGCAAGCCATCGGTGCGAATTGCTTCATAGAGGGCATCATTATCGGTCACATCTAAATAAAATTGTTTGTCAAATGCCCATGACCGCACGGCGGTGAACATCAAAAAGCCAAAAATCACCCAAAGGGTGACGAAGATATAAAAGAAAAATCCTAAACAACCGCGCATACAAGCTCCTTTAATTGTGAATGATTTCGTTATTGATTGTAACGCAAAAATGCAAACCCCATACTATGAATACGCTAATTGGGCGCAAACTGTTGCGCCCAATATATAGCTTAAAATAATTTGAGTTGTTTGGGAGTGCTATCTACAGGGGGGGTATCTTCTGTTTTTGGGGTATTTTCGCCACGTTTTTGGCGCATCTCCTCTAATAAGAGGGGAATCCGCCGAATATCTGCTTCCATATCATGCCGTAGGGGTGGGTTGCGGAGGGCGGCGGCGGGATGATAAAGCGGATAGTACACACATCGCTCATCATATTTGGGTTTGCCATGAATGGTGCTAATTTTTGCATCTGGAAAATAGCGTGCCATGCTAAATCGTCCCAATGTGACGATGAGCAAGGGGTCTATGAGCGCAATTTGGTCATCCAAAAAATGCTTACAGGCGATAATTTCATCTGGGAGTGGGTCGCGGTTTTCTGGGGGACGATGTTTGACCACATTGGCAATAAATACCTGTTGGCGGGTCATATTGATGAGATTGAGCAAATAATCTAAATATTGTCCAGAACGCCCCACAAATGGCAATGCTTTGATGTCTTCTTGCTCACCAGGGGCTTCACCGATGAATAAAATCTCGGCATGAACATTGCCATGTCCGGGGACACCATTACGGGTATTCTCATGGAGCCGACACGCAGTACAGGCTTTGACCATCGTGGCAATTTCGGCAAGTTTTTGGGCGCGGTCATCAGACATTTGCACAAACTCCTTATGGATGATAGGCATTATCTAATGCCTATCATAACATAATATTATTGACCCTGACCCAATGAAAAACCGAGTTGACCGTCAAAACGATACAGATTTTCGGTTTTGATGAAGTCAAAACCTGCCTCACTCATATTATGCAACAAGCGCACAATAGATTCATGAGTGGTCGCCAAACCGGGCAGGGAATTTTCCCCTTTGGTCTGATAGCGACAACGCCAATGGTCAGTACAAAAGGTATCGGGATGACCATTGGGCCACACTTTTTGTCCCCGGTTGGTAATCATGATGAGTTCCAAATCGCCACCATCCACTTTTTGGAGGGCTTCTGCTAATTCGTCTGGATTTCTGCCTGTGGCAGTTTGCCAATCGAGGAACATATCCACACCCACCAATTCTTTTTTATGTGTCCCTAATGGGATGATATTGGCGGGTTGGGCTTTGGGGAGGGTGATACCGTGTGCATAACTGATAGGGGCGAGTTTTTTGGGAAAATCGCCAAGCCGTTCAATCACTGCTTTGACAAAATTGGCAGTGTTGGCGAGCGTAGTGCTGTTTTCCAATTGGAAAATATCTTTGGTATGGATGCCATCTTCAATGGTGAGCAACCAAGCATTATGTACGCGCTCCGCCGCTTGGGTTTGTCCCATATGAACGAGCATCATCACACCTGCCATGAGCAATCCAGAGGGATTAGCGATGCCCAAGCCCGCAATATCGGGTGCAGAACCGTGAATGGCTTCAAACATCGAAACTTTTTCGCCGACATTGGCAGAGCCAGCCAATCCGACAGAACCCGTGAGTTCTGCGCTAATATCCGAGACGACATCCCCATATAAGTTGGGCATGACGATGACATCAAAGCGTTCTGGTTGTGTTGCCACCCGTGCCGCCCCAATATCAATAATCATGTGTTCGGTATCAATTTCGGGATATTCAAGTGCAATTTCATCAAAGACTTTGTGGAACAAGCCATCGGTCATTTTCATGATATTGTCTTTGGTAAAGCAGGTCACTTTTTTGCGATGATTGCGCCGTGCATATTCAAACGCATAACGGACAATGCGCTCACTGCCCGGACGGGTGATAATTTTAAGGGTCTGATAGACCTCTGCCGTTTGGCGATGCTCAATGCCTGCATACAAATCTTCTTCATTTTCGCGCACAATAACCATATCCACTTTGGGATGTTTGGTGCGGACGAAAGGATGATAAGACCGCGTTGGGCGGACATTGGCATATAAGCCAAGTGTCTTTCGCATGGTCACATTGATACTTTTATAGCCACCGCCTTGTGGCGTGGTGATGGGGGCTTTATACAACACGCCCGTGCGGGCAAGTGATTCCCATAAATCGGGTTCAATGCCATTGGTATTGCCCCGTAAATATACTTTTTGTCCAATTTCGACAGTTTCGACATCAAACTGTGCGCCACCTGCTTCCATAATTTCCAAGCAGGCATTCATAATTTTTGGTCCAATACCATCGCCATGTGCGACAGTAATGCGTGGTTTTTGTGTCATATCCTCTTGACTCCTTATAAACGGGTAAGGGCGCAATATATTGCGCCCCTACAGTTATATTGTAGGGACACGATATATCGTGTCCACCTGTGTTTATCACACGAAACTTTTGATTGGGCAAGTATAACACGGTGTATTCTGGTTGCGTAGAATCGGTTACAATAACGGTGCTATCTTCCTTAAAACCAACCCGAGATTTTTATGTCACAACTGCTCACCACCATGTTCAATGTGATTGCGCCTATTTTGCTCATCGCAGGCATTGGCGCGTATTTGGGCAGGCGCTTTGTCTTAGACCGCCGTACCCTATCCACCCTCCTAATTTATTTTTTCATCCCTGCCCTTGTCATAGAAGGCATCACCAATGCCCGTGTCGGCAATGACCAACTCATCCGTATGCTATTATTCATCTTCATCGGTTGTGCGCTATTGGCGCTGATTGGATGGGTTATCGCCAAATTGCTCCGATTAGATTTTATGACCACCAATGCCTTTATTTTGTGCGTGGTGATGATAAATGCCGCCAATTATGGCATCCCATTCAACAAATTTGCCTTTGGGCAATCTGCGGAACAATTGGCAGTGATATATTATGTAGGCTCGGCAATCGTGAGCAACACGTTTGGGGTATATTTTGCCTCACGCGGACATAGCACATCAGCATGGAGCGCCATGCTCAATATCTTCAAAGTGCCATTGCTCTATGCGATGGTCATTGGGTTGATTTTTAACCAATTGGGGATTTATATTTATGCCCCTGCCGATATGCCCAATGCCCCTGCTCTGCCATTGCCACTGGCACGCATGATTGATATTGTGTCTGATGCCGCCGTCCCAAGCATGTTGGTATTATTAGGGGTGTTATTGGCACAATCACAATTCACTTTTAAGCGGATTGTACCGATGTTGGTCGCCAGTGGGGTCAAATTGCTGATAGCACCTTTTATCGCAATACTGGTAGTGGCATTACTCGGTATAGAGGGGCTGTCGCGTCAGGTGGGGATTATTCAGCTATCCATGCCTGTGGCGGTATTGACCAGCGCCCTCGCCGCCCAATTTGATGCCGATACTGAATTTGTGACAGGGGTAATTATGATTAGCACACTGGGTAGCATCGTCTCTCTGAGCATATTAGTGATTTTGGTGGGGTGATAGAAGCATATTATACTAGGGTGGATATACGCGCTTTGCGCTAATCCGCCCGTACACCATCTGCCTATTTTAAGCCTGTACGGGCGGATTAGAGGCGTTAGCCTCGTATATCCGCCATAAATAGACATGAGGACATTATTAATGACCCCAGAAGAATTTGACCAATATGCACTATCACCAGAAAATACTGACAAAATCTTAGAATTGATTGTTGGGCATGTCCATGAAAAGCCACTGAATGCCTATGCGTCTAAATGTGCTGTGCATTGGATACGATATATTGGCAATTTTGTAGATGACCACGATTTAGGGCATGTGACAGGCGAAGCAGGCGGGTATCAAATCGGGTTTGGGGAGCGATATGCCCCTGATGTCGCGTTTGTATCCAAAGACAAACAAGCAGAAGTGGCGACATCGGGTTATAACGATGTTCCCCCAGATTTAGCGGTAGAAGTCGAATTCCCGTCAGATTTAGCATCAGAAAAGCGCCTACGCTATAAAGTGACCAATTATCTCAATGTAGGGACTGTCGTTTGGGTGGTGTATCCAGAGACAAAGACTGTAGAAATCTATGCACCCGGACAATCGGTGCAATTTTTATCTGAGAAAGACACGCTCACAGGTGGCGATGTGCTAAAGGGGTTCAGCGTACCATTGAGCGAGGTGTTCAAATAAAACAACCTGCTTATTCCCCCAATACGAATAAAAAAATCCTGCCCCAATTACCACTTTGGGGCAGGAAGTGATATAAACCTGCTTCTCTTTTGCATCCGAAAAATTTATTTTTGAACCACATCATATCCCCGTTTGCAATCGTGCCAAAATATGAGACAATTCCTCCTCAATAATGAATTAAACAAATCACCATAACGAATAGACGCAAAAAGTGTTTTTATAGAGGATTTATTATCATTTTGGAGTTATCGCATGTCACAACCAATTACGTCTTCCTCTGTGTTTGTGGTGAGTGGTGGCGCGAGAGGCATCACCGCCTATTGTGTAGAGGTCATGGCAGACTATTACAAATGCAAATTTATTTTGATGGGGCGTTCTGAATTGCACCCCGACCCCGATTGGGCGCAATCTGCACCTGATGAAGCCAGCCTAAAAACTGCCGCCATGAATACCCTCAAAGCCAAAGGCGAAAAACCAACCCCCACCGCCGTGCAAAATATGACCCGCGAGGTGCTTGCCAGCAGAGAAATCCGCGAAACACTCGCTCGCATCACTGAAAAAGGTGGTCAAGCGGAATATCTCAGCGCAGACATCACCAACGCCTCTGCTGTCAAAGCAGGGATTTTATCTGCATCGGCAAAATTGGGCAAAGTGACAGGGATTATTCACGGGGCGGGCAACCTTGCCGATAAGCTCATCGAAAATAAGACCCAAAAAGACTTTGAAAATGTGTATTCCGCCAAAGTGGATGGACTCAAAAATCTGCTAGAAGCCATCCCAGCAAGTGAATTACAGCACTTGGTACTCTTTTCATCAGTAGCGGGATTTTTTGGCAATGTCGGGCAGACCGATTATTCGATTGCCAACGAAATTTTGAATAAAACCGCGCATTTGTATCAGGCACGCTATCCCCATATCAAAATTGTGAGTATCAATTGGGGTCCGTGGGATGCTGGGATGGTCACACCACAACTCAAAGCCTATTTTGCCGAAAATAATATCCAAGTCATCCCACTAGATACGGGCGCGGCAATGCTCATCCATGAATTGGAGAACGAAAAGGGTGATAATGCGGTGCAAGTCGTGGTCGGGAGTGGCATCGCTTTTCCTGCGATTGCCCCATCGCCAGAATTGAACACCTATCGCCTCCATCGGGTGTTGCGCCTAGAGGATAATCCATTTTTACAAGACCATGTGGTGGGCGGGAAAGCCGTTTTGCCGATGGTCTCTGCCATGAGTTGGATGTCTAGCGCGGCAGAAGGCATTTATACGGGGTATAAATTCGCCGCCTTTGAGATGTATAAGGTGCTAAAAGGCGTGGTATTCGATGACGATTTGCCACCGCGCTTTGTGTTGGAATTGAAAGACGTGGAAAAATCTGCCGATAAAATTATCTTGGATGCCATGATTAGCACCATCACCCCACAAGGCAAGCCCCGCTTTCACTATAGCACCCGCTTGATGCTCAACAAAAAATTACCCACCATGCCCACATTTGCCCCAGATTTATCCCCCAGAGACAACATTCCGGGGTCAAAATATTATGAGGATTACACCCTCTTTCACGGATTCGCCTTTAAGGGTGTTGACCGCGTGTTGAATATCCAACGCGAGAGCATGATTGTCGAATGTACCCTGCCCATTGTCCCCGCCAGCTATCAGGGACAATTCCCCGTACAAGCCTTCAATTATTACAGCGTGGATATTGGCTTGCAGAGCATGGGCATTTATGTCAAGCATTTTTTCAATGCGGGGAGTTTGCCCCTACGGGCAGGTGCTGGTGAGCATTATGGCGATGTGCGTTGGGGGCAAAAATTTTATGTCACGCTGGATATTGTGAATTCTACCGATACCAAACTGGTCGCCGCCATCCGTTTACATGATGCCGATGGGCGGGTCTATATGACGGTGCGCGATGCCGAAGTGACCATCAGCAACACACTCGACCCATTATTCAGACAAAATCGCCTGCCGAGTCCATTGGCATGAGAGGCACTATGGAAAAAATTGCAATTATTGGCATTGCCTGTTTGTTTCCGGGTGCAGATTCCCCAAAAGCCTTTTGGGACGTTCTGCATGGCAATCGGCGTACCATTCGCCACGCCACAGACGGACAGATGGGGGTAGACCCACAGGCATTTTATGACCCCTCGCATGTTGAACCCGATAAAACCTATTGCTTGCGCGGGGGATATATTGGGGAATATGCCTTTGATGGACGTGGATTTCGCGTATCTTCAGAAAAATTAGCGGGATTAGGCGACCCCTTCAAATGGGCGTTGCGCGTCTCTGCTGATGCACTATCCGATAGCGGATATGCCCAAAATGAAGCTGTTTTGGCGCGTACAGGCGTGATTTTGGGCAATTTATCGTTTCCCACGCGCAGTTCTAACGCCCTTTTTACCGATTTGTATCGGCAACTATTGGGCAAGGCATTTTCAGATAAATTGAGCGCATCGGTTAGCTTATCCCCTACTCCATCCGATAACGCCGCTATTGTGAACGGATTATCATCGGGGTATCCAAGCGCCATTATTGCCAATGCGTTAGGGCTTGGTGCTGGATTTTTTGCGCTGGATGCCGCTTGTGCCTCATCGCTCTATGCGGTGGGATTGGCGGGGCATTATCTCGCCTCGCATAAAGCCGATTTGATGTTGGCAGGGGCAGTCAGCGCCGCCGACCCGTTATTCGTGAATATGGGATTTGCCCATCTAAATGGCTATCCCGATGAAGGGGGCGATAGCCTGCCATTAGATTTGCGTTCAGACGGATTACTCGCGGGCGAAGGCGCGGGGATGTTCGTCCTAAAACGCCTATCCGATGCGGTGCGTGATAACGACCATATTTATGCCGTTGTCAGTGGATTTGGACTCACCAACGACGGACACGGCAAGCATATCCTCACGCCCAATAGCAAAGGGCAGATGTTGGCATTTGAGCAAGCCTATGCACGGGCAGGGGTCTCGCCTAATGCGGTGGATTATGTAGAATGTCATGCCAGTGGCACACCTGTCGGTGATAGGACAGAACTATCCTCGATGGCACAATTTTTTAATCACGGACATGCCCCGATGTTGGGCAGTGTCAAGTCGAATGTGGGTCATTTGCTCACGGCGGCGGGCATGGCGAGTATGCTCAAATTGATTTTGAGCATGGCACATGGTCAAATTCCGCCAACGGTGGGTGTTGAGCAACCCCTCACCTCGCAAGAAGGATTTGGTGGAGGACAAGTCGTGCGTCATCAAACGGTATGGAATGGACAAGATGGGGTATATCGGGCAGGGGTGAATGCCTTTGGATTTGGCGGGGTGAGCGCCCATGTAGTGCTGGAATCATCCGCAAATACAGCCCCCACATTAGCGCCAACGCCCTTGCCCCGTATGGCGATTATCGGCATGGATGCCCATTTTGGCAAATTCGACACACTCGAAAAATATGCCAATGCCCTCTATGACGGCGAAACAGCATTTATTCCCTTACCAGAAGGTCGTTGGAAAGGGGCGCATCATCACCCCGAATGGCTCAATCATTTTGGGTTTGATAAAGCACCTGATGGGGCGTATATTGACCGTTTTGACCTCGATTTTGCCCAATATAAAATTCCGCCCCACCCCGCCGATGAGCCGATTCCCCAACAATTGCTCTTGCTCAAAGTGGCAGATAACGCCATACGCGATGCAGGACTCAAAGAAGGTGGCAATGTGGCAGTTTTGGTGGCATTGGGGACAGAACTGGCGCTTCATCAATATCGCGGACGGCTTGACCTCAATTGGCAAGTACGCGATGCCATCCAAAAAGCGGGGATTCATCTATCAAATGAACAAGCCTCACAATTGGAATATCTCGCCAAAGATGCCCTGCTCACACGGGCGCAGGTGAATCACTATACCAGTTATATTGGCAATATTGCCGCCAGTCGGGTATCGAATTTATGGGATTTTAGTGGGGCGGCGTTCACCGTCTCCGCAGAAGAAAATAGCACCTTTAAGGCGTTGGAATTGGCGCAATTGCTCCTCGCAGAAAACGCGGTGGATGCGGTTGTGGTTGGTGCGGTGGATTTGGCGGGTGGCATGGAAAATGTCGTCATGCGTCATGCCTTATCACCCGTCCATACAGGCACACCTGCCATCGGCATCGCCCAAGAATCTACAGGGTGGATGGTCGGTGAAGGAGCGGGTGCAGTGGTGCTTGTCCGCGCCGAAAATGCGGGGAATAAGCCTGTTTATGCCACCATAGAAGCATTGGCATTTGCCAATAGCCATACCCCATCCCCAGATGCACCGTTGCCACTCATCCCCACCGCCCAAAGCGTAGCACAGGCGATGCAATCGGCATTACAAACCGCCAATATCAAGCCCGAACAGGTGGAATATTTAGAACTCCATGCCAGCGGGATTCCGCACGAAGATGATGCAGAAATCGCAGGCATAACCAGCGCCTATCACGGCGATAACCCCATATGTGCAATGGGAAGCGCAAAGGGCATTATTGGGCATACCTACGCCGCCTCTGGCATGGCAAGCCTCATCAAAACGGCGTTATGCTTGTCTGGGCGCTTCATCCCCGTTGTGCCAAATTGGAATAGCCCCAAATATCCCGAAAAATGGGCGCATACCCCTTTCTGGGTAGCGACCAAATCGCGCACATGGTTCACATCAAAACGGATTGCGGGCATCAATGGCTTAAGTGCCGATGGAACAGCCTCACACGTCATTTTATCCGCAGAAAAATCTGCCAATAAACCGCGTGGCTATCGGGCGCAGGGGTCGCCAACCCTATTTTTGCTCAGTGGGGGTGATGAAAAAGCCGTATTAGGGCGTATATCCGCCTTCCAGCAATCCCTCACAGGTGCAATATCACTACAAGCAGTGGCAGATGACTTATTTGCCAGCTACAGCGCCAATCATGCCTATACCGTGGGGCTTATCGCCCGAAATACGGATGAAGCGATAAAAGAGGCAGAACGCGCACGAGCAGGTGTTGCCGAATCATTCCGCACAGGCAACGCATGGACAACGCCGTTGGGCAGTTATTTCACCCCATCGCCTGTTGGCACGCAAGGACATGTGGCATTTGTGTATCCGGGGGCATTCAATAGTTACCCCAAATTGGGCTATGAATTGCTCCACCTGTTTCCAGAAGTTTATGAACCACTTTCTGCATTGTCATCCGATATTGGGGAAGTCATTGCAGAACGGCGCTTGTATCCGCGTAGCCTCGAAAAACCGAATAACAAGCTCACCCGCCTGATGAAAGATGCGCTGGCAGATGATTCTGTCGCCATGATTCAATCGGGTTTGAGTTTTGCCCTGCTCTATACACAGGTCATGCGCGATATTTTTAGAATTTCGCCAAAAAGTGCCTTTGGCTATAGTTTGGGCGAAGGCAGTATGATGTGGGGCATGGGGGTTTGGCATGATGCCGATACCGCCAATGCACAATTTAGCGCCTCTGACTTGTTCAAATCACGCCTCACAGGGGCGATGAACACCGTCCGCGAAGCGTGGGGAATCGCCCCCGATGTGCCACCCGAACAATTTTGGGGGGCATATTTTATCGCCACATCCGCAGAAAAAGTGCGTGAGGCGGTCAGCCGTGAGCGCAAGGTGTATTTGACCCACATCAACACACCCAATGAAGTGATGATTGCTGGCGACCCTAGCGCCTGTGAGCGCGTCCTCAAAGCCGTTGGTGGAGAGAGCATGAAAGCCCCGTTTAGCGTGGTCATCCACAACGAAGCCATGATGAGCGAATTTGGCGAATTTTATCGGCTAAATCACATCCCCGCCACGCGCATTAACGATGTGGCATTGTATTCATCCGCCGATTACGCCCCAATCCCCACCGATACCGCCGTGGTTGCCAGTAGCATTGCCCGCATGGCATGTAAACAAGTGGATTTTCCGCGCATGATAAACACCGTTTATGACGATGGGGCGCGGGTATTCATTGAATTGGGACCCAGAAGCACTTGCGCCCGTTGGATTGATGAGACACTTGGCGATAAGCCTCACTTAGCTGTTTCGATAGATGCGCTCGGTGTAGATTCGCGCACATCCATTATTCGCATGATGGCACAATTGGTCAGCCATCATGTGCCACTCGATATGAGCGTATTGTATCGGCGTGTATCTGCCCCCATAGACACCTCTAAAAGCCTCACACGGGCAGTCCGTTTGGGCGGTGAAGATATTTATGCCACCATCTTAAAAACGCCTCTGGATGGCATACAGATTCCCGTAAGGGCGCAACATGTTGCGCCCTTACAACCGATTTCATCTGAATATCAATCATCACCTGTAGGGACGGGATATATCCCGTCCACACCCCTGCCCAACGACCTCCATCGTATTCATAGCGACTTTTTGACGGGGCGCAAATCGGGGTTAACCACGCTGGCAGACATCATCAGTCAACAATTGACAACCGTAGGGAATGTTTCATCCGATAATACCGTAAGGGCGCAACATGTTGCGCCTCTACAACAACCGACACCCGCGCCGATAAAATTAGTCATCCCACCGCCAAATCCCATCCTTGCGCCGTCTATTCGCAAGGGCAAAAAGCCGATGTATGATACCGATATGGTCGAAACATTCGCCATGAAGCGCGTGGCAGATTGTTTTGGCGAAAATTATGCCCTCTACGACCATAAACGCACCCCACGTATCCCCAATGGCGACCTCATGCTCATCTCGCGCATTATAGATATATCTGGGGAACGCTATCAATCGGTGAATGGGACGAGTATTCATGCGGAATATGATGTGCCTGCCGATGCGTGGTATTTCCAAGATAGTCCCTATCCTGTGATGCCCTATTCGCTCTATATGGAAATTGCCTTGCAACCCTGCGGATTTTTATCTGCTTATCACGGACCGACACTGCCTTATCCCGATATGGATTTTTATTTCCGTAATCTGGATGGCAAGGGCATATTGCATGAAGATGTGGATTTGCGTGGGCGCACCATCACCAATATCGTGACGATGCTCGGTAGCACCGCGATGAGTGGCATTATCATCCAAAAATACAGTTTCAAGATGTATGATGAGGACTTGCTGTTCTATGAGGGCGAATCATCCTTTGGCTATTTTGAAAAAGTCGCACTCGCCAGCCAAGCGGGGCTAGATAATGGCAAAAGCGCCCCCCTATGGCAAGCCTCTGCGGATAAAAATAAGCTCATCACACTCAACCACAATGCCATTGCGGGTAGCGGATTTATGACCCTTCCACATGGGCAACTTGACCTCACCGATAGGCTGATAATTATGCCCAATGGCGGTCAATTCAACGCGGGTTATGCTTATGCGAGTGCGGATGTGGTGGCAAGTGATTGGTATTTTAAGAATCACTTCCATCAAGACCCTGTGATGCCCGGTTCTATCGGTGTCGAGACGGCACTCCAAGCGGTGCAGGCGTATGCGATTGAGACAGGGTTGGGAAAACAATTCAAAACACCCCGCTTTGCACAAGTGGGTGGTGGTCATACAGTGGTGTGGCGCTACAGAGGACAAATGCTCTCCCCCGCCACTTTGCACGCAGAAATCCATATCAAAAAGATAGAACAAGGCAAGCACGCCATCACCATTATTGGCGATGCCCATATCTGGCGCGATAATTTGCGCGTATATGAAATCAAAGATTTGGCATTAGGGATTGTCGAAGGGGAAATATAAATAGTTAAAAACCTCACCCCTAAATCCCCTCTCCAAATTAGAGAGGAGACTTAAACCCACCCATTCAAAGGGCTTCTCCCCCTTCTCCAGACTGGAGAAGGGGGTCGGGGGGATGAGGTTCTCTTATAAATAAAAGGAGACATAGCATGATTACATTTCGTGGACAACATACGGGCATGACATGGGCGGGGGGCGATGTGGCTTATGATGAAGGGGGTATCCGCGCCAAACTGCATGACCTGTCGCAAGCCAGTTATGTGGTGCAAGGGGCAGATGGTCGCATTGGCGTGGCAAATGGTGGGGCAATTGCCCCGAATGGCGCATATCGGCTATTAGGACAATCGGGTGCGATTAGCCCCGCACAACTGGGCAATCCCGATTTTCAGACCGATTATGGCGTGCAATATAATTACACGGCGGGCGCGATGGCAAATGCAATTGCATCAGAAGATTTGGTGATTGCATTGGGCAATGCGGGCTTACTCGCTTCATTTGGGGCGGCGGGATGTGTTCCGCCACGCCTAAAAGCCGCCATTGATAAAATTAAAGCCGCACTCCCCAACAAGCCATACGCCTTTAACCTCATCCATAGCCCTAGCGAAGAAGCGATGGAACGCAATGCAGTGCAGATGTATCTGGATAATGGCATCAAAATTGTCGAAGCATCGGCATTTCTCGATTTAACCCCGCATATTGTGTGGTATCGGGCGGCGGGACTATCCCAAAATCCAGATGGCAGTGTGCATATTGGCAATCGGGTCATCGCCAAATTATCACGGCGCGAAGTGGCGATTTTATTCATGAAACCCGCCCCAGAGCGCCTTCTGCAACCCCTCGTGGAGCAAGGGCTTATCAGCCCATTACAAGCACAATTGGCTCAAAGAGTCCCTGTTGCAGATGACGTGACCTGTGAGGCTGATAGCGGTGGTCATACCGATAATCGTCCATTGGTGTCGTTGTTGCCATCTATTTTGGCATTACGTGATGAGGTTCAAGCACAATATAACTATGCTGTACCGTTGCGCGTGGGCGCGGGTGGTGGCATCAGTACACCGTCATCGGCACTCGGCGCATTTATGATGGGTGCAGATTATGTCGTGACTGGTTCAGTGAATCAGGCGGCGCTGGAATCGGGGTCATCCCCCCATACCAAAAAAGTGCTGGCACAGGCAGATATGGCAGATGTCGCTATGGCTCCCGCCGCCGATATGTTCGAGATGGGCGTAAAGGTGCAAGTGCTAAAACGCGGGACAATGTTCCCCATGCGAGCGCAACGCCTGTATGAGCTATATGTGGAACACAATTCGATTGATGATATAGACCCAGAAGAACGTGCCAAACTGGAAAAACAGGTGTTTAAGCGTCCCCTAGAAGATATTTGGGCAGATACGGTCAAATTTTTCACCGAGCGCGACCCAGAACAAATTCAACGGGCGATGGATAATCCCAAGCGCAAGATGGCGCTCATTTTTCGGTGGTATTTGGGATTGTCGTCACGGTGGTCAAATGTGGGCGAAAAAGGGCGTGAATTGGATTATCAAATTTGGTGCGGACCTGCCATGGGCGCATTCAACGCATGGGCAAAAGGGTCTTATTTAGAAGTCCCAGAAAATCGTCATGCGGTGGATATTGCCCATCACATCATGACGGGTGCGACCTTGCTCTATCGCGTAGGGACATTGCGGGTGCAGGGAGTCAATTTTGCGCCTCATCTGACGGCGTATGTGCCAACAAAATAATAGATGATAAAAACTCCTCACCAACGCGGTGGGGAGTTTTTTTATGACACTAAGATGGCACTATATCATATTTTCATATAAATTTTCCTGATGTGTAAGAAAATCCCCCCTAAAACCTGTCATTATTGATATAAAGTCCCTCAAATTATAATTTACCCTCTTGACATTGTATGTTACTACAGGGTTTTTAATAAGAGCATAGTAGCAAGTCAATCAGTCTTGGAGGAATAAAATGTTAAATCATACCACAGCACAAAAACATGATGAGCATGACCATAGCAAAATGAATCACGATAACCACGACCATAGCACCATGAACCACAATGAACATGACCACAGCAAAATGAATCATGGTAATCAGCATGAGCATCATGGGCATGGTGTTGACCATAGTGGACATGAATTTATGTTTCGTGACCGCTTTTGGGTCAGCCTCATCATGACCATACCTGTTATTTTATTTACCCCAATGATTCAAGAATGGTTTGGGTTTATGATGCCCACATTCGCGGGTAGTGAGTGGATTGCACCCATCTTTGGTGTAGTGATTTTTATGTATGGCGGTGTGCCATTCTTACAAATGGCTGTCCCAGAAATCAAACAACGCACACCGGGCATGATGACGCTTATTTCGCTTGCAATTGTTGTCGCCTTCTTGTATAGCCTATTTTCCGCTATCGCCAATTTTGGAGATGGCTTCTTTTGGGAGATGGCAACCCTCATTGACATCATGTTATTGGGGCATTGGATAGAAATGCGAAGTGTGCGTCAAGCATCTGGGGCGCTCAATGAATTGGCAAAATTAATGCCCGATACAGCCGAATTGATTGGCACAGATGGCACTATTCAGACCATCAGTGTAGCCAATTTGCAAAATGGGGCGTTAATTTTGGTACGTCCGGGGTCAAGCGTGGCAAGCGATGGTGAAATCGTTGAAGGCACATCATTGGTCAATGAATCACTTTTGACGGGCGAATCGAAACCCGTGAAAAAACAAATTGGCGATAAAGTCATTGCTGGGAGCATTAATGGTGATGGCAGTTTGCGCGTAAAGGTCACTGCAACAGGGGATGCAACCACACTAGCAGGCATTATGCGACTGGTGAATGAGGCACAAAATAGCAAATCCAATACCCAAATTTTGGCAGATAAAGCCGCTGGTTGGTTATTTTATATCGCTATAGCTGTTGCAACGCTCACCGCCGTTTTATGGACACTCGCAGTTGGGTTTGAGATTGAAGTGCTAGAACGAGTCGTCACCGTGTTGGTCATCTCATGTCCTCATGCACTCGGCTTGGCAATTCCCCTCGTGGTCGCCATTAGCACCTCTATCGGCGCACGGAATGGCATTTTGGTACGTGACAGACTCGCGCTCGAAGAAGCTCGCCATATTAATGTTGTCGTATTCGATAAAACAGGCACGCTCACCGAAGGTCGGTTTGGTGTGGTGAATCACATCATCGCGGATGGTTGGCAAGAAAAAGACGCATTGGCATTGGCGCTGGCTATCGAAGGTGATTCCGAACATCCCATTGCACAGGGCATCCGTCAACAAGCAGAATTGGCAAAAGTGACACCCGCTACCATTCGTGATTTTGAAATCATCAAAGGGCGTGGTATCAAAGCCATTTATAACGGCAAAGCCACCTATATGGGCGGTCCACGTCTGCTAGAAATGCTCAATCATACCCTCAGTGGGGCGATGGCAACCTTTAACCAACAAGCCAATGATAATGCCCAAACGGTTGTGTATCTGGTGTTAGAAAATGATGTGGTTGCGGGATTTGCCCTTGCGGATGTGGTGCGTCCAGAGAGTAAATTAGCGATTCAGAAATTGCACGCCATGAATATCGAAGTGGCGATGCTCACAGGTGATAGCAGGCAAGTTGCCGAAGCAGTGGCACGTGAATTGGGCATTGATGCGGTATTCGCAGAAGTTTTGCCCGAACACAAAGACCAAAAAATTGCCGAATTACAAAAACAAGGCAAAAAAGTGGCGATGGTGGGTGATGGTGTGAATGATACCCCTGCCCTAACCCGTGCAGATATTGGCATTGCCATTGGTAGCGGGACAGATGTAGCGATTGAATCGGCGGGGATTATTTTGGTGCAAAGCAATCCATTGGATGTGGTAAAAATCTTTACACTGAGCCGTGCCACTTATCGCAAAATGATTCAAAACCTCATTTGGGCGGCTGGTTATAATGTGGTGGCGTTGCCATTGGCGGCGGGGATATTAGCCCCAATCGGCTTTATTCTATCACC
>JANRKU010000142.1:0-2835 GCA_033763335.1 bacterium
TTTTTGGGATGTTGATAAATTTTGAAATTTGTCTCGCCTGTGGCTTCATAATGCGCGAGCCAATTTTCTTTGAAATAGTCGTACCATGCCTCTCGATTTTCGAGAATATCCATCTAAAAAACCCTCCTATAAACAATGAATCATTTTTAACCTACAGAGGGGTCTTTTGTCAAAATTTGACAGTATTTTTTATGATGGATATGATTAAATCACTATTTCGTGAAAATGACACACCTATGAGGGATGTTTTTTATGCCCACAAATATGGCTCTATTCCCCCAATATCAACTCGATGCGGCGTATGATGAGATGTTCGCCAAGCCCAATTTGCCCCGCAATCACTATGAATTGCTCTATCAACGCCTCAACGAATTTGGGGCAGATGAATTGTATCGGCGACAACAAGCCGCCGATTTATCTTTTTTGCATCAGGGCATCACCTTTACGGTATATGGGCAAGAAGATGGCACAGAGAAAATTTTCCCATACGACCTATTGCCTCGCATTATCCATGCCGATGAATGGGATGTGCTGGAGCGCGGACTCACTCAGCGCATTACCGCCTTAAATTTGTTCTTGCATGATATTTATCATGATGGAAAAATCATGCGTGATAAACTGATTCCGCGAGAATTGCTCTATACCTGCCCGCATTATCGGCGCGAGATGCGCGGGGTGCATGTCCCCAAAAATGTGTATGTATCGGTAGTGGGGACAGATTTAATTCGGATGCCCAATGGCGAATTTGTCGTATTAGAAGACAATTTGCGTGTCCCAAGCGGTGTTTCGTATATGTTGGCAAATCGTCAGGTGATGCGGAACGTATTGCCAAAAATGTTCGCCAATTATGATGTGCGCCCCATTCACAATTATGGGCAGGCGTTGGTGAATACGTTACGGGCATTATCTCCGCGTGGCAATACCGACCCGACCATTGTGTTATTGACCCCTGGCGTATTTAATTCCGCCTATTATGAACATACCTTCCTCGCCCGTGAGATGGGCATTGAATTGGTGGAAGGGCGTGATTTATTGGTGCATAACAATGTGGTCTATATGCGGACATCGGCAGGCTTGCGGCGTGTGGATGTGATTTATCGGCGCGTGGATGATGACTTTTTAGACCCATTGGCATTTCGTAGTGATAGCTCACTTGGGGTATCGGGATTATTTAATGCTTATCGGTCTGGCAACGTGGCGCTTGCCAATGCGATTGGCACAGGGGTTGCCGATGATAAAGCCATTTATACCTATGTGCCACAGATGATTAAATATTATCTGGATGAAGACCCTATCATCAACAATGTCGAGACCTATATGTGTTGGGAAAATAAACAACGCGACCATGTGGTTGCCAATTTAGATAAATTGGTGGTGAAGGCGGTGGGCGAATCTGGGGGCTATGGCATGTTGATTGGTCCTCAGAGTACCGCAGAAGAACGCGAAATTTTCCGCCAACGTATTATGCACAATCCGCGCAATTATATTGCCCAACCCACCATCATGCTCTCGACTGCACCCTGTTTTATTGATGGACGGGTAGAAGCGCGTCATGTGGATTTGCGCCCCTATATTTTGTATGGCGATAATGTGACCATCGTCCCCGGTGGATTAACCCGTGTGGCATTGCGTAGAGGGTCATTGGTCGTGAATTCATCACAAGGTGGTGGAAGCAAAGATACATGGGTTCTGCGTTAAGTATGATAAAAACAGTGGGTAAATTCTGTGACTTTTTCACATGGTTTAGCCTATTCAGGGTTGGATAGAATACCTATTAAGTGTTTTTAGCGATTGTTGGGATAGCGATGGATAGACACCGTTGTTATCCCCTCCCATAGAAAATAATGGTGATGGTAGATACACATTATCGTATATCTGCCACCAATCAGGGTGTGATGAGAGTATGCTTTCACGAGTTGCAGATAGCTTATATTGGATGAGTCGTTATTTGGAACGGGCAGAACATACCGCCCGTTTGTTGGATGTTCATTCCAATTTGATGTTGGAACGGGTGGGCAAGGCACAAGATGATAAGCGATGGATACGGATTTTAGAGGCGTTGCGCGTGCCAATCACCGATGAATCGGCAGATTATGACCGTTATATCAATACCATCACATTTGATAACGCCACCAGTTTTTCGGTGGTATCGTGTGTGCGCTTGGCAAGAGAAAATGCCCGCCAAGTGCGTGAGCGTATTAGCACCGAAATGTGGAGTGAACTCAATCAGCTTTTTCTGTTTGTGCGTGATGGTGTCGCAGATACCTCACAAGGGCAATTACACGATTTTCTGTTGCAGGTCAGAAATCGGATACACACCTTTCAGGGCATTACCGATTCTACCCTCAGCCATAACGAGGGGTGGCATTTTATTCAATTGGGACGGTCTATTGAGCGTGCTATTTCTATTTCTGCGATTTTAGATGTGCAATATGCAGGATTTGCGCGGTTTGATAGTGTCGCCACGGTGGATGAATATTTTGAGTGGTTGGCATTGCTCAAATCGTGTACAGCATTTGAAGCCTATACCAAAGTGTATTCTGCCGATGTACGACCAGACCGCATAGCCGAATTTTTGCTCCTCAACGAAGAATTTCCTCATTCGGTGCGTTTTTGTGCCGATAATTTGCAACAATCGCTCAGTTCTATTGCCACTGCGACAGCGACATCGCGCAATAGCCGTGTCCATCGGTTAGCAGGGCGGTTACATGCCTCGCTGAATTTTGACCAAATAGATGAAATTATCGAGAGTGGGTTGCAGACCTATCTGCGCGAAATTCAAACAGAATGTGCCAGTATCCACAAATTGGTCTATGAGACCTTTATCGCCTATCC
>JANRKU010000143.1:0-27559 GCA_033763335.1 bacterium
GACATACGAGGCTAAAGCCTCTAGTACAGCCATTACACCTCAAAAACAGGCAGGAGTGTAATGGCGGACTAACGCGAAGCGTGTATGTCCGCCACGCCTTAAAAAGTATTTTACACCGTCTTTATTTACTAACAATCATTATCAAGCCCCTAAATACAAGCAAAAATCATGATTTTGCGTTACAATCAGACAGATTCAGCAAGAAGGAAAATAACCCTATGGAAAATATTATTGAAACAAAAGACCTCATCAAACGGTTTGGCAAGTTTACCGCCGTAGACGGGTTATCGCTCAATGTGCCAGCAGGTTCTATTTATGGCTTCATTGGACCCAATGGCGCAGGCAAAACCACCACCATGCGGATTTTGACCACGCTCACACGCCCCACTTCTGGCGAGGCATGGGTGAATGGCTTTTCTGTGATGAAAGACCGCAGAGCCGTGCGCCGTGCCATCGGTTATATGCCCGATGAATTTGGGGTATATGACGACTTGCGCGTGTGGGAATATCTCGACTTTTTTGCCGCCTGCTATGAAATCCCAGAAGTGCAACGCCGTCAACTCATCCACGACTTGTTAGAATTGGTAGACCTGTCGCATCGCCGTGATGACATGGTGGACAAACTCAGTCGCGGGATGAAACAACGCCTCTCGCTCGCTCGTACCCTCGCCCATGACCCTGCTATCCTCATTTTGGATGAACCCGCCAGTGGGTTAGACCCCGCCGCTCGCGTGGAAATCCGTGAATTGATGGTCGAATTGTCAAAAATGGGAAAAACAATTTTCTTCTCCACCCATATTTTGGCAGATGTCGAGAGCATTTGCTCGCATATCGGCATCATCGAAGGTGGCAAGATGATTATGCAAGGTGATATGAATGTGATGAAAACCCAACTCGCCCCGCATCGTGAAATTATCGTCACTGTCAAAGATAATGATGTGGCAACACAAGTCATGTCATTGGTCGCCAATATTGATGGTGTGATGAATTCCGAAATTTTAGACCCCAAAGGTGGGCGTTCACGGGTTAAAATCAATTTTAATGGTGACGATGAGGGCATTGCGGCTATCAACCAAAAACTCAATAGCGCCTCTATTTCCATTTTTAGCTTCACTGAAGAAATCAAAGACCTCGAATCGCTATTTATGGGTGTCACACAGGGCAAAGTTACGTGATAATGTTATTTATCATCTGGGCATGGTGAATTAAACTATGCCCTTCCAAAAATAATTACTATTTGAAAAAAGGATATTTTTATGACACTTATGAATAAAGTCGCCATCATTACAGGGGCGGCATCTGGTATTGGTCGGGCAACTGCCCTTAAAATGGCATCATTGGGTGCAAAAATTGTCGCTACTGATGTAAATGTGGCAGGGGTAGAAGAAACCATCGCCATTTTACAAGCACGCGGTGGAGAGGGTGTCTTTGCGCGATGTGATGTGAGCAAAGCCTCTGATGTCGAAGCGATGGTAAATTTGGCGCTTTCTGCCTATGGCAAACTCGATATTGCCGTGAATAATGCAGGGTTAGGGGGTGGAATGCAAAACACCCCAGATGTAGACGAATCCACATGGGACTTGGTGATGGATGTCAATGTCAAAGGGGTTTGGTTGTGCATGAAATATCAAATCCCTGCGATGTTGGCGGGGGTTGGTGGGTCAATCATCAATATCGCATCAATCGCGGGGATATTAGGCTTTCGCATGAATGCCCCGTATGCCGCCAGCAAACATGCGGTTATCGGACTCACCAAATCAGTCGCATTAGAATATGCCCGCAAAAATATCCGTGTGAATGCGGTGTGTCCGGGATTCACCGAAACCCCGATGGTCACAACACTGGTAGATGAAGCCCCTCGTATGCAAGATTTTGTGATGAATAGCTCACCCATGCGCCGATTGGGCAATGTAGAAGAAATTGCAGACGCGATTATCTTTTTGGCAGATGATAGCGCCAGTTTTGTAAATGGTCATGCACTGGTATTGGATGGTGGCGCATCTATTCAGTAAGGATATATTCAATGGCAATCCCACATCCAATACCCTATCAGGGAAGTAAGCGTCATTTAGCAGAAAAAATCGCCGCATTTATTCCTTTGAATGTGGAGCGATTTATAGAACCCTTTGCAGGGTCTGGGGCGTTATCACTTTATATGGCTCATCACCATAAAGTGGAACGCTTTATTCTCAATGACATCAATGCTCCCTTAATTCACTTATGGGATAGTATCCTCAATAATCCAAATAAACTGGCTGATTTATATACAACATTATGGCACAATCAATTGGGCAAAGAACGACAATATTATAACTTTGTGCGAACACGATTTAATAAAAGTCATGCACCATACTATCTCCTATATTTATTGGCAAGATGTGTTAAAGCCTCTGTTCGCTATAATGCAGATGGTCTATTTAATCAAAGTCCAGATAATCGGCGTAAGGGGAAACACCCTGAAACAATGAGACAAGATTTACAAAAAACATCAGAGTTACTAAGTGATAAAACAACACTTTATTCACAAGACTATGCAAGGGTGTTGCAATTGGCAACACCCAACGACCTTATTTATTTAGACCCACCTTATGCGGGACTTGCCAATAAGAAGACATCGCGCTATATCCAAACAATTGATGAAAAGCGATTTATTCAACAACTAACTTGGCTCACTCAAAAAAATATCTCTTTCATTCTTAGTTACGATGGCAAAACAGGGACTACAAATTTTCAACGACATTTACCCGAATCACTCGGTTTAACTCATATTGAATTAGAAGCAGGACGCTCAACACAGCAAACCCTTTTGGGAAAAAATCAAATAACCTATGAGTCGCTTTATTTATCACCAGTTCTCTCACAGAAATTGCTCTTACAAACAATTCCGTCTGTTTTACCACGTCAATTATCTTTATTTGAGGAAATCGCATGATGGATGATTTTCCACACGAATTTTTAGAGATAATTCGCCAAATAAAGGGAAAACGCTCGCAAATCGTAGTAAAACACATCTTGGAACATGGATTTATAACTACAGAAGAGTTAGAATCAGTTTATGGATATAAACATCCCCCTCGTGCAATTCGGGATGTTCGTGAGCAAGGAATCCCCATCGAAACATTTCGAGTAAAAGACTCGCAAAATCGGGATATTGCTGCTTATCGTTTTGGTGATATTAAAACTATCAACAAAACACGTATCGGGGGACGTAAATCTTTCAAGAAAATTACAAAACAGAGCCTCATTGCAAAAAATGGGTTAAAATGCACGATTTGCAACCAACCCTATCCTGAGCAATTTTTACAAATTGACCACAAAGTCCCTTATGAAGTCGCTGGAGATTTGGAAGAATCGAGTTTAGATACACTGATGTTAGTTTGTGCATCTTGTAATCGTTCAAAATCATGGGTATGTGAGCATTGTGATAATTGGTTAAATCAACAAAATGAATCTATTTGTCTGGATTGTTTTTGGGCTACTCCTCAAAATTACTCACATATAGCGATGAAACAAATCAGACGTTTAGAACTCATCTGGCAAGACAATCAAATAAATCAATATGAGTGGATAAAAACTCGTGCAAATGAAGCGGGGCAATCTTTAGAAGACTACATAAAAACTCTCATTGCAGAGGTACAGAATAAAAGCTCATAAAGGGGGGAAATTCCTTTGAGCAGAACATTCGTAATTGGTGATATTCATGGCTGTTATGCAGAGTTACAAGATTTACTCGACAAAGCAGGCATCGGAACGGATGACCGCGTTATTTCGATTGGCGATATGATTAATCGTGGACCCGATTCACGGCGTGTCCTCGATTTTTTTTGGCATAATGTCTCGCCAAATGTATCTAGTATTATGGGCAACCACGAATTTAAGCATGTACGCGCCTATAAAGGAGAATTGCTCCCCCCCCTTTCGATGCTTCATACCCGTTGGCAATTGGATGAACTGTATCATGGGGCAATTAAATATATGTCTGGCTTGCCCCGTTCTATGGTGTTAGATGACGCGCTCCTCGTTCATGCCTTTTTTGAGCCGAATGTCACCCTCGAAAATCAGCAAGGGCGGGTACTCATTGGCACAATGGGGGCGGCATCTTATCTACAAAAAACCTATGAGCGCCCATGGTATACCTATTATGAGGGCGAAAAACCCATCATCGTAGGGCATAAAGACCTATCTACGATAGGAGAGCCATTCAATTACAATAACCGCGTTTTTGGGCTTGATACAGGCTGTGTATATGGTGGAAAATTGACAGGCATTTGGTTGCCTAGCTTTGAATTTGTGAGCGTCCCTGCCCGCCGTGACCATTGGAAAAAATTTGTCGAAGGATACAAAAGCCATGAATAACCCCATTCGCCTCGCCGTCCAAGAGCATTTGCTACCGGGGGATACCCTTCTCTCACGCCTGATGTATGCCCAACGAGTACATCTACAGGGCATCGAATTGCCTTTTGCGGGATTAGCAAATCGCATGACCACCGCCCTATCGGCATTAGAAGAGACTCGTGTAGAAATTTCTGCGGTGAATGTTGGCGCGGTTCATCTGATTCACCCCGATTATGATATGCGCGAACAAGCCATCATCACCTTGCGCGAAGCGATGATGTTGGCGGTGGATTTGGGCGCAGATGGCGTGATATTCATGCCACAAGGCATCGAAACCCCACGCCTCCCCGATTTACATCCGTATAAATCCACAACCGAACTCGAAGCCGAGTTGCTTGTGACCATGCTCCGCACCACCCTATGCGATTTTGCCGATGCCTTTGGCGTGGAATTGTATATGATGGCGGGCAATCGCTATATCACCCACCTCATCCATAAATTGGCACACGCCGAGCGCATTTTGAATGATAATAAAAATCACCCCATGCTCAAAATTGGCGCAAATACCTTCAATATGGGCATGGAAGAGAACGATATTGTCGAAAGTTTATCTGCCAGCATGAGGCATATCGGATATGTGCAAATGGCATATCGCCGTCACCCATCCGAGCCAAATCCGCCCGAATTAGATTCGGTTGCCGATTCGCTATCGTATGCACTCGATACCGAAACTGTCCCGCTATTAGATACGCTCCGCAATCATCACTATGGCGGGTGGGTAACGCTTGCAGGCAGTATGAAGCGCGATTCTGACATCGTAAAATATGCCAGTTTGCTCCAAAATTACCTGAATAGCCCCGAAGATGAGGATAACACCCCATGACCGAAGCCCCTATCAAACGACGTGGATGGTGGTTTATACGTGACATTATCACCAAAGCGGAACTGCGTCATCAATGGTATGTCTTAGAAAAAAGTCGGTCTGGCACAGCATGGATTGTGATAGCGGTATTGATGTTATTACCTGCCGTCCTCATCACCTTTTATTTATTGGCGATGGTGATATTGGGCTTATCCATCACATGGAATCCGTTTAGTGGCGATATTGGTGCTACGCTCATTAGCATCGGGTTTGTATCGCTGATTGTGATGAATGTCTCGTTATACCTCATCGTCATCCTCATCACACTAGGGCTATCCAGCAATAGCATCACCCGTGAGCGCAAAGGGCTTACATGGGATGTTTTGCTCCTTACCAATGTAGATGCGCGACAAGTCGTACTCGGCAAATGGTGGGCATCGTTGGTGGCACTATGGGGCGACCATGCCATGATTGCCTTTGTACGGGTAGGAGCAGTATGCGCGGTAGTATTAACCCTAGAACCGTATATGGGCATCAGGCTCACCCCTGCCCCATTGGGCATATCACCTGTTTTGGCGCATACCGTGGTGCTATCTCTCATCGCCATAGCCTACACCGCCATTGATGCCATGTTCACGGCGGCATTGGGCGTGGGCGGGGCAGTATCTTCACAAAATTCTAGTATTGTGAGTGGCATGGTATTCACAGCACGATTTGTCGCCATCGCCATTTTCATTTTTTGGGTGGCAGGAATGTATAACGAGTTCAAACAAGGCTGGGGATATATCCCAACCGCCTTTTTGGGATTGGGGATATTTGCCCTATTCACATGGATTGCCTTGCGCGTGGGCGAATGGGCGGCGGTACAAGGGGAAGTATCGCCGCCACAAATAAGTTAATTTTTATGCCGATTTTTGCGATGGGACGAGTTCTCGTTTTTCGGCACTCGCCCCAAAAAAGGTGCGGTAGGTTGCCCCAAGCGCAATGAGGAACGCAATGATGGTGATGATGTTGGGGATGAGGTTAATTGCCATACCGTTTACAGCCGATGTAAAACTATCTAGGAAAAACCAACTCACCGACGAAATGAGAATAGTTACCCATGCCCATTTTTCTCCTCGTCTGAAGGGGATATGGATAATCATGCCCAACGCCACCATCCAACCCACAATCACCGCCCCCGCAAATCCAAAAAACCATGCTTGTAGGGTAACTTCTGAGGCGGATAGCGCGTCAAATGCACCACCTCTACCATAGTAGAAGTCTGTATAAAGCCGATAAACCGTATTTTTGACAATATCTGGGGAAAATGTGAGTGCTAAACCGAGCATGATATTCAAACCTACTGCGACCAAGAGTAAATTTGACCAAAGTTTGAGCGACTTGTTCATATCCGTTATTCCTTTACATGAGCTAAAATTGAACCAATAGCCTCAGAATAACGTTTTTTTCACTGCCAATACCATGAAAAACACTGCCAAATACTGCCAATTTAGGGGATTTTATTATTTTCGTTCTCGTAAATCTTGGGCAATGAGCATGGCGGCGGCATTTTGCCAATTATACAGGGTGCGTTCAGGTACTTGTGACCGAAACCATGTGAGTGCATCCCGATACGCCCCATCGAGGTCATCCACAAATACGCGCAGGCTATACGGTTTGAGTCCCACTACATAAGGGAAATAGAGTGCATTGAAATAGCGCCATTCATCCGATGTGCCAAAATCTGCGCCATTGGGTTTTAGCCTCATGATGCTCTCTGTGAGCAAGGCTTTGAGTTCTTTGGCACGTTCTAGTGTGTCGTCATGAGCATTGCGTTGGGCGAGGCGCTGTTGGATGATGGGCAGATGGGTTAAGGGGCTGGTTGCGAGTTTGGTCAAATCACCATACGAGCTAATCGCACGACGGGTATAACGGATAAATTCGGCTTCATCGGTCAATATGGGGTGTTCAACACGGCGGATGGTAATCGCTTCTGCCATCCGTAAATCTTTGCGTTGTTGACGAATCGCAGGGAAACGTGAAAAAATGACCCTATCTAACCTGTTTTGAATGGGGATTTCAAATGTCACCACTACAATCACAGTGGTGATGAGCATAAGTATGAGCAAAAATTTTGTATCGCTTGCATCAGGCATGATGAGCAACACCTGCCCCACCACAATCACCACCATCAAGAATGAGGATGTGAAGGAACGGAGCATATCAGGCACAAGCGATTCACCCGCGTCCATCGCATCCCAGACGGCAATAATCGTCCCAAGCATGAGTAAATCGGCACTAATCCACAAAATCAGGATATTATTCAATATGGGGCTAAGTATCAATAAAAAATATGACCCCGCCAAAAAGAATGAGAATAAAATCATCAAATAATTGAGGCGTTTTGGGCTATTTATGGGTGCATATGCGATAGTTAAGTAGATTGGCAGAGTCGTGAACAACATTGCCATGAGCGCACATAGGACAATTATCCAAACCACCGCACCATCTATCAAACCACTCAAAAGGGGCAAAATTAGGCTATCTATTGTGATACTCAAGATAACTAACCCAATTGCAAGGCTTATAAGCCCATATCGTATCATCCATTGAAGGCGTTGCCCAATGCGTTTATCTTCGGGCATAGATTCAATAACGGCTCCCAGCCAAAATATAGGCGGTAGCCATATCAAAAATAATCTCAAATAGGCTAATGAATCAGACAGGTTAAAAGCCATTAAGCCAACATTCACCCCATAACTAATGAGTGCCAATCCCGCAAAGCGTAGCCGCCATGAGGAAAGGTCACGCGAGATGAGGTAGCATCCTAGCCAGAGTACCAGCCCATAAATAGAAACCTGTATCAGCGTGACCATTCCCGTATCCTAATCAGCCTACCCAATCGCGTAGATATAAAAAGTCGTGTCCGATGGTGCGTTGGCTCACCTTCGCCACATTGGGCATGGTGCGTTTATAGTGATTGGCTTTCACTCGCTTCCAGACTTTTTCCACGAAGGCGCGGTCAAAGCCTTCGTCTATGACCTCATCCACCGTATAACGGGCATCCACCAGCAAAAATAGCACTTGGTCAACATCGTTATAGGTGAATCCCAATTCGCCCTCATCGGTTTGCCCTTCCCATAAATCGGCAGATGGGGCTTTATCAATCACAGGGGCGGGAATATTCATGGCGCGTGCCAATTGGCGCACTTGATATTTATACAAATCGGCAATGGGGTGCATAGCGACCCCGCTATCGCCATAAAGGGTCGAATATCCGAGTAAAAATTCGGTCTTATTACTCGTCCCCATCGGCAACAAGCCGTGTTCGGCAGATTGGTCATAAAGGACAATCATCCGTGACCGCGCCATAATATTGCCCTTGCGGACATTGCTCATATCGGGGAATTGGCTGATGAGCGCATCTGCTATATCGGTAATCGGGACGGTGATGTGCTGAATCCCCAACGCCTCAATGACCAAATCGGCATCGGTCAGGCTGGCTTGTGAGGATGTTTTATAGGGCATCCGTACCGCGAGGACATTTTCTGCGCCCAATGCTTTAGCAGATAAATAAGCGGATAATGCCGAATCTATCCCCCCAGAAAGCCCCAATACCGCCCCTTTTGCGTTCACTTTTTGGATTTGGTCGGCGATAAACCCCGTGAGGATTTTTTCTGCGAGAGTCGTGTTGATAGTGAGTCGGTGCAAAATATCTGGCATGAGCTTATTCCCCTGCAACCCGTTGGACAAATTGAAGCACTTTATGAGGATACTCTTCTTCTACCATCATATCAATCACATGCAGGCGGTTATCTTTATGCCCCTGCATGAGGACAACGACTTGATATTCATCGCTCGCCATCACCTGAATGGCTTTTAACCCACCTGTGATAGCGTGGATATATTGCAATTGTGCTTGCCAAATCTCTTTGGAATGATGTTCCAACGATTTATCAGCGATATAGTCTAGTTGTGGGCGTAACATAGCGAGGTCGCCACTGTTGAGCGCCCGCATAAATCCGACAAAGCGTCTGCCTGCTTTGGTCTTGGAGAGTGTTTCTTTGACATCCATGAAAATAATCCTATCCTCTACATGGGCATGTAGGGACGGCATATATGCCGTCCTCTGCCCAATCGGACACGATATATCGTGTCCCTACAATCACCCAATATATATTATTATTGTCCGTCACGCCGTAAAATGCGTGCGAGTTCTCGTTGAAGCAATTCAGGGCGTTCATCACGTAATAATGGCATCCGACTCCGCACCCGATGAATCTGATTCAGGTCTATGGTTTGGGTGATGAGTTGTTCATCAAAATATTGTCCTTTGGTCAAAAATTCACCATCAGGACTGACCACCGATGACCCACCCCAAAAATTTTTGCCATCCTCATAACCCACGCGGTTGCAATGCACCACATAATTGGTGAAAATGCTCCCGTATGCTTGATTCACCAATTCCACCCATCGCGCAACAGACAGTGAATCACCTGCATCCAACCCGCGAGATGGGCTGGCACTTTGCAAAATGAGGATATCTGCCCCATCCATCCACAATAAATATGGTGGGGACATGTGCCAAAAATCTTCGCAGATGAGCATCCCCACCCGCCCAAAACGGGTATCAAAGGCGCGGACATGCTCGCCCATATCAAAATAACGGGCTTCATCGAACATTGAATAGGTGGGCAAATAAATTTTGCGATGAATATGCACACACGCGCCACCGCTTAAATACGCACTAGCGATAAAAAACCGATTGCGAATATCGCGCTGGACAAATCCAACCACCATATCCAGTTTTTTACTGGCAGTGAGCAATTGGGCAAAAATGGGGTCATCGGCATGAGCAGTGATAGCAACTTCCGATACGAGGTCTTGTAGTTGATAGCCCGTCATCGAAAGTTCAGGGAAAACCAATAATTCAACACCTTGCTCAACCGCTTGGTCAACAAAGGCGAGATGTTTTTTCAAATTGGCAGTCACATCGCCCAATTTAGGGTATATCTGTGCCATACCGATTTTAATTTGCATAAGGGTTATCCTTTTTTATGGGATATAGAATAGTTAGATAATAACGATATTCACCATAAAATGATAGACACGACATAACCGAATGGTGCTATGCCACATCCAATCCAAACCCAGATTCGAGCAATGCCACAAAATCTGTTGCAAAGCGTGTGGCTGGTGCGCCATCTACCACATCATGGTCAAAACTAAGCGTGATGCACATCATGTCACGATTCACCCATACCCCATCACACAACACAGGGCGCTGAAACATTCCCCCAACCGTGATACCCATCGTGTGCATGGCTAAAAAGCCGATACCAAATCCATGCCCATTCCCAAACATGCCAACGGATGTAATCACAACCGTTCCCGCCCGTTTTTTCATGCTATGCGGATTTTTTAAGGCGATAGACATCAGGCGTAGGCGTAAAAATCGCGGTATTTTGAACACCCACTTCTCTTTTTTGGATGACTGTGGGCTATTGGCTTTTTTATGTTGAATAGTACGAATTTCTTCATGAATGGCATAAAATGATTTTTGGTCGGCGTTACGAATAATATGGGGAATCGCTACGGCGTTTTTTTCTGCTTCGATGAGTGTCACCACATCTACTGCATCAAATATCACCAAATGACCGCGCCAGCCACGATAGGCTTGCACCTGCGGATGAGATTTGACTGCCTGTGCCAAACAGTTGACCAAATACGCCGTAAATGACAGGGTTTCGCCTGTTTTGGCTTTATAATCGCGGATAAACGCTTTGGCAGAAGTCACATCTACCTCTAGCAACCCATGAATAATATGTCGTTTATTAGCAAGATACCCCCCATCCACAACACTTTTTCGGGATGTAGGAAAGGGATGTATCTGAAAATCTGTTGATTGCATCATAGTGAACCCACCTATAGATTTTTAGCGAGGAGTTGGACATCGTAAATATCTCACAATGAATTATTGTTGGGGTTATTATAAAAGCGCACGACTGACTTGTGCGCCTTTATCAATAGGTTATTTTTTACGTGGATTGGTCTGGTGGAATAGGTTTATCGTCATCGTCACCAGAAGATGAGTCATCTTCATCGAATTGTACATCACTGAGGAGTTCTTCGATTTGGCTGATGAACTCTTGGCGCAATTTGGCAACTGATTCGGGGTTACTTTCGCCATCAAGCGTTAAATCACCTTGTGGCATACTCTCAATTTTGGTGATTTCATCGGCAGGCGAGGCATCGCCATAAATCACGCGCATCAATCCAGAGAGGTAACGGTCTAAAACCACCACATTGGCATAAACAACCTGTTTGACCAATACAGGCGGAAAATCTGTGCCTTCAACATCTATACTGGTCTTATAGCGAATTTCGCCATCATTATAATCGAGTTCAAAATTGCCAATAATCATGCCATAATTGGCACGGGTAATAAATTCAACAACCTCAGACAGTTTTTCTTTGGGTGCATTAATGGGACACACCGAATAAAAAACAAATTGTTCTTGGGCTTCACGCGCTTGGGCATAGCATGTCCAGCGCCCATTTTTGCCACTAAAGGTCATTGTCAAAACAGGGGCATCATCCATTTCATAAAAATTCCAATCGTCTTCTTTGAAGAAGCTCACAATTGCTTCGTATATACGTCCCCTAGACATCCTAATTTTCCTTTGGTTGTGGCTCTGCGAGCCTGTTTATTCGCCGTTGAGTTTGTCTGAATCACGCTCCGCATGACTATCTGTGCCTTCTGTGACAACGGGCATCATCCCTGTGGTTGCACCCATTTCTTCACGGTGGTCACGGCGTTTTTTGTTCGGGAGTGTTTCTGGTCTGGGTGGTTCATCCGTTGGGCTTGGGCGACGCATGATTCCAGAAGGAGAATTCCAATCACCTGTGACTTTCGGTTTATCAGACATTACACATTCTTTCTGTTTTCACTGGATAGTCATTACATCCATCGTACCGCGAATTTGTTCTTAAAGCAATTTTTTGGCGTTATTGGGAATCATTTTATATCTTAGTCATTCGATAAATATGACAACCGAGAAGGTTATTTTATCCTCAGAAAATGTCATCCCCTGAATGTATAAATAATCAGTGGGCATCATATCATTTAGGACGCTCATTACGAGTGTGGGCAATTGCTGATAAATAACATCAATATGGGTTGATGTGCCATCGGATATAGATGGATTATCAACCGTTAGGCGAATGAGTTGGTTATCGAGCGTCATTCTGACCATCGTCGTGGCAATGATGCCATCTGTGAATCGGATGGTGGCAAAAATACCCGTTGGTTGTATATCCACAACGACAAATTCAATTGGGTCTACTAGGCGGGGTTGTATTGCATGGAATAAGGCTTGTTCACCGATTTCAACCGTGATAACCCCAGACGTATTGAATTGATAAGTCGCTGACCATGCACTAAAGCCATTGGCATTTTTGGCACGCACGCGCCAATAATAAGCATTAGATGTTGAGAATGTGATAGGAAATGTCGTTGTGATGATGTCTTGGTCATATAAAGGTGTTCTAAAAGTGCTATCTGTAGCGACTTGTACATGATAAAATGTCGCGTCCCCTGCCACAGCCCATGTTAATTCGGTTGAAGGACTCATGAGTGTAGAGCCATTGGTCGGTGTGAGTAGCGTGGGAGTTGGTGGGGTTGGCAATGGAGATATCAGTTCATGCACAAATATATTTTGTTGAGAATCGGTAGGTGCAGTCACAAAATTGGTGGCATCCGATTCAAATACGGCAACCAACCCGTTATCAGAGATAGCGGTGAGTCCCGATTGAGCATTACTGATGATACCCGATGCGGTCATCGAGATAATGGTCATTCTTTCGCTTGTGCGGTTATATAAAAAGGTATCCATGCTGGCATTGGTATCATTAGCGACCAAATTTGATGCAGTGGATAGCACCGCGACATAATTGCCATCACCAGAAATATCACTGACATAACTGTGTGCGTTGCCTTGTATCCCTAACGTGCTTTTTGAGATAAGGCTGGTTATCCCCGTTTGGCGGTCATGCACAAATACATCAGATGCAGAATTGGTATCGCCTGCCACCAAATTGGTCGCATAAGATGTGAAGGCAACATAACGTCCATCATCCGATAAAGCAACATGCGTTGAGGAATCGTTGCCTTGTACGCTATTCGAGCTTACCGATATGCGGGTGGTTTGCCCTGTTTGGCGGTCATGCACAAAAATATCATCTTTGCCGTTGGTATCATTGGCGACTAAATTGCTGGCGGCTGATGAAAATGCGACATAGCGCCCATCACTCGAAATGCTGATATTGTTACTATATTCATTCGCTTGTGTACCATTCGAACTTACCGATACACGGGTAGTTTGCCCTGTTTGGCGGTCATGCACAAAAATATCATCTTTGCCGTTGGTATCGTTGGCGACTAAACCATTGGCGGCTGATGTGAATACCACATGCCGACCATCATCAGATACGGCTATTCTGGTCGTCATTCCACCTGATGGCACTCCTTCAGAATTGACAGACACGCGGGTGATTTGTGTGGTCAATCGGTCATAAGCAAATACATCTTGCTGGTTATTGGTGTCATTTGGCACTAAATTGTCTGCAAACGATACAAAAACAATGGTGTTGCCATCGCCAGAAATGCTAGTGAGTATGGTAGCATTAAAGGCTGGCACGCCCTCCATCCCTATTGATATAACGGTGGCTTGTTCCGTTTGGCGGTCATAAAGATAGGCATTGGTAGAAAATACCCCATAAGCGTTGGGGACAAGGTTGGTCGCCCTTGATATAAAGGAGATAAACCGCCCATCATCCGAAATAGACGGCAAATAAGATTCATCGTTAGCACCGACTTCTGTTAGAGTTGGAAATGCTGATATGGGAGTGGTGATGCCAAGCGCAATATCGCGCATAAATACATCATCCATCCAATTATAATCTTCCGCAACCAATGCCACGTCATCACTGGTAATAGCAAATCGGTTGCCATCATCAGAAATACCCATTATGTAATATGTGAAACCACCATTGCCATTGAACGGGATTCGTATTGTTTCCCCTGTAGTGCGGTCATGCCTAAAAGTACCCGTTGTGACATCGGTATCATTTTCAATGAGGTTCTTTGCAAAACTGGTGAATAGCACATAGCGACCATCACCTGTTATGTGGGGTGTATAGGAATTATCATTGGCTTGTATCCCCGCCGAATCTACCGATACCCGTTCCATTTGCCCTGTTTGCAAATCGCGCACAAATACATCCACTGCGTTGTTGGTGTCATTGGGGATAAGGTTACTTGCGATAGATGCAAAGGTGATATAACGCCCATCTGCTGATAAAGATGAGTCAAGCGAAAAGTGATTTCCCTGATTGCCCAATTCATCCTCAGAGACACGAATGGTTGTCCCTGCTTGGGTATCACGCACAAACACATCAGAAAATCCATTGGTATCATTAGGGACGAGGTTGGTCATCTCCGATGAAAAACTCACATAACGTCCATCATCCGAGATAGAATTAGGAATTGTTCCCTCATACCATACAGGAGGCTGAATACCTTGCACTTCATTGGAATCTACCGATACGCGAGTGGTTTGCCCTGTTTGGCGGTCGTGAAGAAAAATATCTTCAGTATTATTGGTATCATTAGGGACGAGATTACTCGCGGCTGATGAAAAGACGATATAGCGCCCATCGCGCGAAATATGCACAGATGTACTACCCGAATTGGCTTGTACACCATTAGAATCTACCGATACGCGGGTGGTTAATCCCAATTGCATATCGCGTACAAACACATCTGCTGTGTTATTGGTATCATTAGGGACGAGATTAGTAGATTGTGTAACGAAAGCAACATAGCGCCCATCTGCCGAGATGTCTGGGGAAGAAAAATAGCCATAATCGCTCTGTATGCCATCTGAATTGAGCGATACAAAACTCAATTGCCCTGTTTGATGGTCATACATCACCACATCATTATCATTATTGGTGTCATTAGGGACAAGATATTTGTTAGATGAGATGAAGACCACATAGCGACCATCAGCAGAAATAACGCCCCTTTCACCCCCTGCTGTACGTGAAAATCCTGTTGTGATGCGGGTGATTGTGCCTGCTTCTTGGGTATAAGAGGGTGAACCAATGCTCATAAGAACGGCAAAAAACAGACCTATAACGATAGATTTGAGGGGATTCATAAATGGTTTCCTTCATCACAATGCAAATTATTAGCGATTTTCCCCAACCACATGGTTTATTCTAACATACACCCCATTAACAGGTAAGATGATAAGTATTAAGGTTAAATTATTGTCATGCGAGCATCCCACATATCATTCTGGGATGACGCGCAGGGTATCTGCACCATTAATTTTGGCGGCAATCCAACCAATAATCCTATCGGCAGTTTGCACTTGCCACCACACATTATTTTCCGATTCCAACGGACCCGCAATAATCCGCACAAATTCGCCCGCCCGCAAAACGGTGAGGGGGATATTACCTGTATTCGGCGCAGGGCGCACATTCAATTCGATGGCAATCACCTGTAATTGCTGATTCGGTTGAAATTCACTGCCTTCAATAACTCCGGGTGGGATATATTGTGGCGGCGGTGCAGATGATGGCACGGGTCCCGTCACCCAATTGGTGACAATCCCGCCCGTTGTGCCTGTAATATCTTGGACAACCCCGTTAATTTGTGCCAAATATTGCCGACCACCCGCCTCGACCAAAACAGCATTGCCATTGGGCGACCATGCCACACGGCTCGGCGCAGTTGTGCCAATTTGTCCCGTGAGAAAGTTGCCCGCGCTATCTACAATCTGAACAGGGGCATTAAAATCACTGGCAGGTCTACCGAGTGCATAAACCGCGCCACTAGGGGCTTGTATGGCATTTTGTAGCCATATCCCCCGCGCAGACCCATCCAATAAAACCTGTTCGTCTGTGCCATTATAATTGACGGTAGCAATCACCACACGTCCTTGTGGGTTAAATCCACTCACCAACAAGCGCCCATTGCTCAACCATTGGGCATAATCATAAGCCAGCACAAAATCGGGCGGGCTTTGTGGGTTATGATTGGGCGACATGATAAAAATTGCCCCCCTACCCCCACCATCTTGGGCGTTATTGCGATTGATAACGCGCACCGCCAATAAATCACTGCCTGCCGACCACAAAATTTCTTGTGAATCGTATAAAAATGGCAAACTCCCCACCAGCGCACATCCTTCATGCTCTTGATAGGGGCAATCATGCAAAATTTGACGTGGCACACCACCATCCCATACCCATACACCCTCGCGGTTATTGCGGTTATCAGGCTTGATAATGATGCTCACTACCGCGCCATTGGGCGACCATCCTGCTGATGTCACAAAGACATTATTTTCGGGGCGAGTCGGTGCAGGGAAGGCATCTAATGGCACAATCCCCTCACCATTGCCATCCCGTGCATAGAGTACCCCTGCTTGGTCGGTATAAATCCAGCGATTCGGGTCAAATGGATGACGCACGAATAAACTAATGCCACTGGCACTTGTGCCAAAATTGACAGGTGCGGGCAAAATGGCATTGGGGTCTAATACAAAGGCTTGTGGGTTAATCCCTACCAATTGCAAATTGGGCTGGAAGGGGATTTCATTGCGCGAAATGGTTGGGGGTAAATCCAATAACGGCTCAACCGTTGGCGGGTTAAATGGGATTGGGGTATTGGTGCTAACGGGTTGTGGTGTCCCCTCCCCAATAACAGGCGTTGCGATGCCCAAATCTTCCACACGGGCGGTCACTGTGATAACAATCGGCGTGGCATCAATGGTCGGTGCTGGCGCAATTGTCACCGTTGATGTGGGTGTTGGTGTTGGGGCGGTGAGCGTATTGAGTGCTGTGGTGGTATTGATAGCATTAATGGTCGCCACCAATGCCGTTGCGGTGATGTCTATTTCGCTAATGGGTGTAGGGGATAAGGTTGCTGTGGGCGTTTGGGTAAACGATTCTGCTGTGCGCGTGAGCAAAACACTGGTCACAGTGGCGGCAACCTGCTCATAAAGGGCAGTAGCAGAAGCCACTGCATCTTCTGTCGCTGTGGCGGTGAGGGTTGCAGTCACTGTAGGGGCAAGTGCTGTTTCGGTTTGAATATTCTGAATCACCTGCACCGCCGTTTGGGTAAAATTTGGGGTTGGGGTATTGGTGGGCGCGGGTGTATTGGTTGGCGCATCGGTTGATGTGGGTCGTGGCGTGTTGGTGATGGTTGCCGTCAGGGTTTCTGTTGGCACAATTGGCGCAGGTGTGAGGGTTGCGCTCGGTGTGGTTGTCGGTTGTGCTGTATTAGTTGGTTGTGGTGTTGGCGACCATGTGCTGGTAGCTGTTGGTGTATAAGTATTGGATGCCGTAGCCGTTGGGCTTGGCGTATTAGTGGCAATGGCAAATGGCAGAGGGGTTAGGCTGGGCGGGACAGTATTGGTCGGTGATGGTGTTTCTGTTGGTGGCGGTGTATAGCTGGCAGTTGCCGTTGCGGTGGCGGTATCAGTTGGTGTGGGGGTTGCCGTATACGTCTCGCTCGGATTTGGCGTATTGGTAGGGGTTGTGGTGGGTGTATTGGTGGCGGTGAGGGTCGCCGTTGGGGTATTGCTCACCAATGGCGATGGGGTCGTAGTGGGCGATGGGCGCTCTGTATTGGTAGAAATGATGAGTGGGGTGTTGGTTGGTTCTTGAGCAACCCGCGTCACATCATCACTGGTCATGACAACGGTGGGCGTAATGCGCGGAATAGCATCGCCACTGCATCCTGCCATGAGCAATAGAAGTATGAGCAATCCCAAAACGCCCCGTTGTGTCATGCGGTTTTCCTCATTCATGAATGATTCCACCCTTATTATGACACATTCCGACACCCTATGCCCACTACGCCAACGACACGCTCACCCTACGGCGTGACCAATATGGGGTTATTTTGCTGTGCTAAAAAATCATACGCCTGTGGCAACGTTTCCACGAATATCATGGTGCGAGTGGCATTTGGCGCAATACGTCTGGCGGGTGAAAATATTTCTTTGGCAAAATCATCTGCACCGATGACCACAATTTGACCCAAATTCTCATTCACATGCTCTTCGGCATAGCGCATCGCAGAAAGGATATTGGCGGGTGTACGGGTGGCTTGTGTAAGGTCTATGATGATATGAACGGTATGTGGAACATTGTTGAGCAAGCGGTAGGTTTTATCGGTACATGCCAAAAAATCATCTACTGTCCATCGGGCTGTATATGTTTGCCGTAGGATGGTTTTTTCATCATTATCCCAAATAACATTAAATCCCATAATTATGACTATCCTTTTGTTAGATGTCGTTAAGCCCACATTATAACCAACTTAACTGATATGGCAAGTTATTCTCAGGTCTTACCTATCTAAAATCACCAATTATAGTCATTCTTTTAGATAAGTTTTGGATTTACTATGTCGCCCATGTGGGCGTACCAACCAATTTTTTATGGTAAATTCTGATTGCTCTAAGAGGGCAAAAATCTCATCAGTCGGGCTTGGTGAAATGGTCATCTGAGCCGATTTTGCATCATAATGATGTGAATGTCCCTCTAAACGGGCATAAAAATAATGAGGGACATCGTGTTTTTTGCGTAACGATTTGGGAAGCGATATTTGCCACTCAAAATTCTCATCCTTTTGGCTGGTTATCGGCGCATCTTCTGGCAATATGGCTTCAAAGACCATTTTTTGATTCTGATGAATGGCGACCTTATGGGGTGTTGTGGTGATAGTGGCATGATAATAGGGTGTGCGAAACAGGCGACGCTCCACAAATGCAAAAAATCGCTTGGAATTATAGGCATGAGCAAGAAAATAGTATGAATCGTTTATAGCAAGTGAAATCGAAAATTCACGGAACATCATCCCCATATAGGTGGCTTCAACAGCACTCAAAATGACGGGAATTTTGTCGGCATGATGGAGAATATCCAAGCCTTCCGCTTCTAATTTGGGTTGCCAACTGACAAAATTTGCCTCCCCTATCAGAGACACCTCTAAGACGGGTTCAATGATGGTTGTGTATGTTATGGTCATAGTCTCTATCCCCCTCTCGAATATTAATCAGGTGACAAATGCCTTTTGTTGCTGATGTTTCTGCCAAGTGCCATCGGCTAAAATGGTCTTTATGGCACTTATCACCGCCAAAATTTCATCATCGGTGTTATAAAAATGGGGCGCAACGCGGATACCCGCCCCTTCCCGATAATCTATCACAATAGATTGAGCAAGCAGTTCCCGTGAGACTTCATAGGCATGAGGGGGATTGAGGGTAACTGTGCCAGCGCGTTCTTGTGGGTTGCGCGGACTATTAATCGTATAGCCAGCTTCATCTGCGAGGGTGATGAGCATTTCGGTTTGGCGGAGCGAATTGGCACGAATGACATCCACCCCAATTTGGTTGATAATATCCACCCCTGGTTGAATGGCATATAGCGCCGCAATAGCGGGTGTCCCATTAGCAAGCCGATAGGCATCTTCACGCAGTACAAAATTATCAATATCAAAGCCAAACGGTTGCTGATGGGCAAACCATCCCGTGATTTTTGGCTGTAGCCCTTTTAGCAAATCGGGGCGAACATACATAAACACCCCACCAGACCCGCCACATATCCATTTGAGCGTCCCGCCGATATAAAAATCCACGCCGAGCGCGGTCACATCCACAGGGATAATTCCCACGCTATGATAACCATTCAATAACACTTGCGCCCCAACTTTATGCGCCTTTTGGATGATAGCTTCGATGGGCATGATATAGGCACTTCTAAATAGCACATGGCTAATACTGACCAGCCGTGTATGCTCATCTATGGCATCTAGCATGGCTTGGGTGTTGATGGTCATGCCATCGTCACTCCGCACCAAATGCAGGTGGATATGATTTGGGAGCATGGCTTTGAGGCTATACACATCCGATGGAAAATCTTGGTCTGTCGAGACGACCTTATTACGGCGCGTATCTGACCAATCTAAGGCACTCATCAATATGCTATTGGCGATACTGGCGTTTTCATGCACCAATACACTGCCCAATGGCGCACCCATCAACGGGGCAATTTTATCACCCACAGCCCCCTTTAATTCCCACCATGTGGGCAAATTATCGTAATGACTGCCCCATGCGCGAACACCCAATGTCGCCCATGTATCGGCATAGGTGCGGAGGGCATCATAAACCCCTTTGGGCATTGCCCCAAGCGAATTGCTGATGAGGTAGGTGCAGGTGGTGAGAATCGGAAATTCATCGCGCCATTTCAGTAATGTATTCATCATTTTGCTCCTATTTATGCCCCTGCCATCACTTTCATCAATTTCCATGTCATGATGCAATCTGCTACTGCCGTATGTGCATTTTCGATGGGGATATTTTGTTGCTTACACGCCTTAGATAGGCTCTGCCAGCTACCCCCACCCCGCCCACCCATATAATAACGGGCATAAGAGCGCATGGCACATTCCCATCCTTTGATGCGTGGAATAGGTAAGCTACGCCGTTTGCATACACCCAATAAAATCCCTTTGTCAAAATCGGCATTATAGGCAATGACCGTGCGCCCTGCCAATAATACACTCAATTCGATATAGAGGCTCTCGAATGTTGGAGAATCTGCCACCATTTCATTGGTGATACCATGCACACGGATTGCATCGGATGGAATGGTCATACTGGGCTTAACCAGTGTTTCATAAACAGCATTGCCACTCATATCCAATATGCCAATTTGGACAATATCCGCGCCATGAAGCCCTGTCGTCTCAAAATCGAGGATGAGGGCATTGCTTTGGAGTAAATTTTGCGCCCATTTGGTCATCAACTGTTTTTGTGAAGCGGGGTCATGCGAGTTCATTTGGCATCCTCCAATTGGTCACGTAAGGCACGAATAGCATGGATATAATCGGGAACAGGTTCATTTGCCAACCGACAAGCGACCTCATCCACTGCCAACAGGTCATCACCCCACACCACTTGTCCAATGGGAATCGCTTCGCCTTCGGTCGGTTTTTCATCGGGGCTAACCAGTTTGTGGGTCAAATCTACGACTGACCCATGAAAATATGTCCCAATCGAAAAATAAATGTCCTGCAACACCTCTGGCACGCTGGGGCGGTGCAATTGCCCGCGCAAATTGGGACTTCTGCCATGATATTTTTCACGGGGGAACACCCCATATAAATTTTTGAGCGATGCCGATATGAGGGGTTGGTCTTTGAGGAGTGTTCGCTTGAATGTACCAACGCTGATACAACAATCATATTCGCCAATATAAGTGGGTGCTGTCATGGTCTTAAAGCGGATAGGGGCAGGCGATTTATTATCATAATCGTGCATCAGGAGGGATTCAGCATCCGCTACACGCATATTGTCATCCAACAAATCCATCACACCCAATTGCTTAAAAATGCGCTCGGCAGATTGCGAATCTGCGACACCCTCTATGATAACAATCCGCGCCATTGGGCTGGCACGCCGTAATCCGCGCAATACTGCCCCCAAAACAGGCATACTCACGGTTACAGGGGGTGGATTGGGATACCCCAAATTCGGCTTGACCAAAATACGGGTTGCGCCAAAGGCTTGTGCTGGAGGCATATAAACAAACGACTCAATTTTGGCGTTATTAATGGCACGTAACGATTTTGACGACATTTCATAAATCCTAAAAAATATATTCTGCCAAATGGCAATTTTTGAGTTATACTAAGCCTAGCTCAATTGTACAAATTTATCCTATGGAAAAACAGTGATTATGACAACCAACACGCTCTATTATGGCGACAATTTAGAAATTTTGCGAAATCGTGCTTACTTCCCAGATGAGTGCGTAGATTTGGTCTATTTAGACCCCCCTTTCAATAGCGCCCGCACCTATAATGTGCTGTTTAAGGATGAAAGTGGCAGTGAAAGCGAATCGCAAATTGTCGCTTTCGATGATACGTGGCATTGGGGGCATGAAGCACAAGACGCATATTATCATCTTGTCACACATGGGAATGAACAGGTATCGCGCATTATTAGCGCACTCAAAGATATACTTGGCAATACCCCTATGAGTGCTTATATCATGATGATGGGTGTGCGCTTAGTAGAATTGCGTCGTATCCTCAAGCAAACAGGCAGTTTGTATTTGCATTGTGACCCTACTGCAAGTCATTATCTCAAAATTGTGTTAGATGCAATTTTTGGGGTAGAAAATTATCAGAATGAAATCACATGGCAACGCACTAATGCCAAAGGATTAGCTACAAAGCGCCTACCCAGAAACCACGACATTATTTTCTTCTACACAAAATCAGACAAATGGACATGGAATAGCCCTTATTCACCACATGACCCACAATATCTCAAAGACTTTTATAAATATATTGAACCAGAAACAGGTCGTAAATATACATTAGCTGATTTAACAAATCCTAATAAAAATCGCCCTAATCTTGATTATGAATTTTTAGGTGTCAAACGAGTATGGCGCTGGACAAAAGAACGGATGCAAAAAGCCTATGAGGATGGTTTAATTGTTCAGGATGAGGAAGGAAAAGTTCCACGTCTAAAACGATATTTGGATGAGCAAGAAGGCAACCCTGTAGGGGATGTATGGACTGATATTCCACCGCTTTCTGCAAAATCGGCAGAAAAGTTAGGTTATCCCACCCAAAAGCCTACGAAACTCTTAGAACGCATCATCGCTATGAGTAGTAACCCTGGGGATGTGGTCTTAGACCCGTTTTGTGGGTGTGGCACGACCATCGCCGCCTCACAAACATTAGGCAGAAATTGGATTGGTATTGATATCACCCATTTGAGCATAGCTTTACAAAAATATCGCATTAAAGATGCCTTTGGCGATATTCCCTATACGATTGTCGGTGAACCATCCGACATTGAAGGGGCAAAACAACTCGCCACAGAAGATAGGTATCAATTCCAATGGTGGGCATTATCGTTGGTGCGTGCCAAGCCTGTTGGTGGCAATGAAGATGAGCGCAAAGGCAAAAAAGGGCGTGATAGAGGCATTGACGGGGTGATTAATTTCATCGAATTGGGTGAAAAAGCACAACGGGTCATTGTCCAAGTCAAATCGGGCAAGGTGAAATCTGGGGATATACGCGACCTTGTGGGAACATTAGAACGTGAAAAAGCCACAATTGCCGTTTTTATCACCTTAGAAGAACCCACCCGCGATATGATAGCCGAAGCATCTAGTGCAGGATTTTATACCCCACCTGCTTTGAGTGGTGATGTGAAATATCGGCGGATTCAGATTTTGACAGTCGAACAATTGATGAATGGGGCAAAAATTGATATGCCCGCCTCACATGGCACATTCAAGCAAGCGGGGCGAATTGATACGGATGATAAACCAACCACGATGCCCTTATTGTGAGTAAATAAAGTATGTCTCAACAATTATCCCTATTTTCACCCCACACAGAACGTCCCTATGATTTCCCCTTTCCATCTACCCGCTATCAGGGCAGTAAACGGGCATTGGTCGGTTGGATTTGGGACAATGTGAGCCATTTACACTTTGAAAGTGTGTTAGATGTGTTTGGCGGGACAGGGGCAGTAAGTCATTGGTTCAAAAATGCGGGCAAACAAGTGATTTACAATGACATACTCAAATTTAATTGGAATATTGGACAGGCACTCATCGAAAACAGCACAGAAATACTTTCCGATGAGGATATAAACCGTATCTTGGCTACACAAACCGATATCGCATATCCCGATTTTATCCAAAAAACATTTGGTGATATTTATTTTACCGATGAAGAAAATAGGTGGTTGGATAGGGTAATTTATAATATTGACCATCACCTACCCACTCCTTATAAAAAAGCACTGGCAAAATTTGCCTTATTTCAGGCATGTATCATCAAGCGTCCCTATAATTTATTTCATCGTGCCAATTTATATATCCGTACTGCACAGGTAGAACGCAGTTTTGGCAACAAAACCACATGGGATACCCCATTTGAGCATCATTTTCGCAAATTTATCACAGAAGCCAATCGTGCCGTTTTTGATAACAAACAAGCCAATATCGCCATCCAAACAGACGCGCTTAATACACCCGTTGGGGCGGATTTGGTGTATATAGACCCGCCTTATTTGAATCGGCAAGGTGTGGGTGTAGATTACCGCGATTTTTATCACTTTTTAGAAGGCATGATGGATTATGACCAGTGGGAAAAAGAGATTGATTATGCCAGCAAGCATCGGCGCTTAGTGCCACAACCATCAGAATGGAATCAGGCAAAAACGATTTTATCTGCGTTTGAGAAATTGATTGCCCGTCATCAACATAGTATTCTCGTGATTTCATATCGTGATGATGGCATACCATCAAAAGATGAGTTGGTTATATTGCTCAAATCGTATAAATCAACAGTTTATGAGGCACAAAAATCTCAACAATATGTGTTATCCAATAAAAAATCGCATGAAATTTTGTTGATTGGTGAATAACTGAAAGGCACACCTATGACCCGCTACCTCATCCGCAGGCTCATTTTATTGGTGCTAACACTCCTGCTCACATCCATGATTATTTTTGCACTCACACAATTACTCCCCGGTGATGTCGCACGCCTCATTTTAGGGCGTGATGCCTCCCCTACCGCCCTAGAGGAATTTCGGGTTGCCAACGGACTTGACCAACCCATCCCCATGCAATATGTAACATGGCTGACCAATTTTTTGCGTGGCGATTGGGGCAATTCTTATGACAGGGGTAATTTTGAAATTCTCCCCCATGTCATGACCCGACTCGAAAACTCGCTCCGATTGGCACTTTATACCCTGTTATTAGCCGTCCCAACGGCGATTTTATTGGGGGTGATTGCCGCTTTGCGCCGTGATGGGTTGCTCGATAGCCTCATTTCGATTATCACGCTTGCGGTGGTGGGATTGCCAGAATTTGTGACCGCCATCATCCTTATCAATGTATTGGCAGGTGCAGGTAGTCCATTTTCATCCACATCATTGGTATCATCCGATATGGCGTTTGAGGATTGGATACGCATCCTCACCTTGCCCGCGCTCACGGCGACATTTGTCCTCCTAGCTTATATCACACGTATGACCCGTGCTGGCGTGATTGATGAACTAAACAAGCAATATGTCCGCACCGCCATCCTAAAAGGCTTGCCCCCTCGTGTGGTAATATTTAAGCATGTGCTACGCAATGCCCTATTGCCCACCATCACCGTGATTGCTATCAGTATGGGTTGGTTGATAGGTGGCTTGGTGGTGATTGAGCAGGTATTTAATTATCCGGGGTTGGGGCGGGAATTGGTGCAAGCGGTCAAAAGCAAAAATATCCCCCTCATTCAAGCATTGGTGCTACTAACCGTGTTCTTTTATGCCTTCGCCAACCTCATTGCCGATTTATTGTATGGGATGTTAAATCCGCGCATACGGTTTGAGTAGGGACGGCATATATGCCGTCCGCCAAATCGGACACGATAGTTCATGTCCCTACTCACGTAACCGTTTTTCCCAGCGCATACGAAGCCGTTGATAGGTAATTTCGCTCAGTTCACCCTTTGCCAATTTGACATCCAATTGGTCGAGTAATGCTTTAATTTGGTCTTGCGTCATAGATTCAGGGTCTATCATCTCCACAGGTTTTTGGGGCGTAGTGGGTATTGGTGGCAGAGGTGGCAATTTGCTACGGGAACGCAAATTTGACCAATCCGCTTTTTGGTCACGGATTTTTTGTAGGGTATCGCTCGGTGGGGGGATGGTGTCCCGTTTGACAGAGGGATATTCAAAAGCGGGTTTTGGCAATAGGGCTAAACTGGCTTGTGCGCGACTGCGTACCCATTTGCTGGTATCGCCTGTTGCCACTTTTTGTAACGCAGAATAGGCACTCTCTATTTTTAGCTCACCAATCAACTCGGCACAAGCACCGCGTATCGTGCTATTGGGATGAGCCAACCCAATAATAAGGCTATTTGCCCCACTAACACCCAATGCGACAAAAATTTTGCGCCCCAATATGCGTAATTCGTCAGATGCGTCTGCCAGCAGGTCTAAAAATGATTCTTGTGGAATATCTATCGCATTGCCCAATTCGCCCAATGCCAACGCAGTGGCTTGCCTAACTTCTACCGATTCATCTTTGAGCAAGCGCATGAGGGTTGGAAGTGCCGATGCGTCTTTTAATTTGCCTAATGCTTGAGCAACGGCTAATCGCACAAGCGGGTGAATATCCTCACTCGCCAAAAATAACGCGGGTAAAGCCCGATTATCGCCTATTTTACCCAATGCTTCGGCAGATAATTTGCGCGGACGATACGCAAACGCATGGCTATTATCTTGTGTGGTCAATTGACGCGAAAGAGGGTCTATCGCGCGGGAATCGCGCAAATCCCCCAAATCCATAATGGCATTTTCACGGGTTTTTGGATTATCCAAAGCAGAAAGCAAACTCGCCAAACGGTCATCAGCCATAAGAGTGCCTCATTTCAAAAAAGTGGAAGATTATCTATCTTGATGATACCACGCGATGACAAGATGACAAACGCCGACCAACAAAATAACATCACCATAATGGTAAACGCAAACCGATGAATTTCTTTCATTTTGGGGATATTTGCCACCCCAATGACCACCACTATCCCCAACCCTGCCACTATCAATGAAACAGGTTGCAATTGCGAAAAAGCGGGGATGAACATGATACCAATAATCGCAACCCACGCCCAATCGGGGATAATTTGGCGGATGAATATTTTATGTTGTATCCGTTGTTCATCTCGTAATTGCTTATTCCTAAATATCCCCGCAGTATCATATTTGGGGAGTTGTGTGAGGGGTGCAACATCGGCTTTCGGTTGTGGACGTGGTGTAACAGGCTGACCATCTATCATCAAGCCATAACGCACACCCTTTTCGGTCTGCATGGTCTGAATGGTGGCTGTGTGTTTATGGAGCATAAACCCGTATGCTTGCCCATTTTTGGTGAGTTTGGGCGTGATAGAGATAGGCTTGCCATCCAATGTGACGACTGGAGGCGATTTTTCTACATCGAACACCAGTGTATGGGCGTTTCCATCGAGGTCAAATTGCCATGTTTTCATGATGAACTATCTTTCGGTTGGCGTTTTCTTTGTAGCAAGCGTGCGCCGATATTCTCGTCTGGGGGGGCATCAGTGGGTGTTTCTGATGATGGTTTTTCCTCTGAACTCGGTTTTATCTCCGCAGATGGTTTGGGTGTGGGTGATACAATCGTTTGGGGCAAATTTGCCACTTCGATGGTGCTGGTTTTGCGAGCGCGGTCACGGGCAGAGCGCAA
>JANRKU010000144.1:0-8680 GCA_033763335.1 bacterium
CTGAGGCGTGCTTGAACATCTTCTGCGGTTTGCAAATGGAACAATGGTGAGCTTTGGCGAATTTGCAAGGCTTCGCGGAAGTGCATGTGCGCCGCCATGATGTCATCGGGTGTGACTTGAATATCGGGGTTGGCGAGCAGGGGTTGAATAATGCCCCAATCGCTACGGCTACTCGGTGGCAAGCCAACACCAAAATTATTGGTTTGCATGGTGAAATCGAGACGATTAAACCAGTCACTAGAGTTATAGCTATCGCGGTCTAATGATTTTGAACGGAGCAAATCATCGCCTGCATGGAAGAATGGCACACCTTGACTGAACATGACAATGCTCACGCCCAAGTTATTCATCCGTACCCGTTGGGCGACATCAGCCGTTGCTGGGGCTTTGTATTGAATGGCATCCCAGAGGGTTTCGTTATCGTGTTTGGAGATATAGACGATATTTTCTTGTGGGTCTAATGTATAGCCTGTTGGCTGTCCATTATAGTCAATATCGGCACCTGTTACGGTATTGCCACGATAATCGGTGAAGGTATAGCCTGCCAAATTGCCTGCCATGCCGACACGAATTTGGTCTGCAAATACCAAAATTTGATTGCGTTGGTGACGTTCTGACCCTGGGGTGATGCCATTGGGGTCGGTATATAGTCCGTTGATGAAGCCTTGTAGTTGTTTGCCAGAGAAGGGCGAACCACCACGCACAGCATCGCGCAGGCGGTCATTAAATGTACCAATACCTGTGCCAGCTAAGTTGATTTGTGTGGCATGTAGACCACGCGCATTATTGGCGACTTCGCCAAAATTCCAGCCTTCGCCATAAATATAAATGGCTTTGCCGTCTACACCATCGGCTTCAAGGGTGAGCGCATCGAGGGCGGCGCGGACTTTTGCCATATTCGATACCATGTGATGACCCATCAGGTCAAAACGGAAGGCATCTATGCGGTAGGCTGTCGCCCAATAGACCACGGAATCCACCATGAATTTTTCCATCATGTTGTGTTCGGTGGCGGTATTTTGACAACAAGTGCTGGTGGCAACGCGCCCATTCTCATCTAAGCGGTGATAGTAGCCCGGTACGATGCGGTCAAAGACCGATTTTTCTGATTGTCCAGCAGAATTGGTGTGGTTATACACTACATCCACGACCACGCGCAAACCGATATTATTGATGGCTTGTACCATCTCGCGGTATTCGATGATGCGGGTAAATCCGTCTGGATTAGTGGAATAGCTACCTTCTGGCACATCGAAGTGATAGGGGTCGTATCCCCAATTGAAGCCGTCGAGGTCACGAGTGGCATCAATAAGGGCTTGTTGTTCTTCAGAATCGGGCGGGAAGGATGCGAGTTCTTCAAAGCTGGGTGTTTGCCAATTGGCACGATTTTCATCAATGGTGGCAATATCGAATGATGGCAGTAAGTGGAGGTGGGTAAGACCTGCATCTGCCAATGCTTTGAGGTGTTGCATCCCTGTTGATTCGAGGAGGGTGAAGGCTTTATATGTGCCGATGAGGTCTTCTGGCACAAGTGGGTCAATACGGCTAAAATCGCGGATATGGACTTCATACACCACACTTTCTTCTGGTGCGCCGAGTGCGGGTTTTTCTGTGGTGAGCCATTCGGGTGGCATGAGGGTTGGGTCGTTGACATCCACGATTTGGCTACGGGTGCTATTCATCGAAAGACTGCGTGAATAGGGGTCTGTGACCAAATTTGTGACCACACGGCTCACACTGGGGGCAAAGACTTGCACCTCATAGAGATAATATTGATTTTTCCATGTGGCATCACCTGTAATGCTCCAAACACCTGTGGCAGGGTCATTGGTCATATCCAAGACAGTGCTTTCGGTGTTGGGGTCTGAATCCGCAAAGAGATGGAATTTGACATATTTGGCGGTTGGTGCCCAAACGCTGATGGTTGGCACATCGCCATCCCAAACCATGCCAAGTGTGCCGTTATAGGTGAAAAGGTCATCTAAAACACCCGGAATTTGGAGCGATGTGGCATTCACCAATGCCCCATTTGCATCCATCGCGGCGATGACCACTTGCCCCTTGAGGATTTCTGGGACGAGGGCGAGGTCTGCTTCGCTGATGGTGAGCGCACTAAAGCCCGTAAGGTGGGGGAATTTGGCGAGTGTGGCTTCATCTAAGCCAGCATCATTGAGGGTGAGGGGAATCATCTCGCCACCCACTAAGACATTATCTTCTGCCTCTATTCCGCCAGTGGCAGAATAATATAGCCCAAAGTTCATATCGGTGGTAGACACTTTCCATGCAAGGGTATTGGCTGTTACCCAATGGGCTTGTGAACGGTCAAGCGCAATGCTGACCACACGTCCGATTTCCACAGGTTCTCCTACGCCGATATAAAGGTTGTTATCGAATGAATTATAAGCAAAATTGACTTGTTGCCCTTCTTCAGTGACAGAGAAGGGGATATTTGCCCCACCTGCTACGCCATCTGCACCATAATTAACATCCCATGTGCCACCAATGGCGGCTTTGACTTCATAATCGCCTACAGGGATGGATGTGGTGGCAAAGACATAAATGCCATCACCATCGGGGTCTTGCATCCATGAACGCAAGCAATCTGGCGACCAATCTTCGGGGCAACCGAGTTCACTCTGGAAGCTACCAGGGGCAACCACGAGGGTATTGACGGCGCTGTTAAAGACCCAATGGGTAAAATGGTCATAATAGAAAGTGACCACTGTTTCTTCTTCTAGGCTGAGGGGGATATTTGCGCCACCGGGTTCTGCGCCAACACCGTAATTTTCATCCCATGCCCCGTTGATGGCGACTTTATATTCATATGCGCCTGCGGGGATGGTGAATGTGCCTGACCAAATATCTTGTGTTTCATCGTATGTGAGGGCGGTACAAGCACCGTCTGGTTGCCAATCGGCTTCACATCCAACAACACTTTGGATGGTACCCGGGATGACGACCATTTCTGGTTGTTCAACACTCAATGGGCGTGGGTCTGGATTAACCACACCTGCCGCGCCACCTGTTTGTGTGCCACCACCAAGTGTACCGGGTTCTGTTGAGCCATCGGTATTGATGACGAAAACATTATCTGCACTATTGAATACAAATGCGACTGGGGCAAAATCAGTTTCGACAAAGAAGGGGATATTTGCCCCACCTGCTTCGGCATCTGCGCCATAATTGACATCCCATGTGCCAAAGAGGGCGACTTTACCTTCATAATCACCTGCTTCGAGCTTATCGGTGACGAACACATAGACCCCATCACCATCGGGGTCTTGTAGACGAGAGAGCAAACAATCGGGTGCCCAATCGCCCGCGCATCCCAATTCGCTTTGGAAAGTACCGGGGGCAACAATGAGTGGGTGGGTTAGGCTATTGGACACAAATTGGGTGGCATTATCATAAATAAATTCCACCGCGCTATCTGTGCCGACTTCGAGGGTGAAAAATTCACCATCTTTTCCGTAGGTCATCTCTGGATTGTCGTTGAGGATGGCTTTATAGGTATATGAGCCTGCGGGTAATTCAAATGTGCTACGCCAAACCATGAAGGTTTCATCATAGGTGAGTTGTGATGTGGCACATCCAACGGATGACTCTTCACAACCAAGCGCCACTTGTACCGAGCCGAATAATCCGACACTGGTGGGTGCTTCTTCTTGTGCGATGATGGTGATGGCGGTGAAGAGGAGTAAAAATAAGGATATGAAACTAATTTTGAGGAAAGAATTGTATCGCCTCACAATAAAATCTCCTTTATGTGATTTTTTGGCAAACACGCGAAAAATTTTGTTTTTCTACGCTCATTGAGTGTAACGTAATGGACTGGTCATGTCTAAGCAGGATATAGGTTATAATGCACAATTATTGACGATTTTCGTTTTTCATGAGAGGTATTTATGGATAGTTTGCCATTTAACAAAGCGGGGCGGTTTTATAAAGGGAATTTACATACTCATTCGACAGTATCGGATGGGGCGCTCTCGCCAGAGGCAGTATGTGATGTGTATAAAAAATTGGGATATGACTTTTTATCGCTCACAGACCATTTTATGGAGCAATTTGGCGGGTATCAAATTGCCGATACCCGTGCTTTTCGTACCGATACCTTTACTACCCTCATCGGGGCGGAATTGCATACAGGTTATACCGAATTGGGTAATTTGTGGCATATCTTGGCAGTGGGTTTGCCACTCGATTTTGCGCCTTATTCAGAGGGTGAAACAGGCGGGCAAGTCGCTACCCGCGCTTTAGCCAGTGGCGCATTTGTGGCGGCGGCGCATCCGTATTGGTATATTTTGAGCGAGGCAGATATTTTGTCTTTGGGTGCGATTCATGCCATAGAAGTCTATAATGGCACATCCGCAGACCACAATGATAAGCCCGATGGCTGGTATATGTCTGATTTGATGTCTATGCGGGGGCATAAATATAGCACTTGTGCGACTGATGATGCCCATTTTCATCCCCATAAAGCCGATGTTGGGCTGGGGTGGGTGATGGTGAAAAGCGAAGAACTTTCCCCAGAGGCATTATTAGAAAATTTGAAATTGGGGAATTATTATTCCAGCACAGGTCCAGAAATTTATGATGTGCAATTGACAGGGGATAATAAACTGATTGTGAAATGTTCACCTGCTAGTCGTGTTTTTGTGACGGGGAGTGGATGGACTGCGCGGAGTGCTTTTGGGAATGGGATTCGAGAGGCAGAATTGAGCCTGCGCGGGTTTGACAGCCCGTTTATGCGAATTACAGTGCGCGATGTCCATGGCGGACGCGCATGGACAAGCCCAATTTGGTTTTGATATGCGAGAATTCATGATAAGCGTTAAAATGGTCTTAACGCTTATCATAGAAGAATTTTTAAGAAGTATGTTATGCTCAAAAATTAGTTTTTTTTAGAAATTAGGAGACGACCAATTGAAAAAGTTAAGTATATTAATGGTGTTAGTTAGTTTGGTGATGGGGATGGTGTTCATCTCATCCGCACAAGAAGCGACAATCGAACTCGATTTTGTCCATATTTTTAGCGATGATTTGCGACCGGGTGTGTTGCAAGGGATTATTGATGAATATCAAGCACTCAATCCCAATGTGAAAATCAATGCTTATTCCACCAATGCCGATTCTGATTATGATGAAGTGTTCAATAGTGCGATGGCAAATGCCGATTTGGGCAATGCGCCAAGCATTGTGCAAGTGGAAGATGGGCTTACGCAACAAGCCATTGATTATGGCTATTATGTCCCTGTCAGTGATTATGCGACAGAAGAACAATTGGCAACCTTGGATGATGTGTTTCCTTCTATTTTAGGCTATTTCTTTGAAGGCGATACACTGTGGAGTATGCCTTGGAATATCTCGAATCCCGTCCTTTATTATAACAAGGATATGTTCGAGGCGGCGGGATTAGACCCCGAAAATCCACCAACTACCTTTGCTGAAATTGATGCGGCTTGTGAAGCGATTATGACTGCCATCCCTGAATTGCGTGCTTGTATGAATTGGGCGATGAGTTCATGGTATGTGGAACAATGGCTGGCGATGAGCAATGAACTTTTTGTCAATAATGATAATGGGCGTTCTGGGCGTGCCACCGAAGCCTTATTCACGTCCCAAACGATGCTCGACATTGTGACATGGTGGGATTCTTTGGATGGCAACGGGTATTTTACCTACAACGGACGTTTGAATGATATGAATGGCGAAGGGGCAACCTTCCTAACGGGTTGTTCTGGCAAAGCCATGCGTGGTGGTTGTACTGCCATGACCATCAATAGTACGGCAGGGATTACCCTCATTCAAGGCTACTCCAAAACACTCGGTTTTCAACTTGGGATTGGGCGCTTACCCGCACCTAGCGACACAGCAACCAACGGGGTGACGATTGGTGGTGGTAGCTTGTTTGTGAGTGTTGACCAATCTGATGAAGAAATTCAAGCGGCTGTGGATTTTATTTTCTTCCTCACCAATACCGAAAATGCCGCCAAATGGCATCAGGGAACGGGTTATATGCCTATTCGCCAAAGCAGTTTTGATTTGGGGATTGAAGCTGGATTTTATGATGAAAATCCATTCTTCCGCATTGCGATTGACCAATTATCAGAAACCACACCCAATTTTGCTAGTGCAGGTGCGGTGTTGGGTCCCAATACGGCAGTTAAACGCGAATTGTTGACCAGTTTGCAAGAACTCATGAATGGTGAATTTGATAGTCCAGAGACGATTTTGGAAAAATTGACCTCTGCCAATGAACGTGCGAATGCAGAGATGGCAGATTATAACCGCGACTTTGAATAAACGGGCAATACTGTAATTTTTCGCGGGGACGACAACTATGTCATCCCCGCGTTTTTTTAGGTGATAAAACAAAAGGGTGCGCTCATGGAACTTGCGCGAAAATGGCTAGAACGCGGTTGGAAGCCCCTCATTGTAGGGGTAATTTTTGCTTTTATTGCTTGGTTTGTGATTGGACAAGCAGGCGGGTTTGCCACATTAGGCGAATTTTTGGCGGGGGCGGTGCGTGTCGTCCCAGATGCCATTAGCCTGATTGCTCAATACTACCAATCATTACCCACCGGACAATTAATGGGGTCGCTCATCATCGGTGGGGGAGTGGGGGCAATTGCCACGATAGCGGTGTATTGCGGGGCGTATGGATGGGTAAAATTTCCACGTCCTAGTATTCGTGAGGTGTTTGTTGGATTGCTTGTAGGTATAATTTTTCAGCAAGCAGGTATTTATCTGTTTGATGCGATAATCGTTGCTGTGATAGCGATGTTTGGCTTGACATTCATCATCCAAAAAGATAAAAAACGCCTATTTAGCCTATCCACATGGCGTAGCTTGATGACACCCTCTGTATTGCGGTTAATGCTCATGGGGGCGCTATTTGGGGGTGTTGCTGGTGCTATTGGGGGGCAATTGCTCAATTATCCCTCACAACATTGCACATTGGCTATTGAAGCTGATATTTTTACGCAACAAGCTGGGTTGGTATTGACCATTATTGGCGCGGTCGTGGTGCTGTTCCCGTTTTGGACAGTAACTATTCAACGGGGAAAACGTACAGAGCATGGCGGGGGCTATTTTAAGGGGTGGTTGACTCCATTAGCACTCCTCACACCAACACTCATTAGCCTTGTTGTGTTTTTATATTATCCGAGTGTGCAAATTGCCCTGCAATCCATGACACGGCAACGGGGACGGCAAGACCCGCGCTTTGTATGTCTCGAAAATTATGCCGATTTGATTGCCGATAATGTGTATCGGAGCAGTTTTATCACGACATTTTTTATCACGGCGGGGATTGTGCTTTTTAGCATGGCGTTGGGGTTGATGATTGCCTTGCTCGCATCGCAAAAAGTGCGTGGTGCAAGTTTGTATCGCACATTGTTGATTTGGCCCTATGCGGTATCGCCTGTGGTGACGGCGGTGATATTTATCGCTATTTTCCGCAATGACCCAAATGGATTTGCCAATTTTTATTTGGGCGGATTGCTCGGTGGGTCACAAAATTGGATAGGGAGCCAAACCCTTGCGCCGATGGTGATTATTTTGGCATCGGTGTGGAATGCGCTAGGGTTCAATATTTTATTTTATGTGGCGGGGTTACAAAATGTCCCCAAAGATTTGCTCGAAGCGGCGCAAATTGATGGTGCAAATGTCGTGCAACGCTTCATCCGCATCACATTCCCCATGCTATCGCCATTCACATTTTTTCTGCTCATCACCAATATCACGTTTGGGGTGTATGGTCTATATGGTGTAGTGGAAACGCTGACACAAGGCGGTCCTGCGATTGGGGAAGGGGCGGGTGCTACCAATGTCCTCATCTACAAATTGTATAGCGATTTGCTCTCTACTAGCGCCCAAATTGGCAATGTGGCGGCACAATCGGTCATTTTATTTGTGCTGGTGGCAATTATCACCATTGTGCAATTCCAATTTGTTGAACGTCGTGTCACTTATAGCGGAGATTGATGATGTACGAGACACCTAAATCGGATATTCGTGCCACAATGACCAGTACACTGACGATGGTGGGGATTCCAAAAGGTACACCATCCAAGCGAAGAACACGTTGGATGACCCATATTTTGTTGATTATGTCATGCTTTTTTGTCAGTATACCCGCATTGTTGGCGATTCGGCTCGCTACGCTGGATTTGCAGGAATCATTTGAACTCGCGCCGACATTTTTCCCCTTTGGAGACGATTTGCTCACCAATGTGCGGGTATTATTTGGCGCACCTGACCCAGATTTGCAAATTGGGAATGGGACAGCGAATGTATCGGCAACGGAGGGTAGTAGTCACGATTTTGCGCGACTCATCGGCAATACGGTGATTGTGGCGCTGGTGGTGGTCATCGGCAAAACGGCGTTATCGTTATTTGCGGGATTCGCGTTTGTGTATTTCAAATTTCCCGGGAAAAATATCGTCTTTTTCTTTATATTGCTCACATTGCTCATGCCCACCGAAATTATCCTGACGCCCTTGCGGACGCTGATGGCAGATTTGAATTGGTCGGGAGACTATCCAAAATTAGCACTGACGATGCCATTTTTGGCGAGTGCGTTTGGGACATTTTTATTTCGGCAACATTTTAGCAATATCCCCAGAGAAATGGCAGAAGCGGCACAAATTGATGGGGCATCACCCTTGCGATTTTT
>JANRKU010000145.1:0-2789 GCA_033763335.1 bacterium
TTGATTGCATTCTGCAAAAATAACACCGGGGGTTTGTTGACGTGGCTTTGTGACCACAGTGGATGCACCAATTTGTACCACAGGTGCGGGTGCTGGTGGGACATACCCGGGATTGATAACGCCACCAAAAGGTGAGCGAATCGAAGGATAGCTCGATGTTGTGGCTGTACTTGAGCTAGTTGTAGATGAAGATACGGCTGTAGAGGTGCTGGTGGTGGTTGTGGTGGTTGTGGTTGGGGTTGTTGTCCCTGTACGGCAACCATCTTGAATATCATCTATATAATCGGAATAGATAGTGTTGGTTGGAGCGCCTTCAACGGCAATCGCAACATACATACTCGCCACCTGATTCGCCGCTACAGTTGAACCCGTGTTGAGTGCCACTGTTTCGGTGGTGCGGAATTCGCCACCGACGGTTAAACGGCGCAAGGCAGTCAAAGCTGTTCCACCACCATTGGTCGCAGAAAAGATTTGATAATAGACATCATAGCCAGATTCAATCGTCCCAGAGAAGTCAATGACGGCTTGTGTGTCACATATCACAAAGAAATAATTGATGGTGGATGTGTTTGTGACGGGCGGTTCTTCGGTTTGTGCAAAGCTCGTGCCAACAGATGCCAATGCCACTAGCATCGCCATCATGAGGGCTATCCATTTTTTAGGGAAAGGTTTTAACATACAAAACTCCTTAATCACTTTAGGCAAGATTATGCCCCCATTCATATTTTAATCATTTCAGCCCAAAATAAAAAGTGACAATGCGTCCATAATAAAATTGACACATCATTAAATCCTTAATTCTTTATTGAGGCAAAATTCATTTATAATGAGGTGGAGTGGGAAAAACAACAAAGGATTAGCACAATGTCAACGAAAATATTAGAGCAAGGACCAGAATTATTTACTGCCATGACCGACTTTCGTCTACCCGATTGTAACTGGAATCCGTATGAATTGGGGAATTTAATGGGGAATAATGGTCTTTTGCTCGCTTTTATAGGCGATATTTGGCATCCATCGAGTGTACGCCGTGTGATGTGGTTACAACATCACATGCCCCGTTTTATCGCATTAGGAACACCATCAGCAGTAATTGTGCGCGATGAAGCCAAAATGCTGTATGGATTTCAGATGAGTAGCCCCTTGCCCATTCCGTTTCCGCTTTTGGCAGATACCCGCGGCGATGTTCATGAAGATTATAATATGGTTGGGTCAACAGGGCTTTTATTAATAGACAAAACGCATCTGTTACGGGCAAAATGGATTATTCCAGAAGACCGCATTTGGGTAAAATTGCCAGAATTAGTAGCCGAAATAGAGTTATTGCAGAAAGTTCCATCACGTTAATTGAGACAACCGTTTATTCAAAAATACCCGCTCACGGTCATTATCACATAAGGCAATAGCGCGTTCATACGCGCTTTTTGCTTCGCCCATACGATTATCACGGCGGTATAAATCGGCAAGGGTGGCATGATATAAATGGTAATTGGTGAGGGTTTTATCACCAGAAAGCCCTTCTAAAATGGCTAATCCCGCCCCTACCCCATGTGCCATTGCTATCGCTACTGCCCGATTGAGTTCTACAATAGGAGATGGCGACAGTTGCGATAATGCCCCATAGAGCAACGATATTTGTAACCAATCGGTTTCGTCCGATGAAGGGGCTTGGGCATGAAGCGAGGCAATCGCCGCCTGAATTTGATATGCCCCTCGTTGATTGAGGAGCAACGCACAATCTAAAATGGCAATGCCCTCATCAATCATCGCTTTATCCCATAAAGCACGATTTTGGTCTTCTAGCAAAATTATTTCCCCATTTTCATCCACCCGTGTATGACGACGAGCATGATGCAATAACATCAATGCCAATAACCCCAATGCTTCGGCATTTTCGCCAACAGCAGGCTGATTTTTGAGCAAATCGCATAACACACGCCCCAGCCGAATCGCTTCATCACACAAATCGGTCTGAACGAGCGAATCCCCTGTGGGCGATACATATCCCGCATTATAAATGAGATAAATCACCGCCAACACCGCATCAAGCCGTTCTGTGAGCAAATGAAGGGGCGGGACTTGATAGGGAATCCCTGCATCGCGTATTTTGCGCTTGGCGCGGACAAGTCGTTGTTCCATGGTGGTGAGGGGGATTAAAAAGGCTTTGGCGACCACTTCTGTGGATATACCACCCAATAATTGCAAAGTGAGGGCGATTTGTGCCTCTTGTGATAAGGCAGGGTGGCAACAGGTAAACATCAGGCGCAGGCGCTCATCGGGAATTTCGAGCGGGTCAAATTCTTCCGATACATCATCCTCTACCAGCATTGGCAGGCGTTGTGTGAGGGCGCGATTACGGCGCAGGCGGTCTATGACCTTACGTTTGGCGGTGGTCATAATCCATGCCCCTGTATTTTGTGGGATTCCGATCCGTGTCCAATGATCTAAGGCTTCTATAAGGGCATCTTGCAAGGCATCTTCTGCCAATTCAATATCGGCATAAAGACGGATGAGGTGAGCGATGACTTTGCGCGATTCGTGCTGAAAAGTCATTTCTATGGTTGTATGAATGCTGGGGTTTGGTTGATTCATGAAATCCCTAATCGGTATCGAATACATTCTTTGTATTATATACCGATTAGCGATTTAAGAACGTATTTGCTTATATCAAGAAATAAAAACAGGCTATCACACGCATGATAGCCTGTTCAAATGGTGAATAATTATTCTGTAGGATAGTCAAGCACGGCAATAGGACGAATTTCAATCATCCCGTTTTTAGCACCCGG
>JANRKU010000146.1:0-23902 GCA_033763335.1 bacterium
TTTTGAGAAAACGACTTTTTTCTTGGTGAAATTTAGGTTACACTAGGGCGCAATTCTGATTCATGAATGGTTTATTTGACAAGTAAAATACGGTTATGTTACTCTCTATACAAGTGATTGTTCAAAAAAGAACAAACTAAAAGGGATATTGACTTATGGCTATTGAACAATTTGCCCCTATTACCGCATTGATTATCATTGCGATAGTTTTAACACTCATCATCCTCAATATTTCGTGGGTGTTTGGTCCACATTTGCCCACCACGCGCAAAACTGCCGCCTATGAAAGTGGGATGAAACCAATTGGTCCCGCCACTCGTCGGTTGCCCGTAAAATTTTATCTCATCGGCGTGTTATTCATCTTATTTGATATTGAAGTGATATTTTTTCTCCCATGGGCAGTCGTTTTCCGCGATTTGGGATTTTATGGATTGCTCGTGATGGGGGTTTTCTTCTTTGTATTGACCATTGGTTTAGTTTATGAGTGGAAGAAAGGTGCGTTGGAATGGGAGTAACACAAAAACTCGGTAATTTGGGTGTGGTGACGACCACATTGGAACAAGCTATCAATTGGGCGCGGACAGGTGCAACATGGCCCCTGTTGTTTGGTTTAGCCTGTTGCGCGATTGAATATATGAGTACGCAAGCCAGTAATTATGACCTCGCTCGTTTTGGGATGGAACTCAATCGTGCCAGCCCACGCCAAGCCGATTTGATGATTGTGGCAGGACGTGTGACGCGCAAAATGGCACCTGTTGTCCGCCAATTGTATGACCAAATGGCAGACCCCAAATGGGTGATTTCGATGGGTGATTGTGCCTCGTGTGGCGGGGTATATAACAATTATGCCGTTGTTCAGGGGGTAGATGAAATTATCCCTGTAGATGTGTATGTGGCAGGATGCCCCCCACGTCCAGAACAACTGATGCACGGCATTTTGACCCTTCAAGAAAAAATTCGCGGTGAGCGTATTTCTGATTGGGCGCTCTCCATTCGGCAACCATCATAACTAAGGAGTGACAATGAGTATTTCTCCTGCAATAGACCCTGTAGAAGCGGTCAAAAAAGCCTTTTCGACTGCCGTCAAATCGGTAGACCATTTTCGTGATGAAACCACCATCATCGTAGACCCCGCACAATTGCCAGCCATTGTGCGTTTTCTGCGTGATACACAAGGATTGATTTATAACTACCTGTCCGATATTTCGGCAGTAGATTATTGGGATGAAGAAGGGTCATACGAAGACCGCATGGGGCGGTTTGGTGTGAGCTATCATATTTATTCCCTGCTCTATAATCGCCGTTTGCGGATTAAGGTGTTTTTGCCAGAAGAAGCCCCCACCGTTCCCACCATCACCGCCGTTTTTCCTGCCGCCAATTGGTTAGAGCGCGAAGCCTTCGATATGATGGGCATCACCTTCTCTGGACATCCCAATATGAAGCGCATCCTCATGCCCACCGATTGGGACGGGCATCCACATCGGCGCGACTACCCACTGGGATATGAGACCATTCAATTCTCGTTCAATATTGAAGAGATATTGAAGCACAAGCCGTTTGCAAAGGAATAAGGAAAACACATTATGGTCGCTGATGCACAAAAACCATTTGAACTAGATATGACCGAGTGGCAGGGTAGCCTCGATGAATTGCGCGGGCTTGTCTCTGAACGCGCCATGACAGGCGAGACCATGTTGCTCAATATGGGTCCTCATCATCCGAGTACGCATGGGGTGTTGCGCCTTCTCCTTGAATTAGATGGCGAAGAAATTGTCAATTGTTTGCCCGATGTGGGATATTTGCACACCGGCATCGAGAAAAATATCGAATCAAAATCATACGAAAAAGCGGTGACGCTCACAGACCGTATGGACTACCTCTCGCCCATGTCGAATAACATGGTGTTTTGCTTGGCAGTCGAAAAATTGGTGGATTTGGATGTGCCAGAACGCGCCCAAGTCATCCGTGTGATTTGCTTGGAATTATCGCGCATTGCCAGCCACCTCGTATGGCTCGGCACTCATGCCATTGATATGGGCGCGATGAGCGTGTTCCTCTATGCCTTCCGTGAGCGCGAACTCATCCTCGATATGTTCGAGATGCTTTCTGGGCAACGGATGATGGGGTCTTACCTGCGTCCGGGTGGTGTATGGCGCGATTTGCGTCCCGAATTTTTGCCCGCACTTCAATCGTTCCTCGACATCATGCCTGGGCGCTTGGATGATTATGAAAAATTGCTCACCAACAACCCCCTTTGGATTGACCGCACACAAGGCGTTGGCATTATTGAACCCGATGTCGCGTTGGCATGGGGTGTGAGTGGTGCGAGTTTGCGTGCCAGTGGTGTCAATTGGGATATTCGCAAAGCCATGCCCTATAGTGGCTACGAAACCTATCAATTTGATGTGCCATTGGGCGAACATGGCGATGTCTATGACCGCTACATGGTGCGGATTCAAGAAATTCGCCAAAGTATGCGGATTTTGCACCAAGCCATCAAGAAATTGGATACCGCCAAAGGTGGATTCCGCTCGAATAATCGTAAATTTGTCCCACCCCCACGCACCGAATTGGGACAGAGTATGGAAGCTGTCATCCATCACTTTAAGTTATGGACAGAAGGCTTTGCCGCCCCCGATAAAGAGGTGTATGTGAGCATCGAAAGCCCACGCGGTGAAATTGGGTGCTATTTACATGGCACAGGTGGCAATAAACCCCGCCGTGTGCATTTTAAGACCCCATCGTTCATGCACATTCAAGCCATCCCTGTCATGTCACAGGGTCACATGATAGCCGACCTCGTGGCGATTATCGGCAGTGTGGACATTGTTTTGGGCGATTGCGACCGTTAAAACCAACAGAGGACATCATGGCGAATACACTTTTAGAAAAACATGCAAAAGAAGTTAAGCATCACCTGAGCAAATATCCCGATAAACGCTCCGCCGTGATGCCATTGCTCTATATCGCACAAGAAGAATATGGGTATGTGACCCCAGAAGGCATCCGCGAAGTGGCGGAAATTTGCGAAATTGACCCCACACAGGTCAAATCTATCGCAGGGTTCTATACCATGTATTCTGAAAAAGAAAAAGGCAAGTATTGGCTACAAGTTTGTAATGACTTGCCGTGTGCATTGCGCGGTGCAGATGAATTTCATCACGCATTGCTCGACCATTTGGGCATCGAAGAGGGTGGCACAACCCCCGATGGCATGTTCACGGTTGAGCATGTGATGTGTTTGGCGGCGTGCGATAAAGCCCCTATGCTCCAATGCAATTTTCATTTCCACGAAAATTTGGATATGGATAAAATGAAAGTTTTGCTCGACCAATGGCGCAAAGAAGCAGAAGATTTCGCCAATAAGGGCGTGAAGAAATAAAAAATAAGCCCCTATCCCCCCGTCCCCCTTTCCCCATTGCATGGAGAAAGGGGGCGAAAATCCCTTAAAACGGGCGATTTAGCCCCTCCCCATAAAATGGGGAGGGGTTGGGGTGGGGATAAAAACAGTATTGTTAGTCGGATTGTGGTGTAATCGGTAGCGAAAAAAATGGTTTTGAGTCAAATGGAGATAATTGCATGTCATTGAATATCATCTACAGAGAAAAAGATGTGCCAAATATCCATAAGTTTGATGTGTATGTCAAACACAATGGCTATGATGGGCTGAAAAAAGCCATCGGCATGAAACCCGCCGATGTTATCAACGAAGTGAAAGCCTCCAACCTGCGCGGGCGGGGTGGGGCAGGCTTCCCGACTGGGGTTAAATGGAGTTTCATCCCCCAAGCAGAACCTGTGAAATATGTGGTCGTGAATGCCGATGAAAGCGAAGCGGGTACATTCAAAGACCGCCAAATTTTAGAGAATAACCCCCATCAATTGATAGAAGGCGCGGTTATCGCGGCATGGGCAATTCAAGCCACCGCCGTTTATATTTATTTGCGTGGTGAATTTTGGGATGTCGCCCATGCGTTGGATAAGCACATCGAAGATGCGCGTAAAGGCGGATTTGTTGGGCAAAATATTTTGGGCAGTGGCTGGAATTGCGAAGTCTATACCCATCTTGGCGCTGGCGCATATATTTGTGGCGAAGAAAGTGCCTTGCTCGAAAGTTTAGAAGGCAAAATGGGACAACCCCGTGTTCGCCCACCATTCCCTGCACAAAAAGGCGGTGGGTTATATAAAGAACCAACCGTCGTGAATAATGTGGAAACCCTCGCCAATGTGCCTTATATCATCCGCGAAGGCGCAGATGCCTATAAGAAAATTGGCACAGAACAAAGCACAGGCACAAAAATCTTTTGTGTGAGTGGCGATGTTGTCAAACCCGGTAATTATGAATTCCCCATGGGTGGCATTACCTTCCGCCAATTGTTGTTTGAACACGCAGGCGGTATCCCCAACGGGCGCAATATCAAGGCGATTTTGCCCTCTGGTGGGTCTGGTCCTATTGTCCCCGCTACTGATGAAGTGTTGGATATTCCCCTCACCTACGAAGGACTCACCAAAGTCGGCACGATTTTGGGGTCTGCTTCGATTATTGTGTTGGATGATAGCCGTGACATCACATGGGCGGCATCAAAAATGACCAAATTCTTCAAACATGAAAGTTGTGGCAAATGCACCCCTTGTCGTGAAGGCACATATTGGCTCGACAAAGTGTTAGACCGCATTTTGCGCGGGGATGGTCGTCCCGATGATGTGGAACTCATCAATAACATCGCCAAAAATATGCAAGGCGTGACTTTGTGTGCCTTGGGCGATTTTGCGGCAAATCCGATTTTGGCAACCATCAAGCACTTCCCAGATGATTTCTTTAGCCATATCAAAGGCGGAAAACCCGCCATTCAACCCGCCGCAGGGGATTGAGCAGCATGAGCCAAGACCGCATTATCCAACGCCTAGAACGGCTCACGGCAGATATTCACGACCACCCTCATGTGGCGGTGAATTATCTGTTACGGGCAGAAGTGTATGCCCAATATGGGTACTGGAATCAGGCGATGGTGGATAGTGAACGTGCCTATGAACTCGCAAGCAATGAATTGATGGGCAGGCAATGGGGTGTGGTGGCGCAAGCCGTACAAGACCGCGCTCACCGCCTGATGATGAAGGCAAGACGCTATACACGGTAAAAAACAGCCCCTATCCCCCCAACCCCCTTTCCCCATTGCATGGAGAAAGGGGGAGAAGTGTAAAATCGGATAGGTTTTAGCCCCTCTCCATTTTATGGGGAGGGGTTGGGGTGGGGATAAAAATCTTCATTGGACGATTGGCGATAGTTGCGCCATAATAGACCCGTATTGGGCAAAGATGGTTATTCGGAGTTAGTTTATGTCAAATACTGTAAAAGTCATCATTGATGATGTGACGTATGAAGTGCCTGCGGGCGCAAATTTGGTGGATGTCGCCAAATTCCATGCCAATAACGACATTCCTGTGTTCTGTTACCATCCCAAGATGGAACCAGTCGGGATGTGTCGGATGTGTCTGGTGGAGATGGGCAATATCGAAAAAGACCGCGCCACGGGCGAAGTCGTTTTAGATGAAGCTGGTAATCCCAAAGTGCGGATGATGCCAAAGCTACAAACCGCCTGCACCCAAAAAGTGATGGACGGATTGGTTGTTAAGACCAATACTCAAGTGGTAGATGATGCCCGTAAAAATGTGGTGGAATTTTTGCTCACCAGCCATCCATTGGATTGCCCCATCTGCGATAAAGGCGGGGAATGTCCATTGCAAAATCTGACCATGGCGCATGGCTCTGGCAATACGCGCATGGATTTTGCCGATAAGCAACACCTCGACAAGCATGTGCCATTGGGCGACCTCATCTATTTGGATGAAGAACGGTGTATCCAATGTGCGCGGTGTGTGCGCTTCCAAGAAGAAGTTGTGGGCGATAATGTTTTGGGCTTCCATGAACGTGGACGCAGTTTGCAAATCGTCACCAATTCCGACCCCGGATTCGACACCTATTTTTCTGGTAACACCACCGATATTTGCCCTGTGGGCGCATTAACCACTGCCGATTTCCGCTTTGGTGCGCGTCCTTGGGAACTCACTGAAGTCCCTAGCATTGACCCATGGGATGCGGCAGGCACAAATATCAGCCTTAGCACCCGCCTAGACCGCGATTTTGGCGGAAAAGCCATGATTAAGCGCGTCATGCCTCGTCAAAACGAAGCCGTGAACGAAATTTGGATTTCAGATAAAACCCGCTTTGGTCATCATTTCACCCGTAGCGCAGACCGTTTACAACGGGTATCGGTGCGCGGTGCGGTGGAATCCACATGGGCAGATGGTCTAAAAGCTGTCGCTGACATCCTTAAATCCGCAGGGGGCGATATTGCCGCCATCGCGGGGACGGGGCTTTCTAACGAAGATTTTTATACCCTGCACCAACTCCTCAAAGGGCTTGGTAGCACCCGTTTAGGCACATGGACACCCACCCACACAGGTGCAGATATTTTGGCGCAGGTTGGGGTAGGGGTTGGCACAAATTTGGGTGATTTGGGCAAAGGTGATGCGATTTTAATCATCGCCAGTGACCTCGAAGAAGAAGTACCCATTTGGCGTTTGCGCCTCAAACGTGCCGCCGACAGAGGCGCATATTTGGTGGTCGCCAACGCCCGTAAGACCCGCATGGACGATTTCGCCCATGATACCATCCGCTACGAAACAGGTCATGCAGTGCAAGTCATGAATACACTCGGTAAAGAATATGCCGACATCGCCAAAAAATTGGCAGATTCGACCAATCTCATCATCGTAGCAGGTGCAGAAGGTTTATCGCTCGATGGACACCGCGCCCTCATGCAAGCCAGCGCCAATTTCCTCATCGAAAGTGGTCATATCGGCAAAGCCAACAACGGGCTTTTATCACCACTACCCGGTGCCAATGGCATGGGTGCATATTATTTTGGATTCACCCCAGAAGCCACTCTCGATATTGCCCAAAAACCGCCCAAAGTGTTGATTGTCGCCCAAGCCGAAATTTTGGCAGACGACCCCACCGCCGAAGCATGGTTGAACAAAGTCGAAACCATTATCAGCTTGAATTTGTTCGCTGATGCGGTATCTGCAAAAGCCAAAGTGGTGTTGCCACTACAAAGTTTTGCAGAACGTGATGGCACATTCACCAACGGGGAACGGCGCGTGCAACGCTTCTATACCGCACAAGGTCCAATGGGCGATGCACTCCCCGCATGGCAAATTTTTAGCCGTGTCGGTGAAGCAGTTGGTCAAGGACGCGCAAAACTCTCTGCCGCCGCAGTGATGCAAGAGATTGCTAAAACAATCACTGCATTTGATGGTATTACCTATCGCTCACTGGCAAAAGTGGAACGTCAATTCCCCGATGTTGGTGGCAATGACCTGTATTATGGTGGGACTGCCTATCAAAATAAGGGCGGGTTGGGTGTTCAATTGCCCACCAGCGCCGATAAGGGCGAAACCGTGAGTGCGGGTAAAGTACAATTGCCAACAGTTGCAAAAGCGGGTAAGGGACAAGTCTATGTTGTACCTTCCACCGTGTTATATAATCGTGAAACCGCATTTTTACCCAGCTTGCTCTTGCACCCGCGTGTCCTTGCCCCGTATGTTGAGGTCAACGCCAAAGATGCAGAAAAAATGGGCATTGCACAAGGCGATGTGGTCGAAATCAAAGCCGATGGTGTGGCTGTACGGGTAAAAGCGCATGTGAATGGTGGCGCACCACAAGGGAGCATTGTTTTGCCCCGCCACTTGACCAATGAAGCCACCCCCATGCACATTACGGTAGGCGAAATTAGCAAAGTGAAATAATCACCCCGTCTGGGTCTAGGTTGTAAGGGCGCAACGGGTTGCGCCCCTACACGTCAAAATAGTTATCTATTGAAGGATTGACACTATGGCACAAACAGCAACTGCCAATTCAGAACCATCATTACTCAGCCCAATGGGGTTGTTCCGTTTTGTTCGTGGCTTAACGGCTATCCCCATTTTGCACGCAGGGCTAATGTTTACCGCATTTAGTTTTATGTTTTGGACATCTCCTTATGCGGGGATTAGTTATTTGCACGACATCCGCGCCCCACGCGGGATTGATATGCTCAGTGGCTTGATGTGGATTGTCCCCATCGCTATTTTAGCGGCATTATCGCTCTCGTTGTGGATGTTGTTGGATGAACGGGTTGCGATTCGTAATTCGCGCCTCATCGTGTTTGCAGGATTAATCGTACTCGCTTATTATGTGCTGTTCCTCCTCACCAACGGCTTTGATGTGGCTTCACGCATGAGCTGGGGCTTTATCTTGGTTGGTGTTGGCGCAGTTGGGTGTGTGATACAAGGCTTTTTTCCACGTAAGCCAGTAGAAGATAACGGCTCGCCCAAAGTGTTGGGTATCCCCGTTTTGCCCGTGATTATTGGCTTCACCATCGCCAATTTTGGGGCGCTCATCTTTTTGGCACACTGGGAAACATTCGCAGGGGTTTTGGGGAGCATTCTCTCTTTCATCTTTGAGCCATCTAGCCGTGTGAATGCGACGATTATCGAATGTCGTAATTCTGATGGATGCTCATTCTTGCACCCTATCATCTATTCCCTGATTCTCATTTTTGTGGTGGTGACAGGTTTTGCTTATGCCACCCTGTTGGAACGCAAATTGGTATCGTGGTTTCAAAATCGTATTGGACCCAACCGCGTGGGACCATTCGGCTTGTTACAACCTGCCGCAGATGGCATTAAACTCATCTTCAAAGAAAATATTTTGCCCTCTGGTGCAGATAAATGGGTTTATCGCCTTGCTCCAATCCTCAAAGCCGCGCCAACGCTGATTGTGCTGGCGGTGATTCCGTTGGGACCCCCCATCATTGTGCCGTGGTTTGATGGCAATTGGTATCGCGTGCCACTCGGACTCGCAGACCCTGGTGTCGGCATTTTGTGGCTACTGGCAATCACCAGCATTGGGACTTATGGTGTGGTGTTGGCAGGGTGGGCGAGCAATAACAAATATTCGCTCATGGGCGGGATGCGTGCCTCTGCCCAAATGGTGAGCTACGAATTGAGCATGGGCTTGACCATCGCTGTGCCTGTATTAATCGTTGGCACGATGACCATCAGCACCATTGTGGATGCCCAAAACGGACTTTTCTTCAATTGGCTGGTATTCCAAAACCCATTGGCGGCGGGCATTTTAATTGTTGCGCTCTTCGCAGAGACCAACCGCGCCCCCTTTGACTTGCCAGAAGCCGAACAAGAACTCACCGCAGGGTATATGACTGAATATAGCGGGATGAAATTTGCTTTATTCATGATGGCGGAATATCTCGGTATGATTGCTGTGAGCCTCATCACCATATCACTGTTTTTTGGCGGGTATCATGATGGGTTTGGCTTGGTGGATAATTTCCCCATTTTGGCTATCCCCGTTATTTTGGGCAAAGTGATTTTATGCCTCGCTGGATTTGTATGGGTACGTGCTACACTCCCCCGCATCCGTTATGACCGTTTGATGAACTTTGGCTGGAAAGTCATGTTGCCATTGGCATTGATGTCGGTGGTGTGGTCGGCTGTGGCAGTGGTTGTCGGTGAAGAATTGGGACCCACCGCCTATATCGTCATCTCTGGCTTTATGTTTGTGGCGGTTTTGGCGGGTTCTCTGTTCTTTTTGGGCAGACCATCCCGCGATGCGGTGGATACCCAAACCGTTGAAGATGACCCCATCATCACAGGTTCTGGCAACCCCATTATCAATATAGCGATGACCACTGTTGGGGCATTGTTGGCGATTCCATTTGCCCTTTATCCCCTCATCAAGCCACTGGTAGATTTGGGCTTGTGGTTTGCGCTTGTGCCACCATTTGCATTGCTCTCTGTCATTTTCTCGGTGCTACGGGGCAAGCGTGTGAATTTGTTCAATAGTCGGGTACGGTTTAATCGCGGATTGGTGAAGGTACTCAAACCCCTTACCAATCTTGCACCAGAAGAACCACCCGCAGAAAATGTCCTGCCATCGGGCAGTGGGGATTAAAAAATGAAACCTCACCCCTAAATCCCATCTCCAGTCTGGAGAAGGGACTTTCCCCCATGTTATGTTTTCTCCCCCTCTCCAAATTGGAGAGGGGGCAGGGGGTGAGGTGAGATTGAATAGCTAATTTAGGAATGAGGATGGGATAAGATGAACATTATTCGTGGATTTGCAACCACATTCAAATATCTATTAGAAGAACCTGTCACCCTGCAATACCCAGAGCAGGTGCGCCCATTTCAGGCGCGGTTTAAGGGACGGCATCACCTCCGCCGTTATGAAAACGGGCTAGAAAAGTGCATTGGCTGTTCTTTATGTGCCGCCGCTTGCCCCGCCGATGCGATTTGGGTAGAAGCATCAGAAAACACCGATGAAGCACGCTTTAGCCCTGGTGAACGCTATTCCAAGACCTACGAAATCAACATGCTTCGTTGTATTTTCTGTGGCTATTGTGAAGATGCGTGTCCCACACAAGCGATTGAACTTGGGCATGAGCATCAACTCAGCTTTACCGATAGACGCGATGCCATTTTCACCAAAGATATGCTCATAGACCCCGTGCCAGAGGGTGGGCAAGATACCCCTCAAGAAGTGCCAGCAGGGGTGTTTAATCGCCCAATTCCAGATATGCCAGCACCAAAATAACCCGCATAAGCCACCTTATCTAGGTGGCTTATCTGTTAATAGGTGAGTAGGGCTAATATGCCCTTCCCAACGTTTGTAAAACGCTTGTCTGTGTGTTATCATCTTGGCAGTTCGGTATCGTGAGGACACTCACTTTGTGTTACAATTCACAACCGATTGCAGGACTAGCACTCACGTTGAATAGGACGCAATATGTCATTAGTAGAGATTTTATTTATCGGAGTTGGCGTGCTTTCGGTTGCCGCCGCAGTGGGGATGCTCCTCACGAAAAAAGCTGTCCATAGCGCGTTGTTTTTGATTGCCAATTTCACTTGTGTGGCAATTATTTACCTCATGCTCAACGCCTCATTTTTGGCGATGGTGCAAATTGCCGTGTATGCGGGCGCGATTATGGTGCTATTTTTATTTGTTATCATGTTGCTTGGGGCAGAAAACCCTAGCGCAGAAACCAAAGAATTTAAGTGGCTCACACCAACTACCTTGTTGTTGGCGATGGGATTTTTGGGGATTGTCGCCCTTGCCCTGTTGGGGAGTGGCATTAACACCCAAGAAACACAACCCGCCAAAGCCAATCTCCGCTTTGTGAACGCCCTGTCGGTGTATCCTAATGCCGATTTTTATTTAGATGGGGTATTGTTTGCTGGCGGTGTCTCGTTTGGCGAAAGTGACGGAACAGCGTTGCCATTTGCCCAAGTAGAACCCGGTACCTATAGCGTTGGTGTGAATTTAGCCAACACCAAACGCACACCACTTCCCATTGGTGAAGTGACTGTGGGTGACGGTGAAACCATCACTGTCGTGGCTTATGGTCTGCCTGGTACCGATATTAACCCAACCATTGCCGTTGTGAATGAAGATATATCAGCTTCATCGGCGCGGATAGGGCGGTTGACTATTGTAAATGCCCATGCGCCTGCACAAACCATTTCGATTTTAGACGCAGGGGCAGACCGTATTTTCCGCGATGCCGCCGAAGTCGAAGGCGCTCCTGTGATAGTACATTCGCTCCCTGTGGGTGGATTCGTCACGTTTGCTGAAGAAGCACCGGGGTTACGCAATTGGGTTATCACCGATGCTGTTCAAAAAGACGATGTGCTGGTACGCCTCAGTGGGGTAGATGCCAATAGCGCCTATGAAATCGAAGCGGGACAATCACAATTGCTGATTTATACCACCGATAGACAAGGCGACTTTGTGACTTCGCGCACCATGAATGTGGTGACACCACATGAATATGCGTTTGGCAGTCCACAGGCACTTGGCGCATTACTGTTTATTGATTACCTGTTGCCTTTCCAAATGGTGGGTATTTTGCTCCTCACCTCAATGGCAGGCGCGATTGTCGTGGCACAACGCACGATTTCTAAACCAAAACCCGGTCGTCCAACACGCCGTAAGGTGAGCCGTCCGTTGACCAGTGTTATCACCAGCCAAACAGGAACGGATGTGACACTCGGTGAAGATGTGCCACAACTCACTGCACCCGAAGAAACCGCCGAGCCTGTGGGCGATTGATGGAGAATAAACATGATTAGCGTAGAATCGGTTGTTGTTTTGAGTGCAATCTTATTTACACTAGGGGCGATGGGGGTGCTTTTGCGCCGTAACGCCATTTTAGTGTTTATGTCGGTTGAATTGATGTTGAACTCTGCTAATTTGGCATTGGTGGCATTCGCGCAACAATGGGGCGGGGCAGACGGGCATGTGTTCGTCTTTTTCGTCATCACCGTTGCCGCCGCCGAAGTCGCGGTGGGCTTGGCGCTGATTGTCGCCATCTTCCGCCTTAAGAAAAGCATCAATATTGATGACTTACATCAAATGGAAGGGTGATTATGGCAACTCTGGCGCAAATCGCACCATTTATCATCTTGTTCCCCGCATTAGGAGCGTTTATCAACTTCTTTTGGGGAATGAAGATGGGAGAACGCACATCGGCTCTGGTGGGTATCATCGCGTCATCCTTGACGTTTGTGGTCGCACTCGGCTTGTTGAGCGCACTCATCGGTAATGATTACAATCCAATTGTGGTGAATCCGCCATTTTTGGATAACTGGATAAAAATTGATACCCTCGAAATTAGCTGGGCAACCCGTGTAGATACCCTCAGCGTGACCATGCTGTTATTTGTCACGTTTGTTGGCACGCTCATTCATATTTATGCCTCTGGCTATATGACTGGCGATGCGCGTTTCCCACGCTTTTTTGCCTATCTCAATATGTTCTTGGCATTCATGCTCATCCTCATCACAGGGAATAATTTCTTGATGATGTTCGTGGGATGGGAAGGCGTGGGGCTTTGCTCTTATCTGCTCATCGGCTATTGGTGGGATAAACCCAATGGCGAGGGCTGGAGAAATAGCAATGCCGCTCGCAAAGCCTTTATTGCCAACCGTGTGGGTGATTTTGGCGTGTTGATGGCAATTTTCTTGATGTTCTGGGCATTTGGCACGCTCGATTTTTATAAAGCGGGTGAAGAAGCCAACCCCACCGCAGGACATCACGGCGAAGTAGATAGCCACAGCGAAGGCGAAGTTGCCCCTGTTGAGGGTGAAACCCACAGTGAAGGCGAAGTCGCCCCTGTCGAAGAAGAAACCCATAGTGAAGCCGCTCCTGTTGATGCCGAACCCACCACCGAAGCCGAAGGCACAATTGTGACCTTTAGTGCAGAAGAAGGGGAAGGCGAGGGCGAGGCTCATGGCGCAGAAACCACTTCTGAAGAAGAAGGTCATGGTGCGTCAGAAGTGGCTTATATCTCGTATCAGACCGAAGGGGTCGAAATGCACCAATTGGGTGTATTTGGTCAAACCGCTTATATGGTCAAAGAACAAAAAGAATCGGGCGAAGCCAAAATGTTCAAACTTGGCTCACTCGAAATTTCGATGGATGTGTTGCTCGTCCTTATCACCCTATTTATGTTACTGGGTGCTACTGGTAAATCGGCGCAAATCCCGCTTTTTGTCTGGTTGCCCGATGCGATGGCTGGTCCAACACCCGTCAGCGCCCTCATCCACGCCGCCACGATGGTTACGGCAGGCGTGTATATGATGGTTCGCTCCAATATCATGTTTTATAACGCAGAATTGACCTCGTTCATCGTGACAGTGGTCGGTGGGACAACTGCTATCGTGGCAGGGTTCATCGCCATGGGGCAATTCGATATTAAGCGCGTACTCGCTTATAGCACGGTCAGCCAACTCGGATTTATGGTGGCGGCTGTTGGTCTTGGCGCGTATGTTGCGGCAATTTTCCACATGATGACACATGCCTTCTTTAAGGCGCTCTTGTTCTTGGGTAGTGGTTCTGTGATTCACGGTGTTGAACACGGACATCACCACGCGCACGAACATGGTCACGGGCATGATGACGACCATCACGATGATGACCACCATGAAGAGCATTTTGACCCACAAGATATGCGAAATATGGGTGGTTTGAGCAAAAAGATGCCCATCACCTATATCACTTACCTCATCGGCACATTTGCGCTGGCGGGGTTGTGGCCCTTTGCAGGATTCTGGTCAAAAGACGAAATTTTGGCAGATGCGTGGTTAGTCGGGTTTGAAAAAGGCAATTTGAAGGGCTTTATTGCGCTTGGATTGCTCATCGCCGCGGCAGGCTTTACTGCCTTCTATATGTGGCGACAAATCGAAATGGTGTTTCATGGCAAAGCCCGCACCGAAGCATCGGAACAAGCCAGCGAAAATGGCTCTGCAATGGTCACACCATTGATTATTCTCGCGTTCTTTAGCTTGTTCATCGGCTTCATCAACATCCCGACAGGCGCGGGGATATTTGCCTTTGGGTTTGATGGCTCGGTTGGGTTGCATGTGTTGGGGAATTTCTTGGAACACAGCATTTTTGCATCGGCATTTGTGTTGCCACCGTTCCAACCCCTTATCGCATTGACGGCATTGGGTATCGGCATTAGTGCCATTATCTTGGCGCGTGGGATTTATGGTGGTGTTAAAGCCATCAACGCACAAGGCAAAGACCCACTCGAAGCCGACCCCGCGATTGGTGTCATTTGGGGTATCGCCAATGCCCGACTATATTGGGATCAAATTTATTACATCCTGATTATCCGCCCCTATATCCGCATTGGTGAATTTTTGGCGAATGTGATTGATTGGGCATTCTTACATGATTACTTCCATGATTCGTTCATCCTCAAGGGATATAAATCCATTGGGCAATTGCTCGCCAAACCCATTGATTTGGGGATTATTGACGGCGCGGTGAACGGATTAGGGGCGCTTGCCCGCAGAACCAGTGGCATTTTCCGCAAAGTACAAACGGGTTATGTCCGTACTTATGCGTTGGCATTGTTCTTGGGTGTGGTGTTGGTGTTGGTGTTGATGCTTGTGCCACTCATTACCAATGGTGCAGGTTGATATTGCGAATCATCCTTATAGAGGGAGAAAGTTTTTATGGAAGCAGTTAGCTCTAGCCTGTCGCTCACAACCATCACGCTCTTTTTGCCGATGGTGGGCTTGACAATCTTACTGTTCATCAACGAAGAAAAACAAAAAGGCGCAATTCAATGGACGGCACTTGGTTTTACTGTCGCCACCTTTGTCGCCTCTGTGGTCATGCTATTTGGGTTCGATTCATCTAATCCGGGTTTACAAATGGCGCAACGCAACGACTGGTTGCCCACATTTGGCATTAGCTATTATGTCGGTGTAGATGGCATTAGCATGTTGATGGTATTACTGACAACCATCATTATGCCCATCGCCGTACTTGCCTCTTTTAGCACCCATGTGATTGAAGAACGCGGACGGGTAAAACTCTATTACATGTTCATGATGTTGCTCGAATGGGCAATGCTTGGCGTGTTTATGGTACAAGACCTCATCATTTTCTACATCTTCTGGGAAGTCACCCTCGTGCCGATGTATTTCCTCATCGGGATTTGGGGTGGTGAACAACGGGTGTATGCCGCCGTCAAATTCTTCTTGTATACGATGGCAGGCTCTATCCTCATGTTGCTGGCGATTTTGTATGTCGGTAGCAATGCGGGTACATTTGCCCTCCCAGAAATTATCGCCAAAGTACAAAGCGGTGAACTCACTTTCTTCTTTGATGGGGTATTCAGTGAGCAATCCTTCTTATTCTTGGGATTCCTCATCGCGTTTGCCATCAAAGTGCCTGTATTCCCACTCCATAGCTGGTTGCCAGATGCCCACGTTCAAGCGCCTACCGCAGGGTCGGTCATCTTGGCAGGTGTTTTGCTAAAAATGGGTACATACGGCATGATTCGCTTCAATTTAACCATGTTCCCAGAAGCCACAGTCGGATGGGCTCCTTTTGTAGCGGGATTGGGTGTGATTGGTATCATTTATGGAGCGTGGGTCAGCTTTGCACAAACCGATATGAAGAAATTGGTCGCTTATTCGTCTGTGAGCCATTTGGGTTTTGTGGTGCTGGGCATTTTCTCGCTCACCCCACAAGGGCTTCAGGGTGCGACCTTGCAAATGATTAATCATGGTATCAGCACAGGCGGGTTGTTCCTCATCGTAGGGATGCTCTATGAACGTCGCCATACCAAACTGATGGCGGCTTATGGTGGTATCTGGAAAGCCATGCCCCTCTTGGGCGGGATTTCTTTGCTCGTCTCATTGAGCAGTATGGGCTTGCCCGGTCTCAATGGCTTTGTGGGCGAATTCACCATTTTGCTTGGCGCGTTGGGTAGCGATGTATTAGGGTTCTTCTTTGCCCTATTTGCCACCACAGGCGTGATTATGGCGGCTATCTATATGCTCTATATGTTCCAAAAAGTATTCATGGGCGAATTGGATAAAGAAGAAAATAAACACTTGCCCCAATTGTCTTGGCAAGAAGTGGCGGTCTTTGTGCCACTCATTATCCTAATTTTCTGGATTGGTCTGCAACCCACTGGCTGGTTTAATGTGATGGCGGCGACTACCGAACAATTACTCGCCAATATGAGCCAATATATCGCCCCTGTGGTCGCGCTTGCACCATGATGGGGTAGGGATACCAACCGTAAGGGCGCAACTGTTTGCGCCCTTACACACCTATAGAGGATGATACTATGACTGTACCAGCACTTGGCGATTTGAATTTATACGTGGCGTTACCCGCCATTTTCTTGGCGCTTTTCACCACCTTTTTGCTGATTATTGATTTGTTCATCGGCAAAGAAAACAAAAATAATACGGCATATTTGGCTCTTGGTGCATTGATTGTGGCGTTTGTGTGGAATTTATTCTCGTTCAATGCCAATACAACTGCCTTTTTGGGCATGTTCGTTGCCGATTCCTTCAGTGGATTTATGAACATGATTGTCATCAGTGGGGCAATCCTCACCATTTTGCTCAGTACGGATTATTTGCGCCGTATGGGGATTGAACAAGGTGAGTATTACTCGATGGTGCTGTTTTCTACCGCAGGCATGATGTTCATGGGAAGCGCCAATAACCTCATCGTGATTTTTATCGCGTTGGAATTGTTGAGCATCCCGCTTTACGTGATGGCGGCGATTCGGCATCAAGATGTCAAATCAGAAGAAAGTGGTATCAAATATTTTATCTTGGGGGCATTCGCCAGCGCGTTTTTTGTGTATGGCGCGGCGCTCATTTATGGCGCGACAGGCTCGACCAATTTGCCCGCTATTTTCACCGCCGTTGGCGAAATTGTAAACACAGGTAGCAATTCAATTTTCTACCTTGTGGCAGGCGCGGCGTTGATTGTGGTTGGGTTGGGCTTTAAGGTCGCGGTTGTCCCATTTCATATGTGGACTCCCGATGTGTATGAAGGCGCACCAACCCCTGTGACCGCGTTCATGAGCGTGGGCGCAAAGGCGGGTGGGTTTGCCGCATTATTGCGCGTGATGGTCGTGGCATTGCCCACCCTTAGCGTGAATGCGAGTGATGCCGCCGCCGTATGGCAACTCACCCTCGCGGTGATTGCGGCAATTACCATGATTTTGGGGAATGTGGTCGCCATTTCACAGACCAATATCAAGCGGATGCTGGCTTATTCGTCCATCGCTCATGCGGGCTATTTGCTCATGGCAGTGGCGGCGGCGGGTTCTGTGGGTATTGCAGAAAGCGCCACACGCGGATTATTGGTGTATCTGTTGTCTTATACATTCACCAATTTGGGTGCGTTTGCGGTTGTGATTGCGCTCGAAAAAGAAGATGGTACAGGCACAGCTATTGAAGATTTTGTCGGATTAAGCCGTACACGCCCATTTTTGGCGGCGATGATGGCATTTTTTATGCTGAGTCTGACAGGTGTTCCTGCAACAGCAGGGTTCGTCGGCAAATTCTTGGTATTTGGGTCTAGTTTGGATGCAGGACTCATTTGGTTAGCTGTGATTGGCGTGGTGACGAGTGTGTTTAGCGCATATTATTATGTGCGTATCATCGTCAATATGTACCTGCGCGAATCTGAAAAGCCAGTCGAAGCCGAAGGTGAAACCCCATTTGTGCAATATGCGGCTTATATCAGCTTTACTGTGGTGTTGGTGCTAGGATTATTCCCCGCATTGGCGCTCAATTTGCTCGGTGGCGCACAACTCACCTTGGCAACACTGTTTTAAGCATATAGACAGTCTATAAATAATCTTGTAAAGGCGCACCATGTGCGCCTTTACTTGTTATATAATATAGCTCATAGGATATGTGGAATGATTGGCTATGGCTGGACGAATCATTAAAATCAATCAATCAATGGTGTTGACTATTGTTGCCCCTGATGATGTTCCAGAGGCAGAAAAAATCATCACCCTGCTTGCCCCCGATGTTGAAGGGTATATTTTGGGTCGTTCCGACACACTCTCTAGCTATTTACCTGATATAGATTTTTCTGCATTTGACGCAAAAAAACGCGGCATATCGCGCCGACATGCCGTGCTGGTTAGCTATAATGAAATCGTGCATGTGATGGACTTGGGTTCAATGAATGGCACATTTATCAATGGAACGCGCATTATCGCCTATGAACCTCATGCGTTGCGTAATGGGGATAGGCTCGGTTTGGCAGACCTCAATATCATCATCACCCTCGCTAATTAATTTCTACTACCACACCTTCTTCTGCCCATGTGTATAATTGTTGAATGTTGGTGTTGCTCAATAAAATGCACCCATACGTCACCCGCGTCCCCAAACTATTCTCCCACAACAACTGACCGCCTCCGCGTGTCGGGAAACCATGAAAGCCGTTGGTAAAATCGGCATTGGGAATAGGACGATAAACCCCCATAAAATTCGGCATCCATAAATTCCAATTGCCCGCATAGGCATTGATTTCGTGCGATAAAATTTGATACACCCCGCGCCATGTGGGGCTACTAGAAATGCCTGTACTGGCAGTCCAATCCCATAGTAATGCGCCATTTTCATAAACGCGCACGCGCTGTTCTGCAATGCTCACTTCAATCCGTTTGGCGGGGATGGGTGTTAGTTCGATGAACATATCGGCGGGGGGAATGGTGATGGTTTGCCCTACGGATAGGGCAGTAATGCCATTATTGGCTTCTTGGATGAATAAATAGGGAATCCCATAATCCCATGCAATGCTGGTGATGGTCTCTCCCGCGCCGACCACATGTTGACGGGCATTGTGATAGACCCGCAAGGTGGCATCTTCACCTGCACGCACCGCCGCTTGAATTTGGTCTAATGCTTCTGCCATATTGATAAAGCGTGACGCATCCAAATTTCGTGCCTGTTGGCTCATCAAAAAGTCGGTGACACCCTGCGCTTCAATATCAAACCGATAGCCATTCGGTGCAGTGGGGTCTGGTGTGGCAGAAAGCCATCTATCCCAATCTGCCATTGGCAAATCCCATGTGGCAAAATCACCCGTTACTGGGTCATAGAGGCGCACAGCAAGGGGGTTCATCACCAAAATACGGGTTATCTCTACTGTTTGGTTATATTGTGCCAATACAGCGAGTAGGGTGTGGGGGACATCTTTGGGCGATAAATATTGTGATTCATCCAACCGTTTGGCATCGGCTTGGGTGATAGCTATAGCAACTATTACCGCCATGATAGATGATATGCCCAACACACTCACCCCGATGAATCCCAATAGCCACCAATTCACGCCTTTTTTACGGATGGGGCGGGATATGGGGCGCGGGGGCATTACCCGTTGTGGCGGGGGTATTGGGATGGGCTGACGGATGGGTATTTGTGTCACAGGTGGCGGTGGTGGCGATTGTATAGGCAATTTGACGGGCTGATGCGCCACAGTTTTATCGGATATTGCGCCAGAAGGCACAGTCGCCTCTGGTGATTTTACACGGCGGTTGGGAACAGTATTTTGTTGCATAGGGACTTTATCCACAAAATGATAGTCATAAACAGATATATTCTTATCATACGCCGAAATCGTGGAGATTTTATGAACCTTTTTTCCCGCGTAGGACAATCGTCATGATGGCGTGGCGTAGATTTGAGCAATGCCTATACTAAATATTATCGTTTATTACCATCAAAGGATTTGCTGTGAAAATACTCCGCTTATTCTGCCTCATTATCAGTAGTTTTATCCTGTTAGGTGTGGCTGATGCGCCTAGCTATGCCCAAATGCCAATAGGTCATCCGCATTTATGGCTCACAGAAGCCGATTTACCCGCCCTCCGTGCCATTGCCACACCAGAAAACCCCCTTTGGGTCGAATTATTATCCCTTGCAGAAGGTAGTGTCGCCCTCATGGACAGTGGCATTTTGCCTGTTCAAGATATTGGCGATAATAGCTGGGTGGAATATCCCAATGAAAATCATGCCTTGCTCTTGGCATTTGTGAGTTTGGTGCATCCAGATGAAGCCATTCGTGCCGATTATGCGAGCCGTGCGCGGACATTGCTCATGTATATCATTGAACAAGCCTCATTGGGTGTGGCAGAAGATACCCCTTTCCGCCGTCCAGATTTTGCCCTGACAGACCGTTCTCGCTGGTATGGGGCGAGCTTTGGGTTGGTGGTAGATTGGATTTATCCCATTTTGACCGCAGAAGATAAAGGGCTTATTGCCACTGTATTTACCCGTTGGTGTGATGAAAATCGCAATGCTTATACGACCAATAATAATCGCCCAGAACCGATAGGGGTGGTCAATGACCCACAATTATTGCAAGACAAACTCTATCATCGCTGGAGCAACAACAATTATTATACGGCACACATGCGAAATATGGGTTTGATGAGCCTATCGTTGAATCCCGAAGATGACCCTACAGGCGCACTCGCCACTTGCCTCAATGAAGCGATGGGGGCATGGCTGTATGTATTCGATAACAGTATGCGTACCGATACGCTTGGCGGATTGGGCGCAGAAGGCTTTGAATATAGCCCACAAACACTGGGTTATACCGCCCAATTTTTATTGGCACTCTATACATCAGGTTATGCCGATACCTATACACAAACCAGTTTTGAAAATAACCCCTATTGGGAGGATGCCATCACTGCTTATCTCCATTCGATGAGTCCTGCCCCGCATGATAATCAGGATTATGGGCAAGTATACGTCCCTGCTTGGTATGGCAGTGGACAACATTATTATATGCCCGACCATATCGCCTTATTTGGCGCATTGGGACAATATGCCCGCCTCACGGGGGATGCAGAAACACTCAATGCGACCCGTTGGATTCAACAAGTTAGCGCCCCCGGTGGCGAATCGGGTTTATTATCACGTATGGACTATGAACAATATATCCACCCAATTTTATACTTTTTGTTGTTCCGTCCCGATGAACAAACCCCAAGTGACCCGCGTCCAAGCCTGCCCACCACCTATTATGCGCCCGGTTTACGCCGATTATTGGCGCGGACAGATTGGTCGCCTGATGCGACATGGTTCACGTATAATTTGACATGGGCGACAGTTGACCATCAAAGCGCCAATGGCAATGCGGTTGAATTGTATCGTGGGGGCGAATGGCTCACCCAAGTGCGAGTGGGCTATGACCTCGATTATCTATCGAGTGATAATCAAAATACGTTACTGGTACAAAATAATCCACCGAGCTATGATGATTGGCGTTATATGCTGTATGAACGCGGGTCACAATGGCTATATATCCCCAGTGGCGACCCTAATCCGCCTACATGGACAGAAGGGGATGGGTATATCGCCATCACGGGGGATGCCACCCCGCTTTACAATTCGGATTATGCCGAATCCACCAGTGTGATGCGGGTTGTGCGTCAAATTGTATGGCTAAAACCTGATGTGCTGGTGATATACGACCTCGCCCAAACGCAAAATAACGGATTTAAGCGATTTGTGCTGAATTTACCCGCCGATGCCACTATCACCGATAACACGGCAGTGATGACAACCGTCAATGGCAATCAATTGAGCATTATCAATTTGTCGCCGACTGCCACCGATATGAGCGTGGTACTCGTACCAGATGAAATCAGCGAGCCACCCGCCAGTTATCAGACCATGACGCACCGCTATATTGCCAGCACAACCGATAACCCGACAGAAGCCTATTTCTTGCATGTGTTGGTGGGTGCGGATAGTGGGGGCGTTTTGCCGACCATAACGCTAGTGGATGGGACTTCAACCGCGCCAGTGGTGCAAATTGGCGAGCGTACCATCACCTTTGATGGGGTGAATATCACCGTTTCGCCGTGAAATAATAAAATGGGGCATGATTATGGCGTGTTAGTAAATAAAGATGGTGTAAAACATTTTTATTCTGTGGCTGACATACGCGCTTTGCGCTAGTCAGCCATTACACCGCCTAAACAGGCAAACGTGTAATGGCTGTACTAGACCCGTTAGGGTCGTATGTCAGCCACAAAAGATTATCCCAATTTCAAATCACTGAGCAGGTTGTTGACCAGATAGGCGGCATCGCGTAAGCGTTGGACACTAGCTTCGACCTGCATGGTGCCACCAACGGTTTCGGTGGTGGCATGTTTAATCGTCCGCATGGCGTGTGTGAGTTGATCCATGCCGATGGTTTGTTGGCGGGTGCTGGCGGCAATTTGTAACGCCGCCATTGCCGCTTCTTCAATCGCCCGCGCCAGATTGCGGATGGCATCCCCCGCGCTATTGACCAATTTTTGCCCTGTATCCACGCCTTTGCTACCTTCCTCTGTGACCATGACGGCGGCGTTGGTGGCGCGTTGAATTTCGCCTAAAATCTCGCGTACTTGGATGGTCGCATCACGGTTTTGGTCTGCCAAATTGCGGACTTCCATTGCCACCACCGCAAACCCCTTGCCTTCCTCACCCGCACGCGCCGCCTCGACAGAGGCATTGAGCGCCAACATACGCGATTGGTCTGCGAGGCTATTCACCGTAGCGATAATTTCGCCAATTTGTTGGGTGTGTTCGGATAATACAAGGATGTTATCGGCAATATCTTCTACGCGCTTGCGGATGAGTTGCATCCCCGATATGGTCTCATTGACGGCATCAATTCCCGATTTAGAAATATCCACCGAGATTTGTGCGGTTTCTGCCACACTTTGCGCCCGTTCTGCCGTTTCCGTCACAGTGGCGCGGACTTCATTCACGGTGGCGGTGGTCTCTGTGACCACCGAATCTTGCTCATTGGTCATAATAATTTGGCGCGATGTGGCTTCGAGGATGGCTTGTGTATCGGTATCGAGCCGTGTGAGCGCATTGCTGACCCCTATCATCACGCGCCGAATCCGCATGAGCATTTCGTTGGTGGTATCCACCAGCCGAGCGAGCATTGCCGTTTCTGGCAGATTTGGGGCGAGTGTGGGCAATGAAAATTCTTGGGATAAATCACCTTCTGCGACTTTTTCCATCGTGGCGATATAACTTTTGAGGATGTGTGCCGTGCGCCGATAGGACACACGGTTCATCCACAAGCCAATGACGAAGCCGATGGGTAACGATAGAGCAATAATGCCAATAAATGATAGGGCAGATGAGATGCCTACCCCCAAAATAAAAAGGCAGACAATCGCCGTATAAAATGCCAAAATTCCTGCCCCGATGAACGGTGTCGGATTGGCAAACAGTGTGCGGATACGTTGATTGATGGTTACGGTTGCGGTTGGTGTGGGTGCTGTGGTCATGGTCATAAGGTATACCCTGAATTTTCTATATCGCTATTGCCAACAATGAGGCGGTCATCGGTAAATAAACGTGCTATATCAAGTAAAATCACTTTTTGGGGACTGATTCCCCACGCATACCCCATATCGCTGAGGGGTTGAATATCGCTCATTTTGAAGGTCAACACATCATGGATAGCGTGCGCCAAAAT
>JANRKU010000147.1:0-5496 GCA_033763335.1 bacterium
GATTGTGGTTGCTACTAAAGGAAAGCACAGCAACCCACAGGCGCTATACGAACATATCATGCTCACCAAAGACACCCCACACATGTTGACCGTGTTGGATAAACCTGTCTACCAAATCCCACCACCCCCAACCATTGCCCGTTTTGTATTCGCTCCAGATTCCGTCTCCCCAGACTTGGGGTTAAAACTCATCCAAGAGCGAGGCGCACATTTCTCACCCCGTTTCAATGCGTTATTTGCACCACCGCCAGATAATGACCAAATTGAGACCATCGTCCCCCCGCGTCCGGGTCACATGGCGTATGTGTTGGCAGGTGCAGCGACCAGTGGTATTGTCATGAACACAGATACCTATGGCAAGGTGGCAATGCGAAGCGTGGTCAAGCATGTTGAGGAGAAATCTCCCACCGTCATCACGGCATCTGGGAGTGAGCAGACCACCGTCACCAGCAAGCCCAAGACATCCATCACCCTATTGGCACAAGATGGCAGTATCATCCCCCTATCTGGTGATGAATCCATTCTGAGCTTCATTGTCAAGAACAAAGCCCGCCTCATTGAGTTTGTTAAAACCCGCTTCAAGCCCGTTTATTCCTTTGACTATGGCGGATTTAAGCGCATTTTTGACGGTATTAGACTCAATGGCAAGCACGAGTTATTTACGCCTCAAAAACACGTCATTGGCGCAATTCTACGCGGATTTGAGAGTCGTAAAGGGATACTCTTGGTGGGTCAAATGGGGACGGGTAAGACGGCGGGAGGTGGCACAGTGGCATCCGTCATCGGCTCTGGCGCACATCCCACCTTCCGTAAACAAGTGGCAAATGGGGGTGTGATTGTCATTGTGTGTCCTCCTCATCTGGTCAAGAAATGGAAACGCGAAACACTGAGTATCAATGCCAATGCGGTCATTCATCTGGTCAATCGCCATGAAGATATGAAAGCCTTCATGGATGTGCCTCACCAATTAGGGCATCCCAAAATCGCTATTATCAAGCGCGACATGACCAAGCTCGGTAGCGGGTGGGGTGAATCTGTGCTATGGCGCAAACATCATTATGCCTTGTGGAAACACGGTGCAACCCCACCGAGCGAGAATGCCACCCGCATCCATTACCGAGAATATCCTCATTGCCCCAATTGCGGGACTAAATTGATAGATGATGAAGATACCCGCACCAAAGAGGGTTATCTGCAATACCTACGCGCATCCAAACGCGAGTGCGGTCATTGCCATTCACCCCTCTGGACAGAACTTCGCCCAAAAAATACACAAGGCAAGCATACCACCTATAAACAGGTAGCACGCTCATGGCGCGAATACGACCCATCGAAGCCTCGACCAACCATCACCCTGACCAATCCGCGTTATCGCCTTGACCAATACATCAAACACCACTACCGTCACCAAATTGCTTTGCTGGTTTGGGATGAGGTGCATGAAGCACAACATGGAGACACGGGGAATGGGGAAGCGTTTGGCAGGCTTGCCAATTGCGCCAGCGCCGTCCTCGCGCTCACTGGTACGCCATTCAATGGGTATAGCTCATCCCTGTTCAATCTGGAGTACATGCTCAATCCGCGCATCCGTCGGGATTATTATTGGGGTGGGGCAATACGTTACACACGCAAGCGCAAAGGTGATGAATATCCTGTAGAGCAGGCAAATCAATATCGCACAACACGCGGACAGCAAGAGGCGCGATGGGTGGCGAATATGGGTGTGCGTGAGAAGATTGTCACCAAAACTCCCCAATATTCTGCAGGGAAAATGACAGGTACAGAGACGTATGAGCGCCCTTACGAAGAGGCACCGGGTATCTCTCCATTATTGGTAGCAGAGATGCTCGACCACACGATTTATTTCTCATTGGCAGACCTCAAGAAGCACCTGCCCATGTATTCCGAAACGACCCTCGCTGTCACACCCGATTCCTCGATGATGAGTGAATATGAGGATGTGGTAGAGAAGATGCTCGATGAGATAAAAGACCAGAGCCATTTACCCTCCAACCAAAAAGACCGCACCCTGCTACCCAAATATTTCCGTTTCACGATGGATTGGGTGAATGCCCCGTGGCGCGAGTATGTTATTTATGATAGGGGAGGGGGAGAGATAACCCGCGCATTGGCACAAGATTACCAGCCTGCTGATGTGAGCGATTCGGATTGGTTCTTGTATGGTGGTGAGGAATTATCCCCCAAAGAACAAGAACTCATTACCTATGTCCAAGAGGAACTGGCAGAGGGTAGACCGTGTATCGTGTATTGTCGGCAATCTGGAGAGAAGGATATTCAACCGCGTATTCAACGGTTACTGGAACAGCACACGGGTAGGCAAGCCTACATCCTGAGAAGCACAGTCAATGCAGAGCGCCGAGAGGCGGTGATTGACCAACAAATTGCATTGGGTATGGAAATATTGATATGCAACCCTGAGCTAGTCAAGACGGGGTTGGATTTGGTCTTTGCTCAGACCATTATCTTCTATGAGCCGACCTTCAACCTGTCCACGATGATGCAGGCGGCGGCTCGGAGCTATCGCCTCAACCAAACCGCCAAGCTGTGCCGTGTGGTGTACATGTACTATGAAGATACGATGGAACAACGGGCAATTCTGCTCATGAGCAAGAAACAACGGTCATCCAAATTGCTCACTGGCGACATTGGGTTAAGCGGTCTGGATGCGCTCACCGAAAAGGATGATGGGTTTGAGCAAGCCCTCATGAATAACATTGGCAAGGATGAGCGCCTCGAAGCACCCGATTTCACCAAAGAGAATTCACGGTATGTTGAGTTTGACAATGCTGACCTTGCCTTCTGGAATGTCGAAACACCAGTAGAGACACCGACTATTCGTCACGAATTTGTGTTGAGCGTGGTCAAGGCAGTCGTGGAGCAGGTGATAGCGATGCGGGGTACACCTGCACCTATCCCTGCTATCCACAATCCAACCCGTGAGACCGTCATCGGCAGTGATGGCGATAAGACCATCGTTCAATTGAGATTATTCTAGCTGGTTTAATTCCGCGCCATACCCCTCTACATTTACGACCTCTATTTTAAGTCTGACAAACGCCTCATCATCAGGCGTTTCGCCTTCGAGAAGGTAAAGTCTGGTTTCTAATACCGCACGTTTTTCGTTGCCATATTCTATCAAAGCATTGATAACCCTTACCGCTATCCCCTCGTTCAGCCCTTTAGTGGCATTGATTATCTGTATTTGAGACAGATAATCAGGGTATTGCTGAGGTTTTACATTTATAGATACCGGGACAATTAGCTTCTTTAGCTCAATCGCTTTATTAATCTCGTTTTGGCATTCAACCGACTTTTTAGACTTGTGAGACAATAAAAATAAGAGAGCCTCGCTTTTCTTTATTTCCCCTTCGATTGTATGTTTCCATTTCTGCCCGCCAACTATATCTTCGTCGTGCCAAAATACAAATGAGTATTTTTTAAGTAGCGGAAGAAGCTCTTGTAAAGCACCTTCGTCGGCATGGCAGTAACTGACAAAGACTTGTTTTTTGTTACCCATTGATACATATTCCTTCTGGCAATTCGCCTTGATTAAACTCTGGACAAAGCGTATCACAGAAAAAAATAGCAACTGTAAATGTTGGGGTTTAGGGAAACGTGGGAGTAAGGCATACCTAAAGGGGCGATTTTTACTAGCTCTTTGCTGAGATAATTCTGCCACGGCAGAATTATCTTGTATGTAGAGATTGCAACCTTAAATCAAATATGATAGCATCACCCCTCATATAATTCTTAGGCGCAAAATATTGAATGATGTTTTTTGAAAGGTGATTAATCGCATGGATGAGCTTAAAGAATATATCATAGAAGTTTTCCCTAAAATGCGTGATGGTAGGTGGGGGATGGCTACTGGGCATCATATGACAGAAGCCGACAAAGCCCAATGCTCAAATTGGACACTAAAAATTAAACCTTATAGTGGCAACAATCAAGTAATAGTTAATGTCTATTTTCATGGGGATTTACCATCAACCGATGAGCAGTTTTGGATTAATAAGCAAGTGGCAGAATTTTGCTATGGTTATGTGGTACGTGAGAATTGAATTTAATCTGTGAAATACCACCTTGCATCTATAGCTCATTTGTGCTACACTTTAGGAATCCTGCCCCCTAAACAGGATGAGAGTATGTGTAAGCGGGGGAAACTCCTAACCCCACAGGCTTCCCCGCTTTCGGCATACCAAAAAACTTCATTTTATCTGCAACGAGAAAAGGCACTCACATCAGGAGTGCCTTTTCTTTTTATCCCCACAAAAACGGTTTACTACTTAATAAAGGATTTCTAAGTAGCTATTATAACCCCTAGAAACACCATAAAAACCGTCATAACCCAATTGGGTAAATAAAATAGCCAGTGAGAGCAATAATTACTCACTGGCTATTTTAATCTAACGCAGACAGCAGATTTATCTTGACCGATAATATAAGGCTGTCGCGCCTATTGATGCCAAGAAAAGGACGATAAACAAAGCAACAAACGCCATGTAGACGTTTGCCATTGCAGGCTGTATTACCGCCAGAAATGCGTAAACAAAAATTGCAACGAGTGACCCGCCAATTGCTGAGACTTCATTTGCTTCCATTTTATTTAACCTCACAATACCTTGACAATACTCACAGTGTATAGCCATTGTCACAGCAAATACAATTAGCCCATTCGTACTATTTCACGTACCACACGCGCAATAAATCCCGCCGAGCATACCCGCGCATGGTTACCCCTTTAACGGCAATCTGCATTGGCAACCAGCGATAACCGTCCTTATCTTTCACTATTCCCTCAAACCAAACAAGACAAGGGGTGTTAAATCCAATCGTGCGGAGTGGGATATTATCAGTCCCGATTTGAGGGCGAAAATTGACATTACCGGGCAATACGGGCGATGCCATACAGAGCGCCCAATTCTCACGAGCAGGAGGTGTAACGGGTGGCTTAGGGGGATTATATGTGCCTGCCTTAAATTTTTGCACCATTAAGCGATGGAGTTCACGATTGCCGCCATAATCCTGCCCATCATCACCAGTCCCATAACCATATATCAAAATGCCCTCGACATTTGGAGGTAATATCCCATCGAGCCATGCTAATTGTTCGACCAATGCTTGCTCCAGCGACCATTGCGGATATGCCTTTTGGTACAAATGGCGATAGCTCAATCCCCCATCGAGGCTTCTAGCACCATCGCTTGGAGGATAGTAGGCATCCATTGTTGGATAATAGCTAGGGTCATGGTCGGGTAAATCGCTCATCTTCCCCCACCCTGCCTCTGTATATACGGTGGGGGTTATCGGCAATCCTAGTTTAGTTGCCCGTAAATTTGTCACCACGTTGGGGCGCAAAATGTGAGGGGCATTTATCACATTGATGTCTTTTAATTTTGCCCAACGGCTTTGGTGCATCGCAGATAAATCGCGTGGGGGTTTAATATCAAATGGTGATACTGTCCCTACTCCAGA
>JANRKU010000148.1:0-15627 GCA_033763335.1 bacterium
GGCGGGGCATTTTGGTCATGGACATTGCGCCCACAAACATCAGTCGGTGTTCATGATTTACGCTTGGAATTATGGACACTTCTATCTGTGAACGGACAAACCCGCCCAAATACAGTATGGCAATATCCGTTTAGCATCACCATTGGCGAAACGCCAACACCCATTGTATCCGATTCTGACCCTACTCGCAGTATTCTAATCGTCCTTGTTGGGACAATTGGCATTGTGGCGATGGTGGTCGTGTTTTATATCCAAAAAAGAAGCACCGCTAATGCCCCAATTCAAAAATCAGCCACAGGCAAAAAACCGACTGTATTCCTCAGTTATCGGCGCAAGGTAAGCTGGGCGGTGGCGCTCAAATTGCATGAAAGCCTGTCACAAATGGGCGCTGATGTGTTTATGGATATGGAAGATTTGGGGGAGGGGCAATTCGCCAATAAATTGATGGAAGAAATTCAATCCCGCGATTATTTTGTGTTATTGCTCGCCCCCGATACGCTGTCATCAGAATGGGTTATGCGGGAAGCACAATACGCGATGAAAGCTGGCAAGCGTATTATCCCTGTTTTGACCGATGGCTTCCAACTCTCAGAAGAAAATTTACCACCCGACTTAAAAAGCATTAGCAGTCATAATGCCGTGACGCTGACACTCGAATTTTATGATGCTGGCATTAAACGCATCGCCAAATTTTTGGGCTTATGAAAAGGAAATCGCTGTTGACACATCTCGCAACTGAATCCCTCGTCGTGGCGTATCGTGCGCCCGATGGGGGTGTCCTCACCGCGTTAGGGGCAATTTCGATGACCATCAAGCGCGGTGAATTTGTCGCCATCGTTGGCACAAGTGGCTGTGGAAAAAGCACGCTGATTCGCGTTTTGGCGGGGTTACAAGCGCCAACCGAAGGCGTGGCACTCTTGGATGATGAACCCATCACACGCCCATCGGCAAAAGTGGGTGTGATGTTCCAAGCGGCTAATTTGCTCCCATGGCGTACTGTCATCGAAAATATTGCCCTGCCATTGGAACTAGAGGGGATGAAAAAAACAGACCGTCACAATCTCGCGCGGGAATTATTACCATTATTGGGGCTAGAAGGGTTTGATAACGCCCGCCCATCGGCATTATCGGGTGGGATGGCACAACGGGTCGCATTGGGGCGCGTCTTAATTCAACGCCCAGAAGTGCTGTTGCTCGATGAGCCATTTGGTGCGCTTGATGCTCTCACTCGTGAAAAAATGAGCCTCGATTTATTGGGTATGTGGGCGCGTGACCAACAAACCACCCTCATGGTCACACATAGCATATCAGAGGCGGTATTACTCGCAGACCGTGTGTTGGTATTTAGTCGCAGACCGGGGAGAATCATCGCAGAAGTGCCTGTATTGATGCCTCGTCCCCGTCGTGCGGAATTTCTTTATGACCCACATTTCACCGAATTAACCCGTCAAGTTCGCCACGCCATAGACCAAGCCTAAATTTCATTCTAAAATGTACCTTGATTGTTAGTCGCCTCGCCAGACGCTAAAGCATCTGGCTAATCATACTAAAGCCCCATAAATGGGGCTGATATGCCCCAATAATTTGGAGAAATGGTCTTAAAAACCTTGATTCTCTCTAAAAATTGGCAGAGCAACCTGCTTTAGCAGGTTTTAGAGAGTCTAGGCAGGTGCTTTAGCGCCTGCCGTAAAATTAGATAAACTAGCAATCAGGGTAGATGTCCTATCGTTTTTATGGCAGATATAACACATTGGATTCTGTTGGATGAAAAAATTACTCAAAGTGACCCTGTTCCTCATCATCAATATTGTCGTGGTGGCAATTTTATTAGAATTGCTCCTGCGCGTGGCTGTGCCATCGCTCCCAGACCGCCTCAAGCGCCCCGCAGAGCGTATTTTGGCGGGGGAGGAACAAGCCATTAACCGTATGGAGATGATGCAAACAGTGGGCGAACATAATGTGGTCATGCGCCCCGATTTGCAAAATTATCAATATGCCGCCAGCAAAGATATTGTCTTTCATGTGACGACGAATCCGTTATTGGGTAGTAGTTTTGGATTCCGCAACCGCCCATTGGATTATGACCCACAAATTGCCATTGTGGGCGATTCATTCACATTTTGTTTTACCGAATATGAGGATTGTTGGGTGCAACAACTCGAAAATATAGCGGGTGTGGGGGTGGTCAATTTTGGACAAGGGGCGACAGGTGGTGTGAGCCACTATAACATGCTCAAAAATCAGGCGGTGCAAATTGAACCGCCAATTGTGCTATGGCAATTTTTTGGCAATGATTTTGATGAAGATTATCAATTGCGGGTGTTAGAAGGACGAATTCCGCGTATTGATTATTTATCTCCCCGTGAAATAACCACCCAAGAAGCCGATATCCGCGCCCAAGCCGATGTCCCCGCATGGGTGACATGGTTGCGTGAAAATTCACTCGCCTTTGCCCTCATCGAATTGGCATTTTTTAACGAAGCACCTTATGTCAATAGCTTTGAACGGGCTTTTTTTGCCGAAAGCAATACCATTCGCATCCGCGATGGGATATTGGGTTTTGGGCAAATTTATGAACAAGTGGCGTTGGATATGACCGACCCGCGTAAAATTGCAGGGTATCCAGAGACCAAACAAGCCTATCAAGACGGGAAGGCGCTTGTGGAAGGGTGGGGCGGGGAATTGGTGATTATCCTCATCCCTGTGCGTGAATTGGCATATGAATCGTTGGTCGCCCCTATATTGGGCGAGGAGACGATGGCTATTTTTCATGATAACCATCAGACCATGCTGGATTTATGCGAAGAACTAGCATTGACCTGCTTTGATGCGTTGCCCATATTCAAAGACCATGCTGAACAAGGCGAATTGCTCTATTACACAGAGGATATGCACCTCAATCCGTATGGGAATAAAGTCTTAGCGGAAGCCGTTTTTGCCTATTTAGAAGATAACGAATTGTTGCAAAAATCACAATCTTAGTCTATAGTAGAAATTAGTAGTGCGCTTTTTACATAGATAACACAGAGAGGTAATTTTATGCGTCATATTCGTTTGGTTTTTTCAGGATTGCTCGTTATCTTGGCTTTGATGATGACAACTGGTGTCTTTGCACAACAATCTATATCTGTTGGTGATACAATTGAAGGCACCCGTACCGATGCTGATATTGATTTTGCGATTGAACTGGAAGCAGGTCAATTGATTTTAGTGAGCGTGGTTGCTACCGATTTCGATAGCAATGTTGCAATCTTGAATACCAGTGGCGAACAATTGGGTTACGATGACGATAGTGCTGGTGAGCGTAATCCTTACCTCGCATTTTTTGTGCCAGAAACCGGGTCTTATGTGATTCGTGTTGGCGCATTCTTTGGCGAAGGTAGTGGCGCATTTACCCTTTCCGTAGCATTGGGCCAAGTTACCCCCTTGACCATTGGCACCCCATTGGATGTCCAATTTAATGGTGCGCCCCAATTCTTCTCATTTGAAGGTGCAGAAGGCGATGTTGTAACCATTTCTGCTACCAATGAAAATTTTGTCAGTGTAGATTTGGCTTTGGTCGGACCCGATGGCTTGGAGGTGGCAAATAACAGTTCCCTGTTCATTGGCAATCGCCAATTGCGCCGTGTCATCCTTCCCCTTTCTGGCTTGTATTCACTCAAATTGTCATCCTATTCCATTTCCGAAGTCGCAGAAGCGGTTGTCCTCACCGTCACCCCAGATACCATCCTCAGCCTTGATGGTGGTAGTGTGAGTGTTGTGATTGAACCAGAAGTCATTGATTTTGATGTTGTTCGCTTCACCGCCGTTGCAGGAACAACCTATGTCTTGTCTGCTGTGACCGACAACCCAGAAAAAGGTGTTCGCGTTGATTTGGGACTTGGGCTTGATGAATTTGGTTTTGAAATCACTGGTTCATTAGCATTCCGTTATGCTACTGCAGGGACTGTAGAATTTACCTCAACCACTGATGGTGTGATTTCGTTGATTGTGAGCGAAGAAGGTTTCTTCAGCATGGAAGAAAGACCCTCTAATATCACCTTGAGCATCGCCCCCAAATAACATCACCACCCCTACAACTTTTTTAGGTGTCATAAAAACAAGGGATATTCGTCCCTTGTTTTTATTTTGTGCCAAGTGGTTATGGATTGCCCTTTTTGTGTAGGCTGATTTTTGTTATAGTTTGGGGGTGAATTGTCGTTAGTCAAAAAGGATTATCAATCATTATGGCAAAAATCGGTCTTTTTTATGGTAGTAGCACGGGTAAAACCGAAGCAGTGGCGTATCAGATTAAAGAAGAATTTGATAAACAATTGGGAGCGGGGCAAGTAGATGTGCATAACATTGGCAATGCCACACCCGAACAAGTTTTGGGGTATACTTATCTCATCATGGGCATTCCGACATGGAATACAGGTGAATTACAAGACGACTGGGCGGTTTTCTTTCCAAAAATTGCCAGTATGAACTTCAATGGCAAAAAAGTCGCTATTTTTGGCTTGGGCGACCAAAACGGCTATGGCTTTAATTTTCTGGATGCTGTAGGTATGTTGGGCGATGAGTTGATGCTGTATGGTGCCGATGTTTATGGTGTTTGGTCTACAGAAAAATATCAATTCAACGAATCGAAAGCCAAAATTGAAGGTGAAAGCTACTTTTTGGGCTTGGGAATTGATGAAGATGGTCAGACAGAACAGACCTCTGGACGCATTCAACAATGGGTTAAAGATGTAAAAGCGGAATTTGCCCTATAAAAGCTAATTGAGGACGGCAGTTATGCCGTCCTGTACCCCATACTATTTTCGTAGGGACACGATTGTTTGTGTTCATTTTGGTTATTTGATGAAAAGTGATTAAACACATATTATGACCGACCCCAATTCCGCCACCCTGCAAGCCCTACTTCAATATGCCTTGCCATTGGGCAGTACCCTTTTGGCTGGTTCACCCGATATGACCATTCAATGGGCTGTGACCATTCGGGCGCAACCACCTGCCTTTCCCGATATTGCTGGCGGAGAATTGGCACTCGTTTCGATGGATATTGTGCGCGGATACGATAGTCGCATCACATTGGCAGAAGTGGTCGCCAATTTAGCAGATGCGGGGGTTAGCGCGGTAGCTGTACGCGATTCTGTCTCGCAAACGGCGATTGCCTCTGCTTTGGAACGCGGTATTGGGTTGCTATCTATGCCTGCAGAGACCAATCTTACCGTCATAGAACGCGCAGTGAATAAGCTCATCCTCAACCAATCGGCGCAATTGACCCAACGGGCATTGGATATTCAACGTCAGCTTATTTCGCTATCCGCAGAAAATCGAGATTTAAGTAGCCTGTTGCAAATTATTGCGCGTGCCACTGCCAAGCCTGTTGTCATTCATGATGATGCGGGGGTGATGATGGCGCAAATGTATCCCAATGTCACACGGCGGAGTGGCGGGGCAGGGTTATTGCAAAGCCTACCCTATAACGAATTTCAACGTTGGCTCGAAGCACAAGCCCCTCAAACGCCCGGTATTATCGCGCATAGTCCAATAGGGCATACGATTGTTATTAAAGTCGAAAAACGCATTGCAGGGTATTTATCGCTGGTAGATAGTGCCACCACATTAGATGAATTTGACCGCCTTGTGTTAACCTATGGGGCTGATGTTTGTGCCATTGAACTCGCCAAAAATAGGGCGATTGCCTCTGCTGTGGAGCAAACTCGCGGTGACTGGGTGCAGATGTGGCTCAGTGGCTCATCGGCAGATGACCAATTGCTCATCACACGGGCGCAACAAGCAGGCTTTGATGTGGATTCATCGTATGTGGTGACGGTATTTCGCGCCACGACCTTATCTGGCGTGGTTTTGCCGATAGAACCACTTGTTACGCTGGTGCGCGATGACCTCGCACGGCGGGGTATCAATGGTGCAGTCGGTCAACATGTGGATGCCATTGTCATTTTATACCCCCTAGATGGCTCTATGCCCGCTTTAATTCGCACCCGTGCCTTAGTAGAGGAACTCCGCGCTCAATTGGCGATGCGTACTCCTAGTGGGGTGGTATCGGCGGGGATTAGTCGCCCTGTCGTATCGCTATCATCACTCCGAGAAGCCTATCGGTCTGCTCGAAATGCGCTTAATATTTCGGCAGAATTGGGTCATCGTGAATCCACAACATTTTATGGCGATCTCAAATTATTTCAGTTATTGCTGTCTATCAAAGAACAAAATTTGACGCATTTACGCCAATTTTATGATGAATCATTGCGCCCATTGGTTGACCATGATGACCGTAAACAAGGCGACCTCATCCGCACGCTAAACGGCTTTTTTGAAGCCAATGGCAACCTTGCCAAAGCCGCCATAGACCTTGATGTGCATCGCAATACATTGGTCTATCGGTTAGAACGTATCACAGAATTGACGGGGTTGGATTTGAATGATGCCGATAACCGCCTCATTTTGCACTTGGCGCTCAAAATCCAACGGGTGTTAGCCACCTTGCCCGATGGCACTTAGCCAAAATAGCCAACAACACGCGCTTGAAAATCATGTTTTTTATCCACTATAATGAGATTCCAACGGCTATTTCGCCAGCATGGAGGTTTTCCAGTTGCTATCTCATCAACATTGGTCGCGTAATTTTAGTGTAGAACCAGACGACACAGACACCATTATCAACCTCTTATTAGAAGAAGAAACACCCATGACAAGCCAAGAATTGGCGCGGCGTGTGGTGGCTTATCGCCTAGAAAAAGAAGCGGCGCTCCTACAAGAAAAATATAAAGATACGGCGGTTTATAACCCTGCATCTGCTTGGAGCATGGGACAAAAACTTGTTTTTCCTGCCCTAGAACATGCCACAGGGCGCGTTATAGACATCCGTGAAGGTGAAAATCCAGAATATGGCGAATTTCGCGTTATTCAAGTGGAATTTGATGATAAATCGCGCCGTGAATTTGCTTGTGATTATAAACTCCCACATAAATTGACAGCCTTTGCAGAGACCACTGGCAACCCAATCGGCACAGATGTCCTCACACTCGATGACATCATGGCAGAATCTGGTAATGTTATCACCCAAAGATTAGAACAAGCCCTCATTGACAATGATACCTTGGTGTCAGTGGCGAAATTATGGTTTCCGCGTGATTTGATTTTGCCTGTGGATATTGGCAGTTTACATTTGGCAGAAGCCGTCCTCGATATGAACGGTGGCGGACCAATGCCCACAGAAGAAATTTTGGAGCAAATGGGCGGTATTGGCGATTCTCCAATGAGCCTGCAAGTGCTTTCGCTCAATTATGCCCTCAATCAAGATGCGCGTTTTGATGAAGTGGGTCCTGCGGGCAAGGTGTTATGGTATTTGTCACGGATGGAGCCAGCAGAAGTCAAAGAAGCACCCCCTTATTTGCGCTATACACCGATTGAATATGACCTGCGCTTAATTTCTCCTCAAATGGCAAATTATGAAGCAGAAATTGGAGATGAACTCTCAAATCTCACCCCATCAGCGACACCAACAGGCACAATTACCCTCATTTACCCCCATCGTCGTGCAGGCACACTGCCTATCACTGTCCATAATCAACATATTTTCCCAACCGCCCATACTACTACCCGTATTTGGATTACATTGGTAGATATGGCAGATGGCGAAGAATTTGTGGGATGGGTTGTCCCAAGCCAAAAATATGTATTGGGATTTGCGCCATTGTATGAAAAATATCATTTGCCAATTGGCTCAAAAATCACCGTGAAAAAGGGCAAAACCCCAGAACGCTTTGAGGTAGATGCTCATATTCACAAAGCCCGTACCGAATGGGTGCCTGTATTCGATTTACAAGGCGATTCTGCCCATTTTGAAAATATCAAGCGCCCCATCGAAGCCGACTATGACCAATTGATGCTCATCGGTGTTGACCAACTGGCACAATTAGACCAATTGGTTAAAAATGCCCAAACAGGCAAAAAATCGCTCACGGGTATTTTGAAAATGCTTTTGCCCCCATTGGGTAAGCTCTCACCACAAGGCGCGGCACATATCAAGACGGTGTATAGCGCGGTGAATTTGTTGCGCCGATGCCCGCCCGGTCCGATTATGGCAACCCTCGAAGCCAACCCAGATTTTACCAGCTTTGGGGGAGAATACTGGAAACTCTTAGACGATACTGTATAACCCATTTAGGATAATCTCATGTCAACTGCACCCAGCAAATCAAGCGTTGTAAAACCCTCCTTAAATACCAAGTTTCATATTGATTATGAATGGTGGGAACGGTCATCCCCTGACGATTTACGGGTGTATTTGCGGAGTCATCTGCCCGATGACCAACGGGAACGGATGAGTATGGTGGCAGAAAACCACATGGTAGACTTCGTAGACCCCAATACAGGGGAAGTGTTGAAGATGGATGAATTGCGCCTCGCCATCAAAATGGCGGCAGATGCGCCCGATTTCATCAATCAACATATTTCATTGGTGGATAGTGTTTTTCGGGTATTTCTTAAAAATAACAACTTGCCCCTCTCTCCTAAGCAATTGGCAGATTTGACGGGCAGGTCAGCCGAGACCATCCTCAAAACATTAAGTGGGCAACGCATTTATCAGGGGATTCGTCCCTATCTCAAGTAATCAGTGAGGAGTTATTAGCACGATGAGCCGTGTGATTAATACTGATAGTCCGGGCAAGCGTCGCAACCAACAAATGCGGACATCCGCAGAATTGTTGCGCCATCTGAGCCAAAAACCAGATATTGATGCCGAAGCAAAGGATATGTTGGCATTATTGGTCTTTACCCTGCGCGATATTGCCAATGGCATTGATGAATCCACCATCGCGTGGGAAAAGCGCGATTATTGGATGAAAGCAGAAGAATTTCGTACCAAATGGGGTTGGACGCACCGCATGAGTGCCGAGCTAGAAAAATTGATTTTGGGCGAAGCATGGGATGAATTGCCCGCATTAATGGTGAAGCTATTCCCCTATTTTAGCGAGATAAAGGTGAATAAAATCACTCGCAAAGACCAAGCATGGATAGGGTGCTATCAAGAATTGCTCAGTGAACGCACATAAACACTTGGAAGGGATGGGCTTGTTGTGGCGGACATACACGCTTCGCGTTAGTCCGCCATTACAAAACCCGTCCATTTGATGTGTAATGGCGGACTAGAGGCACTTTTCGGAACGAAAATGGCTCGTATGTCCGCCACAGAATAGCTCCTCTAGTCAGTTTTACGGAATCATCACCCCAATTACTGCATATCGCTCCCATTCAATGCCTTGTGGCAACAACATGAATATGCCATTTTGTGGGTCGCTCAAAAATAGCGATGAATCTGCCCCTGTTTGGGTTTGGGCATTATAGGGGATTTCATTGGCGGTAGTTGCCCATCCCAAACGGGTGCGAATGGTCTCATTATTGCGCCATACCAGCCCTAATCCGCGCCTTGGTTGATAGGTCATCGGGTTTGGCGGGGTGTTATAAGCGGGGTCATCGGCGGGCATTCCTTCTTCGTAATTATCCCGAACAACTTGCCAGCGCGGATTGAGGACATCGTTGAACATCACATAAATCGCGTCTTGGCTACCCACCCAAATCATAAAGCCATTTTCAAAGGTTTGATACGCCGCAGGTGATAGGGTTTGTGGCGAAAGAGGGCATACAGGTGGTTTGGGTTCTGGGAAAAACCAGAAATATTGGCAAGGCAATGGTGTAGTGGGGAAGGCGGTACTGCCAACAATTGGCGGATTAAGCGGGTTGTTGGGATTAAAACCGGGTGGGTAGGCTGTTGGGATGTTGGTCAATGGCACAATGGCGCTGGTCGGGAAAACCGAATTGGGCGCGGGGGTGGTGGGTAATAGTGTTGGGATAATAATCGGTGTGGTAGTTGGTGTGAGTGTGATTGTGGGGGTCATGGTTGGTGTTTTACTGGGGGGTAAGGTTGGTGTGACCAAGACGAATCCCGATTCAACTGTCAGTGGCACTTGTTGAGGTGCTTCCAATACGGGTGGGGTGGGTGATGGGGTATTGGTGAGTGCGCGGGTTGGTTGGGCATCGGTGGACGCAATCGTCACCTCTTGTAATAAGACCGGTCCGTTGTTTTGATTGACGGTTGGATTAGAACTACACGCCGTCAAAACCAAAAAACAGGCGATAAAAATAAGTCGTTTGAATTGTCTGATTTGCACCATCATATTGTTCACCTCTGTGTTGATTTTATGCTTATTGCCTTAAGATGCAATGCAGATTTCGTAAATGAGTGGCAAATTTCATCATACATTTGTGTAATTTCTACAGATTGTGTAAAATGTATAAACGAAACTATGATGGATTTTTATTATAAAAAGGATTGGCGCGATGGGTCGGCGCAGATATGACGATGATGATTATGATGATAGACGGCGCAGTAGTTCATCGCGCAAAAAGTCTTCATCTAGTAAACGCTCCAATTATAACAGTCGCGGGCGGAGTAGCAATAACAATCGCAACCGTTCATCAAGCACCTATGGTGGTCGTAAAAGTGATGACGAAGCACGTATTGAGCGTGTGACATGGTTTTTGATGGTATTGGTCTTTGGCATCATTTACTTTTTGCCCGAAGGCACTATCCCTAACCCCTTCATCCCCTTTGCTGGCGGGGTGATTTTGCTCGGTTCTGGGTTATATCAATATGCTAAACGCTGGCGGGTAAGCCCAACCACATGGATTGCAGGGACAGGTTTGTTGATGGCGGCGATTGCCAATTTTACGGCTTTCCCAAATTTCGATTTTTATGGTATTACCCTCATCACCTTCGCCTTGGTAATTGGCATCGGACTATTGACCAACGAAACCTAGTTCAACCTATTGGTAACGATACCATTTTTGGCAATATACAGATAATCTCAGGATAGGGGCGCAAACTATTGCGCCCTTATGCAACATCCCAGACACATCTCATTCGTATTGTATGTATTATGGTTCAAATGCGGGATATAAGTTTATGACAACAGAGATTAGTGAACGCATTACTGTAGAAGATATTCGCAAATTGGCGCTCCCGTTGGGGACGAAAGTCATCGTTGGTGAGGGGATGCTTAATCGCCCTGTTAGCTGGACAACGGTGATTTATCCCAACGACAAAATTGCACATAAATCGCTTCAGGTGAATGAAATTATTTTATTGGCATCTCCAGAGACCAATGGGGCGCGGATTACCACCGATGCCGATGTGATTCGATGGGCATCAGAGACCTCATCGGCGGCGGTTGTCCTCAGTGATACCCCATCTTCGACTGCTATTGCAGAAGCAAAAGCCTATGGCATCCCTGTTTTGCAATTGCCACCAAATAGTCGCGCCCGATTGGTCGAAAAAGCCATTATTAGCCTATTGGTAGATCGTAAGGTGCAAGTAGAACGGCGTGGCACACAAATTTATCGCCAATTGACACAAATTAGCTCACGCAATGAGGGTATGCCTGAGCTGATTAACACCATGGCACGCCTCACCAATAAATCTATTGTGATTCAAGACAAACGCCTGCGGATTTTGCATAGCTCGGTGCAACCTGCTTTTGTCTCTAATTGGGAAGAGATTGAGACATTCCTCAAAAAACTCGATAATTTGCCAATCGAATATCAAGACCGACATCGCGTAAGCGAAGCAGATGATACGGTGCAAATGCAATCGCTCTCCACGCCAAATGTGGCGCGGTTGGTCTCGCCTGTTATCACCAGCGATATTGGTCGCGGGTATTTGTCTATTATTGGGCGCGATACCGAATTGGATGATATAGACCTATTGGTTGCGGAACACGGTGCGGCGGCATGTGCGCTAGAGATGGCGAAACAAAAAGCCGTTAGCGATACCGAAAAACGGCTCCGTGGGACATTTTTAGACCGTTTGCTCATTGGCGATGTGAGCCAGCAAGAGGCAGTACGGCAAGGGGAACGGTTTGAGCATGATATGACGCAAACACATATCGCCATTGTCTTGTCTTGGCACGATAAAACAGCAAATGCCCCTTCAAATCGGCGTTTAGAGACGACGATTAATACCGTCATCAACAGCCAACGGGTGAAGGCGCTGGTATGGCAACGGGAGCGCGAAAATGAAGTGCTGGTATTCCATGCCACCGACCCCGAAAATCCCATTGATAACAGTTCAAAACTCGCAGAGACATTTGCGGCAGAAATTCAGCGCCAATATCCCCAATATAAATTGGCGATTGGGCTAGGGCAACCCGCCCGTGAAATTAGCCAGTGGCGTATTAGCTATCGGGATGCGGTGCAAGCATTGGAACTCGCCATGCGCCTCCAAACCGATACCCCCCTGTATATTGGCGATTTGGGCGTGTATCAGCTCATTTTGAGCTTGTCTGACCGCGATAAATTGCTCGATTTTACCGACCGCACCTTGGGGTCATTGCTCGATTATGATATGCGTCAACATGCCGATTTACTCAAAACCCTAGAGGCGTTTTTTGCCTGTCATGGCAACCTGAGTCAAACCGCAGAAATGTTGATTGTGCATCGCAATACGTTGCTCTATCGCATGAATCGCATTAACGAAATTGCGGGGATAGACCTCAACCGCCCAGAGACGCGCCTTGCCTTGCATTTGGCGTTGACGATTAGACGGTTGCTGGCACTCAATTAGCCCCAACTTGCTATCATATCAAATGGTCTTATATTGGTCGTTGATGGGTTGGTACAATAGGGCGGAATTTACTGAGATAAAATTTTTTGAAAGGGATTTATCATGCAATATAGACGTTTAGGCGATTCTGGCATGAAGGTTAGCTCTGTGTCTATTGGGGGCTGGATTAATTTTGGCGAGGGAAAAGTGGCAGAAGATAATGCCCGCGCCGTTGTTGAGACATCTTACTCAAATGGCATCAATTTTTTTGATTTAGCCGATATATATGGTAAGGGCGAAGCCGAAAAGCAAATGGGGGCAATCCTCAAGCAATTCCCGCGCCACACATTGGTCATCTCTAGCAAAGTATTTTGGGATATGAGCAATGATGTCAACGATAGAGGACTCTCTCGTAAGCATATTCTGGAGAGCATAGATAAAACCCTCGCTCGCTTGCAAACTGACTACATTGATATTTATTTTTGCCATCGTGCCGACCCAGAAACCCCTATGATTGAAACCTGCCGTGCCATGAATGACATCATCACACAGGGTAAAGTGATGTATTGGGGGACATCGGAATGGGAAGGCTATCAGATTTTGGAAGCCTATGATATCTGTAAAGAACATGGCTGGCATTTGCCAAAAACTGAGCAACCACAATATTCCATGTTGCATCGTGAACGGGTAGAAAAAACTGTTTTGCCTGTCACACGGTCACGCGGGGTAGGGTTGGTGCCATGGTCGCCATTGGCGGGTGGTATGTTGACAGGCAAATATGATGACGGCATCCCCCAAGATTCGCGCTTTAATCGTGAAGAATGGGCAAAAAATCGCTATATGAATGAAGCGAATATCCGCAGAGTGAAGGCACTGAAGCCGATTGCAGAAGAATTGGGCATCACACGCGGACAATTGGCATTGGCATGGTGCTTGCGTGAAAGTGGTGTGAGCAGTGTCATTACAGGGGCAACCCGCGCCGAACAAGTGATTGAAAATGTGAAGGCATCTGAAATTAAATTGACAGATGATGTCATCGCCAAAATCGAAGGCATTTTGACCAGCTAATCACCTCGTTTTTTCTCTGCATAGCATAAGGGCGCAATATGTTCGTTGCGCCCTTACAAACTCACCTACAAAAATAATTCAGACTATAGATAGTGTCGTTATTGCACCACATCTATTTGCAGGCTATATTCCCCAGGAGTGCCTTCCATTGGGAAGTAAATCCCGTTACGCACGCGGATGATATATACACTGTCATAATAGAGGGTCACTTCATAGATATAGGTACCGGGTGCGGCACTATTGACATTGGCAATACTCACATCTGGTGATTCAAATGCTTCCCCTTGTATATCAAAGGCAGGTGCATAACCACCATTTAGGCTTTTTAGGGTAATGCGGATGGTTTGATTGGCGGTGGCTTGATAGCGATAGACCGCTTCATACACATCAGGATTATCGAAAATGCCTGTTACTGGCACGCCAACTTCAAGTATTGGGGTAGCGGTTGCGCCCAATGTGAGGGTGAAGGGGCTGACTTTGCCAAATACTTCTTCTGGTGAGCCATAAGAAGCACGGTTGACAACGACATAATATGTCCCTGTATTCATGGCACGCAGGGGGTCAATGACAAACCCGCCCAAATTTGACCCGTCCATATAATCAATTGTGCTGGCACCATTCATGCTAAACCCACCAGGGGCATAGACAGTGATGCTGATGGGGTGAGCATCGGTGGCTTGTTCGCCTCTGAGGTTCAGAATTTCGCCCATCGTGGCATTAAATGAATAATAGGCTGTGGGGGTGGTATCATCCAAAGAACCTGTAGCGGGTGTGTCAAGCACGAGTGGGGTAGCGGCGACTTCTGTCACCACCAATTCCGCTTGTATGACTTGTTCTGGGGCAAACATGGGGAGATTTGGGTCGTTGCTATATGCCCGTACAAACACAATATTTGCACCACCATCGGAATCTACAATCACGGGGTCTACAGCAAACGATGTGCTACCGAGTGGGGAATAATTGGAATAAAAATAGTTGCCAATGGGTCCACGAACTTCGACACTAATATTCCAATTGCCAGCCTCGCCACCGCTAACGATATTCGCCACCACACGCGCTAGTGGGGTGCTAATATCATCGTTGAGTAGGCTAAAAAAGGCGACGGTGCTATTATTGCTCAATTGGAAGGGGGCGGGTTGGTTAAGTGCCAAGACGGGTACTTGGGCGATTTCTACGATTAACTCGAATGTGCCTGTTGAGTTTACAGTTGTAGAATCACAGCAACTGCTGGCAACGAGGGTATAGGTGCCTGTTTCGCCCAATGTGATAGGACCCATAAAGGCATTTTTCATGCCGCCGCTATCATCATCGGTATAATAATCAAAGCCTTGTGGGTCTAAAAGGCGCAAGAAGCTATCGAGTCCGCTACCACTAGTGGCACGCATCCGAGCAACAATAACATCGCCCGCAGTGCCAGTAAACGTATAGGATAGGGAGGGGGTAGCCTCACTAATTTCGCCAGTGACGGCTTGTCCATAGGTGATGGGGGTCGCTTCTTGTGCAAAGACCGTAAAGGGCAATGCAAAGAGGGCGATGAGGCAAATGATTAAAAATCTTTTTTTGGTCATAAAGGGGTCTCCTTAAATGTGTGAAAGTAAAGACAATTTTATCGTATCATAAAAAGCGTATGAATAGCGCATTGACCCCTACCGATTGCTATGCTATACTCCTACGTAGTGAAATCGGTCATTTTGGTCATTGGAAAGATGGCCGAGCGGCTTAAGGCGTTAGTCTTGAAAACTAAAGTGGCGGTCACGCCACCGTGGGTTCGAATCCCACTCTTTCCGCAGTATTAAAAACCGAATATGGGGAGGTGCCAGAGTGGACGATCGGGGCTGCCTGCTAAGCAGTTGCACCGTGTAAAGCGGTGCCGCAGGTTCGAATCCTGTCCTCCCCGCACTGTAATAAAAAATCGGCAGACACACTCCTGCCGATTTTTGTTTTATATA
>JANRKU010000149.1:0-42117 GCA_033763335.1 bacterium
TTAAACTATAACCTTTTTCCAGCGATTTAACCCACTTTCGTTATTTTAATGCTGTGAATTATGGGAAGGATTTACTTATGCAACAGGAAAATGACCCCGACATGCAGGTAGATGTGCAGGATGACCGCCATCTAATAGATACCCAAGAACGTGATGCGTGCGCGTTAATTTGTGCTGTTCGCAAGGGCGGACAAGCCACACATGGGAATGTGAAGCGCACGATTGAAGGACTCGCCCGTATGGGGCATCGAACAGGTTATATCAACGGTGAAGGCGATGGCGTAGGCATCCTCACCGATATCCCCCGTCAACTGTGGTCAAAACGCCTTGCTCATGCAGGTTTGCGCTCATCATTGGCAACAGACCGCAATTTTTGGGTGGCGCATGTGATGATTCCAGCCGCAGACCGCCAACGTGCCACTGTGCTCGTTGAACAAATTTGTAGAGAAATCACCGATGCTGGGTTGCATGTCCTTTTGGATGAACCCGGTCAGGTTAACCGCTTGGTATTGGGACCCAATGCTGAGAAAAATGAACCTGTTTTTTGGCAAATTGCAGGGATGAATGGGCAAGTCCCATCCAACAAATTGGATGCGACCCTCTTTGATTTGCAAGTGCGCTTAGAACGTAGTTTGGGTGTGCATTTGCCATCTATGTCTGCACATAGTGTTGTGTATAAAGTGCAGGGTACTGTCGAAATTTTGCGCCGTTACTATCCAGAATTGCGCGACCCCGATTATGCCTCTACTGTGACACTCGGACATGCCCGTTATAGCACCAATACCAACCCCATTTTTGAACGCGCACAACCATTTGGTGTTTTGGGGCATAATGGCGAATTTAACACCGTGTCTCGCTTCCGCATGGAATCTGCCATGCTTGGGATTCATCTTGCGCCAAATAATTCGGATAGCCAAGATGTTGACCGCGTGATTCAGGCATTATGTATGCGCTATGGACTCGACCTCATCGAAGCAATGGAATATGTTTTCCCCCCATTTGAACATGACCTCTCGCAAAATAATCTCGAAATGCAAAAAATGTATCGTGAAATTCGCCAATCGTTTGGACCATTCGCACAAGGTCCAGCAGGGGTGGCGGCACGGTTGGGGAATTTGTGTGTGTTCAGTGTGGATGCGCTCGGATTGCGCCCCTTGTGGTTTGGTGAGACAGAAAAAGAATATTTCGCCACATCAGAACGCGGTGTCTATTTCTTAGATGCCATGTCTGCCAGCCCAAAACCAATGGCTCCGGGTGAAAAAATCGCCCTCAAAATCAATACGGGGCATTCCATTGAGGTACTCGATTATCCCGCTATCCAAAAACACGTCACTACCCGCTATCGTGAACGTGTTCCCCAACGGCAAAATGGCAGACGGATTTATGCAGGGGTGCTCGCGCCACTCTCAACCCCACCAGCCAATGTCCCCCCACCAACCCCATTTGGTGATGGGCGCGAATCGGTGATGACCTATTCACCTACCACCATCTCCCCAACCATCACCAAAACCGATTATGCGTGGCAAACCCGCGCCAATCCCATCAATACCAATACGATGGCATCACTCGGTTGGGAACGTTATCACACCGAACTCATTGAATCTATGGCGCTCACCAAAAAAGAGACCATCGGCTCATTGGGATGGGATGGTCCTTTGGGGGCGTTGAACCAAAAACGCACCAATCTAGCCGATTATTTCAAAGAAACAGTGGCAGTGGTGACAAACCCCGCCATTGACCGTGAACGGGAACGCGCTCAATTCTCCATGCGGATGGTATTGGGTGTGCGACCGGGTGTGGGCGAAACGCTCAATGATGATGATATTTTGATGGAACTCGAAACCCCGTTGTTGCTGGGTGGACATCCCGAATTGGGTAATACCGCCGATTTACGTGCTGTTGCCGATAAACTTGGCACGAAAACGCTGGAAGATGTTGTGGCAGAATTTGGAGATTATGCCTTCCATCTCCCCATGAGCGCCGCCCGTGACGAAACGGTTGAAAATGCCCTAGAACGCCTTCAACAAGAAGCGGTGGATGCTGTGCGCGATGGTGCGATGCTCATTGTCTTGGATGATAGTAGTGTTTATGAAGGCACACGCTTCTGGTTAGACCCATTATTGGTCATAGCGGCGTTGGATAAGGCATTACGTCATGCAGATGCAGGTGCGAATTTGCGCCGTCGCGCGGGGATTGTGTTGCGCTCTGGCGCATTACGCGATTTGCACGATATGGCGATGGCAATTAGCTTGGGTGCAAATGCGATTGTGCCATACGCTTTTTATGCGGTGGCATTGGGAATCGCCCCACGCTCCACCGATACCCCGACTACCGAAGAAATCATCAAACGCACCACCAACACCATCAAGACCATCAATTCTGGCTTAGAAAAAATCACATCTACTATTGGTTGCCATGAATTACGGGGCTATGGGCATAGTTTTAGCTCCATTGGCTTATCCAAAGGGGTGGCGGCAATTTTTGGTACGCCCAACTATTTTGGGTCAGAAGGTCGCGGACTCACTTGGTCAGATATTCAAGAAGATGCAGAAGAACGCGCCGCCGAATTTAGAGGCGAAAAACGCAATAAACTCGAAAACCCAGACCGTATCTTCCCCAAAATGTGGAAAAAAGTGGAAGATGTGGCACAAGGTTTGAGCAACCTCGATGAATATAATGAGGCGATGTTGGCGCTGGAGCAAAAGAATCCTGTGGCGATTCGTCATATTCTGGGATTCAAGCCATCATCCAAACCCGTAGAACCCAGTATGGTAGATTTATCCATTGGCGACCATGCCATGCCCATCATCATCGGCGCGATGTCGTTTGGGTCACAAGGCGAATTGAGCTATAAGGCGTATGCAGAAGCGGCATATCGGCTCAATACCATTTGTGTGAATGGGGAAGGTGGCGAATTGAGCGATATTATGGGCAAATATCCCAAAAATCGCGGGCAACAAATTGCCTCTGCACGTTTTGGTGTGAATATCGAGTTCCTTAATTCCTGTAATCTGCTCGAAATTAAAATCGGACAGGGCGCAAAACCCGGTGAAGGAGGTCATCTGCCCGGTTATAAAGTGACCGAACAAGTCGCCGCCGCCCGCCATACAACCCCTGGTGTGGATTTAATTTCGCCCAGCAATAATCATGACCTGTATTCGATTGAAGACCTCGCCCAATTGATTGATGAACTCAAAACGGCTAATCCATATGCACGGGTATCGGTCAAAATTCCTGTCGTCCCCGGTGTCGGGATTATCGCTGTTGGTGTGGCAAAAGCAGGCGCGGATATTATCAATATCACGGGTTATGAAGGCGGTACGGGTGCGGCACGCGCTCACTCGCTCCGTCATGTTGGGATGCCCTCCGAAGTTGGGGTATGGTTGGCACATCGGGCGCTCATCGAAAGCGGATTGCGCGAAGATGTCGAATTGTGGTGTGATGGTGGGATGAAAAGCGGGCGCGATGCCGTAAAAATGATGTGCTTGGGCGCGAATCGGGTTGGTTTTGGCACGATGGCGATGGTCGCCGTGGGGTGTACGATTTGCCGTGGCTGTCATGATGGCACTTGCCATGTGGGGATTACCACCCATGTGAAAACCCGTGAAGAAGCGGCGCTCAAGAACTTTAAGTCCTTCCGCCCATTTGAAGAAAAAGGTTCATCCGACGGTATCGTCAATGTGTTTAACATGTTGGCAGAAGATATGAAACGAGTGGTGGCGCAATTGGGCTTCACCTGCGCCCAAGATATTGTTGGGCGTGCCGATTTATTAGAGCAAGTCGCCATGAACGAGCATATTGACCTCACCAGCTTGCTCAAACGAGTACCCCCTGTCACTAAAAAACCACAAATGCAAGGTGGTCGCCGTCTGACCCGTCCACGCAACACCCTCAGCAAACAAATCACCGAAGTGGTGGCAGAATGTTTGGAACGGGGCGATGCCGAAATGACTTATGATGATGAACAAGTCATGGCGATGGACAGAGCATTAGGGACACATTTGGCGGGTGCATTGGCGCGTGGCGAAATTGATTATTCGGTCGAAATTGAAGCCATTCACCTCAGCTTTAGCAACTCGGCAGTACCGGGCAATGGTTTGGCGGCGTTTATGGATGACCCGATTGATGTGTTGGTTGAAGGTGGCGCACAAGATGGCGTGGCAAAATGCGCCCGTGCGGGTACTGTGACTATCCTCAAAGGGTTGAATCATAACGGCGTGCGGGTTGATGGGAGCGTTGGCAAGAGTTTTGGCTATGGCGCACAAGGTGGATTTTTCATCGTGCAAGGCAATGCCGATACTCGCGCTTGTATTCGCCTCAGTGGGGCAGATGTCATTTTTGGTGGCGAAATTGAATCCCCGTTACGCGATGAAGATGGATGCTTGGCTGTTCGAGCCAACCTCAAAGGGTATGCGTTTGAATATATGACATCTGGACGCGCCCTCGTGTTGGGTGACCCCGGTCCATGGATGTGCGCTGGGATGAGCGGTGGTGTGATTTATCAACGTATCCAACCCGAAATGGGCTTGACCATCCGCGCCGTTGAGCGCCGATTGGCAGAAGGCGCGACGGTTGTTGTGACTGCGCTGGATGAGCAGGGTGTCGAAGATGTGTCTGAATTGCTCAAAAAATACATCCAGACGTTAGAGGTGAATAATCAGTCAGAATCTACCCAACATCTCTATGAACTGTTGCATCACCCCCATGACCATTTTGTGAAAATTGCCCCGCCAATGCGCGGATAAAAACAGCAGTTTGCGGACAAAAACGCGGGAACATCCCTCCTCCTAGATGCCTCCCGCGTTTTTGTTGTGGCGTAAACGTGTCATTGGGCGTAAAATATAACCTTGATGAACCCTACATGAACCATCTGTAGGGGCTTGATATATCAAGCCCCTACGAGTAATCGGTAGATGGGGTAGGGCGACATGCAATATATTTTTTTCAAAATTGGAGATTATTAGAATGAAACAAAAGGCGGTATATCCTGCCACATTAGACCCAATTCACTACGGACACATTGATATTGCTACCCGTGCAGCAGAAATTTTTGATGAGGTCATTGTGGCAATTTATGATAAACCCAAAAAACAATTATTATTTACGCCACAAGAGCGAATGGAACTGGCGCAACAAGCATTTATAAACCATTCTAACATTCGAGTTGCACTTTTTTCTGGTTTGGTAGTAAACTACGTTAAGTCTGTTGATGCGAGAGTATTGGTGAGGGGCTTGCGCGTCTTTTCTGATTTTGAATTTGAATTTCGGATGGCGCTGGCAAATCGCAAACTTGCTCCTACCATCGAGACGGTTTCCATCATTAGCGATGAGCGATATGTGCATATCAGCTCTAGCACCGTGCGAGAAGTCGCAGAGTTGGGTGGAGATGTGTCTTCAATGGTGCCAAAATTTGTACATGAGGCACTCATTCGCCGTTATGATGAACTCAGCAGGAAATCATCATCCTGAGAGATTTTAGAAAGGGGAGTTTTTATGGATATTCAACATTTAGTAGACCGTTTGGAAGACTTAATTGATGAGGGCAGACACTTGCCTTTTAGCAAATTTACGATGATTGATGAGGAACGTGCCTTAGAAATCATTGACCAAATGCGTATTTCGATTCCAGAAGAAATCGAAAAAGCCTCTCGCATTTTGGCACAACGTGACCGTGTATTGGCACAAGCCAATGAAGAAGCCGCCCGTTTGTTGCAACAAGCCCGCGCCAAAGGCGAAGAATTGCTCACAGAAGATGTGAATGTACAATCGGCGCAAAATATGGCGGCAAATATCATTGCCCAAGCCAACCAAGAAGTGGAACGTATTAAAGCCGATGCCGACCAATATGTATTAAACGTCCTTAGCAAATTGGAACAATCCTTGCAAGGCAATTTGAACACGGTACGCAATGGGATTAATGCGGTGCGTCAGCCTGTTTCGAGCAATACCATTGCCACAACAGCTACCGTGAGTGATGATGCGTTATCGCAATATGTTGCCCCTGTAGAAGTGACAGAAGAGCAAACTGTATCAACACAACCGCGTGTACCGGGAATCAGCCTGCGACGTGGCAATAAAAATAACGAATAAGGACGGCGATATGCCGTCCACATCCTAAAAAACAAACATGCCACAATAGGCATTTGGACAAATTTCTTGTACACTTAATCACCGTCTCAGTCTTAAGTGTATGATGTAAAGTTAGGTGTCCCTTGAGTGAATCAGAAAACAACTTCCTCGAATTTGACCCCGAGGATGTGATAGATGTTGAAGTGATAGAGCATCCTGCCCCTGCCCATGACCATAGTTTAGCGCGTCGTGTGGCAATACAGGTGTTATATGAAGTAGATAGTGCCGACCATTTGGTAGGTGAGGTGTTACAACGACAAGCACATATCAATGAACTGCCTGCACATCTGGGCGATTATTTGCGTGACCTTGTTTTGGGTGTCATTGATAATCATCGGTCTCTCGATAATGTTATCAAAAGTTTTGCGCCAGAATTTCCACTGAACCAAGTCGCCATTATAGACCGCAACATTTTACGGATTGCCATTTATGAATTTGCCATCAAACATACCGTGGTGACAGGTATTGCCATTGATGAAGCGGTTGAATTGGCAAAACTTTATGGTGCAGATGGCTCTGCACGCTTTATCAACGGGGTATTAGGCGCAATTGCCGATGACCGTAAACGCTTAAATAAACTTCTAAATGCGCCAAAACCGTTTGAAGATGCCACCCAAGCCGATGAATAAAGCACCTGTTTCTGATAACTTGCCCCCCGTAGCCATCCCCAATACAGAATTGCGGATGAGCTTTTTTGACCATTTGGATGAATTGCGCCGTCGTTTGATGTGGGCATTTTTTTCGCTTATTATTGGCACTGTGGCGGGCATGTTTTTTGCAGAAGCGGTATTGCGTTATCTGGTTTCGCCCTATTCTGAACAGTTGGTTGTTTTAGGACCAACCGGGTCGGTTGTCACTTATTTTCGGGTGGCGTTGATGATAGGGGGCATCATTGGGTTTCCGATGATACTCTATCAAATTTTGTTATTCGTATTACCAGGGTTACGTCCCAAAGAAAAACGTATTCTCATGTTCTCATTGCCCCCCATTATGATTTTATTCCTCATTGGAGTGGCTTTTGCGTGGTTTATCCTCGTCCCACCTGCGGTTGGCTTTTTATCGGGTTTTCAGACCGATATTTTTAGACCCGAATGGACAGCAGACCAATACATTGGCTTCATCACCGCCTTGCTTTTTTGGATGGGCGCGGCATTTGAATTGCCTCTGCTGATGTTTGTGTTGGCATTGCTTGGATTGGTGAGTGCTGGATTATTGGTACGTCAATGGCGTATTGCCATTGTCCTAACCGCAGTGGCATCGGCAGTCATCACGCCTACCGTAGACCCCATCAATATGATGTTAGTGATGGGACCCTTATTAGGGTTGTACGTTATCAGCATTTTCTTGGTTATCATTGGACGACGGATTAACACCCCACCAGAAACGACTGCCTAATGCTTAAACGGTTATTTAATCGTAAAAAAGAGGCACGGGTGCTGGTTATTGGCTTGGATTGTGCCAGCCCATCCCTCATTTTTGACCAATTTCATGCTGAATTACCTCATTTTTCCCGTTTGATGGCAAACGGCACATGGGGACAATTGGAATCTTCAACACCTTGTATCACTGTTCCTGCATGGTCAAGTATGATGAGCAGTCGGGATGCGGGTGTTTTGGGGATATATGGCTTTCGCAATCGTGCCGATTATTCGTATGACCAGATGGCAACGGCAGATAGCACCCATATCCGCCATCAACGCTTATGGGATATTTTGGGAGAGGCGGGGAAATCATCCACAGTCTTATCTGTCCCACAAACATATCCCATAAAACCCATTCGTGGCACGATGCTTAGTTGTTTCCTCACACCCAATACCCAGACAACCTTCACCTATCCCGCTATTTTCAAAAATGAAGCCCTCAAAATCGCGCCAGATTATGCCTTTGATGTAAAAGACTTCCGTACCGAAAATAAAGCCGAATTACACCAAAATTTGCTCAAATTGCGGGATGCCCAATTTCGTGTCCTCAAACATGCCATTCAACATACCGAATGGGATTTTTTGATGCACGTTGATATTGCCCTAGACCGTATCCATCACGGATTTTGGCGCTATCATGACCCAAAACACCGTCTGCATGACCCGAATAGTCCGTTTATCAACGTTATACGCGATTATTATCGCCTACTCGATTCGCAATTAGGCGAAATGTTATCGCTGATAGATGATAATGTCGTTGTGATGGTCGTCAGTGACCATGGGGTTAAGCGGATGGATGGTGGGATTTGTATCAATGAATGGTTATGGCGTGAGGGATGGTTACACTTCAAAACGCCACCGTCACAAGGCAAAATTACCCCATTCGAGAAATTAGATGTGGATTGGTCAAAAACACGGGCATGGGGCGCTGGTGGGTATTATGGGCGCATTTTCTTGAATGTACAGGGGCGTGAGCCACAAGGGGTTATCCCCGCCGATGATTTTTATCGTGTGCGCGATGAATTGGCAACGGCGATTAAGGGTATTCGTGGTGCTGATGGTGAGGCATTAACCCATCAAATTATCATCCCGCAAGAGGTCTATTCACAAGTGAATGGCATTGCACCAGACCTTATGGTGTATTTTGGGGAATTGGCGTGGCGTGCCGTGGGTAGTCTGGGGCATGGATCACATTATACGCTCGAAAATGACACGGGTCCCGATGATGCCAATCATGATACACAGGGGATGTTCATCTTGCATGACCCAAAAGGACGGGGCAGGGGCTGTATTACAGGCGAAAATCTGCTCAATATCGCCCCAACCGTGTTAGACCGTATGGGTGTTAAAATCCCCGCAGAGATGCAGGGGCGAATTATTGAATAATTGAGAATATGTAAGGGCGCAACATGTTGCGCCCGCGCAAATAACAAAGAAAATATGTCTATGGTTGGGGTGGGGTATATCGGCTAGGGGGCAATAATCCGCGTTTAGCGAGTTTTCTCTCCACCTGACGGCGTGTATCACGCATGGCAAGTTCCAAATAGGGGAACGCCAACCATGCCGTCATCAATCCAAATAATGCCCCTGTGAGTGTCCTAAAAAGGGGTGTGGTTTCGCGGATTTCCCAAAAATTGAATGGGGGATAGCTCAATAATTGGCTAAAGCCATCAAGCCCAATGGGGACAACCCCCACGAAAAAATATAAGAGCAATGGCACAGGGCGTAATTTTCGCCTCACCGATGGGATGGCATAAATCAACCCACCAACCAACATCATGCCCCAAATCATGTTATCCCGTTCACATAATGCCAATTTATACCCCATTTGTTCGTTGCCCAAAAAGGTCTTATGCGCCAAAACCCAATTGAGCTTAAATTCATCCTCTGGGGCAAATTGCAATTGTGCGACATTTGCCGTGTATTCTTCATAGGATTTCCACTCTGTTTCGGCGTATGCACGCGGATAAACAGGTTGTTCTCCAAAGAGGAAGAATGAGCGAAAGCCGAATTGATGACAAAAGGGGGTATATACGGTGTAGATGAGATGGGCGGGCGCGGTGAGTCCGAGTCGCATCAGCACAGGGGCGGCGATGGGTAAACTCACATAGATGGTCAAAAAAATGAGTGAAATTCGCAACCAATTGCGTGTTAAGCGCAGGACGGCTAAATTAGAACGCAGGGCGAATGATTTTTTGGCGGGTGGTTGTTGCATATATCTGTCCTATCAAAAAAACGGCGCAATCGCACCGCGTACTTGGTCAAGGCGGATTGTACCATGAAAAATATGCGTAATCACCCCTTCTGGCGAGATGATAAAGGTCGTTGGTTGTGTCCGTAGCCGATATAACCCTGCCACAGTCCCATTATCGAGGCTCATAGGAAGGGTTAATTTCAATTTTTCGCGCCAGTCGTCTATGGCACGTTGCGATTCATTGAGGTTTACCCCCAAAACGATTAACCCCGATTCTGAAAATTCATCATAGAGGCGTTGTAAATCGGGCATTTCTGCCAAACACGGTTCACACCATGTCGCCCAAAAATTGAGGATAATCGGCTTGCCTTGATAATCGGTTAATGGGTCAAAAGGGGGCGCAATGGAATTGATTTCTGGGGCAATAGCGCGGGCAGAATTGGGCAAGCGATACCCCGTAAATTCGGCGCGATTTGGTAATCCTGCACCCATGAGAATGGCGAGTCCTAATCCGATAAATAGGGCGCTAATCAGGCTAAAAATGAGGCGTTTTATCATGAAAGGACGGCTGATAGCCATTCGGCAAGGCGGTCACTGCTCAAAGGACCTGCTTGGATGTTGATAATCACGCCATCGGGGTTAATGAGGTAGGTGGTGGGGTAGCCAATGATGTTATAGCGGGTTTGTAATGCGCCACTGGTATCCACTACCAACGGGAAGGTGAGGGCATATTCATCAGCAAAAGCGGTAATCGCTTCTGCGGATTCTTCACGGTTGACGGCAATCACAACAAATTTATCACTATTATTGGCTTCATAGGCATTTTGGAAGGCGGGCATCTCTGATTTGCATGGCTCACAGGTCGTAAACCAAAAATTGAGCAACACGGTTTTTCCGCGTAAATCGGCAAGGCGCAATGTTTCACCTGTGGCGGTGGTGGCGCTAAAATCGGGCGCGGTTAAGCCCACCGCCAACCCCACATCGGGGAGTTGGTTGGCGGTGGTACGAATGGAACTAATATTGCCAGATAGCACCCCTGTAGGGGCAGATGCTTCTGGCGTGATTTCGGCTTCGGGTTGAACAGCGTTTCTGGTGCGATATTCATCTTTTAGGGTGTTATAGTCCTCGCCACTCATACATCTGTTGAATTGGTCTCCGCCAATTTCATTTTGTTGTATGGCATATAAACATTCATCCACCGTATAGGAAAATCCGCCGAGATTCCCAGAAAGGCGTGCGCTCAGTTGTGCCAATTGTCCACTAGCGACCAAAATACCGATGGCGACCAAAATAACCCCACTGACCACTTTAATTTTATTCATGTGCTTGTTCAAACGGCGCAAAATACCTTGTGCGCTATCCAACATGAGGGCAGTGACGAGGAAGGGAATCCCCAAGCCCAAACAATAGGCGGTGATGAGGATGATGGCAGTGGTCACATCTTGTTGGGCGGCAAGTGTCATCGCTGCGCCGAGCGTAGGTCCAATACAAGGCGACCATCCAGCCGCAAAAACCACACCGAGCAATGCCGAGCCAGCCAAGCCATTTGTGCCTGTCGCCGCCACTTGTTTGCGTGTATCGGCATAGAGGGTGATTTCTACCGTATTCATGGCTTTATGCCAAAAACTAGCAGGTTTGGTGAATGCACCACCGATAAAAAAGAATGTCCATAAAATAGCCAGTAACACAACCGATAGGGCGATTGTCCATAAGGGGATGCGGTCATCGCCAAAGGGGATAACTGCCCCTGTGAAGCCCCATACGATGATGATGCTAAAGAATAAGGCAATGACTACTGAAAAGAGGGGATTTTTGATGATAAATTCGCGTTTGCGGAGTTGATTAAATAGGGCAGGGATAGCCCCCATGAAATGGAAACCCAAAAAGATGATAATTGTCCCACCTACACGCCCGATGATGCCTTCAACCGTTTTTGTGCTACCAACCGATTGCACAAAGGCGGTGGCGAGGATAGTGAGCGCCACAAATACGAATGTGAACCCACCCACAAATGCCAATCCATGTAAAAAGGTGCTAAGGCGCATGGCGGTTGTTCTGCGGAGTTTGGCTGTGCCACCTGCTTCTGCCACAATATCCACCTGTGCCGATACCGAATAGGTCATTCGTCCACCTATATAACTGATATAGGCGGGGACGAGTGGCAATACACAGGGCGATAAAAATGAGACTAAGCCCACAAGGAAATTGATAGAAATTTCGACTAACACAGCGCCTCCAAAAAATAAGATACATATCATTTAGTCCATAGACAATATGATAGGCGACAATCTTCCTAAACTCTAGTGTGATAAGGCATATTCTAGGCGTGATAAATGAATAGGGGATGAAATGACCATAATGGGGGTGTTATGAGGGCGCAACATGACAAGATGCGCCCCAATAATGACATATAACGATAATGATTTATCGTGGGGTGTTGATATTGGTGGTGGTTGCTGTCTTGATATTGGCGAAAGTTGCTTCTGCACATTTGACACCACTGCTACCCACTTCTGTGCCATGACGGACGGTGGGGGGAATGTCGATGCGGTCTCCTGCGCGGAGGGTAACTCTTAAATTTTCTTCTGGGAGGGTAATTTCGAGGGAGCCTTCTACGATGTATAAAACGGTGTGTGTCCCATGGGAGTGTACTGCTTGTCGTTGATTGGCTTTTGCATCCCACATATAGGGGCGCAGATTTTCTTTATGTAACAAACGGGTGATTGCCGATTCGGTGGGATGTCCACTACCTTGCCAACGGGTCACAATCACGGATGTTTTTTTGTTTGCCATGTAATAATCCTCAAATAAAGACTAGTGTCGCTTTTAAGACGCTTCTTATGTGCTTTCACCAAGCTATATCCTATTGCACTTCTTAAAAAATTTCAAGTAGGCAAAATCATGATTATTGGGGGCTAATTGTCATTTATGCCCCAAATCCGTATTGTTCCATCTTCCAATTCTGTAATAATTGGGTATGAGGCGGTAATAACAGGTGAATTTGCAGTCAAAAAATATTTAGGCGTGTTTCATTTGGTTATTCCCCTATCCCCCAAATGCGGATTGTTCCGTCTTTCATCTCTGTAATAATGAGGTTGCCATCCGCATTAAATTTGGCATCAGATACGTCTGATGCTAGGCTGACGCTAAAAACAAACAACCCTGAATCCGTATCCCATACTTCAAGTATATTATCTCTTACAACCAATAATAAATTCGTAATGGGGCTGAATTCATAAATTCCTCCTGAATTTAGCGAATGTATTGGTTCAAAGGAAACTGTATCTATGATATTAATCACCCGCTGATTAGTTTCAGTACGTCCCAAAAGGGCTAATTGAGAATCATCATGGTTAAAAATAGAGGCTTCATCTGAAAAATAGGCGCAAACATCGGGTAATGTTGTTATTAAATTGCCCGTTTTTGCATCCCATATATCTGTTCCTTCAATATCACCCGTATAACCAACTAATAAAAAATTTCCTTGTGTGCTAAAACTCAAACAACGAATATATTCTTCATAGTATTTATCAATATAGTAGAGCCGATTCCATGTTTGGGTATCCCAAACATGGATATCAGCATTTGGAGCGTGCTTATTACCAGCCTCATTATATGCCACAACGAGACTGTTATCAGAGCTAATCTTCAAATCTATGTTCCATCCTCCTGATGCAAATGAAAATGAAGTTATCAGATTTCTTGTTTCAATATCCCATACAAAAACGTCCCCATTAGGGTCATTATTTAATAATGCGACTAAAAATTCTTCATTTAGACTGAACCTTGTTACTTTGACATATCCCTGTATCGGAAATTCGGAAAAGGAATCAGTGCTCAAATCCCATAACTGTAGTATTTGATTTTCAGAGTCATCACTAACGATTACAGAGGCATAATTTTCGGAAAGTGCTGTATAGGTAGCATTATCTATGGCGTGTAGTAGGTCGTTGCTTGCTGTATCCCAAATACAGGTAAAATTGTATTGCTGGCTCAATAAACGGGTATTATCTAAACCGAGTTCTGTGTTATAGCTATAATATCTCCCTTGGCAAGAGCTTTTTAAATCTATCCTGAATGGTGGAGTATCGGTTTCTGCATCCCAAATTAATAATTCGTTTTCGGTTAACCCAACTAAATGCTTGAATTGTGGGCTAGGGTGAAGGGTAATATATTCATAATTGTAGTTAGAGTAATCCATGTAATAAAGCGAAACCCGATGAGCAATATCATATTTTTCAAGAATCTCTTGTGCTTCATTCTCATCCATATGCTCATTCAAACTGAATGTTTGGTATGGATTAAATGGCTCATCAATTTTTGCCTGTAAATTCATAGAAAATAAATGTGTAGATGAATTCGTTGCAATGTCCCATATTAACCCATAACCATTTAACTCAATGAATTTGGCATCATCCTCGGTTAAAATGCCTATTTCTGGGTATTGAGAATAAGCATAAGAATTCCATTGATAATTAGTGGCATAACTATGCTTGGCATAAGTAGGGCTTTTATACCCCATCCTATTTTCACCAAATTCAGATAATAAGGTTTGAGATTCTGTATCCCATATTGCAAAATAGCCCCCTGTTAATACTCCGATTAATCGTGTTCCAGTGTCGTTAAAGTGAATACCCACAATATGACGCTCATGCTCAATCGGATATATTTCACTTGTTTCGATATTAATCAGGTTTGTACTTGACCTCACTTTGGGAGTATTGGGGGATTCAGGAGGGTATTCTATATAACAGGAGGATAAAAGATAGGTTTTATCTGGACTAAAGGCTTGCCGATTATAACGAAGATAATCTCCATTACATGCAAACCTATAGGTGATTACTTTTTCAATTTCGCCATTTTTAAGATTCCAAATATTCAATGATTCATCATGGATGATATATAACAATTGCTCATCATCCGATAATTCCATCCCCAACATTCCCAAACCCCACTCGCTTTCTGCTGCTTGGAGTAAGGTGAGTAATTCCCCGCTTGCCACATCCCAAATATACACCGAGCCACCTTGTATCCCGCCATATAACCGTGAGCCATCGGCGTTGAACATGGCATAGGTGACATCTATTGCATAATCTCCAAAAAGGCGAATGGGCGTTTCTAGGTCATCGGCAGAATAGAGCCATATCCCCACACTGGTCGCCATCGCCACAAATTGTTCATCTGGTGAAAAAATCACATCGCGGATATAGCCTTCGCCCAACACTTTGAGTTGCTCCAGTTGAGATACATTTTGGGCGGTGATGATGGGGTAATCGGATAGGGGGCGGTCTTGAGCCGTTGTCATCGGAGAATGGATGCTAGAAAAGACCAAAATAATGACCAAGAATGCCCAATAATGTTTCATAAAAATACCCCTTCTGATTGTGGTGTGGATAAGAAGGATTATAACACTCTGTAAATGGAGCATCCCCTACGCTTGCTAGGCGGTGTTGGAATGAGGTTCATTATTTTGCGGGTAGGGCAGTTTCTATGCGATGAATTATAATAGGGATATTGTGGCATGATGTGATGTAAGCATCCCCACGCCTAAAGGCGGAGGCTTTCAGTAGCCCCAATGCTTACCAGTCTCAGCCAGTCAGCCATGACTGGCTACGTTACGGGTGAATACATAGGCACTTCGGGGTGCTTCACCAGCTCCGAACACTGCGGTGAACGATTAAATAGGTCGAAATGGGAGTAAGCCAGTGTCGTTCACATACAAAACCACCCGATAACATTGACGAGGTGGCCATAACCCGCGCAAGCGGCGTAGGTCAGAGGACACCTGCTTTACAGCAAAGTCCTTTCCCTTCGGGGATATTTAACTGGTTATACTTAGACAGAAGGAGAGGCAGGGGGATCCCCACCTAAAATTTCGATGAGTGATATTCACGGCATTTTGTTTAATACACAAATTTTATTCTCGTTGGCACTTGGGTTATGGGCGGCGATTAATGCCGGACGTGGACAATCTATATCAGGCAATTTTTGGGGTGCGATTGCCACATTTTCGGTGTTGATAGGGGTAACACTGCTTTTGGGAATTATCATGACCGCACAAGGGTTGCGTCCCAAAGATGGGCGCTTGATTCTCTATTATCTGTATATGGCATTTTTATTGGTGATTATGCCCGGTTTGTTCACCATGTTGCGTGGGCGCGATGACCGTGCGGCGGGTGTTGCCTTTGCGATTTTGGCATGGTTCAATGCTGGTGTGGGGGTCAGTATGGTTGAGCGTCAGATTACGGGTCCATGGATGATGCCAGAATGAAGCTAAAAATGATAAACCTCATCCCCCCGACCCCGACGGACACGATATATCGTGTCCCTACAGCCAGTCTGGAGAAGGGGGAGAAATCCATTGATATGGTATATAAAAGTCCCCTCTCCAAATTGGAGAGGGGACTTAGGGGAGAGGTAAAAAAAAGGATTTTGCATCTGCTTTTTGTTTTATGTCTTTTCATGACCGCCTGTGAGGGGCAAGCGACCCCATTCCCCGCGCAAATTGCCAGCCCCACTCCTGATGAATCGGTTATTGCCAACACTCCCGCATCTGCCACACAAGCCCCAACGATTCGCTATGCCATAGACCCCTCATTGACGGGTATTTTTATCAATGAGGATGATTCCTATCAAATTATCCCTATGACCACACCCCTTTTAACGACAGATTTGGGTATCAGCTATGATGTCGCTATCCGATTAGGGGATGCCGATGGCTGGTTGCGTTCCCCAATGCCACTGACGATTGGTCTATTGTTGCGCCCATCAGCAGATTTCGTAGATATTCTGTGGCGTGCCACTGACCCAACGACCTTTATAGATGGATTTGGCATCAATGGGGTACTGGCGTTGCATGATGGCACAACGCCCTATACAGTTGTGCGGACGGATATGGCAAATTTGGGAAAACCCGATGGATTTACTGTCAATATGGGCATTTTAGGCATTATCGGAGAAAACGCATTACGGGCGCAATTCGGGACGTTCTTCATCGAAACGCGCAGTATACCCATTTCGTTGGATAATCGCCTTATAGCCCTACAAACGGGCGAAATTGACCTCATGCTCGTCTCGTGGTTTACCGATAGCGAAAAATCTGAATGGGTGGCGTTGGTGGGCGAAGAAAATCTATTGCCACTATTCACTGTTCCTATCAGTTATATTGCCAGACCCGACTTGACCATATCGCTATCCCCACAAGGGCTACCCCAGGTGGATGACTAATGGCTGTCATTATGCCCAAAGAGGTTATCCTCACACACGATAACGCCGATTTTGACGCGGTTGCCTCACTATTGGGGGCGCATAAATTATATCCAGAAGCGACACCTGTGTTGCCCCATCATTTAGGGCGCAATGTGGCAGAATTTATGACACTGTATCAAAATGGATTGCCTTTCATCGGTTGGAAGGAATTTAAGCCTCATGGCAAGGTAGAACGCATTATTGTGGTGGATACGCAACGTATCCCAGAAATGCGCCATATCAAACGAGATGCCCCTGTCCTCATCATTGACCATCACCCCTATGAAGGCGACCAAGGCGCTCATGTGACCTTTGTGGGGGAAGAAATTGGCGCAAATGCCACCCTGCTCACCGAGCAAATCATTGCACATGGCGGGATTCATCTCTCGTCACTAGAAGCGACATTGATGCTATTGGGGATTTATGCCGATACAGGGTCATTGACCTATGGCAAAACGACCCCGCGTGATATTCGGGCGGCGGCGTGGTTGGTAGAGCAGGGCGGAGTATTAGATACGGTGCGCCGATTTATGTCCATTCCGCTCAACGAAGCGCAACGGGCATTACTCGACCAATTGACCAACCATCAGCAAACCCGTTATATTCATGGACATGCCATTGTAGTGTGTGTGGCGACCATTGACCAGACATTGGATAATATCAATCATGTGACTCACCGCCTGCGTGATTTATTAGAACCCACAGGACTCATTGTGCTGGTAAAAATGCCAAATCGGGTGCAGATGGTATGTCGGTCTACGACTGATGCCGTTGATATGGGCGGATTGGCAAAATTTTTGGGTGGTGGGGGGCATCCCCGTGCCGCCGCCGCCAGCATTGTGAATCGCTCACTTGAGGATATTGAGGTGGCTATCTGGGAAAAATTAGCCGATTTTGTGCAACCGATTATTACCGTTGCCGATTTAATGTCGTATGGCGTGCAAACGGTGAATGCCGACCAAAAAATTGCCGATTTAATTGGTCAATTACGGCGCATTGGGCATGAAGGATTCCCTGTTTTATCCGAGGGGCGCGTGGTAGGGTTGCTCACACGGCGCGATGCTGACCGCGCCATGGAGCATGGACTCAGAGAATCCACTGTCCGCGATATTATGCTGAGTGGCGCGGTGACATTATCACCAGAAGATTCTGTCTCCACACTCGAACAGACGATGGTCAATGCCGATTGGGGACAAATCCCGATTGTCACCCCAGATAATCGGCTCATCGGCATTGTGACGCGCACCGACCTCATCAAACATTGGGCAAAAATTCACCCCACCAGCCAACCCCGCTATGACCAAGCAAATGATACCCTGCTCATGGAGTCATTAGGGGCAGATTTAACCCACCTGATTGCTCAAATTGCCCATATCGCCCAAGAACAGGCGATGAATTTATACATCGTGGGCGGGATTGTGCGCGACATGATGCTCAAACGCCCCAATGATGATATAGATTTTGTGACCGAAGATTCTGCGATTGATTTTGCGGAAATTATCGTGAAAAAATTTGGCGGGGAATTAAATAGTTTTCGCCCATTTGGGACGGCAAAATGGATGCCATCGCCAAAATCGGCGGAATTGCTCGGTGTGGCATTTGAATCATTGCCCCATCACATAGATTTTGCCACCGCCCGCAACGAATTTTATCAACACCCCACCGCGCTCCCATCGGTGTATTCGGGTTCGATTAAATTAGACCTGCATCGGCGCGATTTTACGATTAACACGATGGCAATCCAACTCAGCCCACAAACCCATCTAAACCGTATTCTCGATTTTTATGGGGGGATGAATGACCTCAATAATGGGGTGATTCGCGCCCTGCATAGCCTGAGTTTTGTTGATGACCCCACCCGTATTTTGCGTGCTATCCGCTTTGAGCAACGCCTCAATTTTACGATTGAAGGGCGTACAGGGGAACTCATTGCCACCCACCGCGAGATGTTGCGCCGTATCACGGGGGAACGGGTGCGGAATGAACTCACCTTGCTCTTGCGCGAAGAATTGCCAGAACGCGGGATTTTTGCCTTGCATGAACGCGGGTTGCTGGTCGCTATCCATCCCGATTTAGCATTTTCTGAATCCGCCAACGCCGATTTTATCGCCATCCGCCAAGCCGATACTGCCGAATTTTGTGGGCGAATCGGATTATCATCCGAAGCGGTTTTATCCACCGCGCCAGAGGCGATTTATTGGCTGTTGTGGATGAAGCATTTACAGCCAGCACAAGTTGTAGCGGTGGGTGAACGCCTCCTCTTTGGGCAAAAGTTGATTACCCAATTCCTTGCCATCGCCGAAATTACGCATGACGGCGAAGAATTGCGTAACTCCAACACCCCGCCAAGTCGGATTGTAGCGCGGTTGGATACATTGAACGAGTGGGGATTGGTGGCATTATGGCTGAATGGGCATCCCATCATGAAAGGGCATATCGAGTCGTATATGACCACATGGCGACATATTCAATCGGTGATTAATGGCGATACCTTGCTGGCAATGAAAATCCCCGCAGGCAAGCATTACCGCGATATTTTGGGCAAATTGCGCGATGCACGGCTGGATGGCATCACCGATAGCCCACAGAGCGAAAATACTTATTTAGACCAATTATTGGCAGAAATGGGATTCAAATCATAACGCCTAGTAGCCGTAGGGGTATTGCATAAAGGATATTTTTGATTTTCTGGATTGGGGATTATTCCGATTTTGGCGATGATTCGGTTTGGGGGGGGAAAATCTCGCTGAGGGGCAGGGTAAAATCGGGCAGAATATCGCCACCTGTGAGGGTCGCTTTGTCATCTAATGTGGCGATGGCGAGTGATTCGCCTGTCCATGTGCAAACTTCAACAGTGCGCGTATCAGGGTAAATAATCCATACCAATTTTGAGCCGTTGCGAAGGTAATAATCGGCTTTTTCGCGCATTTCTCTGCGGGGTTGGCTTGGAGAAATAATTTCTACGGCTAACTCAGGCATACGTGGTGTTGCCGTATCCTTAATATTGAGGTGAGATGTGTCAAGAAAGTATGAAATATCAGGTTTTCGTACATTAGTTGTGTTATTGGGATTGCGACTTGTGACTTCCATCCCTAAATAACCCTTATTGGTTTTCATAAGATAGCTTTGTAAAAAGTAAATGAGTCTCGTACCTATAATCCCATGTTCTAATGTTGTCACTTTTTCTACAATCTCCCCATGAATGAGTTCAAATGACCCGTCTTTATAATCTGGATGCGTTTCACATAAAATCAAAAACTCATCTGCTGTTACAAGTAGCGATGCGTTTTGTTTTGCTTCATGTTCAGTTTTAGGGGGGGCGACCATTATCAGATTATCCTCATATCACTGGACACGATATATCGTGTCCCTACAAACAGGGGAGAGATATGCAAGGGCGCATGGTATCACACGCCCTTACACAGTATATCATAACTTAGACCTTCTTCACGCCTAGCACGAGGCTTTCGCCTCTGATGGAATCATCTTTCTTGGGATCGGCGTTGGGCAGATATTCACCCTTATAAAAGCCAACCGTGACTTTTCCTGTTACGAGCGATTTTGCCAATGTTTCGCCTTTGATGTAATCGGCAAATTTGCTGATGGCTTCTGCCAAATTGCCTTCTGCTTCATACACCACCGTGATGTGGTCAGAGATGTCAAAATCGGCATCCTTGCGGAGTGTCTGGATACGGCGCACGACTTCCCGTGCCAAGCCTTCCTGTAACAATTCTGAGGTGAGGCGCACATCTAATGCCGCCAAATAACCTTTTTCTTCGCCCACAGAATAGCCTGCGGTGGCATTTTGTACCACCAGACATTCTTCTGGGGTGATGTCATAGGTCACATCATCCACCGTCACAACGACAGTTTGACCACTCTTGAGCGCCAACGCCCATGCTTTGACCTGTTCGGCTTCCCCTTCACGCATCATTTTTTGCACTTTGGGGAAATCTTTGCCCAATTTTTTGCCCAATTGTGCGGGCTGTGGATTGAGGGCATATGTGACCATTTGTGCATCGGCATCCAGAACACCGAGTGATTTGACATTCAATTCGCTGGTGATGAGGTCGGTGTATTTTGTCACGACACCCGCTTCATCCGCCGATTTGAGTCCGAATTGGACGCTTTGCAACGGTTGGCGCACGCCGATGGGGACATTTTTGCCGTCCTCTTTATTATTATTCCGCGCCGCCAAGCCCAAACTGACCAGGCGTTGCACCAAATCCATCTCTTTCATCAGCTCTTCGTTGATGAGCGATTCGTCATAATCTGCCCAGAATGCCAAATGCACGCTATCGGGGGCGGATTTATCCACGCCAGCCACCAAATTGCGATACATGGATTCACCGAGGAAGGGCATGGCAGGCGCGATGAGCTTGGATACCGTCACCAGACATTCATATAGGGTGGCGTAGGCATTCATCTTATCGGCATCTTTTTCGCTCTTCCAGAACCGCGCACGGCTTAGGCGGACATACCAATTGCTCAACGACTCCACAAATACTTGGATGGGGCGTGTGGCTTCGGTGACATCATAATTCTCATACCCATTCGTCACGCGACGGGTGAGGTTATGTAGTTCCGATAGCACCCATTTATCCAACAAATCACGTTCTGCCACTGGCGAAACAGGGGTGCTGGGTGTCCATCCATCCAAACTGGCGTAGGTGACAAAAAAGCTATAGGTATTCCACAGGGTCAACCAGAACTTTTTGATGACATCACCGACCAAATTCACCGAGAATCGGCGCGATTCACCCGGAGGGCTGGCTGTGAATAAATACCAACGGAAGGCATCTGCCCCGTGTTCATTCAATACCGACCATGGGTCTACGATATTGCCCAAACTCTTAGACATTTTGCGCCCTTTTTCGTCCAAGATATGCCCCAAACAGATGACATTCTTGAAGCTAGGCTGGTCAAAAAGCATGGTGCTGATGGCGTGCAGGGTATAGAACCAACCGCGTGTTTGGTCAATCGCCTCGCAGATATAATCGGCGGGGAATTGTGCCTCAAACAAGTCTTGATTTTTATGTGGATAACCCCATTGTGCAATGGGCATCGCACCACTATCAAACCACACATCAATCACTTCTGGCACACGGCGCATCATGCCACCACCGTTGGGATTGCGGAACACGATGTCATCCACATAGGGGCGGTGCAATTCTAATTCCGATAAATCGCGCCCAGCCAGTTGGCTGAGTTCCGCCACACTGCCCACACAGAGCATATCGCCTGTTTGGTCATCAATCCAGATGGGGAGGGGTGTTCCCCAATAGCGTTCACGACCCAATGCCCAATCTTTGAGGTTATCCAACCAATCGCCAAAGCGCCCGTCCTTGATATGGTCTGGCACCCAATTGATGGTCTGATTTCCCGCCACCATTCGGTCACGGTACTCGGTGGTGCGGATATACCACGTCTCACGGGCATAATACATCAGAGGCGAATGGTCACGCCAGCAGAACGGATAATTATGCTCATATTGCTCGACCTTATACATCAGCCCACGCTCACGTAAATCGCGCGTGATTTCTGGGTCGGCATCTTTGAACCACTTTCCACGAAATTTGGTGACAGCATCAATGAATTTGCCTTCACTGTTGACAGTCATTAGTGTGGGTAGGTCATATTTTTTGCCAACCGCCATGTCATCTTCACCGAATGCAGGCGCGATATGGACGATGCCTGTGCCATCGGTGGTACTGACAAAATCACCCGCCACTACATAGGCATAATCTTGCCCTTCTACAGGTAAAAAGGTGTAGAGGGGGTTATAGTGCATTCCAACAAGGTCTTTGCCCTTCATCTTTTTGACCACACGATAATTTTCTGGGTCTTTTAGGGCATGACTCATCAAGGCTTCTGCGAGGATGAGTTGTTCTGTGCCTTCGCCATCGCTGGCGGGACCTTCGACTTGGACATAATTTACATCCGCGCCGATTGCCAGTGCCACATTGCCCGGTAGTGTCCATGGGGTGGTCGTCCACACCAAGAAATATACACCCGGTTTATCTTGTAGGGGGAAGCGCACAAACACGCTAGGGTCTTTGACTGTTTCATAACCCTGTGCCACTTCGTGACTGCTCAAGGGTGTGCCACATTGGGTACAATAGGGGACGACTTTATAGCCCTCATAGATGAGATTTTTATCCCACAATTGCTTGAGAACCCACCACACACTTTCGATATACTCGTTGGTGAAGGTGACATACGCCTCATCCAAATTGACCCAATACGCTGTGCGCTCGGTCAATTTTTCCCATTCAGCGATGTTACGGAACACGCTATCACGGCATTTTTTGTTAAATTCGGCGATACCATACGCCTCGACTTCACGCTTATTGGTGATGCCGAGTTCCTTTTGTACAGCGATTTCCACAGGTAAACCGTGTGTATCCCAGCCACCTTTGCGGAGGCAATAATAGCCCCGCATGGTCTTATAACGTGGGAATAAATCTTTGAATGAGCGAGCCAACACATGATGAGTACCCGGTTGCCCATTGGCTGTTGGCGGACCTTCATAGAACACGAATTTCTCGCCACCTTCGCGTTCTTTCATGGTGCGTTCAAAGATGCGGTGCAAACGCCAAAATTCTTGCACCTCTTGTTCGACTTGATTCACATTGACTTTCGGGCTGATTGCCTTAAACATCCTAATACCTCTCTCTGATGAGAATTTTTATGCGCGTAAAAAAATGAGAACACCTCAGCCCGTATATGGAGGGCTGAACTACTGCGCGATGGGTATCAGGGGGCGAATCAGCCGCGGTGTGAGTTTTTGTTGACCCACTGCCACGGGCACACCTCCTAGTATGATTGGTTAATTATTTTGTTCAGAACGAACATCTATATTATGACGAAAATCGCAAAAATGGGGTAGTGGGAAAATTTTTAACAATTTTCTCTCATGGGGTAGGGACACCCCACAGCCGAATGGTGCCATCTCGCATTTCTGTGATAATGAGATTGCCATCATCATTAAATTTTGCTGATTCAATGATAGATGGTGCATGGATGGTATATAAATTTTCCAGTGCAAATATATCCCAAAATTGAATCGTTTTGCCTTGTACTACCATCAATATATCCCCTGATGGACTAAAATCTAGCCGTGATACATTTCCAATGCCAAAAGAATACATCATATCGCCTGTTTCTGTTTCAATGATGTCAAATCCGTTGTTGTGTGAAACCGCAAAATATGATCCATCAGGGCTGAATGTGGCATTAACCCTGCTATATGTGTATAGTCTATCTCTTAGTTTATCCGTCCTCAAATCCAAAAGTTTCACATGACCATGCCCTAAACTCAAAAGATAATTTGAATCCGGACTAAATTCAAGACCTGTGATTAGCCCCCAATGCCCTAAGTCAGGTATTGTTATGGTATTTTCTACTTGGTTCCAAATAATTACTCTAGCGTAACCGTCTACAGGTGATTGCGGTCCAGCGATAACAATATGTCCACTATCTGGGCTAAATAACAGATTTTCAGGACAACATACTTCTGTTATCTCTATTTGATTTACCAAATCGCCTGTAGTCGTATCCCATACACTGGCAATTCGACCAAAAATTGTAACAAGGTATTTCCCGTCGCTACTAAAACCTGTTATTGTAAATTGACCTTCTTGATTTAAGCTGGTTGGGATGGATGTATTTGTTTCTAAATTCCATATCAATACCTCACTCAAAAAGCTGTTAAATGTCACAAAATGTTGTGTATCTAATAAATAAGGGGTTTGAGAAAATCTAAAACTTTCGGTGGTTGGAATTTTATTGACTAATTCCTCTGTTTCTACATCCCATATACATACATTATGTTTAACATAATGAACAATACGAGAATTTTGCAAACTTAATTGTGAGAAACCATATATTCCCCCGTTTCCTACATAACAGTTTTCATCTACCGCAATCCTAAAAACTACCTCACCTGTTTCAATTCGCCAAACATATAAAGGTATATAACCACCGTACGGTGTAGACACAAAAAATGTGCGTTTGGGACTAATCACGATAGAAGAATCAAAATCCCTTGTTTCCAAATGAAATGGTGTTTTATATAAAATTTCTTCTTCTTCGATAAAGGTTTTTATGATTTCTTCATTTGAGGAATCGTCAAAATAGATAGCATCATAAGGGTTAAAGGGGTTATTTTCATAAGCAGTATTTTCGATTGAAAACGCATATTCTCTCAATTCGGTATTTGTTGCAATATCCCATACAGAAACACCCCCCCAATAATAAAAGAATATTGCTTTTGATTGATCTTTGCTTAAGATTGCATGTGTTAAACTAGATGATGATTGCTCATGTGGTTTTGCATAAGTAGGAGTTTCTTTGTACCCAAGCATGTTATCGCCGACAATATGTAATAAGTCGCCTGATTGAACATCCCATATCCCAATTGCCCAATTTGCATAATCCAGAATGCCAACAATTTTTGAACTTGTCTCGTCAAATTGAGGATTATAAATGTATAAATGTTCTTCTCTGAGTTCATATAAAGGCAACCCTGTTTCAACACTCAATACTGTTGTGGTTGAAGGGACAAAATAAAAATTTTCTCCATCATAATTTTCTCCACCGTTTCGATGTGTGAGGATATATTGCTCATTTGGACTCAATACTGGCTTATTATCTGATATAGTGTCTAAGTCAAAGTTTTGCTCTAGCTGATGCGCGTTAAGATTCCAAATATCCAAATAAGATGAAATCACATACAAATTTTGTTCATCATCGGAAAGGCGCAATTCGTTGATGTTATACCGATTTCTAGGTGGATGGAGTTCAAATAATAATTCCCCACTTGCAACATCCCAAACATATACCGACCCTCCATATATACCACCAAATAATTGTGTTCCATCTGCATTAAAAATGGCATCGGTAATATCTATTTCATAATTCCCGAATAACCGAATAGGGGTTGTGAAGTCATCTACCGAATAAAGCCATATTCCTACACTGCTAGGCATGGCAACATATTGCTCATCTGGCGAAAAAATCACATCATGCACAAGTCCCTCGCCAAACACCTTGAGTTGCTCAATTTGCGATACATTCTCTGGTGATATGACAGGATAATCGGGTGCTAGTTGGTCAGCTTGGGCGCTGGTGGCGGGCATATCAACCGTGCAAAATAGCGATATGGTGATGATGAGCAGAAGCCAGTAGCGTTTCATAAAATACCCCTTTGTGATTGTGTGTGTTTTCTGGTGATTATACCGTCCTGCTCATCATCCTACCCCTACGGCTACTAGGCGCTAATGGTTAAATCTATGTGACTGGTTCTAAATTTTTTGTAACTCTTTATAGTCATAACCCCTCCATTGGCGCTATACTCAAAGCAAATACATTTTTCACTGCATGGAGGGCTTTACATGCGTAAATCGTTAGTCACTTTTTCTGTGTTGTTGGTGGGGATGCTCTTGCTCCCTTTTGCGAGCATTGCCCAAACGGAGCAAGACCTGTATACCCGTGCTGATGCGCTGATAAAGAGCATTTTGCCAAATATCGGCACGGCAACAGGTGGGACGATTGTTGTGCTATCGCAAACGAATGATAGCGCGTTGGGATGTCCATTGGTCACGGGCTATAATTTGGGTTATTCGGTCACGCCATATCGCGTGGAAATGACGTATGATAGCGACCCACAAGCCCCCATCACTGTCACCCTATCATCTGATAATTATGTGTATGCCTTATGCGATGCACGCCTGCTCAATCCGAGTTATACCACTGCCGTTAATCAGCCCGTGAATTGGACGGGGAGCGCCATTAACTGCTCGGCATCGGCATTTGTGGGACGAACTGCCCCTGTGTATGGTGAGCCAAATTTGACTTCCACCTATGTCACCGATTTGAGTGCCGCTTCATTTGTCCCTGTTATCGGACGGACGGCGGATACCGCGTGGTATGCGCTCGATTTTGGTGGACGGCAAGTATGGGCATCTATCAACGCGGTGCAATTGAATGGGGCAGGGTGCTATAGCTTGCCTGTGAGTATTGTCGAAAATACGCCATATCAACCCCCTGCAAATGGTGTGAATGTCAGCGCCCCTGTGACAGGCATTACCCCCACTTGCCAATTGTATGCGGTGGATGCGCGGATTCGTTGGGCGCCCGGTTTATCCCAACCTGAAACAGGGGAACGGGTGCGTTCTGGTGATGTGTATAACGTCATTGGGGTCAGCAATGATGGTGAATGGCGACAAGTCATCCTCAAAACAGGCGAATTGGGATGGGTTAACCGTGCTGTGAGCAATATTCAAGGTGGGGGATGCACCAGCTTGCCCACCACATCACAAACAGTGACTGTACCACTCGCTTCTGCTTGTACCTATGGTTATACAGGCTATTTGCCCCCACGTCTTTTTGTCGGTGGACAGGCACAAGTCACGGTCCCAGAAGGGGTTACGATTCGCCAAGCCCCATCGCCCGATTCGCCATTGGTATCGAATGCGGCACGGAGCAGTATATATAATGTGGTGGGCGGTCCGTTGTGCGGGACAGGGGTGCTGTGGTGGCAAATTTCGTATCGCCAAGATAACGGCGTTTACCTCTATCCATGGATTCCTGAATCGGATGTGAATCGCTCACAAGCGCACTATCTCGCCCCTGTAACGGGGATGCGTGCCACCCGTTTTGCCGCTATCGCCCCCAATAATGCCCTCGAAATTGGCAAAGTGGAGGCAGGTGGGAGCGTAGTGGATATTGCCTTCGCGCCTGATGGGTCACAATTCGCCATCGCCAATGGTGCAGATAATGCCATTCGTTTTTGGGGAAGTGCCAATGGAGAACGTACTGGCGAAGCACTCAATCATGATGCGTTGGCGCGGGTGAGCTTTGTGGATTTCAAAGCCGATGGCTCACAAATTGCCACAGGTGATTATTTAGGCGTATTGAATATTTGGCAGGGTGGCGTGGTTGCTCGCACACTGCAAGGCGGATTCCAGCCATTTTTCCCTGTGGATTTTGCGATTAGCCCCGATTGGTCACTGGGTGCGATTAGTGGGTGTTTGGTCGGTGATTTATCGGCGGGTGGCTGTACACTCGGCGGTGTGCAGGTATTTAATCTGGCTACAGGTGATAAGGTTGCTGATTATAGCGGACAAGTATCGTCTGTGCGGGGGGTGTTGTTCCTTGGGAATAACCGTATTATCACTGCCGCCGATGATGCGACTGTGTGGGTATGGGATATTGCGACCAGCACCCCAACCCCATTGGCACTCACCACCCAATCCATCACCGATTTAGCCATTAGCGCCGATGGAAGCACCTTTGCTGTGGCACATTGCGCCTCATTTGGTGATGTAAATGGTGTGCGCGTGTGCAATAATGCCCGTGTGAGCCTATTTGATAGCGCCAGCCTCGCGCCAAAATTAGACATTACAGGTCCCACCGATTTGATTGTATCGGTCACATTTAATGCGAGTGGCTCGCTGGTCGCATTGGCTAGTTTGGATAACACGGTCACACTCTACCAAACCAGCGATGGGAAATTGGTCGAGACGTATGTCGGTTATATTTATGGCGCGACGAGCGTTGCATTCAGCCCCGATGGAACATTGCTTGCTACAGGTGATAATGCAGGTATCATGACCTTGTTGCAAGTCGCAGTACAATAAAACTGAACTGTGGGGGTGGTCTATCCACCCCTTTTATTTCTAATCCATTTATTGACCATACCATCAAAATACGTGGTTATTTTGTTTTATGCGAATTAGTGCATAATAAAAATACAGGTATTCACTCTTGGATGGATGGAATTTTTATGGATGAACAAATCAACCCGGTTGTCCGCTTTATTGCAGAAATGTCTAAGCAGATTTTTGAGCGCAATATACGCGGTCAAATAGATTATGAGAATGACCTCAAAGCATTTCAGAAATATCGGGATATGGCACATCAAGCCAATGCCCCGCGTCAAGAAGCCCGTATTGTCAATTTGATGGCGGTGATGAACAGTATTTCGGGTCATCTGTCATTGGCAGAGGAACAATTTACCCTTGCATTTGTCTTGAATCAGGAATTAGGTGACAAATTCGGCGTGGTTACGGCGCTCAATAATAAAGCCTTCTTTTTGACCTCATTGGGGCGATATGAAGAAGCTACCGACCTCTATCTACAAGGTATTGCAATATGCGAATCGTCACCCGATGAGACCCTAAGAGCCTATCTGTTGGTTCTTTCTGGATATTTAGCCATCTGCTACATGCGTGAGGAATACGACCAAATGCCTGCTTATTTTGAGAAAATTCAGGCTATACAAGACGATTATCTCACCAAACACAGAAAACATACCTCAAATTACGCCACTGTAATGACAGAAGTATATCGGAGCATGGCAGAATATTATCTCTATCGCAAAGATTATAATCAGGCAAAAAGCATGATAGGGACGGGGTTGGAATTTGCCAAAGAATTGTCGCTCACCTTTGAATTAGCCGATTTACACCATACCCAAGCCCATATCGCCCTTGCAGTAGGGGATATTGATAGTGCCAACACGCATTGGGCAAAAGCCATCGAAATTTTAGAAGATGTGCCTGCAAAGTCGAATGTGGGACGCAATTATAACCAAGAGGCGCGATATTTGGATAAGCGTGGTTATGGTGACTATGGACAACGCTTTGCCAAATATGCCTATGATATTTTTGAATCCCTGCAAATGAAAGAAGATGCCAAACTCGCAGAGGTGCTTCTCTGAATTCATGCCACGACTAGCCAATCCCCTCAAATATGGTTATCATTAGGGGTGTATTGCATTTTGTTTCGTGAAGGATTTTCTGCGTGGCAGACGAAAAAGTCGAGACCTCTCCCAAAGAGACATCCACTCAACCAATATCCACCGAAATCAAACCGCGTCCCCTCCCAACGGTACGTGGCGCACGTCCACGCCCCAAGCCAAAACCCATCAAACCGAAAAAACCACCCAAAACGGTTCAACCCGAATTTTGGGATAGGGTGTTTGATAGCCTGCCCCCATGGATTGATGAAATCGCAGGCATCGCCATGTTCGTGTTTGGCGTGCTATCCATTTGGTCGCTGATAGACCAAAATTCATCTGCCACAGTCGCTCGTGCATGGGCATCTGTCCTCACGCAAGCCTTTGGCAAGGGTGGGATATTCATCGGCATTGGCATTTTGCTGGTGGGCGTGTTGATATGGTTGCCCAAACTCGGCATTTTTATCACCTATTCCCCGCGCCGATTATTGGCGTTGGAAATCGCATTTTTGGTGCTATTGGCACTTTTTCATCTCACAGAATCGGATAATGAACTGCGTGCGTTGGCGCGTGCAGGGCAGGGTGGCGGATTCATCGGCTGGGGGATGAGTGCGCCCATTTACGCCCTCTTTGGGGAAGCCTTTGCGATATTTTTCTATGGTGTGATTTTTATCGCTTGTATTGCGATGGTCATCGGAGTACGCAGAAAGCATATCCGTGATGGATTCACCGCAGTCGAAAATTTCTTATATCGGCGAGGTGAAGCATGGGCATCTATCCAAATCGAAAAACCACAGAAGAAAAAGCCGATAGCGCCTGTTTTACATAGCACACCCGCCCCATTGCCAGATGTGGAAAAAATGGAGGCGATAGATAGCCATAAACAACGGGCAACCATCATGCGGATTCGCCCCGATTTTACGGTGCTACCGCCTAGCCAACGCCCGACATTAGAGCCACCGCCCATCAAGCCGAAGCCCAAACCATTCCTCACCCCGACAACGGAATTAGAGGCAGATTTAGCCCGTTTAGAGCGTATCCTCAGCCAATCGGAAAAACCGACAGAACTCCCCGGTCAACTTAAAGGCGAAATGAGCGCACTCGGCACATTAATCCCACGCAAGGGCAAAGAACCGCAACAGGTGGAGCGTCCCGATGGGCGAATTAAACGCTATTTCACCACCGAGAGCATGAAAGAACTCAAGAAAATTGTCAAACGGGATAAGGTGTTGCCTCCGTTGGAATTGTTGCAAGATGTGGAATTTGAATTGCCAAGCGAAGAAGAAATCAATCGCAATGTGGTGCTGATTGAAAATACGTTGCTCGAATTTGACATCAACATTGATGTGGTGGATGTGAAGGCGGGTCCAACCGTCACCCAATATGCTGTTCAGCCGTTCCGTGAAGTCAAAGACGATGAGGGCGATTTGGTCAAAGAACGCACCCGCTTGAGCAAAATCGCATCACTGGCAAATGACTTGGCATTGGCTCTATCTGCAAAACGCCTACGGTTGGAATTGCCCGTCCCCGGTCATAGCTATATGGGCATTGAAGTGCCAAACCGCGTGGCAGGGACAGTTGCCTTGCGCTCGGTATATGAGAGCAAAGCCTTTTATGATGCGATGGCAAAGGCAAAATCACCACTCGTTATCCCGTTAGGGCGCGATGTGGCGGGTGAACCCGTCATCGTGGATTTGGCGGGTATGCCTCATTTGTTGGTGGCAGGCACAACGGGCAGTGGTAAATCGGTGGCGATTGCGGCGATGGCGACAGCATTATTGCTCAATACCACGCCTGATGAAGTAAAAATGATTATGCTCGACCCGAAAATGGTGGAGCTATCACGGTTTAACGGTGTCCCGCATTTATTAGGTCCTGTCGAAACCGATATGGATAGAATTATTGGTGTGTTGCGCTGGTGTACCCGCGAAATGGATAGGCGCTATAAATTGCTAGAAGAGGCACAATCGCGCAATATCGAAATTTATAACTCGCGCTTGGGTCCACGTAAAAAAGGCGAACATCTGCCGTATGTCGTGATTTTGGTGGATGAAGTCGGTGATTTGATGATGACCAAGCCCGATGAGACCGAAAAAACGATTACACGGCTGGCACAAATGGCGCGTGCGGTGGGGATGCACTTGGTTATTGCCACCCAACGCCCATCAGTAGATGTCATCACAGGGTTGATTAAAGCCAACTTCCCCTCGCGGATTGCCTTTGCCGTTGCCTCTGGCGTAGATTCGCGGGTTATCCTCGATTCTGTTGGCGGTGAGACGCTATTGGGGCGGGGCGATATGCTCTATTTGGCGGCGGATGCGGGCGTTCCTCGACGGTTACAAGGCTGTTTTGTGAGCGATTCTGAGGTGCGGACTGTCGTGCAATATTGGAAAGATTGGGCAGATGTACAAGCCAAAGAAGCCAAAGCCGCCGAAGGATTTATTAGCACCGTTGCCCCATGGGAACGCGCCCTCACACGGCGCGAATTTTTGGCAGAAACAGACCCCATGCTGGAAGATGCCATTGAACTGGTTGTCAATGAACAAGAAGCCTCTGCTTCGATGATTCAGCGTAAATTGGGCTTGGGCTATCCGCGTGCGGCGCGTTTGGTGGATTTGCTCGAAGAAATCGGTGTGATTGGCGAATCCATTGATGGTGGACGCACCCGCAAAGTGTTGATAGAGAAGGGTAAAGACCCATTCCAAGAAATTTTGGATAAGCGCAAGCGTGAGGGGCGGTAAATGATAATGACTGTGGCTGATTTACCTACTTGTTAGGTGTTGTAAGGGCGCAATGTGTTGCACCCTTACAGTATACTGGGGATTTAGAGGTCATTCTGCATTTTTTATCATAATAACGACGATTGTTGCGGTGGCATCAATGGCTTAATGCACTCTGGTGAATCGTTTCGTACATTGTTAACCAGTGTCGAAATGGGATAATATGCCATTTGCTCGGCAGGGAAGCTATTCAACAAAGGTTTGAGTGCCATAGGTGGCAATTCATCTGGTGATAGCCACAGGTCATAATCGTCTGGGTCTAAAATCACCGCCATACGATGATGTAACGGGCGGATGAGGTCATTTGGCTCGGTGGTGATGATGGTGCAGGTTTCGACCATATCGCCATCGGGGCTATGCCATGTCTCCCATAAGCCCGCAAATCCAAATACAGGGGTATTTTTGAGATGGATATAATAGGGTTGTTTGGTCTTGCCTTCACCTTTTCCCCATTCATAAAAGCCTGTGGCGGGGATAATACAGCGCCGACGCTTAAATGCGGTACGAAAAGAAGGTTTTTCTTCTAATGTCTCGGCGCGGGCATTGATGAGGGTACTGGCAATAGAGGGGTCTTTGCTCCATGATGGAATCAAGCCCCATTTTTGTACCGTGAGGGTAGTGGGTGCGGTGTTGGTGATGACTAGCACAGGTTGAGTGGGCGCGATATTATAACGAGCGGTCAACAACCCTTCTGGGAGCGCCGTCAGATTAAATTGCAATTGAAGGGTTTGCCCATCTGCCGTGAGTACAAAACGTCCGCACATGGGTTATTTCTTCTTTCCACTCTTGCCCGCTTCGGTGATTTGGCGGATAAAATTGAGTCCTGCCAATGATAACCCAAGCACTTGCATGGTGGGGATTTTAGCGGGTTTTCCACCATTGCGCTCTGCATCTTCTTCGGCGGCGCGGTTAAAGAGGTATGCGGCGAGTAATCCAAAGATACCGCCCAAAATACCCCCTGTGATATATGTTTTATTTTTCCAGTTCTCGTTATTTTCCATCATCTTTTTTATCCTCTGGTCGGTCAAATAACCTAAATAATGGGCGCAAAAATTCGGTGCGAGTTCTTAGTTGAATAGAGCGTTTGCCAAGTGATTGGGTAACTTTTTCTGTGCGTTCTTGTGTTTTTTTAGCAGTAATTTGCAATTTGCGTAAGCGGAAGGCTGTGCCAGAATCGAGCCGTATGAGTCCATAGACACCTGCTACCAGTATCATATAGAGGGGTAAAGTGCATATTAACAGGGGGCAAAGCATCAATACCATGAAAAAGATATCGCCAATAATCGAAACTTGGTCTGGCAATAGGGCAATCGGTGAACCTTCGATGATGAGCATCATGCCAATGATGAAAATCAATAGGGTGATTCCCACAATAAATAGCATGGATAGACGCAACAATTTCATTCCTGAAAGTGCTTTTTTGGGGGGTGGTGCAGGTTGTGTGCTAGTTGTCATCAAAATTTGCCAATTTTATAGGTTGGATTTATGGACACTTTCTGCTTAAATTCTACCCTAGAACGTCTAATCGCAAAAGGTTAAACAAAATTATGACGCATATCTCTCCTGTGCAACAACGCCTCCATATCACGTTTGGTAAATATGGGGCGCTTCAGTATATCGGTAGCTTGGATATGGCAAAGGTATGGGAACGGGTTTTACGTCGTGCCGAATTGCCTATTTTTTATTCACAAGGATTTAGTTCTCGTCCCCGTATTCAAGTGGCGGCACAATTGCCATTGGGTGTGACCAGTGAATGTGAATTGCTAGATTTATCGCTCCGAGAAAAATTAACCACATTGGATGACATCCCAGACCAAATTATGCAGGTTAGCCCCGATGGGTTACGGGTGCATGGTGTGATAGAAGTTCCCATTAATATGCCCGCTCCGCAAACACTCATCCATAGTGCCGACTATCGCATTAGTATTGCCGATGTAACGCCAGCAGACATACAAGCACGCATAGACGAAATTTTGAGCCGTGACCGTATTATTTTTGAGCAAGAACGCAATGGCAGGCGCTCTATCACCGACTTTCGCCCGATGATTTATGCCTTGCAATTGCATGATGATGGCAATTTATATGCCCGCCTCGCCACAGGGGAGCGTGGTAACTTTCGCCCACACGATTTATTAGATTATATGGGGTTTGTTGACCATGTGGTGAAGATTCATCGCACAAAATTGCATTTAGAAGGGTATGAAAAATTGGTGAAATTTTGAATTGGGCATGAGATGTTATAGCGCAAACCGACCATTGTGTCCTATAATAAGGTGAACGTGAGTGTTAATCGGTTGGGAGGCATTGCCTTGTCTGAGGAAGAAAACCGTCCAGAAGCTAATTCTGATGGAGAAGATAAAGATAGTTTCTCCAAATTCATCCATGATAATCTCAGCATGGATGGGATGCCTGATGCGCCCAACGATGCCAAAAAAGCCAAAGATGATGAAGAACCAAAACCACCGACCAATCCCTTCACATCACGATTTGGAAAACCACCATCGGCGGGATTTCCGCGTTTTGGTGCGTCTAAATCGGATGATGACGATGATTTAGATGATGATGCTGAATCGCCATTTGGTGGGTCTACGGGTATTTTTGGCGGGAAATCACCTTTTTCTGGGGATAGCAAAGACCGCCCAAGCCCATTTGGGGGCAGTGGCAATAGTGGTAGCCGATTTGGGGGCGGGGGCAATTCATTTGGGAATAGCGGTAGCCGATTTGGGAGTAGTAACAGTGGGGCTGGTAATACGGGTAATAACCCCTTTGGAAGCCGTTTTGGGGGCGATAAAAATACCCCACCACCACCTAGTCCTTTTTCCCCGTTGGGTCGCTTGAGCAATAATAAGCAACAACCGCCACCGTTTAATCGTGGCGCATCACTGCCAAAATCGAAAGAACAAAAACGCGCAGAAGCAATTCGGCGTGGGCTTCAGATTTTCAAAGAATTATTGCCAAGCCTCTTATTATTATTGCTATTGGTTTATTTCATCACGGTTTTTAGTCAATATCAGCCCGATGTGCTAAAGGGTGAAATTAATCAATTACAACAAACTATCACCCAACAAGAGGCACAAATTCGCCAGTTACAAGCACAAATCGAAACGATGGAACGCGAAAGATAATTCTAGCGTGTGTCCTTATAATAGCGTAAGGGCGCAACATGTTGTGCGCCCTTACGGACATTGACACTGGATATATCACCCTAATTTGACACCCATCGCCCATAAAACCCATACAATCATCACAATATTGAATGCGAGCAAAAATCCGCTTTGTAAGCGCCCTGTAATATCAAGCGGGGGCTTGCCACTTGAATCGGTGCGGATGAATAAAAAGGTTGCCGCTACGCCAATGGCTATGGATATGGCAATAGTTGGTAATAACCATTCTGGCAAGCCAATCGCCGCCACCACCAATACCCCACACACGGCTGAGGCGACTATTGCCCCATACATCAACATAAAAGCATTTTTCTTGCCAACGCGAATGGTCACATTGATGATACCTGCTTTTTTATCGGCATCGAAGTCGCGCACTTGGTTATAGAGTTGCCCGTATACCGAGCCGAGTGTACATGCCGCCGATGCAAAAATAATAGCGGGGTGAATTTGGTTGGTATAGGCAAAATAACCCGCCAAAGGCAATAATCCACCCAGCATGAGGGTATGTGAGACCACATCTAAGCCGATAGTAGATGATTTTAGCCGAACAGGTTTCCATGAATATAAAAATGATAAGGTCAAATTGATGATACCAATCACCAAAACCACTAAGCCACCCACCAGATAAAATCCGAGTGCCAATAAGACCACGACACCACAGGCAATCCACGCGGTTGGCAAATCGAGCGTGCCGTTGGTGATGGGGTTGCGTTTGGCGCTGATGGGGTTGGCGGCATCGTCCTCTGCATCTTCCATGTCGTTAATCATGAAGGCAAAGGTCACAGTGAGAAAATTGGCGATAGCGACCACAAATAAGCGCCAATCCAATTGAATGGCATACGCCCCATGTGCAATTAATCCGCCCAAAAAGGTGAGCGAGATGAGCGGGGCTTGTTCTTTCCATCGTGAGAGACCAATCAGCCCCTTGATGAGATTTTTTGTTTGAGGGGTTGGTGTTTTTACAGATTCCACAAGATACCTTTCTTATATAAATGTGCATTACATGAGTGGCACAAGCATATCACAACCCATGCTAGAAGGTTAGGGATGGGTGGTATTTTTGCTATAATCAATGTTATAGTTATTTTTGCTAGTGTAAAAAACAAATTCGAGTAGCTTATGAAACCCTTTACGATATTTCCCCTCATTTCGTTGCTTTTCTTTTTTGCCACATGGATTTTTTCTGCGGATGTTGCCCCACAAGCCCAACAACCAGCTATTCCAGATAGCATTGTAGATGAATCTTGCAATACCGATAGCCCACTACTCCCACAACATACGGTGGTGGCAGATGTGAATTATCTCCAAAAAATGGTTAGTGTCGAACAGCGCATTACCTATCAGAATATGACCAATACCGATTTAGCCAATATTGTCCTCAATGTGGATGCTAATCGGTGGGTAGACACATTTTTTATCAGAGAATTACTCGTGGATGATGCCCCTGTGTCGTATACACTGGATGAAAAACGACTATTTGTGACCTTACCGAACACACTAGGGGCAGGATGTAGCCTATCGTTGTTGCTCAAATTTGATTTGGCTGTGCCACAAATTGGTGGCGGATTAATTACCGATTCTAAGGGCTATTTTGGATATACCGAGCGCCAATTAAATTTGGGTCATTGGTTGCCAACGGTGGCGGTATATCGGGATAATGTGTGGATAACCCAACCTGCTTATTATATCGGTGAACAAGAGGTGATTGCCCCTGCTAATTGGATGGTGACGGTCAACCTCATCAATCCGCCAGAAAATCTTCAAATTGCGGCGGCAGGTATTGAAACCCGCATAAACGCCACCACACTCCGTTATGACCACCTCAATTCGCGCGATTTTACCCTGAGTATGAGCGATAAATTTAATGTAGCTGTTGAGTTTTTACCCGATGGCACACAAATTGAATTGTATACCTTCACCGACCTTGCCCCAGAAGGCAATAGCCCCATTTTGCCAGAAGAAATTACGGTTCATGCGTTGCGCTCTGCGGTACAAAGTTTTGAGATGTTTGCCGATTTATTTGGGACATATCCTTATGCGCGTTTAGTGATAGTACAGGGTGATTTCCCTGATGGCATGGAATTTAGCGGATTGGCATTTGTGGGTGATAGGTGGTTTGTGCGCTATCATGGCGACCCCGCCAGTTATTTGACCCTCATCACGGTGCATGAGGTGTCGCATCAATGGTGGTATGCAAGGGTGGGTAACGACCCCGCTATGACCCCATGGCTGGATGAGGCGCTCGCTACCTATAGCGAATATGTGTTTTTAGAAGAATATTATCCCGATTTGCGCGAATGGTGGTGGGAATTTCGTGTGAATCAATACACGCTTGAAGGATTTGTGGATGCGACCATATACGACTTTCCAAATGTGCGTGCGTATATTAATGCAGTGTATTTGCGTGGTGTGAAGATGCTCCACGAGATACGCGGTAAGTTGGGCAAAGAAGAATTTTTTGACCTATTAGCCCTCTATGCACAAACAGAGCAGGGGCAAATTGCCACCCCACAAGATTTTTGGGCGTTGATGACCCCCGACCAGTTGGCGAATACTGAAGAAATTCGTTCTCGTTATTTGCGTGTGCCATAAGAGCCACAGAAGGAATATGTGATGTTAGGATCTTTTTTGAGTAGTGTATTGGCGGCATTGTGTTTTGCCGTCTATATCCCCATTTTTTTTCTGGGGATGCGTCATTTGACCACAGGCGAGGTAAAAGTGCGCCGTCCTGTTGAGGGTGGGGTAGAAATCAAGCGATTAACAGGGTATCGGGCGACCATTTATGCAGTGGGGCAATTGTTGACATGGTTCCCCGCCGCGTATTCGACCTTGATGGTGATTCAAACGAGTAATATCGGTTATTTGTTTTTGGGCGTGGCATTTAGTGTCGCGGTTGGGTATGCCAATGGATTGCTTGCTCAACGAATGGAAGGCGAAATTACCCCCATCACCTTTAAGGAGATGGGTTTTAAGTTCAATTTTCAAAATTTTGCCAAGAATAATTTTAATGTCCAAATGGGTGGCACAGATGCCAATGTAGATGAACCAGAAAAACCCAAACGGGGCATGGAAAATGCCGATATAGAAGACGCGGTATTTTATGATGTCCCACCCGAAGAAAAACGCAAAAATGACGAGGATGTAGATGTATAATGTGATATTCGTCATTTTATCATCCACCAAAAATCTGCTATAATGGTTTGTAATTGAATAATCTGACCTTCGGGGCAGGGTGGAAATCCCTACCGGCGGTAAAGCATCACGCAATTGGCGTGTATGTCCAAGCCCGCGACCCGTTTTGTCCTCATGTGAGGATAAGCCATGATATTTTATATATCATGCCGGTGGATTTGGTGAGAAACCAAAGCCGACGGTCATAGTCCGGATGAAAGAAGGTGAATCAGCAACCATCAATATGGGTGGTTGTTTGGTTTGGCTATATTAGCCCAACTGTGTTTTGGTGCATCATCAAAACAGGTAGGGTCTTTTAGTCATACCTTGCCCCGTCGTCGCTAATAAGTGAACGGGGCTTTTTTTATGCAAAAAACGACCACTATGTCTATGATTGCTATCCAAAATCCGCCCAAAAAGCGGATTATGCCTTTTCGGTTTATGTGGCTGATTAGCCTATTTTTAGTCCTTGCCCTATGGCAACTCGTTACCACCCTCAACTTGATTAAACCCTTTTTGTTGCCACCCCCAATTGATGTATTAGAAGAATTTGTCCGTGTCATCAACAATGGCGATTTATGGAAACATACATCGGTCACATTGGGGCAAGTTATCCCCGGATTGAGCATAGGGGTGTTATTGGGTGTGATATTAGGGGTGCTAATCGCCAAAAATCGGTTATTAGAAGCACTCCTCGCGCCGATTATCGTGGCATTTCAATCTGTCCCTGTGGTGGCGTATGCCCCGCTATTGGTGGTGTGGTTTGGGAGTGGTGGACAGAGCAAAATTATCACCTGTGCGCTTATCGTTTTCTTTCCCATGTTGATGAATACCGTCACGGGGATTCGCAATGTCCCGCGTGAATGGCGCGAGGTGATGCGTGTGTATCGGGCAAATCGTTGGCAGACATTCTGCAAATTGGAATTACCAGCCGCCATGCCCATTTTGCTCACAGGACTAAAAACCAGCGCCACACTCGCCGTTATTGGCTCGGTGGTGGGCGAATTTATCGTAGCAAATGCGGGTTTGGGGATGTTTATCAACCTTGCCCGCACCCAATATAACACCCCACTGGTGTTTGTGTGTGCCATCACTATGGCAGGTATGTCTGGTGGGTTATATGGCTTGGTTTCGATATTAGAACGCCGACTTTTGGCATGGCGTTCACTATAAAAAAGGAGATTTTTCTATGAAACGACTCATTTTATTGATGATTGTTGCACTATCGCTTTTGATGGTCGCAGGTAGTTCTGCCCAGACCCCTATTCGCTTCTTTTTGACCTATATCCCCAATATTCAATTTTCGCCTGTCTATGTCATGGACGCATTGGGTGAATTGGATGAGGCGGGTTATGAATTGCAATTGGAACATGGTGACGAGCCTGTGGGTGTAGACCTGATTGCCACAGGGGATTTTGATTTTGGCATGATTAGCGGGGAACAAGTCCTCATGGCACGATTTGGACAACGCCCTGTGGTCATGGTCTATAACTGGTTCCAAAAATACCCAGTAGGCATCGTTATCCCCAGCACCACCCCTGCAACAACATTTGAAGAATTACGCGGGTTAAAAATCGGTGTCCCCGGACGGTTTGGCGCGAGTTATAGTGGATTAACCGCCATCCTCACTGCCAATGGCATGACCGAGACCGATATTCAACTCGAAGTGATTGGGTTTGCGGCGGCAGATGTGGTATGCAGTGGCGGGGTAGATGCCAGCGCCGTTTATATCAACAATGAACCCCTCCAAATTCAATTATTGGCAGAAGCAGGGCAATGTGGCGATATTACAGGGGTATCGGTTATCCCCATATCTAGTGTTGCCAATATGGTCTCGAATGGGATTGTGACCAGCGAGGCATTAATCGCCGAAAATCCGGAATTGGTGTCATTGGTTGTGGGTGCATTTGACCGCGCTTTGTTGGCTGTGATTCAAAACCCCGCAGAAGCCTATCTGATTAGTTTGGATTATGTGGATGGCTTGCCCATCACCGATGAATTACGCGCATTTTTAGAAGAGCGTGCAGAGGGACAACGGGCATTATTGGCAGAAACAAGCGATTTAGCCGTCATCAGAGAGAGCCGTGAGGCATTCTGGGATGCGCTCAATGCTGAATTTGAGCCAGAATTAATCGGTCAAATTCATGTCTTGCTCGAAACAATCAAATTGTGGGAAGCACAAGAAATCATGACTGACGAGGATATGATTCAACCCGCACAATTAGGCTATTCCGATGAAACTGCATGGGCGCAAACCGCACAAGTGCTGGTAGATTTGGGGATGTTGCCCGAATTGCCAGATTATGCACCTGCTTATACCAACGACTTTTTGCCCGTCATGCCCTGATGCAAAGAGGGGACATCCCCTCTTTGTGTTATAATTAGGCATTCAATTGGCATGAAATAGGGACAAAACCGCATGGGTAAATCATCACTATCACCACAATCACGCAAGGTTTTATATGGCATCATCGGCATTGCCTTATTCATTGGTGCTGTGCTGATTATTGCCGCTGTTGGGCAACAATTGACCACTATCATGAGTGGCGCAAATGCTACACAAACGGCTCAAATTGACCCAGAAGAAACCGCATTGATGACAGATGTAGATGAACCAACGGTGTTCCCAATCACAAACCCGACCATCCAATCACATGCCAGCCCAACATCGGCACGCCCCTCACCGACTCGCCAGCCAGAATTTAATTTCCCAACAGAAATCGCACAAATTGACTCGCCCGAAAATGTCACCATTTTAGAGGTTTCAGAGGCGACTAATGTGCAAGTGATTGACCAATCAGGCGCGGTCATTGGCACAGGGTTATTGCGGGTATACTATGCGAGTAATGTCTCCCCACAAAATACCACACGGGTGGAATTGGAATTGCGCTTTGTGGAAAAATTTATCACTGCCACCCCATTTAGTGATGTGACCCGTATACCTGTCACGGCTGTGACCTCTACCCCACAACCCATGCGCCCTACTGCGACTCCGCGTGTGTCACAATATGAAGAAAGTGGCGTACAAGTACAACAATTGATGGGCGCATCGCTATTTTGCCTGCCAGAAAGTTTTTCTGGATGTGATGAATCGGCAGACCCCACCGCCTACGCCTTCATCCAAGAGGGCGGGGCATTTTGGTCATGGACATTGCGCCCACAAACATCAGTCGGTGTTCATGATTTACGCTTGGAATTATGGACACTTCTATCTGTGAACGGACAAACCCGCCCAAATACAGTATGGCAATATCCGTTTAGCATCACC
>JANRKU010000150.1:0-14824 GCA_033763335.1 bacterium
TATTTCCGATAAAATTATGTCCCATATCGTGATATAATCCTCTATCGGGGCGTAATCATGCGCCCCTTATTTGTTCAAATAAGGAAATTGAATCTACATGGATTATTCACCAGCACAATGTAAGCAGATTTGTGAGCTAACCTATCAATATGCCCATAAAATGGTCTTTGATATATGCAAGGATGCAGACGAGGCGACCCGTATCTTAGCCAGATACACCCCTGCCACCACAGAAAAACACAAATCGCTTCATGATTTATATCAACATTTTTGCCACCATGCCCAAAATACATCGCATGGCGGAAATGTCATCCGCAAAGTTTTTGGGGCGACATGGCAACCAGAACGCCATGACCGTTGGCAAATATTGACTGAGTTGCTACAAGGATTTGACCCGCATCAATTTGCCAAAAAATTTGCGACACAATTGTCATTTGCCCAAGCGGTTTATCGTGCCTATCCCGATGACGCAGAACAAGGATTTGCAGAAGCCCTCGAAGAATATATTGGGGCAATTTTTGAACTGGGTCATTATTTTGCAAAATTTGAAGATGGCGAAGCCGTTTATGCCGAATTTGATAAACAGTATGCCATTAGTCCAACCGCATTGGTGCGCCACTTGCAAGATATAAGCGGTGTTGAAGAAAATCCATTTTTTGGATTGGGCGATGCTCTGTTACGCGATGCGCTCAAAGAGCTAGGTTATACCAAATATGTCAAAGCCGACACTCATATCAAAGAAGTTGCCAAAAAATTAGCGATTTCGACATCCGATGATGAATCGGTTATTGCCGAAGATGTCGCATTGGTGGCAGAATTGGGCGGGGTGATGACACCCTATGAACTGGATAAATACATCTTCTTGATAGGCAGTGGCAATTTTTATCAAGAACCCGATGCCAAATTGCGCGATGCCTATAAACGCAAAGCCAATAATCCCCGCAAGAATTATTTTGTGCGGATGATTTTGGAAAAACTGCAAAATTAGCCCATAACTTATACTTATGATGGACAGGTTAGTCCACCATAAGTATAAGTTATTCCTTAAATATAAAAATTTTTGAAGAATTTTTTTACAACTCTCTCCGTAAATATATCATTCGTGTTATAATTGTATAAAACCTCCATACAAAAGTTTGTTTTTTTCGGGTGAAGTTAAGGCAGGTACTTGTGAGCGATAAAGGTGCATGGTGGCAACGCGGCGTTATCTATCAGATTTATCCGCGTAGTTTTCAAGATTCTAATAATGATGGCATCGGGGATTTGCGTGGCATTATTCAACGGCTCGATTATTTAGAATGGCTGGGCGTAGATGCGTTGTGGATTTCGCCGATATTTCCATCCCCTCAAGCCGATTTTGGGTATGATGTTGCCGACTATACCGATATTCACGGCGAATATGGCACATTAGCCGATTTTGACCATTTGCTTCAAGAGGCACATCAACGCAATATCAAAATATTGCTCGATTTAGTCCCCAACCATACATCCACCGAACACGCATGGTTCAAAGAATCTCGTTCCTCAAAAAATAACCCCAAACGTGATTGGTATATCTGGAAAGACCCCAAACCCGATGGCACACCACCCAATAACTGGCTTGCCTATTTTGGTGGGGCGGCTTGGACATTTGACCCCCACACAGGGCAATACTACATGCACAATTTTGACCCCGGTCAACCAGAACTCAATTGGCGCAATCCAGAAGTCCAAGAAGCGATGTTCTCTGCTATTCGCTTTTGGCTAGAGCGCGGTGTGGATGGTTTCCGTGTGGATGTGATTGACCGCCTGCTCAAACATCCCCAATTTTTGGATAATCCCATTAATCCCGATTGGAAAGAAGGGGATAGCACCGCATGGAAATATTTGCGTGTGAATAGCGAACAACAACCCGAAGTGCATCGCATTTTACGCGATTTGCGGACTGTGTTCGATGCCTATCCCAACCGTGTTATGGTAGGTGAGGTAGATTATGGGTTATCACCACAAAAACTGGCTTCCTATTATGGGGGCGAAACAGAAGATGGTGAAGGTGACGAAATTCACTTGCCATTCCATTTTGCGATGATTATCACCGCGTGGGATGCCCAAGCGATTCGGACGCGGGTGGATAATTATGAGGCGGCATTGCCACCCTATGGTCAACCCAATTATGTGCTTGGCAATCATGATAGTCCGCGTTTGCTCAGTAGAGTTGGTGCAGAAGGCGCACGACTGGCGGCGATGTTGCTCTTAACGCTACGTGGGACACCCACTCTTTATAATGGTGATGAAATTGGGATGCACAACACCACCATCCCCGATGACCAAATTTTAGACCCGCAAGGTCGCAATAAAGTTGGGTTTAATCGGGATGAATGTCGTACCCCCATGCAATGGGATGCGTCTGCTAATGCGGGATTTACGGGTGCTGGTGTTAAAACATGGTTGCCCCTTGCGCCCGATTATGTTCAAAATAATGTGGCAAATCAAAAAGGCGACCCAAGTTCCATATTGATGCTGTATCAACGCCTATTGCATTATCGCAAACAAACACCTGCGCTCAATTGGGGTGCATACTACCCTATAGACGGATTACCAGAAGATTGCTATGCTTTTTTACGAGAATATGAAGGGCAAAAACGTCTGATTGTGTTAAACTTTGCTGGTGGTAATCGTGAATTGCACTTTGCCGATTATAATAAAGGCACAATTGTTATTGCCACACAACCCCAACGTGAGGGCGAAGCGGTAGATTTAGACCGCATCACACTTGGCGCGTATGAGGGTGTGATTATTGAGTTTGCGTGATAAAGGATAAGAACCTCATGGCAATCAGAACACGACGCGCATTATTATTTATGCCCGGTGATGACCGCAAGAAAATCGAAAAAGGGGCGGCTCTGGATGTAGATTCGGTCATCATGGATTTGGAAGATGGGGTGGCATTGAGTCGCAAAGCCGAAGCCCGCGCCGTGACTGCGAGTGCCTTGCGTGACGTTAATTTTGGACATACTGAGCGCCTTGTGCGGATTAATCCCATTTTGGATGACCCCGCACTATGGTTTCATGATATTCAAGAGACCATCGAAGCCCATCCAGATGGGTATGTGTTGCCAAAAGTTGACCATGCCGAACAAATTCAACGTGTGGCGGTGCATCTCACCCGTGCAGAACGTCAATATGGTTGGATGGAAGGCAGTATTCGCCTCCTCGCCATATTAGAGACGGCACAAGGGGTTGTGAACATGAAAGATATTGCCGATGCAGACCCGCGCCTCTCTGCCCTCATTTTTGGGGCAGAAGATTTGGCGGGAGATATTGGCGCAGTCCGCACACCTGATGGCTGGGAAGTGTTTTATGCACGCAGTAAATTGGTCATATTTGCCAAAGCCAAAGGCTTGCAAGCCATAGATACCCCTTTTATTGATTTGGGGACAGATGATAGCATGTTACGTGCCGATACCGAACAAGCCTTATATATGGGCTTTACAGGCAAACTCGCCATTCATCCCAAACAAGTCCCTGTCATTCAGGGGGTTTTTACACCCACACCAGACCAGATTGCCCGCGCCAAAGCCCTTATCGTCGCACATAATGACCACCAAGAGCATGGACAGGGTGTATTTGCATATGAAGGGCGTATGGTAGATATGCCGATGGTAAAATCTGCCGAGGCAATTCTCGCCCGCGCCCGTGCCGCTGGTCTTGATGTATAACGAATCGTAGAGTGATAAGCCGAAAGGAAATGATTTACATGAACAAGGGAAGTCTTGTGTTGCCAGAAGATAAAAAAGACCTGCTAGAACGTCCGATTGTGGTGACACTCGTCACCCTCATGCCCAATTCACATCCCCAAGCCAATCCAGTATGGTTTAATTGGGATGGGGAGTATGTGTGGATTAATACCGCCAAGGGACGGCAAAAAGATAAAAATATGCGCGAGCGGTCTCAGGTGACGGTGCTGTCTGTAGACCCAAATAATCCATATCGCTATTTGGAAGTACGTGGTGAAGTGGTCGAATTTACAGAAGAGGGGGCAATAGACCACATCAATTTTTTGAGCAATCGGTATCGGAATCAACCCGATTATTATGCCTCTGCGCCCGAAAGACGAGGCAAAGAGACGCGCGTTATCTATAAAATCAAGCCGATAAAGTTTATATAAGTGGGGAACTATGTCTGATATTAAGGTTCTGGTCATAGATGATGACCGTAGTTATCAAATTCTCATCACACACATGCTGTCGCGTGGGGATGTGAATTACATTGTAGAATACATGCCGACCTATGAAACAGGGCTAGAGGCGATTAATCGGGGCGAGCATCAAATCTATTTGATAGATTATGATTTGGGTCAGATTAGCGGTATTCAGCTCATGCGCGAAGCCAAGATAAAGGGGCTAAAAGCACCTGTCATTATGATGACGGGGCAAGTGCGTGAAGGCGTGGATATGGAAGCCATCAAAGCAGGGGCGACCGATTATATAGACAAAGCAGATCTCAAGCCTGCAACGTTGCAACGTGCCATTCATTATGCCCTAGAGCGTGACCGTGTGGCAAAAGAACGCGAGCGTCATGCCCAACAATTCAAATTGTTGCATCAGGTAGATGATGAACTGTCGCAGGTATTGAGCATGGATTATGTCCAAATTATGGCGATGGACTTGGCGGTTCGCCTCAGTGGTGCAGACACAGGTTATATCGGCTTATTTAAAGAGGACAAAATCAAAATTGCTCAAGCCATTGGTGGCTATGGCGATGTGAAAGCGGGTAGTTTAATTCCGCTTACACCACTTATCAAACGGATTCAAGAAGATTTGCAACCACGCCTCATCGCCGATGTGAAAATTGAGCCTGATGATGTGGTGGTGCATCCCAAAACCATTGCCCAGATGTTATTGCCATTGGTTTCTTCTGATCGTATTATCGGTATTTTGAATATCGAAACCAGCAAGCCAGAACGATTTACAGAAGACACCTTTGAATTTCTCAAGTTAGTCACAGCACGTATGGCAGTGGCGTTGGATAATGCTCGCTTATACCAACTTTCGCAAGAACGCTATGATGAATTGCAACGCCTCTATACCCAAGTCAGTGGGTTGGAACAACTCAAAACGGATATGATTCGGGTGGCGGCACATGACCTTCGCAACCCTGCCAGCGTGATTATTGGGTATGTTGAATTGGTGCGCCGTGTTTTGGGCAAAGAAGCCGATAAACGCGCTGTGAATTATTTGGATATGATAGATAAAGCCACGCGGCGGATTGAAAAAATAACCAACGATATTTTGTCGCTGGAGCGCATCGAAAATAGCAATGTCGAAAAGGCAAAGGTGTTTGACCTCAATAAAATGGCACAAGAAGCCTTTTATGAACATGCCGAACAAGCGGTGGAAAAAGAACAAGATATGGTGCTGGCATTATCGGATGTGGCATTATTGGTGCGTGCCGATGATATTCAAATCGTGGAAGCCGCCGCCAATCTGCTCACAAATGCCATCAAATACACGCCTAGCAAAGGCAAAATCACTGTCAAAACACGCCAAGAGAATGGTCATGCCATTTTTGAGGTGAATGATACAGGGTATGGTATCCCTGATGATATGCAGGCGAAATTATTTCAACCGTTTTTCCGCGCAAAAACCCGCGAAACAGATGAAATTGAAGGGACAGGCTTGGGCTTGTATCTCATCAAGAGCATTGTAGAACGGTTTGGGGGGAAAATTGTGTTTAGCAGTGTGTATTTGCAAGGAAGCACATTTGGGTTTAAGTTGCCTATTATGACAGCACCCGCTAAAACAGGGACGGCATAATAGCCGTCCTTGTTATTAATTATTCACTTCGACCAAAATATGACTTGCTACGGCATGTCCGATGATATTTTCATCACCATCTACGACCACCGTGAGGGGTCCCTCAAACGGGTCACGGTGTGTCACTTGTACCGCCACACCCAACCGAAAACGCCGATTGAGGATATGTTGGAGCATTTCATCATTTTCGGCGGTGAATCGGCTCACAAGGGCAGGGGTGTTGAGTTCTAAGACGTTGAGTGCCACCAAATCACGCGGGATGATTGCCCCGTGTATATCGGGGATGGGGTCGCCATGCGGGTCTAAGGTGGGGTTGCCTAATTTGGTGGATATGGCTTCGATGAAACGGTCAGAAACGGCATGTTCCAAATTTTCTGCCTCGTTATGTACTTCATGGAGTTCATAGCCCAATTCTTGTACCAGATACAATTCCAGTAGCCGATGCCGACGTAAGACGCGCAATGCGATTGCCATGCCTTTATCGGTTAGCATCATGCCATGATATTTGCGATAATCTAAGAGTCCTGCATCCTCCATACGCCGTGCCATATCGGTCACGGTGGGTGCGGCAATACTTAACACATCTGCTACCGCATTGGTAGAGATGCGCTCTGGGGTCTTTTGTTGTAAGCCATACACCGCTTTCAGAAAATCTTCGACGGCTCTGCTGGGGGGGGTATCGGGCATTTTTTCGCCTCCTCATCTCACCATTAGCATACTATTATAACAGATTTTCTAGCCACAAGAGTGGTTTATTTTAGACCAGTTACGTGGTTTTGAATCGGTTAGATTTTTGGTAGTTTTTTTCATGTGAAAGTAATATTGAATATGTTACACTGTGTTTGTATAGCAACTTGTTATCACAATATACTGGCTATTTTCAATGTTGGGGAGTTAGAAATGCCTACGAAAGTGTTTATCAGTTACAAGAAAACAGATACTATTCATAGCAAATCGGAGTCACTTCACCTATATCATGATCTTAAAAAAGCTGGTTTTGATGTTTTTCGAGATGATGAGGTAATAGGAGTTGGAGAAGCGTGGCAGGAGAAGATATACGAAAATGTTCGTGATAGTGATGTTCTTATTGTTTTATTAGAACCAAAAACAGCAGAATCGGAATGGGTACAACGTGAGGTTGACTTGGCACGGGGCGCACAGGTTAGTATTTTACCGTTACGAGTTGGACATAAAGACGTTAACTTTACTCGTGAGCAAATTGCAGATGTTCAAAAAAAACTCGTTATCTTAGATAAAAACTATGGTTTTTATGCCAGTGATGATTATGCTAATAAACATATGTCTGATGGTGAAAAAGAGGAAGCTAAAAGACAATATAGTAAATTGTTAGATTCTATTCGCTCTATGGCTAAAAAAACACGTAAAGCTCAGAGAGAATGGGCAAAATCTCGTTTGATGCGCCATGCACTATATCCCGCAGATTCCAATTCTACTTATCATGCTTTTAATGTTCAAAATAAACGGGGTGACACAGTAACTATATATTTAGCAGTCGGAGATTTGACTGAGTTCGAGAATATTGATGTCATTGTTAACTCAGAGAATAATTATATGCAGATGGCGCGTTTTTTTGAAAATACTACCCTCTCATCTACTTTGAGGCGTAAAGGATCTTATAATTTAGACGATGCTTTTTTGGAAGATAGTGTCCAAAGAGAACTTGACGAAAGAGTTCGCGCTATTTATATTAATCAGGGTCAGTTTCCCGTCCCGTTAGAAAAAGTTCTCGTAACTAGCCCTGGTCATAAAGATAGTATTCTTGCTAATAAAGAAGTTCGATATATTTTTCATGCCTCAACTAACCAAGTCATAACAGCTGATGAAACATATGAATTACAGCCATTTAGCGGTGAAAGAATTCGTAGATGTGTTGTCAATTGCCTAAATAAGGTGAATGAGGTGGATGAAACGATAGAAAGTATCGTTTTTCCTATATTTGGGACCGGTCATAATGGTATGGGAATTGGAGAGTGTGTTCCCCATATGATGGATGGTATGCTTCGGTTTATTAGAAATGATGATAAATCAAATCTTAAGCGTATTCATTTATGTGTATATTCGTCAAATGATGTTGATGAAGTTAAGCACATGATGGAAGTTGCAATAAACCCCAGATGATAAAATATTCCCCCATGAATATGGGGGATTTTTTATCTATGACCTGTGTACCTGTTGCCAGATTGTATTTTAGAGGCATAATGGAATGAATTAGTCACATGCTGATGAGGAGCAAAAATGGCATGAAGCATCGTGTAAACATCATTTCGACACAAGAAATTTTTAACAATTCGTTTTTTCGGATTGAAGAATCGAAATTACACCATGAACTCCCCAATGGGGAGATGAGTCCAGAAATCACCCGCCTCAATTTTGTGCGTGGGGATAGTGTGGCGGCGTTGGTGCATGATGGTGAAAATGATACGTTTGTGTTCACGTATCAATTCCGCTATCCCACCACCAAGCATGATTTGGGGTGGATTCACGAAATTCCAGCAGGTAGCTTGCCCAATGGCAAAGACCCTATCGCTCACATGCGTGAAGAAATGATGGAAGAAATTGGGTACACCGTCCAAGAATTAGTCCCCATCAAGACCTTTTATGTCAGCCCTGGGGGTACGAGTGAACGGATTATCCTCTATTATGCGCGTGTGAGTCCGAAAGACCAAAAATCGGCGGGCGGTGGATTGGCACATGAAGGGGAATTTGTTGAGCGCGTGACCATGAAAGCAGATGACGCGCTCAAATTATTAGATACTGTTGATGTGGGCGATGCTAAGACCATTATCGCCCTGCAATGGTTTAAGCTGAATCGTAAAAAACAGGGCTTTTTTGCCAAATTATTTGGTAGTTAGCCATCTGTGCGTATCACTTCGACACTCGTTTCGGCGGTGGAATTATTTTCGACTGCATCATACGCCACCGCCGTGAAGGTCTCTATGCCCGGACGGTTGATGGGGTGATTATACACATACGGATAGCTACCCACTGTGGCGATAAACTGCCCATTGAGGTAAAAATCCACGCGGCTAACGCGGATATTATCACTCACTTCTGCGGTCACAGGGATGATGGTATCTACTGTCCAACGGAACACCTGATTGGGTTCACCCGCACGTAGCACAATGGCAGGGGGGATATTATCTACTGTCACCTGCGAAAAACCCGTCTCGGTTGTGCCATCACGCTTGACCACGCGCAATTGCAAGACATACGTGCCGTCTAATGTGTTGGTATCCCATTGGGCGAGGCTTGTGCCTGCCGTAAATGTTGTCATGGCATCAGTGAGGTTAATCCATTCAGTAGGATTCGGTCCTTGCCCATACGACAGTTGATAAAATTCAAAATTTGACGCATCCAAACTGCCCCGTACATCCACCACATCTCCAACCACATCAAAATTACGTGGTTGCAAAATGACAGTAGACCCCAAATCGGCTTGGGTGATATTCACTGCGTCATATTCCACAGGAGGTAAGGGTTGATTATTGGCACGCCACCAATCCATCGCTTCTGGCGGGGGGATGAAATAGGGGACTTGTGCGCGGAGTGATGACGGTGTGTTGATGCTGGCGCGAAGTCTGGTTTGGGTATTAATTTCTACCAATTGCCAATAGGTGTCTTGTTGGGGTAACTGCCCAATATCCAAAAATATTTCTTCACGAGTCCGACACGCATCATTGGGTGACATCCCCGAAATTTCGCATACAACCGCCGTGATAAGGGTCTGTGGGCGTTCCCATGTCACAATCGGCAGGGCATCTCGGGCATGGGTATAATCCATCACTGCCCGCCAAACCATCGCCGCGCCTGCCGTTGCAAATGGGTCTAGGCTGGTTGGGCTTCTATCCACACGCCCCAACTGCACCACAGTGACGATTTGTGGGGTATAACCCACCGTCCAATTATCCACACGGTCAGAACTCATGCCATTGATGACCGCCGTTTGGCGTGTGGTCTCTAATATGTTGCCTTGCCCCAAGGTCTCCCAACGGGTCGTCCTATCGGATAAAATATCGTTAATTACATACGCCAATTGTGATTCAATCACAGGCACACGGCTCAATTGGCGCTCGGTCTCATTATATTCCCACAAAATCTCGCCATCATTCGATTCAATCCGTCTAATGGCGAGAGGGTCATGGTCGCGTAATCCGGGGGCGATGGGCGTAATACGTAATCCATTAGCATCCCCTAATGCCGCCAATGTGCCATATACAAATCCCACATCCAACACCGATACTGCGCCACCACGCTCTAAGAGCGAGAGGTCATATAACCCACTCCGTAAACTGTTGATGCCCACACGGTTGATGGTGCGCCGTAAAACCGTGTTCAAATTGAGGACATTGGCGACTTGTGTGACAGGTGGCAAAAGGCTTGCACCCATCGCATCACGTAGGCTTAACGGACCTCTAAAACGTCCATCGGGGTTGGTGGGAATATAAATAGAGCCTTCCACAGCCCCCGGAAATGGGCGCGGAATATCGAGTAACATGGTCGAGGCGGTGTAATTGGGATTTGGATTGAAAAACCCGTCCAAATAGACCAGTGGGTGCAATGTCACGCTGGGTTGATATTGTGTTTTGGTGGCATCACCGACCATCGCCAAAATTTCACCTGTGTTGGGGTCTAGGATGAACACAATGCCTGTATCTGGCGGATTTGTGCCATTGGTGGCGGGAATTTCTTCTGGTAAGTAACTGGATGCGATACAAGGTGTGTTGGTGAGGGTATTCGCCACCCCTGCATTGGGGTTGGATAAGCGCCCCAGATGGGTTCTGAGGGTACATTCGGTTTGGTAGTACAAATCGAGGTCAAGCGTGGTGACAATTTTTAGCCCCCCGCGCGATACCAAGCGCACGCCATCTAAGCCCAAACTTGTCAAAATACGCTCGGCTTGTTTTCGGGCATATACCACAAATTCAGGCGCAATAAGGGGTGTTTGACCAACGGTAGTGCGGATGGGTGTTTGTGTGCCTGCGATTGCCTCAAATTCGGATGCAGTGATGATATTGTTCACCAACATGCGCCGTAGCAGGTCGCTTTGTCTGCCTCTGGCGGCAGTTTCATCATCTATGGGGTTAAATTGAGGGGCAGTAGCGATTGCGACTAGCAATGCCGCTTCATCTAACGTTAAATCCGTTGCTGATTTGCCCAAATACAGTTGTGCCGCCGCTTCAATGCCATAGGCTTCGTTGCCATAATAATTGGTGTTGATATGCCATTCGAGTAATTGTTCTGGGGTATAGCGCCGATGCAATTCGGCAATCATCGCCATTTCGAGAGCGCGTCCCTCAATAGCATCGGTTTGGGGTGATAACAAAATATTTCTCACCAACCTGCCAACAATGGTGCTATTTTCTTCTAATGGTCCTGTTAACCGATTGCGCCACCAATTTTCGATGAGTGAGAAGGGGTTAAAGCCTGTGTCGGATAAAAAGTTGGGGTCTTCCCATAATAAGGTGGCACGCCATACCGTCTCTGGCATATCTTCAAGCGCAATCCATCCATTATTATCACCGACAGGGTCGCTCAGGGTGAGCAATAAGGTTTGTTCGGAGGCATCATAAAGCCGTGTCTCGCCCAAAATTGGCTCTAGGGGGGCGGCGATGGGGGAGTCTGGAAGCAATTGCACCGCTTGGCTATAGGTGATGCCAACAGCACCTATTACTACCGATAAGGGCAATAATAGCCCAAATAGCGTAATAAACAGTAATATAACCAATCCCATTTGGTCACGGAATTGGCGCTGTTGTTTATATAATTTGCGAGATTTACGTTTTTTGATAATTTGTACAATGTTTGTCATAAGTTTTTAGAGAATTATTTGACAGAGCCTTACGTATAGAGTATAGTCTATGCAACAAAGTCTATTTCGTTATATTCTGAAAGGCGAGCGTCCAGTGAAAAAATCGCGCATCCTTCTTATTGAAGATGATATAAGCATCAATAAACTTGTGGTGGATTTCCTCACAAAACATTCGTATGAAGTTGTCACAGTCACCGACGGACCAGAAGCGATTGAACATATTCGCAATTTTGGGTTGCCTCATATTACGTTGATAGATTTAAGCCTCCCAAGTATGCACGGGTTTGAGCTTGCCAACAAGATTAAATCTATGGCAGATGTACCGATTATCTTCGTAACATCCACCAATGATACCGATACGGTGGTTCAAGGCTTAAAGAAATATGCAGAAGACTTCATTGTTAAGCCATTTGATGTGCGCGAATTAGAAGCGCGTGTCCAAGTTGTTTTGGCGCGTATGCCAAGTCTTGATTATGCCAGTGAGCCAATTATTCGTATAGATGAACATCTACAAATAGATTTTGCCCATAATCGTGTTACGTTAAATAACAAGCAAATTAGCCTAACTCCCACCGAATCCATTTTGCTCCATGTGTTACTGCGTAATGCAGGGCGGGTCGTTGAAAATCGGATGTTGATTGCCCGTGTGTGGCCCTCTGAAGAAGTATATGAAGACACCTTGCGTGTTCATATGCACCGCTTACGGCGTAAACTTGAAGCCGATTCACATCATCCACATTATATCCGCACAGAACGGGGCATTGGCTACATGTTCACCGTGCGTCCGCCAGAAGCGGAAGGTCTTAAAGAATAAATCCACATGACTCGTATTAACCCTCCATCAGGGGATGTTTTGGCAAATTTAGATGCCGCAGATATGCGCCTGCGGCATGTATTTGCGCTCATCCCTCAATTGAAAACCACAACAGTAGATTTTGCTTGTTTGTATATTTATAGCCGTGATACCCGTCAGATGAAACTCTCGGCAGTACAAAACAATGCCCAAGTTAGCGAAGGAAGTTATTCTGCCTTACTCCCCTGGATAGAACGCCACCTCACACGCGATGTTGATAGGGTGGTGTATGCGCCCATACTCGATGTCCCTGCTTGTGAATTGCAGGGTTGTATTGTTTATCCATTGGTCTCTGATAGTGGCGATGTATTGGGGATATTTTTCTTCTTTTATCGCTATGCGCTCAATAATCCTCAAGCCCATGTGCAAGAACTCAAATATATTGCCCTTTATGCCCAAACTGTTTTGCAAAATGAACAATTTGTCGCGCAATTGGTCTTTGCACAGGCAGTATTCAATGCCTCACAAGCCATCATCAAAAATCCCGCACCGGATAATATCATCGCGGTTTTGCGTGATTATGTATTCGATGGGCATATCACCAATTGCGCGTTAGGGCTGTTTAGTCCGGGCATTTCTGAAATTAAACAACGGAAATTTGAGAGTGTGCAAATTATTGCCAGTTGGTCAAGAGAATTTGGTGATAATGTCTCTGTTGGCGACCATATCCCCATCTCTTATTTTCATCCTTATCAAACCGAAGTGGATGAAGGGCGCGTGGTCACATTGACCAATGTAAATCGGATTAAAACCGACCCCAATATTCCACAGGGGTTACGGGAGATATTGATTCAATCAAATGTCCAAACCCTGAATTTATTGTTTCTCACCTCAGAATCGCGCCCATTGGGGGTGATGTTTTTGACTAGTGACGATAACGACACGCCCCCCTTATATGAGATGCAAGTCTATAAGAGCATTAGCGACTTGTTGACGTTGAGTGTCGTGGTGAATGAACTCAAGCGGTATTTGGATAACGTGACACAAGGGCGCTCGGTGGTGCTGGAATCGGTTTTAGAGGCGATTGTATTGGTCTCGCCCGATGATGCGCGGATATTTGCCTATAATCAACAATTCGTCAATTTTTTAGAGACATCGCTCACCGATTTGCGCGAATCGTGCTTATGGGATATTTTGCCCATGCTCCGCGCACAAAATCCTGCCCGTGAGCAATTACAGGCGACATGGCAAGCCATTTCTCCGCGCTCTGTCGAAATTGAAGAAGGTGAAATAGACCTGTATTCGCAAGAAAATACCCCGCGTGCTATCAAATGGTATACTGCGCCTGTTTATCGGGCGGGGCATGTGGTTGGGCGTATTTACACCTTTTATGATGTCACCCAAGAGCGCGATGCCTTGCGCTTTCAGCATGAACTTTGGATGCGAATTTCACATGAATTTCGGACACCCCTCACCTCATTAATGGGCTATAGCCAATTATTATTGAGTTTGAATAACGATGAACTGGTCACTGAAGGACGCGATAAACTAAAAATTATTCATTCTAGCGCCAGACGCATGAGTGATATGTTAAAAGAATTGCTCGATATGTCTCAGGCGACAATGGGGGAGACCATACTCCTCCGCACGCATGTCAATCTCTCGGAATTGATGGGCGATGTGCATACCCGCCTCGCGTTGCAATTCAAAGAGAAAGGGCAACAAACAGTATTGACCATGCCCACCGATTTGCCCACTTTATTTTGTGATCAACGGCGTATAGACCAAGTGATGAGCAATTTATTTGCTAATGCTATCAAATATGCGCCACCAAATTCAAAAATTACCGCAGAAATTCGTCTGATTGCCGCCCGTAATCAACTCCCCAAACATACCCCACTGGGGGTCATCACGCCCTGCCTGATGGTATCGGTATCGGACGAAGGGGTCGGCATTAGCCAAAAAGACATTGAAAAGATTTTTGTGCCATTTTATCGTACCGATTACGCCAAAAATATTAGCGCAGAAGGCGTGGGGTTGGGGCTTGCTATCTGCAAGACCTTTGTCGAATTGCATCATGGCAAAATTTGGGCAACACCGAGTACACCCAAAAAGGGTGGCGGACATTTTTATTTCACCTTACCATTAGAGCCACCTGCATGATATTTATTCTTTTTATTTTGCAGAATTGCTAAATGCACATTTTTGTGGCTGACATACGACCCTAAAGGGTCTAGTACAGCCAGTACATCTTCAAAATAGGCGGGATTGTAGATACCGTCTTGAAAATCAAGATGGTATCGCCAAATTGTCTAAATAATGAGGGTCAAAAGGTCGCCCAGATTTCAGAATCCCATAAACAAGATGCAATAATTTTCGCATAACAGCTACAATAACCGCTTTTTT
>JANRKU010000151.1:0-41564 GCA_033763335.1 bacterium
GCGAATCCCGCCACCAATTCATTGGTGACACGATGCGAGGCTTCTACAAAGACATCGCGCACTTCTGGCGTGGTATAGCGTGATGTATGCCCATTGGGAGATGTGATGGTCTGTACACCAATTCCGCGTTCATGGCACAATTCATTCACAGCGTGGCTAATGCCATGCACCACAATGAGCGCATAGTCTTGTGCGAGTGTGGCAAGGTCATCTAAGCACCGCGCCATATCTAGCCCTTGCCCACCACCGAGTTTGACCACCAAAATGGGTCGTGTTGATTGAGTCGTCATCGTTATGATTTCCTTCTTATGGATAAATACCAAAAAATGAGAGACCAGCACATTCATCAAACCCGTGCATGAGGTTCATACATTGCACGGCGCTACCCGCCGCACCTTTGCCCAAATTATCAATCGCAGAGATGACCACCAAATTTTCACCATCGGCATCGAGTTCAAACCCGACATCACAAAAATTTGTCCCCGCCACCACACGCGGTTCTGGCAACCGATGTAAGCCTGTTTTACTGCTCACCAAACGCACAAATGGCTCATTCGCATAAGCGCCTCTGTACATACGCCAAATATCTTTTTCTGCGAGACGGCTATTGAGTCGCACATGTGCGGTCACATGCGCCCCGCGTACCATCTCGATGGCAGTCACGGCAAAGCGCACATCCACATCACCTAAAACTTGCCGTACTTCTGCCATGTGGCGGTGTCCAGTGGGTTTATATGCCCGTACCGCCCCACTCCGCACAGGATGATGACTCCCCGCATTGGCGCTATTGCCACCTTCCGATGACCCAACTTTGATTTCTGCCCGTGCCGATTGCAACACACCCGCCCGTACCAATGGCAATAATGCCAAATTGAGCGCAGTGGCATTGCATCCGACCCCACTGGCATAATGGGCAGTCCGCAAGGCTTCACGATTAATTTCAGGCAAGCCATAGGTAAATTTTGATAACCAATTGGGCGCGGGGTGATTCATGTCGTACCATATTTGATAATCTTGAGGATTGGATAACCGAAAATCGGCGGAGAGGTCAATGAGGCGGGGAGCGAGTGAGGCGAAGCGGTCTATTTGGCTGGCTGTTGTGCCATGTGGCAAGCACAAAAACAACACATCACAGGCTTGTAGGCTATCTGGATGGATGAATTGCAATTGCGACACCCCGCGAAATTGCGGATGCACACTATGGACATACGCACCCATATTTTCACGGCTGGTAATTTGTGTCACTGTCGCGTTGGGATGTCCCTGCAACCAGCGCAACAATTCCCCACCTGTATAGCCACTTCCGCCAACGATACCGACACTTACCGTCATGCTAATGCTCCTTGGGTGATGGTGGAGAGCGCGTATGTCACCACTTCATCGGCAATATTGACACCCGTTGGGGCGCTACTGTTTTTGAATTCCATCGTATGGTTAATTTCGTTGATGACCAACCCGCCTTCTGGTGTTTCAAACACATCCATCGCCAAAATGCCACCACCCACTGCGCGGGATGCCGATACACACAGGTCGTTTAATTCAGGGGTGACGGGACAATTGGTCGCTTGTCCACCACGTGCAGTGTTGGTTATCCAATGGGGGGATGTGCGATAAATAGCGCAAATCGTCCTATCGCCCACCACAAAAGCGCGGATGTCGCGGGATGGTTTTTGCACAAATTCTTGCACATAGTAGGTGTGATAATTATAGTCACCCAATGTTTGCCGATGCTCTAGCAATGCCTCTGCGCTATCACGGTCATTGACCCGCGCCACAAGTCTCCCCCATGACCCTGTAGCAGGTTTTAGGACGGCGGGATAGCTCAATTCTTCGATGGCTTCGAGGGCATGTGCTTCGTCAAATGCCACCCGTGCGCGGGGTTGTGGCACATTGGCGCTGGCGAGTGCGAGCGTTGTTTGCACTTTATCGGCACAAATAGAGGCTGTTACATAGCTATTCAGGGTATGTACGCCCCACCGATTGAGGATAGACAGGGCATATAATCCGCGTGAGGTGCTGACACACCGTTCTAGCACAAGGTCATAGTCTCCCCACGAAATACCAGAGGGTGCGAGTTGGGATGAATCCCCCAACAAATCAAAATTAAAATCACGGTCAAGGATGACATCGGGTGTGATGCCATGTGCTTCAAAGGCATTGATGAGCAATTTTTCTTCTGGACGAATGTGGGTGAGCAAAATGGCTACGCGCATGGATTATTCGCCCCAATCTTCTTCGACATCAGGCGCAAGGTCGAGTTGAACAGGTGACAAACTGATAATTTCGAGTTCAGAGCCACAATCGGCACAGGCGATGAGTTCATTCTGCATGGCATCGGCGGGGATGCTCACAAGTGCTTCGCATACGGGACAAGGGGTGGTGGTCATGGTGTTATTCTCCTTTTGATATTGATGATATGGTTTGTGTTATCCGTAAGGGCGCAACATGTTGCGCCCGAAAATAAAAACCGCCTGCACAGTGGGATGTCCCTTCTGGCAGGCGGTCGTGATTTTGCACATGGGTAGGTGGCAAATTCAAGCACTCCAGAAGGGTCGCTTCGGCTTCTTGAATTGCTTCTTGCTGATGAGGATAAATTCGTTCATGATGTCTCACTTGCTCCTAAAATGCAAAACCGCCCTTGCGGGCGGCGTGTATTTCTATCTCATACTTCGATAAAAACGCGAAAAAACCCGACTGTTATGGTCTGGTATATGTCTTCTTCGCCTTCTTATCAGAAATGTTGAACATTGGTTAAAACCTTATTCGATGAAATCTAATGTATAGAAATATAGCATATCGCCATCGTATTATGCAAGGGGTGAATGTGCATAAAATTCCATGGATAGGTTGCACAAGGTCATTTTTTGCCCCTATACCGTCAAATAGGTGGTAATTGAAATCACCATCGTACTCACGCTGAGGAGCAAAATCACCACACCCGCCACGCCCATCAAAGTACGGGGTGGGACACGCGAACAGAGCAAGGTCGCCATTGGCGCGGCGAGCATCCCGCCCAAAATTAGCCCAATAATCATCACTGCCACTTCGCTGATAGGGATAATCGCTAACAAGGCGATGGAAGTGACGAGCGATACAAAAAATCGCGCCGCATTCACCGAGCCGATGGTGATACGCGGATTATTCCCACGCACCAGCAAGGTTGAGGTGACAATCGCCCCCCATCCGCCCCCACCTATCGCATCACAAAACCCGCCTAAAAGACCCAATCGGCGGATATAAGTCGAGACCACACGCGGTTGCGGAGGATTAATCGTCTTATAAATGATGATTGCACCAACAATAAATAAATAGACGGCAATGAATGGTTTTAGAACATCACCCGGTACTTGCACGAGGATAAATGTGCCAACAATCGCACCAATGACCCCAAAGACCAGCAATTTGCGAAAAAGTGTTTGGTCAACATTACCCATTCTGGCATGTAATACGCCCGTGAACCCGCCCGTGAACAATTCGGCGGTGTTGATACTGGCACTCACAAATACAGGGGGAATACCAAAGGTCATCAGAATCATGCTACAGGTTACACCGTAACCCATACCAAGCGCACCACCTAAAATCTGCGCGAAAAAGCCCGCTATCGCGCATAATATCATCGTCGTCAAATCCATGTATTAGCCTTCTTTGGTGGCGATATGAATCCCACATTCTACTTTATCACTGTTAATCCAGCGCCCAGAGCGTTCATTATCACCCTCTTTGACGGGTTGGGTACAAACAGATGTGTTACAGCCAATACTGGGATAGCCCTTTTCGTGTAATTCGTTATAGGGCAATTCATTGGCATGGATATAAATCCATAACATTTCACTCGTCCATGTGGCAAATGGCGAAAGTTTCACCATGCCATATTTTTCGTCCCATTTGACGATAGGGGTTTTTTCGCGTCCAGTTTGGTCACGGCGCAAGCCTGTCACCCATGCAGAATAATTCCCTTTGAGTGCCTTATCCAACGGGACAACCTTACGCATATTGCAACACGCATCGGAATTGCGTTCCCAAAGGGCTTCACCGTATTGTGTGGCTTGTTCTTGAAGGGTTAATTCGGGGCGAATACGGGTGAGTGGCAATCCAAAAAAGGCTTCTGCCTCATCCATCAGCTTATAGGTCTCTGGAAAAAGAATCCCCGTATCGAGTGTCAATACAGGCACTTTTGCTCCCAATTCCATCAACATGTGCAAGGTAGCAATGCCTGTCGGTTGAAAACTTGTGACAATTGCCAGCTTTTCACCAAAGGTCTCTACACCCCAACGCAAAATACTCTTGGGGTCAGATTTCTCAAAATCGGCATTGAGTTGTTCCCAATTCATCATAAAAATTCCCTCTCGTTAAGTGCAAGCACATCATAACAGATTTTAGTGTAAATAAAACACCCAATACCGACTACTTTGATAGGGATAGTCAGTATTGGCGTATTTTTTAATACTAGTGATTGGATGTTTTGGGGCTAAAAGACCTTACATCGCCTGTGTTATTCGCTTAATGCCTCAATATCTTTATGGACACTGCGAAAGCGCATGACCATACTAAGGAAATACAGGCTCAAAATGCTGATAATAACCACATAGCCCAAAATCATATAAGCATCGGTATTCGGTGTTGGTGGCATGATAATCGCTCCTTATGCGTTAATTCTCTTCATTCAAAAATTCGATACGACGTTTTTTGGCGGTATTAGAAAGATTTTCGAGCCGTACCCGCCACCAAATGAAGGCAGGGGCAATAAACACACACCACGCCCACATATTGACACTAAATGCCATCTTCATGTTGTCTACCATCTCAAATGTGCCTTTGGCATTCACAGGGCTACTGCCAATAACGTTAGGATGAATCGTATCACCGCGCACACGGGTAATCATGAAGGTGAAAATAACGGTGGCAAAGGCTAAAATGCCATATACCGCGCTAAAGGTGCGTTGACGTTCTGGCGATTCAATGCCATTGCGAAGCATGAGATATGCCGCGTAGGTGAGCGCCATAATTGCCGCAGATGTGAGGCGTGGATCCCATGTCCACCATGCGTTCCATGTGGGACGCGCCCAAATTGACCCTGTTACCAGTGTGATAATTGAAAGCACGAGTCCAACTTCTACACCAGCCAACGCCAATGTATCCCATTTCAGTTTGCGGGTTTTGAGGTAAATGCCCCCAGCGACCAATGTGATAAAAAATGCCACGCTCGCCCCTGCAAATGCCGATACGTGCATATAAAACACCCGTTGCACATTACCCATAGTGGCATCTGTGCCTGCATAAATCAGGGCAAAATAAAGAGAAATGCCAAAACTAGCGACAGCGACAACACTCCAAAAACGCAGGAGTATATTCCGATAATGGGGATTGGTGAGCAGGGTTTGATGAATCACCCCCTGTTCCTGTTGATTTTGGCTTACGCCGATTACGCTCATGGTGCATGTCTCCTTCGTGGTTGTATCAAAAAATATAAATTAAGATTTGTGGTCTTTCATCAGTTTGGTGAGTCGCGCTTTGAGCTTATCTCTGCGCGTGGTGTAGTCACCATCTGCTAATGTTCCTTCTTTATGTTGAATATCTAGCTCTGCAATTTGCTTCATGAGCGCATTAATTTGCTCTTTGGCATCGGTGACAGGCTTGGCACTATCGCGTTTATCTTTGATAAAAATAAAAGCCGCAATACCTATCGAAAACACACCCGCCCCTACCAAGACAATCGCTAAAGGCAAATTGGGAGAACCAGTTGTATCGGTGGGGATGGTCTCGACCACCGTCCCCAACACCTTAAACACGATGGGGGTTTGTGGCATCAATGAGAGTGTCGCCCCAAAATCAGAGAACACCCCTTCCGCAATCATGCGACTCCCGCGTGATTGGAATCCAGCACCATCTACCGATAGCCCCTCTTGTTGGATGAGGACATCGAGTTCACCTTCCACCAAATACGGGAAGGTTTGCTCAATGGTCACATCGCCATCATAGGGAAGCGTGTAAGAAAAATGGAGTGTATGGGCAGATTCTTGTGCGCTGGCAGGAAATACAGGGCGTGAATCGGTAATCGTGCGACCATCTTCAGACACTCTAAAGCGTCCGCCTGTCATATCAGAGAAAATTGCCCCTTCGGGAAGCCCCACAATCAACGCAGAGACGACTTCATCCACCACTTGCACATACAATTTATCGGTGATATTGGCAAATTCAATCACCTGAACAATTTCGAGTGTGCCATCTAGCACACTGGCATAGGTGAGGATATTGGTCACGCGGATAGCTTGCACATCATAGGTTGTATCATAAATGGTCACGGGCAATTCCAGCGTATTTGAGCCAGAATCGGGCGTGAGGGTCTCGCTCACAAAAAACCCACCTGCATAAGCCACTGTCACAAAAAATTCTTGCCCATGCGACATGACCACACCCTCAAATTGGAACGTGCCATCGGGATTGAGGGTGGTCTCTGCGACTACAGTATCGGCGGTTGCATCGGATGAATACAATTTGACGGGCAAATCTGGCGGGACACTTGCGCCTGCTGTGCCATTGACCACTGACCCACTCACCATACCTGCTGATTCGACAAATGGCGTGGATTCTGGCGCTTCTGTCGCTTCACCATCAGGTGTGGTCACAGGTTCAATACTAGCAACTTCTAATGTGGCTTCGGCAGTAGCTTCTGCATCGGGTGTCGCCACAGATTCAATATCAGTTACAGATGGTGTGGCTTCTGCCGTCACATCAGCATCGGGTGTCGTGACTGGTTCTACCGATTCGCCCGATAGGGTGAATAAGTACATCGTCACACCCCAAATTTCATCGGAGGTCAATGGCACTCTATCTGAAATGGTGCTAGGGATGCCCCATGGGGGCATACCATTTTCTAATTTGCCGTTGTAGATGATGCTATACCACTCTTGTGGGGTCTTTCCACTAACGGCTTGTGGGTCGGTAAAATCTATGAGTGGCACAGGCATTTGACCCGCAAATTCGCCATCACCTTGCCCACCAGCACCATGGCAACGGGTACAATTTTGTATAAACACTTTTTCCCCAAGAATAATATCCACATTTTGTGGCACATCACCAATGGGTTGTGCAGTGGCGCGTGGCACTAATGTGGAGACAATTTCTGGCTCACCACTTAACCCTGTACAGGCTGAAATCGTGATGATGGCAAGCGCCATGAGTGGCAAAATGCCCCTTTTGATGATTTTACCGAGTGGTTGCATGTTCTTGCTCTTCCTGAGTGTTCGCGGCGACATAATTGGCAATGGCTTGTTCAATGGCAGAATCTAGCACCGCATCAGCATCGCCTATAGGCGGTTTTTGGGCAGATTTTACCCCGCCGAGTGTGGTCTCAATTTGGGCGAGGAGTGTCGCCCCGCGTTCTGCCAATTGCTTGCGTTCAATTTCATAATCGGCTTGGGGCATCTTGCCCAAGTTATAATCTTCATCAAGGTCGCGCAACCGCGAGAGCAGGCGCTCATAGGCATTGAGCAGGCTTTGGCGGTCTTGTTGGCGGGTGACTTGCGCCTGTGACATATTTTTCATCACAAACGGGCTTGCCAACCATACCACCCCTATCAGAAACATAACGGCTGATAGCAAAATTCCTTCTATACTCATGGGGTATCTCCTTCTAATGCAGAATCGACCCATTCCATTAGATGGGAAATGGTAACATCACCAATAGCGTGTTCTGCAATATTTCCGTGTCTATCAATAACAAAAGTTTCTGGTACACCAGTAATTCCATAAGCATCAGAAATCTGTGTTCCAATATCAGGTGCATTGAGGTAAGTAACACTATAATCAGCTAAAGATTGGATAGAACTAGGATTATTATCTGCATAAGCAATCCCTATAAACACCACATCACTATTTTGTGATTGATACTGTTCCCATGTGGCTTGTAAGGTGGTCAATTGTGTAAGGCATGGAACACACCACCCCGCCCAAAAATTAAGGACGACCACCTTGCCCCGAAAATCGTTCAATTGAACTGTCTGACCATCAAAGGTTGTGACAATAAAATCAGGCGCAGATGCTTGTTCTGCTGAATTTTCATTGAACATCATCAGGTCATCTGAGTAGGTACATGCTAAAATCGGCATTATCACCACAAAAAAGATGACAATAGGCTTGATGGAGGCGTGTAGTAACTTCATTCCGATTCATCCCCTACCGATGCTGATAATGCTTTATCTACAGAGCTAATGAGGCGCGTGCGCGTCACCCCTGCATAAATAAATTCCACCACATTGCCATTTTTATCTATGATGAAGGTCTCTGGCACACCGCTAATGTTATAAGCATCAGAAATGCGCGTCCCCAAATCGGGTGCATTGAGGTAGGTAATGCCAAATTCATTCAAAAAGCGTAATGAACTGGGTCCGTTATCGGCATACGCAATGCCCAAGAACACCACATCGGCATTTTGTGATTGATAATATTCCCACGCCGCTTGTAATTCTGGCGCTTCGCCTTTGCATGGCTCACACCACCCCGCCCAAAAATTGAGGACGACCACCTTACCCTTAAAATCGGCAAGGTTAAAGGTCTCATCATCAAAAGTCGTAAAGGTAAAGGTAGGCGCAGGTCCACTGGTGGGTTGCCCTTGTTGTTGTCGCCATAAGGCGATTCCAAAAACAACCGCCACTGATACAATGCCAATCACCAATACCCACGAGCTAATGCTCATACCCCCTTTAACGGGCTTGGGCAATTCTATCATTTCTACAGGTTCAATTTGGCTCATTGAGTCATTTAACCTTTCAAATCTTTTTCGAGCATATCTAAATAGGGATCTTGAACATCAGATTTCACCACAGTGGGGGTCTCTGGTGCAGTAGCAAGCGCAATCGCTTTGTGCTTGCGCCATGTTATAAAAGAAGATAGCACCACCAATAAGCCCACCCCCACCAATATCCATGGGGTAATCACCGAAAGCGCATTTAGGAATGGGTCTTGTGGAACACCGACCACACGGTCTCCAAATCTGCGGACAAAATTGGTGCGGATTTCTTCTTCTGTCATGCCTTGTTCCAAGAATAGGCGGATTTCATTGCGCCAATCAGCACAAGCCGCCGTCCCACACGCATCAAGCGGGATATTCTCGCAGACAGGGCAAAAAAGTCTATTGGCAATAGCATTCACTTGGTCATCTGTGACCACAATCGGCGTTTCGGTGCTGTTATCGTCATCATCATTTTGTGCCATAACATGACCAAAAGCGCCAAATATCAGTAGGGCAATAATTATCAGGGTACGGGGCTTCATGCGCTCACCCCTTTTAATCCGAGTGCTTCGACTTGTTGCACCCGTTGGCGGATGCGAACAGGCAATGCTTCTTTGGGGAAGAAGGAGAACATTGTGCCGATAATCAAGATAATGCCACCCCACCACACCAAATTGACCAGTGGGTTGATATACACCTTAAAGGTGGCAGAATTAGACGAAACCGTCTCCCAACTCACCAGCAAAATGTAAAAATCGTTTTCAAGGGTGCTATGTGCGCCTGATATGGTAGAGGAGTTCATGCCTTCATCCACATTGGGGAAGAAATCTCGGCGTGGACGCAGATGAGCAACTTCTGTGCCATTGCGGAATAATGTGACTTCGGCAATATCCATAATGCGACCATCTTCGCTGATTTGCCCCTCTAACAAGCCGTCATAACGCAATTCATAATCGGCAATCGTCAGCGATTCACCAACAGCGAGGGTGCGTTGTGTTTCTTGTTGAAAGACGGTGCTACCAATCACCCCAATACCGATGACGGTGATGCCCAAATGGATAAGATACCCCCCATATCGGCGTGGATTACGGCGCATAAGGGTAAAAAATGCCGTTGGCAACGATTCGCCATGTGCTTTGATACGGGCAATCACCCCGCGATACGTCTCGTAAATAGCGACCCATCCCGCAAATAAGACGATGCCATATCCTAGCCATGCGAGGATATTCAACATGCCGTTTTTATCGGTGGCAAGTGGGATAAAAATCCCCAGTGTTAGCACAGTTAGCCCAATCGGAAAAACAATAGACCGCCCCAACCGTTTGAACGATGTCGCGCCCCATGCCGATAGCGGTGCAATCCCCATCAGGATATAAAGGGCGACAAACAATGGTGTGACGACAGGCAAGAAATAATCTTTGCCCAGCGTGATGTTGGTATCTAAGAAAATTTCAGAGACGATAGGTGCGCCAAAGCTCCCCCAGAAAATGGCGATGAACAACGCCACAAAGATGAAATTATTCAGCACAAACAAGGCTTCACGGCTAAATAAATTGGTGAAGGCATGTTCGTCTTTCAATTCACCACGTCTGCGTCTCCATAGGATGAGCCACACCGAGATGAAGGTCACACTCAACCAGAAGGCAAACATCGGAAAGCCGATAGGGCTACGGGCAAAGCTATGGACACTTTCAATCAATCCGCTACGGGTGGCGAATGTGCCAAAAATCACGGCAGAAAATGTGCCAACCGCCAAGAACATATTCCATGTCTTGAGCATCCCGCGCTTTTCTTGAATCATCACACTATGGATGAATGCCGTCCCAATCAGCCACGGGAGGAATGCGGCATTTTCGACCGGGTCCCAGCCCCAATAACCGCCCCACCCCAACACGTCATACGCCCAACGTCCGCCTAAAATCAGACCAAGACTGAGCGTGAGCCATGCAATGAGCGTCCAACGATGTGAGGCTTTAATCCAATTGGTAGATAAATCACCACTGGCAAGTGCCGCCATTGCAAACGCAAATGGCACAATAAACCCGACAAATCCCAAATAGAGCATGGGCGGATGAATTGCCATCCCAAAATGCCGTAACAAGGGGTTTAAGCCTTGTGCTGTGCCTGTTACAAGGTCTAAGGTGGCGGTAGATGCCAGCCCACCTTGCATCACTCGCGCATCTCTGGGGAAAATATCGGCAGATGAAACCATCAAATCGCTATTCAATGCCACGAGGGGTATTAAAGAATCTGGTGTAACCATACCTGCGAGGACAAATTCGCTATTAGTGATATTATCAAAGACACTGGCTGGTATTGGGATATTCGGGTCGAGAGACCCCGCCAAAATATACGCCTCACCGACCACTGCCCCTAATGCAAATCGCTCATTTTCTGGGATTAGATTCACAGGAAACGATGCCCCTGCGGGGAAAATCGTCACGGGTACGGCGCTTGCGGGATAGGTATCTGCTGGGCGAAACACCGCAGAAACCATTTCTTCATTGCCATTGGGTGTATACCACCAACGGGAGAAGGGATTTTCTAAAAAGGTGCTAATACCCACAAAAAAGACCACCACAGCCATCATATAGGCAGTGGCATACGGCATGAGGCGACGATGTATTTTCCAATTAATCAATACAGCCCCTGCGCTAAATCCACTCATCAGCACGGACCAAAACAGGAGTGACCCTGCTTGTGACCCCCACAGGGATGTTAGGCGAAAGAATAAGGGCATATCGGGGCTGGTCACAGACCAGACATATTCCACTTCGTAACGTTGGAGAATGATGTCGAGCATCAACATGCCACTCGCAAGGGCAAGTAACCCAAAATTGAGCAAGGCGGCATTGCGCCCACTCAAGACCATCGCCTCATTTTTGCGCCGTTCACCAACCACAAGTGCAAGTATGGCATATAAGGCGGCGACAAATGAGAAAAATTGTGCAAATAATCCGATTTCAGTAAACATTTAGAGGTCTCCACCAGAAATAGCTTGGTTTGGCACATTATCTTCATAACGGCTTGGGCATTTGAGCAAAATTTCGCTGGCATAAAAAATGCCATCTTCGCCCAATTTGCCTGTGAGGATGGCTTGGGCTTCGTTTTGGAGTAAATCGGGTTTGACCTGATTTTCGATATGCACCTGCAAGCGTTGGGCAGTGGAGTCATCGGCGGCGGCGACATAAAGCGCATAGGCTAAATCTTCGTTGGTGGTCTCAATGTGAGCAATCGTGAAATCAATAACGAGGTTTTTATCATCATATTGGATGGTCTTGCCAATCACCGCGCCAGAAATCCGCACGGTTTGACCCGTATATTTGGAATCTGACAGCAATTCGTTGACGGTGATGAAATATTGCGCCCCACCAAACGTATTCATGATAATCAGATAGGCAATCGCCCCAAAAATCAAGAACCCGCCAACCAAGAATTTTAATTTTTCAATATTGAATTTTTTCGCTGGAACGTCTAAAGATTTTTCCCATGTTGATGTTGCCATTGGTCAATTAGTCCCCTCTAAAAAAATAGTTATACCATAACAATACTTGAGTCATCAGTAACCTCCTATGGACATTTGTTATCTTTTCTGATGATACATGTCATCATACGAATATAAAAGGCATATCATAGTCCATTTATTAAAATAAAAAGAGAGGCGCATGTTGCTCCACCTCTCTCATCGGATTGCACCTAAGCCGTTTAGGGTGATAGATTCACCTTAATAGGAGCAAGTATTCAATAAATTCTACATACCCAACACTTCGAGAAGTTCTTCGAGCAAATCTTCTGCTTCGGTGAGAATTTCATCGGCATAATCGGGATTATGGAAACCCCAGCTACCATCGGCTTCTATGAAGGATGTGAGGGTGTGAATCCGTAATGCAGTTTGTTGTTCTTCTGGTTTTTCTTCTGCTTGAGGATCCCAATCTGGATGTGCGGCATTGATTTCATCCAAAGCGGCACGAATTTCTTCAACACGCGCCTGATTGTCTTCCATCGTGCTTTCTACAAAGAAGGTCAAATCCTCTGGAGTCATATCATCATGCGACATATCATGACAGGTTGTGCAGGAGTCAATTTGCCCTTCAACCGCGTCGGTTGGCAGAAGTACCTTGAAGGTATGGGATGGAATATCCCCATATTCTGCACTTGCGGCTGTTGATGGCATATGACAAGTCGCGCATACAGGACCATAGGTCTCATTGGAGAAATGTGGACTTGGGTTTGGACCCAATCCTAAGAATTGGCGACCTTCGAACATTTCACGCATATCATGATGGACTGTTGCACCAACGCGGATGGCGCGTGTACCACCAGAAGTACCCGTATGGCAACTCACACATAAAGCATACGATTCTTGTGTCAGTTGGTCTTGAACTTGAGTCGAACCATGAGGTGAATGGCAACCAACACAGGTAACACCAAATTGCATGTTGGTGTTATTAACCACATCTTGTTCAAAGACACGGTCTTGGGTGGCATAATCGGTGCTATGGCAACCCAAACAGCTTTCGCGTGGGGGTTCATCCCCTTCGAGGCTGGTGAGCGCGAGCGCATGACGTGATTCGCTCCAAGTGATATATTGTTGACGATGTTTCTTCTCTAAGCCATTCGCCCAGAAATTGGCATCATCTTCTGCACCCGTTGGGGCAACCGATACAAACATGGTTTCATCCAATGGACCGCCCACAACATATCCCACAGGATAGCCGTGTTCGCCATCGGCGCTCTTGCCACGGTTATGGCATTGACCGCAAATAGCCGCATCCACAGAAGCAACAATAGTTTGGCGCAAGGCATACACTTCATCACCAGAGGGGTCTATGCCTTCGGGCAAATTATTTGCCGTATCAACGTGAACACTGGCAGGACCATGACAGCTCTCGCACCCTACCCCAAGTTCATTAAAGGTTTGTGCTTCGACATCAAAGCCTGTGGTATGGCATCCCGCGCAATCTTTTAACCAATCGCCCGCAGTGGCTTCGACCCAAGTTGCAGAGTCTACATTCCATTGACCGGGCAATACGACATAACCACCTTCTGTTGTTTGTGCAATATACCGTTGGCGATATTTTGAACCCATGGTGAGTGTTACATCTTCCACCGTATAGGCACGTTCTTCGCCGTTAATTGTCGCGGCGCGAACTTCTTCGCCTGTGGCAAAATCACCGACAATAGCAGATGGATTAGCGACAGCGTCTTGAACCATGATAGGATGTAATGTATTGCTCCAATCACGATGTTGGGCGCTATGACATTGAAAACACGAATCAGAACCGACATATGTTGCGCCTTCGGGAGGAAGTTGAACGCTTGTCGAACTACCGGGAACAATGGTACTGCTTGTTATTGGGGTCGCCGCGAGCGTGACACCGACATATACTGCACCAATCCCTAGAACTAATAAAACGATGGCTAACCGCTTCATATATTTTTTAAGCCCCTTCCTTTTCAATAATAGAAAGAATAGGGAGTCACCCGACGGCTACGAGCAACCTCTATGCTCATATATAGATTAGCTAATTTCTTAAGGGCACACTATTGATAAAAAGGCGGAAAATGAGGTGATGAATGTCAGTTTATCTCATGAGTATCTTCGCTAGGGGGAATAATTTATATCTCTTAAAATGAATGTAGCGGTATAGTCAACCCGTCCTACTTAAATCAATCACAGTCCTTTTTAAGGGAGTAGGCATTTATGAAAAACCAATTTTTTACATTATTTTTTTCCTTCATGGGATGTATTCTCGTGGCGACAGGGATTCTTTTGCTCCCAGAAACATCGCCCACATTACTTTTTGCCCAAAGCGATGATGAGGCGACCTATGAGGGGTTACGAACCTGTTCGGAGTGTCATAGCGATGTGGCACGTATTCATAGCACCACCAGCCACGCCCTCACCCTACAAGATGTGGGACGCGACAAAGAACTCATCCTCGCCAATTTTTCTGACGAATCTGCCCTACCCCTCATTACATTTCCAGATACCACCGAAGCACGCCCTCTTTCACCCGATGACATCGCCTTTACGCTGGGTGCAGGGCGCTATGTCCAACGGTATTTATACGAAGTAGACCGCAACGACTTGCAATTGCTCCCTATAGAATGGAATAGCGTTACAGGCGCATGGCAACCGTTTTTACTGGATGAAACGGGCGATTGGCTCAGTGAATCGTATGATTTTGGCGAAAATTGTGCCTACTGCCATACATCGGGGTTTGATAGTGAACGCTTCCGTTGGGAAGATGATGGTATCCAATGCGAAACGTGTCATGGCTTGGGCAGTATTCATGCCGAAGAAGCCGATGGCGCAGGCAGAAACCCCAGTGACCGCGAATTGACTCGCATTAAGGAAGCCATCAATCTGGGCGTAGATGCACAGGTCTGTGGGCAATGTCATAGTCAAGGTCAATCACCACAAGCACACCCCTTCCCAACAGGCTTTGTCTCTGGCAGAACACTCATTAGCGATGAAACCTTCACCCTTGTGGCATCAGATGACCCGCTTTTTTGGTGGGGGACAAGCAATGCCAAGAACACCAACATGCAATTTAATGAATGGTCAACATCAGACCATGCCGAAGCGAATGTATCGTGTATTTCATGCCACTATCCCCATTCAGAAGCAGAGCAACCTGCTATGCTCAGACAAGAACCATATAGCCTATGTGCGAGTTGCCATAACAACACTCCATTAGAAGATGAAACCGCGTCAGATGCCCCGCCAAATGTGGAAATGTATGAGGGGCTAACGGTTGTGGATGAAGTGGTCGGAATCCCTAGCGCCCATTTTAGCGCAGTAGATAATGCCCCCAATTGCCTGACCTGCCACATGCCCGATGTGCCAGTCAACGATGGGTTCACCCGTCCTAGCCATACATTTAATGTCATTACCCCACAATCGGCATTGAATATAGCAGAAATTACCGATGGGTGTACGGGTTGTCATGAAGAACAAGCCACACCAGAAAATATGCAACGCTTGATAGACGATATTCAAGCCTCTACACGCGGGCGGGTTGATGCCATACGCGCCACTTTGACCAATAGTTCACCTGCATGGATAAAAACCGCGCTCGATTTTGTCGAGGGTGACGGCAGTTTTGGGGTGCATAATTACGCCTATGCCGATGCGTTACTCGATGCCATAGAAACCGCGCTCGGAATGAGCCAACCATAAGGAAAAATGGATATGACCCTTCAGAAACGTCATTGGATAATCTCACTTTTCGGCATGGGGCTAACGCTCATTATTGCGGGTCTATTGCCCCTTCTGCTACCCATTGCGCCCATCAGCGCCCAAGAAGAAACACCGCCACCCCCCAGCGAGGGGTTATATGACCTCTCTACAGTCGCAATCACCCCCACAGGCGATAATGGCTATTGTGCGGTGTGCCATAACCAAGAATTTAGGGCTGTCACATTAGCAGATGGCTTTGTATTGAACCTATTCGTCCCGCCATCTGCCATCAGCAATTCGGTACATGGCACATCCAACGAACAAGGGACACTCGGATGTGTGGATTGTCATGGAACAGATGCCTTTCCGCATGATAATCTGCCACAAAATCGGCGCGACTATACCATAGTCGCCAATCAAAAATGTGTGGGATGCCATAACGACCAAGCCACAGAACTGCAAAATGGACTCCATGAACGCGCCATCCTCGCAGGAAATACCGATGCCGCCGTCTGTACCGATTGTCATGGGGCGCATGATGTCCAAACAGTTTCCCGTGAACCGCAATTGGTGGCAGGGGTGTGTGGAAATTGCCATACCAGCACCTATAGCGAATGGCGCACCAGCCCACATATTGATGTGGATAAATTAGGATGTGCCAGTTGTCATTCGCCACATGCCCAAACGCTCAGAATTGCCGATGGCAATGCCAATGACCTATGTATCAATTGCCATAAGGCGATGCCTGATACATGGGCGCACACCCAACATATCGCCATCGAAACCAGCGAGGTAGGCTGTGTGGATTGTCATATGCACACCCCAGAAAATGACCAAACGCAATTTATCAGCGATGCCCCCACAGGGCATAGTATGAGCATAGAGACCATCGCTTGTACATCGTGCCATGAAGGATTAACCCAAACAGTTAGCACAGGCGATACCATCCCAACACTGCTGAACAGTGAACCAGAAGTCACTCATGCCGAATCATCCGTTTCAAGTGATACCGTGTCGTTGTTACAAGGACTGATACTCGGACTCGGTTTTGGCATCACAGGGGCGGCTGTATTCATTACCAGAGGTAATAAAAAATTAGCAGAAGGAGAACGTCACCATGAATGACCATCCCCAACAACCCGAAAATCTGCCTATAGAGGTGGAAGAGACCGATGAGCAAGCCCTCATCACACGGCGCGAACTCATCACCTTATTGGTGGGTGCGGGTGCGACGATGGTCATGGCGGCGACACTCTCCGACCCAATTGCCAACCTCGCCAATGATATTTTGGGCAATCGTCCCAAGCCAGAGGAGAGCGATTATCATTGGGTGATGGTGATTGACCTGAGCAAATGTATTGGCTGTGATTATTGTGTATATGCCTGCCAAGCCACCAACGATACTACCCCAGATATGCGCTGGAATATCCGTATAGAAGATGAAACCCCGCAAGGCGACATTTTTCATGTCACCCGCCCCTGCTTGCATTGCAAACATGCGCCGTGCGTATCGGTATGCCCCGTGGGGGCAACTTATACCCGTCCAGATGGGTTGGTGATGATGGATTATGACAAGTGCATTGGCTGTCGCTATTGTCAAACAGCCTGTCCTTATGGCGCACGGAGCTTTAATTGGTATGCACGGAATGATGAAAATCCGCTTGTACCCGAATGGGGTCGCCCAGAAGTGCCACGCAGACCACGCGGTGTCGTAGAAAAATGTACATTATGTGTTCAACGGATTGATTATGGCTTGGCAAACAATCTGACACCCGGTGTAGACCCAGAAGCCACCCCCGCCTGTGTGAATATTTGCCCTGTGACCGCCCGTTATTTTGGCAATCTCAAAGACCCCAATAGCACCGTTGCCAAAATCATCAATAGCAAACCGACTTTGCGCTTGCGCGAAGATTTAGGCACAGAACCGAGTGTCTATTATATTCCACCAGAAGGGTTGTTATAGTATGACGACACATGCAGAACCGCTACAACATATCTCGGTGGTGACTCCATCGAAAAAAGGGCGCTATTCCCCCTTATTCTTACTGTGGATGGTGGGACTCATCAGCGCATTGGGCATCGGCTTGGTCTGTGGGCTACATGTCCTCATCAACGGCTTGGGCGTGACCAATCTCAATAATGCCCTGCCATGGGGTTTATGGATTACGCTAGATTTATCCTCAATCGCGCTTGGCGCAGGGGCATTTACCCTATCGGCGGCAGTGTATATTTTTGGGATGAAACAATATGAAGCCATTGCCCGTGCCGCCGTATTGGTCGGGTTGCTCGGATATTCATCGGCAATGTTGGCGCTATTCATAGATATTGGCAGACCAGACCGCTTTTATCACCCTGTCATCTACTGGAATGTCCATTCGGTGTTATGGGAAATTACCATGTGTGTGGTGCTATATAGCACCGTGTTGGTGATGGAACTCGTCCCTATCGTCATCGAAAGCACATTTTTACGCAAATATAAACTTGCCATGAGCATCAGCCACCGCCTCCATAGCTTGATGCCATTGGTCGCCGTATTTGGAATGGGTCTCTCGCTCTTGCATCAATCATCACTCGGCGCGACATACGGTATTTTGACCGCACGCCCATTTTGGTATTCGCCCAGTGCGCCTGTGCTGTTCATCTTATCGGCAGTGGCGGGCGGTGTTGCGCTCACACTATTGGTCACTCTTTTGACGGGCAAATTGCTCAATAAACAAATGGTGCCAGATAACATCATCACAGGGGTAGCACGATTAGTCGGGTTTGCCTGTCTAGCCTATCTCTATCTCAAACTATGGAGTTGGGCGGCGACCAATTATTATAGCCATGTGCCAGATAAAGAATTGGGCGCAGAAATTTTGGCACAAAACACCCCTTATAACTTCACATTCTGGTTTGGGGAGGTGCTATTTGGGGCGCTCGTCCCTGCTATCATCATGCTATGGGGGCGGATGCGCCGTAATCGTAATTTGTTGATGTTGGGCGCGTTCATGATTATTGTCGGGTTGGTCATCAATCGCTGGAATATGACCCTATCGGGGTTTGTGATTCCGATGGATTGGTCGCCCGGTGTCCGTGAAGTATTCCCCATCAACACCTATTCCCCTGCCCTTGTGGAATGGGGTATTGCCATTGGCATTGTCGCTTATAGCTGGACAGCGTTCACGCTAGGAGTACGCTTTTTGAATTTGTATCCAGAGGCACGCACAATCCGCAAGCGTCGCGCGGTAGTGGTCACAGATACCACTGTCACGACCATGACTGAAGCGCCTATCATCGCTACGATGGTTGGAGATGATAATCCAGAAGAACCAATTATGTCGGTAGAGACATCACGAGAAGAAAAAATTGTGTCATTGATAGAAGAAGATGAAACCCCGCCCGATGAGGGTGGTGAAGAACAAGGGATATAATCAAAAAATTCACGTAAGGGCGCAACATGTTGCGCCCTTACAGTTTCATCAATTAGCCCCCAATATAATACATTTCGATACGCTTGCCTTCATCGGTATTAATGCCAATATCATCCATGCCGATGAGGGTTTGTGTGCCCCGAATTTCTGAATAACGGTCATCGCGCCCGCGCCATATATCTCCAATGAGGGTATGCAAATCGTCATCACTTGCACCGGCTCGCATGGGGTCGCGCAGGCTTACCCCTTTTTGAGCAAATAGGCATGTATAGAGTTGCCCCTCTGCCGAAAGCCTCATGCGGGTGCATGTGCCACAGAAAGGATGTGTCACAGAGGCAATCACACCCACCTCCCCAGACCCATCTTTGTAGCGATAGCGTTCTGCCACCTCGCCAAAATAATTGGGGTCTATGGGTTCAATTGGGAAAGCGGCATCAATGCGCTCGACAATTTCTTTGGCAGAGACCACATGGTCAAGTCGCCAACCATTGCGCGTCCCAACATCCATATATTCGATAAACCGCAAAATAATCCCGTTATCTTTGCAAAATCGCGCCATCTCCACAATCGTATGGTCATTCACACCTTTTTGCACAACAGCATTAATTTTCAGTGGATTAAGTCCTACCTTTTGGGCAGTAGCGACCCCTTCTAGCACCTGTGCGACATCGGCTTTATTGCCGTTCATTTTGCGGAATGCCTCGTTATCGAGTGTATCGAGGCTAATCGTCACGCGCCCCAATCCCGCCGCTTTCAAATCTGCCGCCTGCTTGCCCAAAAAATAGGCATTGGTGGTCATAGCAATATCTTCCACACCATCAATTTGAGCCAATTGTGCAATCAAGATATGCAAATCTCGGCGCAAGAGTGGTTCTCCGCCTGTGATTCGCAATTTATTCACCCCCAATCCGACCATCACCCGCGCAGAACGGGTAATTTCTTCAAAGGTCATAATTTGTTTTTGAGGCAAAAAACGATATTTATCGCCAAAAATTTCTTCTGGCATACAATAACTACACCGAAAATTGCATCTATCGGTGACAGAAATCCGCAAATCACGGAGAGGGCGATTCAGTTTATCGGTAAGCATCGGTTTCCTAACGATTAAGCAACATAAATATAGCCATGCCCTATTAAACGATTTTTTTATGAATTTTGTCAATACATGGCGAGATAGTGACATCAAAGAACAAAGTATATGATAAAATAATCACACTACATATATATAACTATAATGGGTAAATTTCTTAATCATGGCTACTAAAACCATTATCAATCATCGCTACCACGTTACAGAAACATTGGGACAAGGGGGGATGGGGATAGTCTATCGCGCCCAAGACCGCCTTGCTGGGCAATCTGTGGCGCTCAAATATGTCACAGCAAGCCAACGTGAATTAAATTTTAGCAATAGCTCACATAGTGGCGATTTTCTGATTGCCCTAGCAGATGAGTTTCGCCTACTCGCCACCCTACGCCATCCCAATATTATCAGTGTGCTAGATTATGGCTTCGATACAGCTACCAATCAGCCCTATTATACAATGGAACTCGTTGAATCCTCACAAACCCTTTTAGAAGCGGGGCGTGGGAAATCTATTCGATACAAAGTGGAATTGTTGGTACAGGTCTTACAAGCCCTCATCTACTTGCATCGGCGCGGCATTATTCACCGTGACCTCAAACCAGATAACATCCTCGTAAAACCCACTGGCGAGGTCAAAGTATTGGATTTTGGCTTGGCAATGCGCCGTGACCGCCAATATCAGCCTCGTGATAATGAAAAAGTTGTTGGGACATTGGCGTATGTTGCTCCAGAAACCCTACAACAAAGCCATTTTAGCGAAGTCAGCGACCTCTATAGTTTTGGGATGGTCGCTTATGAACTCCTCGCAGGCGAGCATCCCTTTGCAGGAAAAAATTATCATGAATTGATTAACGCCGTCATCAACACCATGCCCGATATGAACAAACTGGATGTTCCAGAACCACTCACCATGGTACTCATGCGATTGCTCTCAAAAGACCCGCAAGACCGTTTTCATGATGCCCGCCAAATCTTAAAGGTATATGCCGATTACACCCAACAGTCTCATTTATATGAAACAGTTGCGGTGCGAGAGAGCTTCTTACAATCGGCAGAATTTATAGGGCGTGTGGATGAAATGAATATACTGGTCGCCAAATTAGAACAAGCCCAAGCGGGGAATGGGTCATTGGTCTTGGTGGGAGGCGAAAGCGGCGTGGGAAAATCGCGCTTATTGAGCGAGGTTCGCACACAAGCCCTTGTACGTGGGATTCAAGTCGTCACTACTCATGCCATCAAAGAGGGTGGAAATCCATTTTATTTATGGCGCGATGTTTTTAGACGGTTGATATTACTCGTCGGCACAAGCCCAACACTCGAAAATTTGCGTTATGCAAGCATCCTCAAGCCATTCATCCCCGATGTCGGCAATTTATATAATCCACCACAAATTATCCCAGACCCCCCTACCCTAGAACCCAATACCGCCCGTGAACGGCTCATTGAAACAATCGAAATTCTCTTAGAACGGTTGAGTTCGGAGTCATTGACACTACTCATCTTCTTAGAAGATTTACATTGGATAAGCAGTGAAAGCCTAAGCCTATTACAACATCTCCAAGAGTCACTCAGCACCTTACCCATCCTCATTATTGGCAGTTATCGCAATGATGAAACCCCACAACTGCCAAAAGACTTGCCAAATGCCTTTATTATGATGCTCAAGCGCATGTCTTTGCTCGAAATCTCAGATTTAAGCAAGGCGATATTGGGGGAAAGAATTGCCCAACCAGCATTGGTCACGATGTTACATAAAGCCACAGAAGGCAATGCCTATTTTCTGATAGAAGTCGTGCGGATATTGGCAGAAGAGGCAGGTAGTCTCGATAATATTTCGCCAGATAAAACACTCTCTAATCGTATTTTTAGTGGTGGGATTGAATCTATCATCAAACACCGCCTCGATAAGCTATCACGGGCAGATTATCGGTTATTAGAATTAGCGGCAGTGATGGGGCGCGAAATTAATTTAGCGGCAATGACGCATTTCACCTCAGATACAGCTCGGTGGGTATTAGCCTGTTCTGATGTGGCTATTTTAGAATGGTTTGAGAGTTCATGGCGCTTTAGCCACGATAAATTTAGAGATTACATCATGACTCAATTATCACCTCAAATCCTCAAAGAAACACATGGGCAGGTAGCAGAAGCCCTAGAAAAAAATGCCACAGGACAAGAGGCAATGCTGGCATATCATTGGAGCATGAATGAAAATTTGGCACGAGAACAGCATTATACCCTGCTGGCAGGTGAACAAGCTGTCCGTAATAGCGCGGGCAAAGAAGCCATCAGTTACCTCATGCGCGTATTAGCCATCGGTGGGTTATCGCCTAAAGAACAAGCCCATGTCCATTATCAATTGGCACTCGCACATTATAGCATCGCCAATTTACAACTAAGCCTAGACCACTCGCGTGAAGCCCTATCCCAATTGGGGTTCAACGTGCCAACTCGTATGACAGGCGTAATACGCTCTATTATCATGCAATTGATACAACAATTTATCCCTTCTGCGAGAGCTATTTATCGGTATCAACGCCATAGCCAAGAGACCCTGCGCCTTGCGGTGCGAATTTGTGTGCATATGGGGCAAGTCATGTTTTTTGCAGGGAAACGACTCGAAACGGTGCAAATTGCCTTTTTATCGGGCAATCTGGCAGAAGAAGCAGGCAAAACAGCCGAGTTATTACGTGCCTATAGTGTCGTCAGTTATGTCTATGTCTCCATTAGTTTCTATCGGATGTCAGAACGCTATAGCCAAAAAACATTAGCCATCATTGAAGAAATCACAGACCCACCTGCGCGGGCTTTTGCTTATTTGGTATTGGGATTGTATTTTTCCAGCATGGGGAAATTGGCAACCGCGCAAAATTATTTTAACATCGCATTTAATCTATTCGATGAAATTGGCGACCATCGCAGAAAACGCGAATCGCTCGCCATGCTTAGTTTGGTCACGACCATTATGGGCAATCTGATAGAAGGCAAAAAATTGCGGATGCAGTTAAAAGAAATCAGCCTGCGGAGTAGCGATGTCCAATCTATTGGCTGGTCATATAGCAATTTGGGCGAAGTAGGCTTATGGCTCGGTGATTTCGATTTTTCTGCCACCTATGCACAAAAACGCATTGACCTGATTCCAGAATTTAACGATGATGTTGATGCAACTACGACAGCATATAGCATTTTGGCGTTGGCGTTGTGGCGTGATAACAAAATTGACCTAGCAGAAAAAGCCGCCCTCGATGCCCTAGTGCATATTCGTGATTTGCCCGATAAACGTGGATTTTATACCCTCATCGGCTATGGTATATTAGCCGAGTTGATGATAGATATTTGGGGCAATCATCCCAATTCTGCCAAACGTGCCGAATTTGAACCTCATGCCAAAGAAGCACTAGCAATGTTCAAAAATTCGACCAGTAGCCTTGTTGTGGGGCGTGCTTGGTATTGGCGTTGTGTGGGGATGACGTATTGGTTCAAGGGCGACCGCCAAAAAGCCCAACAATGGTGGGAAAAGGCGCTATTGATGGCACAAGCCACACAAATGCAGTACGAAGAAACCATCATTCGCGCACTAATCGCGCAACATATTACTAAAAATGCGGTTGAACGCCGAAATGCGTTGCAAAAAGCCTATGAGACCTTTAAGCAAATGGGCGCAAAATATGACGAAGCCCGCTTGCGGAATTTGCTCACATCATAATTTTTTATCACAAAACAAGTCTAATCTTGACCAAATTGAAAATAAAATGGGCGCAGATAGTTGTCTGCGCCCATTTTATTTAGTTATCGTGATTGCTAGTTCATCAAATCGCCTTACGGCAGGCGCTAAAGCACCTGCCTAGCCTCTTTGAAGCCTACTAAAGTAGGCTGTTATGCCTGTTTTGCGGGGATTTAGGCTTTTTAAGACCATTTTACCCTGCAATTTTGAAGAGGCAAGCACCCTTCAGGGTGCTTTTACAAATCGGTTAGCCAGAGGCTGAAGCCTCTGGCGAGGAAAATTGCACAAGTAGTAATCAAGGTGTTAGTTACCGTCTAACACTGATGCTGGCGGTGGCGCTATCGCCTCCCCCACTCACTGTAATACGTACAGTGGTCGGCGAGATGACAACTGCCGATGTGTTTACAGTGTAGTCAAACGAGACAGACCGTGACCCGCTTGGGATGGTGACAGAACTTGGCACACCGATTATTCGTGAATTAGACGAACTTAGGTTAATCACCAAATTGGTGCTACGACTACTAGCGATAGATACCGTTCCGCGCCGTGTGCTGGTGTTCACAGATACACTCAACGAAACAGGCACAGGAGTCGGTTGGGTTTGGACAAAGAACAATGCCTGTTGCGCCACAAATGGGGTCGCAGTCGGTGTGGGCGTTGGGGTCAATGTTGGTGTAGGCGTAGTGGTAGCAATATTGATTGTGACATTGCGTACCGCCTCCACCACTGGCAACGGAGTCGCCACTTGTACAAATGGAATCGGGGTGCGGGTTGGGGTTGGGGTAGCAACACTACCCGATGGTGATACCACAATCGTGAACGATTTACGGCTGGTATGAGTCATGCCACTGGATGTTGTCGTGACGACATACGTGATGGTCACAGGTGTGGGTAGTGATACCGCTTCTTCTCGAATATCCATGCACCAGAAGGTGAAACCATCAAATAAGGAACGACTACTACCACCAGTAACTGTTGTATTACAATTACTATTTCCCTGATTATAAAATGTTGGCGGTATAACACTTGGCAAACTACTCTCTAGCCGAACAGTGACACCTAACATATTCGGAGTTCCCAAACTCAAACTCCCCGTAAGATAGGGTTGATTATTCGGGTTTTGCTGTGTATTAAGACTGCCAGTCAATGTCACAGCGCGAGTTGATATATAGGTAACAGACCGTTCAATATCGCCCGCCCGTGCTGTAAGAGTAGTCGAGAGTGTTTCATTGGTATCAAATGTCGCAAATCGGAATGGACTGCCCAACGAAACAGTCGTAGTACCATTACGTCCGGGCGCTTCAGTGCGATTTGAGGTAAATATGCCATTTGTCCCGACATTCAAATAGCAGGGCGTGCCACAGGTGAGGCTAAAATTGGTATTGCTACCCACATTGGCTTGTACAGAAGTGCCAGCAAATGTGCTGAATTCTGAAATACTCATTGAAAACAGATTTGGCTTACTAAACGGAATTTGTACCGTCTTAACATTACCGCCATTGGCATCGGTGACAGTAAAGGTAATTGTTTGTGTATTCCCTGAAAAACTGCTGTTAATTAGTTTTAGCGGAATGCTGATTGTTGATGTATTAGGTGGCACTTGCACCGTTTCTTCTACTGGAATGACAAATTCTGGATTGCTCGATGACAATCTTATCGTACCACCTACTGTTGTGCTGACCCCTCTAAAACGAACAACCAAGTTAGGCATGGTCGCATCGCTGGCAAATATTGGGGTTGTGCTAAAAGAACTGCCACCTAATGAGGTAGTGGTCACAATAGACGAGGCAATGCTGTCTATAAGCAGTGTTGGGCGTGCCTGAATCGTCGTCTCGACAGGTATCATGCCTGCGGCGGGTATAGTAGCCCCCAAAGACACACTCAAGCGGATAGTTAGCGTATCATTCACAATGGTATTGGGGAACTGTGTGGGGTTAAATGTGAGTGGCAGGGTGATTTCAGTCGCGCCAACCGGTATGGTGGGGTTATTTAACACCGATACAATCCCAGTTGATTGACTATCTGGGGTAAATGCCTGTATAAATACACGGCTATTTGCTGGCATGGGCTGATTAAACCGCACCGTCAAGCTAGAGGGTGTATCGGATGCAATCACGGGTGATGATAATTGAACACTTGCCACCTGAAGAACCGAAATATCAAAAAAGCCCGTGACCCCCTCTGCTGGTGTTTGTGATGCCAAATGGGCGATGAAACCCACACGCGAGTTTGAAAAATTCCCAAATGCGCCGAAAAATAGGTTGGTAGAAGTTGTGCCAGCACTAATAAAAGCCCTTTGTGGAAAAGAAAAGGCAAATGCTGTGGTATCGAGTGGCGCAATTCGTATCTCTATATTTTCGGGAGCAGGGATATTAAGCGTAATGCGCCCCGTAGCGCCACGACCCGGTACAATCGGTTCTGTACCAAAATCGAAACTCACAATTCTGACCCCACCCAACACATCGGCGCTTGCGCTTGCCGATATATCAGCAGGGAAAATCGCTTGCATCGTGACCGATGTATCTTCTGTCACAGATGAGGCAACCGTCACATCAAATTGGGCGGTAGATTCGCCTTGTGCGATTTGCAAGGCATATAAACCCGCTTCTATATCAATCGGTGTTAGATTTGGCACAACATCGGCATTATTAAAGCTGATGGTGAGGTCTGCTACACCACTCGGTACAGGCGCATTCAGCGTCACGCGGGCGACGGATGTTAGCCCTGTGGTGAGCGAGGCTTCGGCAAATGCCACCGATTGAATCCGTAAGGTATGCAGGCGGAATGTGCCAGAGGTGAGTGTGCCTGTGGATAGTTCTAGGGCATTAATCACCACATCTTCATTAATACCGCCATCGGCAACCGTAATCGTAAATGGCACACGGTCTAACCCTGCAGAAAGTGTTACATCCGAGGGGACAACCACATCAGGACGTGGGCTAGACAGGGCAAAGGTGCTAGAAACAGATAAAACGGGGTCTAATAGCACAATTTCGCCCACATAATCACCGGGTGTACTAATCGTTTCTGGTAGCACCACCTGATAATTCACTTGGCTTTTTAGTTCCAAAACACCACTGCTCACCGATTGCGTCCCAAAAATGGCGGTATCGCCAAAAGTTGCCGTGAATCGGGCTTCTGGTGTGGTCACAACTTGGGCAACAGTAAATTCAAAACTGACAGATGTTTGACCCGCAGGCATCACCAACGGATTGAGAATAATATCTGGGCTATTGCTCACCAATTGAATAGATGTATCAAATTCGGTGGGGGCGCTCATCTGCACCGTCCCGCTACCCAATTGATTTGGCAAAAAGCGATTGGTATTGACCGTCACACCAACAAGGGTGAGTGGTTGCACCAACACATTCGCAACTAGCCGTGAGGTCGGGTTATCGGCTGGTGTGGCTTGTATGGTGACAAATCCACGACGATTTTCTTCTGCGAATACGCCAACAGTGGCAGATGTTTGCCCTGCGGGAATTGTCACCTCACTAGGAGCAGTAAAGCGTATATTATTCGCGCCTGCCAGTGGTTGTATCAACACACGCACATCGGCGGGTGCTGGCTCTGCAATTTCGATTACGGCTTGGGCAGTATTGCCAAAAATCACCGTGAATTCAGGAAATTCGAAGCGTACCAATTGGGGTGGTATCGGCGTTGGCAATGGTGGCATAGTCGCTGTAGGGGTTAATGAGGGTACTTCTGTTGGTGCAGGAATTTCACTGGTGGGTGTGAAAGTTGGCAACAAGGGGCATCCATCGGGGCTTAATCCAAAACCACCGTCTGCCTGATTTGGACACGCATCGGTAGCATCGGGGAGTCCATCGGCATCGCTATCCAGTGGTGGCAAAATGGGGCAACCATCGCCATTCAATCCAAGTCCCAAATCACCCTCATTGGGGCATGTATCGCTAGAATCTAGGATACCATCGCCGTCACTATCAGGTGGTGGTGGATTAGCACACCCATCACCATCAATGCCAAAGCCTAAATCCCCTTCATTGGGGCAAGAATCGGCATCATCTGTCCGACCATCACCATCACTATCAGGTGGTGGCGGGGGTGGTTGCAATGGACAGCCATCGCCACCAAGACCAAATCCCGCATCACCTTGATTCGGACAAGCATCATTAGGGTCTACGAAGCCGTCACCATCACTATCGGGTGGTGGCAGTGGACAGCCATTACCGTCTAACCCAAATCCAGCATCACCTTGATTCGGGCAGGAATCCACATCATCTGTCCGACCATCGCCATCGCTATCGGGTGGTGGCGGGGGTGCTGGTGGGGCTTCTGCGGGCTGATTTTCGGCTTCTGTGCCTGTAAAAATAACACCACCCGGATGGTCATAAACGGCATATAAGCCATCGGCACTCACATACCCTTGAACATCTAAAATACGCCACACCCCGCCCTCTTGGGCAAATAAGGTGAGCGGCATAAGGGGCGGGAGGGGTCTGCGGAGTGGCACATAAACCGTAACACCACCTGCCCCTTGCAATTCCAAACCAGAACACCACCAAAAATCGCCCATCTCGGCGGGGGGATTTTCTTCTACTGCCATCTCACGGACAGATATGGCGCTGGCAGGCAATTCTTGGGGTGTATAAATCACAACGCCAGTATCACCAATAAATGTGAATTGTTCGGCGGGAATGGGTGCTTCTGGGTTGAATGATGCCCCTTGCCCAACCGCATTTAGCGTATTGGGCAAAAGCACAATCTCGGCACTTTGCGCTTCATTGAGTGAATCGCGCCATGTTATTTTTACGGGGATAAATGTCGTAACGGGTTGGGTGAGCGTAAACGTAAATGGCGCAAATAAATTGCCACTCAAGATTTCTGGCGCACGCCAAAAAAGCTGATATGCCGTTTCATTGGCTGAAGCCCCCTCAAAATTAACCCCTTCACTTTGTTGGGCGCTAATCAGTTGTGACCCCAATGGCAAATCTACGGTCACAGAAAAATTATAGAGCGCGTCTGAATTATTATATGGCAAAATCAGGACATACCGTGTCCCTTCTGGCAGGGTTAACCCATTCAGTCGGGCTTGTGGAAAATCGAATGGGGCAACCGATTGTGCAACAGCAGAAAGGGTAAATACCCCTAACACAAATAAGAGACATAAAACAGTTATTAATTTACGCATAGCATTATCACCCTTTATAGTCAGTAACAATCTTAATTGTAGCATGATTCCAAAATTGTGCTGAAAATGGTGAATGAGCAATTAAGCTATTTACAAACTTATTAAATTACCCGTCAAAATTATTTATTTCAATCTTATTAAACCAAACCATGCTTGAGTGCTAAGGCGATAGCTTCTGCGCGATTGGTCACATTGAGTTTGGATAAAATACTGCTAATATGATATTTGACAGTGGAGCGACTCACATAGAGGCGTTCTGCGATTTCTGGATTATTTAAGCCTTGTGTCATCAGCCTCAATACCTCAATTTCGCGCTCGGTCAGGCGATATTTGGGTTCTGGCGGGCGGATGGCGGCATTGATAAGGGCTTGGGTCGCTTCTGGCGATAGAACACGTTGCCCCTGTTTGGCGGCGCGGATGGCATTGGCAAGTTGGTCATCTGAAATATTTTTGAGCAGATAACTGGTCGCCCCTGCCTCAATTGCCGCCGTTACATTACTTGTATCAGTGGAACTGGTCAGTGCGACAATTTGGATGTATGGATGTTTTTGGCGAATAATGCGCGTTGCTTCAATACCATTGACACCGGGCATAACAATATCCATCAAAACCACGTCTGGTTGTGTTTGTTCACACATAATAAGCGCCTCTTCTCCATTAGAGGCTTCACCAACCAACAACAAATCATCAAAACTCCGCAAAAATAGGCTCAAGCCACGCCTAACCATTTGATGGTCATCTACAATCAATACCCGAATAATTCTTTTTTCTGGCATATATTAAAGCTCCTTATTCATCCATAGCGCACGAATCGTTGTTCCGCCTTTGGGGAGGCTAGTGATAGTGAGGGCAATATTGGCATCGTGGGCGCGTTCTTGCATAATTTTTATTCCCATATGACTAGCGGGAATATTTTCTGGGTTAAATCCAATACCATCATCGTTAATGATTAATTCAACCCGCCCTACCCTACGGGTAAAGCGCATAGTGGCTTTTTTGGCGCGAGAATGTTTGATGATGTTATTCAGCGATTCTTGTGCAATTCTAAAAAACGCTCTGTGTGCTTCTGGGGTTATATCGGCTTTTCCCCGTGTATGAAAATCTACCTGCACGCGAGAACGCCCTTTGATAGTCGCACAAAGTTGGCGCAACAAATCGGCTAAATCGGCTTCTAATAAGGCGCTAGGTCGTAATTCTAATAACAAGGTGCGAATTTCTGCCAATGCGCCTTGTGTGAGATCTTGCAATTCTCCTAAAGACTCGCCAACACTATAAGCATCTTGCTTCCATTGCTTAAAAATGGCTTGTGTAGTCATTGCAATAGCGAATAAGGTTTGTGTGACAGAATCGTGTAAATCACGCGCCAAGCGTTGGCGTTCATCCATCGTCGCTAGTGCCTGTGCTTGCTGATACAACCGCGCATTTTGTAAAGCAATGGCGGCTTGGTCTACAAAGGCTCGCAATCGCTCTGCGTGTACAGGGGTAAAATGATTGACCGTATGGCTATTTAAATTCAAAAAGCCGATGACTTCATCATTAAAACAAATAGGGGCGGCTAAATAAGAGCTAGGATTCGATACACCATCCACTTGTACCCATCCCGAAAATGTAGATATATCGGGAATGGTATAAAATCCGCGTGTGGTATACATCATCCGAAAATGCTCTACCCCACTGATTGGAAAGCGTGTAGACATCAAAATTGGCACAACATCTTCTCCCCATCCACTACATAAGACTACTTTTGCAACAGACTCTTCTATGAGCATAATGCTAGAAGCATCGTGGGGGATAATGCGTCGCACATTTTCTAAAATACGGTGTAAAATTTCACTTAATTCTAGTGTACTATTTAATGATGTTGCAATCTCGCGTAATGTAGCAGTGAATATTTGTTGCTCATGAGCATCGCGTTCTAATTGCTTTCGCCTCAAAACAGATTGAATGGTTATGGGTAAAACAGTTAAATAGTGTAATGCCTCATCTTTGATGATGTAATCATAAATACCTGCTTTCATAATATTTAAGGTGATAATCTCATTGCTTATTTTTGTAATAACAATAATGGGAATATGATTTGCTATAGGCAACAAATCTAAAACAATACCATCAGACAATTGATATTCAGATATTATCAAATCAAAAGAATGCGTGTTGAATTGTGATTGTGCCTCTTTAATAGAAACCGCTATAATAGAATTACAACGTAAATCTGCCTTCTTGATAGCATCCAAAATGCCAAGCTGGTCAGATGGTGTATCTTGTATAATTAACAATTGAATCACGTGCTGATGAGCATCTGTAATCATAAATGAAATCTAACATTTTGTAATGATGAGGAAGCAGAACACTTCTACATTAAGTATAATCTAAACTTGTGTTTATAGCACTTGTTAAATGGCTAGGTTTATCTCAGAAATAAACCTAGCCATATAGACTAGCCACATGGCTAAAAAACCAAATATAGTAAAGTGTAACCATGTGTAGAGTAGCAAAGCGAATCGGAACATCTTATTATTATTATGATGATGCTTGAGCATCATATGAGCTAACAAGGTTTTTTTATGACATTATTGTCTTCATCACAAACAATTTCATTACGAACACGCATTTTATTGGTGTTTGCGAGTGCATCCCTCCTAACTTTGTTGTTTATCACTATCAGTATCTATGTTCTCGTGCAAAGAGGCGAAAATGAAGGATGGGTGAGTCGGCAAATAGAGGCAGGCAGAGCCACCAACCAACAAGTTCGGTCTTTTATTTCTCAAGCACAAAATAGCCATGTTGTACTTTCTTATCTACAATCGGTTTTAGAGCCACAAGAATTTCGCGGGTTACTTGCGCTTATACTGCTTATTGGCAGAAATATAAATGAAATTGTTGTCACAGACGGCGATGGACAAATTATTCACACTGTTTCGCGCACAGAAACCATATTCACCCAAGAGAGTTTAAATTCTGCCGATTGGGTGGTGGAAACGCTTCAAGTAGAACAAGAGACTTATTATTTAGGGGAACTTGAGTTTTCTCCAAATGGTGTACCATACTTCACTATTGCCAGCCCTAATCGGGTTGGTGGCATGATTGCTTTTAATATTAATGTAAGCCTCGCTAGTGAACTCATCCAAAATTTGAGCTTTGGTAAAACAGGTAATGCCTATGTGGTAGACAGTAATGGGGATATGGTTGCCCATACCGATCTTTCTGTCGTCAATAATAAGACAACACTTGCAGGCAGAGCAGAATTGCCGAGTGTGCCTAGTATAGATTTTATCCAAAATATTTTCAGTTATGACCAATCACCCGATTTATTGGGCGATTCCAGCTATACCAATTTTGAGGGGATACCCGTATTAGGTATTCGCAAGGTCATATCTGGCACAGATTATGTTTTATTTGTAGAGGTATCTCAGGAAGAAGCCTTTACCAATAGTCGTAATGCCATCATTGTACTCGGTGGTTTTTCGATTATATCGTGGGTATTTTCGATGTTTGGCTTTACTCGCTTATTAAGAGACTTGCTTTTTAAGCCACTCAATAACTTACAAGCAGGCGAAAAAGCTGTCGAAAAAGGCAATTTTGACTATCAAATTCCAATTTTACGCGATGATGAATTGGGACAAGTCACCAGTGGGTTTAATCGGATGACGCAACAATTATTAGAACGCACACAACAACGCGAAGCACAAGAGCGTGAGTTGAATACAATTAATGCCAATTTGCTCAAGGCAAACCGAGAATTAGCTGTGGCTCGTAGACAAGCAGAAGCCGCCAATAAGCTAAAAAGTCAATTTCTCTCTACTATGTCACATGAACTTCGCACCCCTCTAAACGCAGTCATTGGCTACTCCCAATTGCAATTGGCGGGCATGGTCGGTCCTATGAGTGATGAGCAAAAAGGCTTTCAGGAGCGCATCCTCATCAATGCACAACACTTGCTTCAATTGATTAACGAAGTGCTTGATATTTCAAAAATTGAAGCGGGACGTATGGATTTGGTACAGAGACCCATTTCATTACGCGCTATTTTCGATGAAGTGTTAGTGCAAAATCGGGTATTGGCAGAAAATAAAGGTTTAGGGCTTGAATTGGTTTATGATGACCGTTTACCAGAAATTATTATTGGTGATAGAGGGCGGCTTAAGCAAATTATCATTAACCTTATCTCGAATGGCATCAAATTTACCGATAAAGGCAAGATAACGGTTGAGGTTGTTTTGCATAATAAAGATACATGGCGGGTGATTGTCACCGATACTGGTGTTGGCATTCCACCACAAGAACAAGAGGTTATTTTTGATGAATTTAGGCAAGCCGAAAACGGGTTAGACCGTGGTGGTACAGGGCTAGGGCTGGCAATTGTACGCAAATTGGTGATTATGATGGGTGGCAACATCAGAGTGACCAGTGAACTGGGTGCGGGGAGTGTTTTTACTATCACGTTCCCTATCATCACAGAATTAGCATCAGAACCAATAGAATTAACAGAGGAGGAATAGCATCATGAGCCAAAAAGATAGTCTCAATGAAATAAAGAACTGGGTTATCCTTGTGATAGATGACACACCAGATAATTTGGTGGTCATGCAAGTAGTCTTAAAATATCATGGCGCTCAGGTCTATACAGCAGATAGCGCCGAAGCAGGCTTTGAAATACTCAAATCGGTTCATCCCACTGCCATTTTGCTCGATATCAGAATGCCAAAAGTCAATGGTGTTGAAATGTTCAAGTTGCTCAAAGAAAATACCGCCACAGCAGAGATTCCCATCATTGCCATTACCGCCTATGCGATGGATAATGACCGTGACCAGTTTATGGGGTTGGGTTTTGATGGCTATATGGCAAAACCCTTTGATATGTTCACATTTGTGCCAGAAGTTGAGCAAATTATCTTAAAGGCACGCGGAACATCGAGCAAAAAATAGAGAGGATAGTCATGAATGTTTCATCTTGGAAAGTGATTGTAGTCGAAGATACTTTTGATGACCAACAATTGGTGTCACGTATCTTACAACATCATGGGGCAGAGGTCTTTTTGGCAAAAAATGGCGATGAGTGTTTGGAACTCTTAAAAAAAGTCGAGCCAACACTCATCGTTACAGACCTATCTATGCCAAAGCGAGACGGATGGCAAACATTGGTCGCGGTGCGCTCAAATGTCACTACAGCACATATTCCCGTGGTTGCCATCACCGCCTATCACTCCACTGATGTGGCGGAAGATGCCCTACAAGCAGGGTTTGATGGCTATTTTCCAAAACCCATCCATCCCCAAACCTTTGTCGGCAGATTGGCAGAAATCATCAGCCATTAGGCTTATTATGCCTTCCAAAAACGTGCTTCACCAAATAAATCACCCAATTCAATCCGCCATGGAATAAGTTGTAATAAGCCATAATTGGGGCTGTTATAATCTCCAAAAAATGGCGCAGGGTCATAGCCGAGTGGCTGTGGCGTGTGTGCCAAAAGTTCCCATATCCGTTTTTTCTGTGCCATATCCTCTACCCATGCCGTTTTACACTCCACATAAATCGGTTTGAGTGGATTTTTCATATAGCATAAGCTGGCATGTGGGTTATTTGCCAAATGTTTGGCTTTGAGCGATGTACGCCCTGTGGCAATCCACCCCACCACCCCATCGGCGGTCTTTTCCCAGATTGGATGCAACACCCGCGAGCGAAGCCGATTGTGCGTGTCGAGCGTGGCAAAATTACACCACACATCGCTATGCGCCCCTGCAATAAAATCATCTACAATAGTGGATAATGTCTGTATAGCCATGAATTTTTCTCCTTTGCAAAATATGTTTTATTCACTATATCAGACAAAAAGTGCCATGTAGATTAGTTGTTTTTTAGCCTTGTGATTTCAATTGATACAACGTATCATTTAGAAAATAATCACCTAGTAGAAGGAAAATAATCTCATGAAAAAAATAGACCCCTTCCCTATTCCCTTGACCATTATTAGCGGATTTTTGGGCGCAGGCAAAACCACCCTACTCAATCACCTCCTACATGGCAATCACGGACTCAAAATTGCGGTGCTGGTCAACGATTTTGGCTCTATCAACATAGATTCACAATTGGTGGTCGGCATTGAGGGCGAAACCGTCAGTTTATCGAATGGGTGCATCTGTTGTACCATTCGGGGTGATTTGCTCCAAGAAGTGGTCAAACTTGTGCGCCGAGCCGACCCGCCCGAATATCTGATTATCGAAACCAGTGGGGTATCTGACCCGGTTGCGGTTGCCAATACCTTCCTCATGCCAGAGGTCAAACCTGTTATTCGGCTAGATAGCATTTTGACAGTGGTAGATGGGGAGCAATTGCTTGACCTAAAAGAAGATAATCAAGAACTAGCTATCAATCAAATTGCGGTAGCAGATATTATCGTGCTAAACAAAGTGGATTTGGTCTCTGTGGATGAACTCACCACGATTCGCAATACCATCCGCAACATCTCCCCAGATGCGCGTATTTTGGAGGTCACATATGGCAAAGTCCCGCTAGAATTGGTGTTGGGTGTCGGAAAATATGCCCCAGAAAAAGTGGCAGAACGCACCGAAAAAGATGTACATGTGCATGATGTTGATGAAGAACATCACCATGATGGCGATGAGCATGATGACCACGAACACACCCATGACCATAGCACCGTGTTTAGCACATGGAGTTGGGCAACCGATAAAGCCTTATCGCTCCAAAAATTGCGCGAGATGTTTGAGGAACTGCCCACAACCATTTATCGGGCAAAAGGGGTTATTTATTTGGCAGATGTACCCAATCGGCTGGTTGTATTACAAATGGTGGGTAAGCGTGCCAGTTTGACCATTGCGGGCGAATGGGGTGCAGATGTGCCGCGCACACAAATCGTCATGATTAGCTCATTCGGTGGCATTCATAGCGATACACTCCGCGCCCAATTGGAGGGGTGTATCGTGGATGAAAATGAATCTGATATAGCCGATAGAACTGAATGGATGCGCCGTTCATTCTAGTTTATTCACAAATTGACATATTATAAGGAAGTGCATATATGCAAAAACTCCCTGTCACCGTCCTATCGGGTTTTCTTGGGGCGGGAAAAACCACCTTACTCAATCATATCCTCAATAACCGTGAAGGGATGAAAGTGGCGGTTATTGTGAACGATTTGAGCGAAATCAACATAGACGCACAACTTGTCCGTGATGGCAATGCCAACCTCAGCCGTACCAATGAGCGACTGGTCGAATTATCTAATGGCTGTATTTGTTGCACCCTGCGCGATGACCTGCTGGTCGAAATTACCAAACTCGCCAAAGAAGGCAGATTCGATTATCTGCTCATCGAATCCACAGGCATCGCAGAACCCCTACCCATCGCCGAAACATTCACATTTCCATTGGATGACGACGGGGCAAGCCTCGCCGATGTCGCTCGTTTAGATACAATGGTGACGGTGGTAGATGCCAAAAATATCCTCAAAGAATTGACCACACTCGATACCGTTGCCGATAGAAATATGGGCAATAATGATGAGGATGAGCGGTCTATTGTGCATTTATTGGTAGACCAAATCGAATTTGCCGATGTGATTGTGGTGAATAAGACCGATTTGGTCATTGCCGATGACTTATTCCGCGTAGAAGCCTTATTAAAACGCATGAATCCCCGCGCAAAACTCATCCGCACCCATCACGGCATCGTCCCTTTGACTGAAATTATGAACACAGGGCGGTTTGATTTTGATGAAGCGGCTAGTTTTGATGGGTGGCTGTCGGAAGATGAACACGACCACGACCACGAGCATCCACATGACCATGCACAAGAATATGGCATCCATCATTTTGCTTATCGCCAACGCCGCCCCTTTCATCCCAAGCGGCTCTATCATGCGATTACAGAAGATAATATGTTAGAGGGGGTCATTCGGTCTAAGGGCATCTGTTGGCTGGCAAATCGTCATGATATGGCGGGGATGTGGTCACAGGCAGGTCTTATCCTCACCCTAGACCCTGCGGGGTCATGGTGGGCAGATGTGCCAGAAGATGACTATCCAGATGATATGCGTGATGAGCTAAAATCGCAGATGGTCGGTGAATTTGGTGATAGACGGCAAGAATTGGTGTTTATTGGCATCGAATTTGACGAAAAAACCCTCCGTAGCGCGTTAGATGCCTGCTTGCTCACCGATGCCGAGATGAAGCAAGGTATCCGCCGTTGGGCGCGGTATCAAGACCCATTTCCCTCTTGGGATGGGGATAGCACCGACTAATCCTAAAGTATGATAATTTTCATTTGTTGCATATTTGCGCTAAAAATGATGTTATACTTTAAGTGAACATACCAATAGCGCAACTATATAAAGGAGTTTCGGATGAAAGACGAAAAGAAACCATCTATCAACATAAAAAAACTAATCAGCCGTTTAATGATGGCGATGATGGCATATCGGTGGCTAAAAAGCCGTCGGGTTAAAGTAACCGTAGACCAAAAAGAAGCTAATGTTTGACCAACACATCCGCCAACAACTGGTCAATCTACTGACCAAACAACAAGCACACATGGGCTTTGAGGATGCCATCAACAATTTTCCGATGGCACACATCAACACCCGCCCAACAGGTGTCGAATACACTTTTTGGCATTTATTGGAGCATTTACGCATTTGCCAATGGGATATTTTGGATTATTGCCGTAATGCCAATTACAAACATCTCAAATTTCCAGATGATTTGTGGCAACCGCATGATGTGATAACAGATGAAGCGGGGTGGAAAAACACCATCAAACAATTTCAAGATGACCTCGCAGAATTGGTCGCACTGGTCAATAACCCACAAACCGATTTATTCGCACCCATCCCACATGGGTATGATGGACATACCATCTTGCGCGAAATTTTGGTGGTAGCAGACCATAATGCCTATCATATTGGCGAATTTGGTATATTGCGCCAAGTAGTAGGCATCTGGTCATAAATTCAATCATGATTCGAGGTGTGGCTCATCTTTTGGGGTGAGCCAATACTCTCCCCCACCACGTTCCCGACTCATAAACCCAAATTCGACTAAAGAACGCCGAAGGGTAGCATAATCGGCGTTTATTTCTGTGATAATCGCATTGACTTGCTTCTCACTATACCGCACACCGACCTCAAATTTACTCGCTAACCACCGTAAAATCACAAACCACTGTTTGTCCTTTACAGGAAAATCAATGAGCTTCCCATTAAATGTATAGGCTATCAAAATTTTCTTGTCATCGGCGCTACAATCGAGTGCCTCAATCCACGCATTATCAGAAACAGGTTTTTCTGATTGGGTGAGTGGCTCGCCTAATTTACCAATATAGGCTTGCAGGGTTTTGATTGGTTGGGATTGGAAGCTATAAAGCCGTTGGTTGTCCAACATCTGCAAGCGCAAAAATCCGTTGGCATGTAATTGTGTCACATGTTGCCCGACCACTGCTTCTGGCAAATCCAGTTCTTGTGCCATCTGAGGTATGGTTTTGGCTTTCTGTGCCATGATGCGTAACATCGCCAAGCGATTTTCATCACCAATAGCCCGAATCATCGAAATAAAATAGAGTTGTTCTTTACTATCCATAACGCACCTACATAATTTGATAAACATCTAATTTGAAGTATATCGAATTAGAAAATTTTGTCAAGTCATCAATTTACTTAGGTGATAGATTCATCTTCTGGGACGAGCCAATAATTTCCGCCACCCCGCTCACGGCGCATAAAGCCATATTCGACCAAATTCCGCCGAATCGTGGCATAATCGGGATGCGCCTCTTTAATGATGGTATTGACTTGTTGCTCGGTATAATACACGCCTGCCTCAAATTTTGTCGCTAACCAACGCAGGATGACTAGCCATTTTTTCTCTTTGGTTGGCAATTGAATCAATTCCCCATTGCGCGTGGAATCACGCAACACTTTTTTATCTTCTTCATCCCAATTCAACGCCTCAATCCATCCATTTTCTGAGAGAATCGTCTCTGGGTCTTTCATAGGCTCTGTCAATTGGGTGATAAACATTTTTAATGCGTCTAATTGTTCGGGTTTGAGCATATAAAAGCGTTGATTCCCCGCCATACGCAAGGTCAAAAATCCCGCCGTATGCAATTTACTCACATGATGCGACACTGTTGGTTCAGATAACCCTGTTAACTGTGCCATTTCGGTCACAGTCCGTTCTTGATTTGCCATCATTCGCGCCATTGCCAACCGATTTTCATCCGCTAGGGCTTTGAGCATAAACAATAAATAGAGTTGTTGTTTGCTATCCATAAAAATACCTCTGATTCGATACATATCGAATCAGAAGCATAGGTGAATTTAGAATTTTGTCAAGCAACACTCAATACCCTATTTTGAAGCTATAATAAAAATATCATGACTCAGTAAATAGGGATATAAAGCAATGGCAGAGACATTTTTGTATTTGACCACCATTGGGCATAAATCGGGGAATCCGCACACCATCGAAATTTGGTATGTAGAGCATAATGGCAATTATTATCTGATGAGTGAGCATGGCGATAAATCACATTGGGTACAAAATTTGCACAAAAATCCACAGGTGCAATTTAGTGTTGGTACTCGTGATGATAAAAATGCACTTGTGCCACATCGGAATGCGGTTGCACGTACCATCACATCAGAGAATGCCCCCGATATTTTGGAAGCTGTGAATATAAAAATGCACGAAAAATACGACTGGCGCGATGCTTGGACGGTGGAATTAAGCTAAAACTCAATTTGGGGTTTGGGGCGGACATACGCTTTGCTAGTCCGCCCTTACACAAAAACCTAGTTTTTGAGGTTGTAATGGCTGTACTAGAGGCGTTAGCCTCGCATGTTAGCCACAATTTATCACCGACTTGACAAATTTTGTTGTTTGGTTATAAAATGAATGAATGTTCATTCATTTTACTGAATAGTCATTCAGAGAAGCCAAACGACTATGACCGATGCCATACAAGCACAAATCATCGAAGCACGGCGCAACCAAATTTTGGATGCCGCCGCCACCGTTTTCGCAGAAAAAGGATTTCACCCCACCACCATCAAAGACATCGCAAAAGTGGCGGGCATTGCCGATGGCACGATTTATAACTATTTCAAAAATAAATCGGCGCTCTTAATCGGCATTTTTGACCGCATGAGGGCATCTACTGTAGAAGGCATTGTCTTGCCCACTATAGATGACATTGAACCCCGCTTGTTCATCAAAACCTTTCTAAGCCATTCCCTGATGACATTCAGAGATGGCAAATTTCCTCTATTTCAGGTCATCATTTCAGAGATGATGGTGAATGAAGAATTGCGCGTGCTGTACTATCAACAAATTCTTGAACCCACACTCAGCCTCGCAGAAGGCTATTTTTCGCAATTAGGGGCGCGAAATAATATTCCACCAGCGCAGATTAGCCTCACTATCCGCGCTATTTCGGGGATGGTCATGGGACTCATCATGCAAAATATCATGAATGACCCCATCATCACCCAAAAATGGGATGAATTACCCGACTTTTTGACCAATTTGTTGTTAGATGGATTAGGAGACTTATTAGCATGAAAATTTCGATTGTGGCGGGTGGAAGTCGCGGAGATGTTCAGCCCTATGTGGCATTGGGCGGTGGGTTACAACGGGCGGGGTATGATGTGCGCGTATTAACCACCGATGATTTTGAGGGGTTGGTCACAGGGGCAGGATTACAATTTTGCTCTACTGGCAAGAGTGTAGAAGCCATTTTACAAAGTGATGAATGGCGCAAAACAACCGAGCGTGGCAATTTTTTGGTGATTTTGTCGCACATGCAAAAAGAAGTGAAGAAACAAGCAGAGCATTTAGCCAAAACACTGCCTCCCTTACTAGAAGGAACAGACCTCATCATCACAGGGGCGGGTGGTATGGGTGGCACATTTTCTATTGCACAAAAGCTCAATATTCCCGTTATTCAAGCCTATGTGTTCCCATTTAGCCCAACCCGTGAATTTGCCAGCCCACTCACACCGACCTTACCATTGGGGCAACTCTTAAATCGGTTTTCATTTCATGCCACCCGCCAGATGATTTGGCAAACCACCCGTACCGCCGATGTCGCCACGCGCAAAACTCTCAACATGCCAAAAGGCTCATTTTTTGGACATTTTAGACGGATGAATCGTGAAAAAGTGCCTACATTATATGGGTATAGCAATCATGTTTTGCCACGCCCAAGCGATTGGGAAGCGCATATTGATGTTACAGGCTACTGGTATTTAGACACC
>JANRKU010000152.1:0-30868 GCA_033763335.1 bacterium
GGAATTGGCGCGCGACTCTCGGTTGAGGAAATAGGGGCATTTGACCACGAATTTGAGGGGTTACTGGCAGAAAAATTCCCACAAAATCCGCTAGAGGTGTTTCATCGGGTGTGGTGGGTGGTGGCACGCAAGGGGAAATAATGGGCATGTTGATGGCTTCATATTGCTTAGTAGCAATATTTTTCCAGTTCAAATGTTTATACGAAGGCGCTCTGAATGACTTTAGAACTACTTTATAAGACCGAAATCACCGAACAAGATTTGCTTAGTTTGATTGGAACAACAAGTGAGGGGCAATATATAGATTTCAAGAAGGATGCTTATAATTCCCAAAATCCCAAATGGCAACGCTCACTTTGTGAAGATGTAACTGCATTTGCAAATGCTGATGGTGGCATTATCGTCTGTGGAATGGATGAAAAAAATGGTTATGCCGATGATTTATGCGGACTAGGGCAAATCAATCCCGATGCCGAAAAATCTAGGTTAAAACAGACAATTAGTAGCAATACTGAACCGAGTATTTATCCAGAAGTCATAGATATTCAACTCAGTGATTCTCAAAAGGGATTTGCACTTGTTATTAGAATCCCGCGTAGTGTATATCAACCGCATCGTTCAGAAATTGACCCAAAACGCTTTACCATTAGACGTTCAAATGGAAATGGAGATATGACTGTGGAAGAATTGAGACGTGCTTTCAATTTATCAGCTACCTTCATCGAAAAAGCCAACCAAATTCGTGTAGAACGGATAGCTCGTATTTCAGAGGGCAAAACCCCATATCCTGTTCCAGAAGGGTTTAAGGTTGCCTTGCATGTCATCCCATTTTCAGCTTTGGGTTTGGGGCAACGGATAGATTTATCTTATTTAGGGAATATTAGGGATATTTCCAATATTCCCCAATGGGCGCGTTCTTTGGGGTTTTATGAAGGCAAACATAATCAACGTGGGTTTGCTTCTGAGATTACCTCAGATTCGCCTTATGATCCATTGTATGGTTATACACATATCTTTCGGACTGGTATTATTGAAACTGTTTTCTACTTCTATAAAGGAGAATATAAGTTCGTAGGGCTATACAGAATTGAAGCCAAGCTTCTTCACTTTGTGGAGCAAGCATCCACTATTTTCCAAAACCTTTATGTCAATCCACCATTTATTGTGATGGTGAGCCTATTGGATACGGTGGATTATCGTGCTCATCCTCTGGATTATGCTAATGATTATCAGATTTCGACGTTAGAAATGTACAATAAAATCTATACATTTGAGGATAACCAAGTCCTCCTAGATGATATTGTGCTGGAGCAGTTCACAGACAATTATGGGGTAGCATTAAGACCGCTTTTTGATGAGTTATATAATATGGCTGGTCATAATCGTTCACCTAATTATGATAATGATGGGAATTGGATAGCCCCTAAAAAACCATGATATTAACTATATAGGGCGGACATACGCGCCTGTTGGCGCTAGTACCGCCCCTACAATTCCCCGAACAGATGGGTTTAATGCTTATTTTGCGGAAAAAATCAGGCAACCCAGTCCCTTTAGTGGACTTCAAAATCGAATAGACATAGGTTTTGAACCTATGTCGGAGCAAATTATTGATAAATGCGATAGTATTAGGGACGCGCCTTGTATCATGCCCCTAATACCATCAAATCCCTATTTCGGGCGGTAGGTCAAAAATTCGCTGGGCAAATCCACACCCTGCACGCGCAATTGATTGAGCCGATAGCTAATCCCCGCGCCTAACATCAGGTGTTCGGCGACATCCGCCACACGCCGATTTTGCGGATGCTCCAGCGATGTCCCGCGCACCCATTCATTGAATGCGCCCATCGCAGGTCCGCACCAAATTTGATAATCCATCTCACGTCCCACCTCGCCCGTATTTGACCAGCGTGAGGATAATCCCAAATACCAGCGAAAAATGAGTGCCATCTTCGCTTTGGGGTTGGCATTGGCGCGGTGGATTTGTTCGGGGTCACGGGCTTCAAAATAGGCGACGGTATCCGCCCACACATCATCCATATTCCGACGGAAAACGGTCTTTTCTATTTTGACCCGTTCATCGGCGGGGATGGCTTCGATGCTCGGATATTCCCGATACAGGTCATATAATTTTTGCGCCCGTAAGGGGAATAATGTGCCTTTTTTCAGCACCTGCAATTTGACCCCCATCTCGAACATATCGGCGGCGGGAGCCATCATCACATCGGTCATATCGGCTTGTGCCAATAATTTTTTGGTGTGGTCAGATGCACCCGCTTCGATGCAACTCTGATTCACCGAGCCAGTGACCACATACGCCGCGCCCATCATATACGTGCCTAATACGGCGGATGGTGTGCCGATGCCACCACCAGCGCCCACGCGCACCGGGGTCGCAAATCCGAATTGTGCCTGTAGCTGGTCGCGCAATTCTAAAATCACGGGGACGAGTGCCGATAGAGGGCGGTTATCCGTATGACCACCGCTATCCGCCTCACACGTCACATCATCCGCCATCGGGATATGCGTTGCCCATTCTGCTTGTTGGGGGGATATTTTGCCTTGTGCGAGTAAATCTGCCACAAAATTGGCGGGTGGGGGAGACATAAACCCCTCTGCGACCTCTTTGCGCGATATTTTGGCAATGACGCGATTTTTGGGGATGATTGTGCCATCAGGGGCTTGTGATAATCCCGCCACGCGGTAATAGGTGATGGTGGGGGTGACTTCTAAAAATGCCGATGCTTCGACAGTGGTGATATTGTGGCGTAAAAAGAGTTCCACCGCCCGTTGTTCGATTGCCATTTCGCTAGGGCTATGGATGAGGTTAAAGGCATAGGGCTGATTGGGTAATGCGCCCTGAATTTTGGCGATGGCTTCTTCGATACGCTGTGGCACTAGTCCCGCCGCGCCAAACGATGCCAACATGCCTGCCCGTCCCAATGCGATGACCATATCGGCAGAGGCGATGCCGTTTGCCATGGCACCCGCCATATACGCATATTTTACGCCATACACATGACGAAAAACGGCAGACCCCAAGCTACTAGGCGGGGTGGGTGGGGTGAAGGCGAGGATGGGATATGTCCCGCTACCCGTACTCATCTCACCCGCGTTGGTGAAGCCGATAAATCCGTCTACATCGAGTACATAACAGGGTTGGTCAACCGCAGTCAAACAGGCTTTGATGCCCGCTTCATCTTGGGCGATATGCTTGGCATCGCCCCGCCAAAAATAAGTCATGGGGGTGTCCTCAATCGGTGCTATTTTGTAAAGTGTCATTATAGCAGATAACCCGCTTAATCATAAAAGGTTATCCTGTGATGAGGCATTTCAGATTAGGGTCAAAAGATATTTTATAATCAAAAAATTTTGATTTATGGCTAATACACACTCTATGCTAGTTAGCCAGTACAATTCTCCTTATTTTTGAGGGTGTACTGGCTGTAGGGACGTGATTAATCGCATTTCTACAAGGCGTTAGCCTCGTGTGTCCGCCCTATCTATTTATGATTTATTTAGCTATTTCTTCTAGTGTGACACGAGGCAAACTTGGCTCGATACGGTATAAAATATCGAGTGCTTCTGTCATATCTTTGGCAAAACGGACTTCGACCCGTGCGATTTGTAAAACAGTTTGTGCGATGAGCTTGGTGATGCCCTTATCGCCTATCACGATGGTAAAACCCCATTTTTCTGAGCGCATTTTTCTGAACATTTTGATGGAATCGAATATATTGTGCATTCTGGCGGTGATGCGCGTTGCATCTACGATGATGGGGATTTTTGCTTTAGGCGATGTATCTAGCAGTTGGCTAATCTCGCGTATCATCTCCCCACCCGCCTCAAGGCTTAAATCTGTATATTGTGTAAACATTGCAACTTCATTTTCAATGACCCATTTAACAATATAATTCATTTTAGTACCCCCTGAATAACAAATCAAACCATCTATAAACAATATTATAACATTATTGTAGGTGATAAACAAAAAAATCCTCTATTGAGAGGATTAGAATTTGATGATAGTGATTGATATAAGCTATATTTCGCGCTTTTTGTGGATGATAGTAAGTGCTTCTTCTATCGTATCGGCAAAATAGAGGGTGCGCTTGCGTTGAACAGTCCCAATCACGACACTCATCAGGCGTTGGACGAGGGGAGATGCGCCGACAGCAATCGCTAACCCTTTGGTGATATGGCTAAAACTGGGACTCTTACGCCCATACAAAACATTGCTATAGGTTTTGTTGCCATTTTTAACATCACATATCATATCAATTGCGATGCCCGGATGTGCTTCTGCAAATAAATCACGATACATCTGGTCTTCTTTGAAAGCCCGTTCCAATTCAATTTTTGTCCATGGGTCAACCAGTGTGACTAATAGGGCGCGTTCTTCTTCCATAAATTGCACAGTAATGGGCATTATTGCTCGTCCTTCATTAATATACGGGCATTATAGGGATGAAATAGCACATGCACCGCTTGTCCTTGCCGAAAACTAAACGCGCTCTCTGCAGAACTATTTTGCATCCGTACCGCAATATCATCGCCTGTTTCTAAATGGATCGCATAGCGTGTGTCTGTGCCGATATAAAAAACTTGGCTAATTTGCCCGCGTAGGGCGTTTATATCGGGAGCGACATCGGTTAATGGGTCAGATAAATCACGCAGGGCGATGCGTTCTGGGCGGATTGCCACCATCACCTCTTCTGATGGTGCAGTCTCTTGATGGGGCAGGCTGGTGATGACCCGTGTCTCACGCCCTAATGTCACGGTGCTGGTATCGCCATCAGCCGAGACAAATTTTCCCGCCATAAAATTATTTTCGCCGATAAAATCTGCGACAAAGCGCGTAGCGGGTGTCTCATAAATTTCATCGGGTCTGCCCACTTGTAGCACCCGTCCGCCACTCATCACCGCGATGCGATTTGCCATCGTCATGGCTTCTTCTTGGTCGTGGGTGACAAAAATAAAGGTGATGCCGAGTTGTTGTTGCATGGTCTTGAGTTCAATTTGCATTTCACGGCGTAATTTGAGGTCGAGTGCGCCCAGTGGTTCATCCAATAACAGCACACGCGGTTTTTTGACCAAGGCGCGTGCCAATGCGACCCGTTGCTGTTGCCCGCCCGAGATTTCACGCGGTTTGCGGTTGCCCACTTTTGGCAATTGCACCAGTTCTAGGGCTTCTTGGGCGCGGATTTGCGCCTCTCTTTTGCCGATATTTTCCATCTGCAAGCCGAACATCACATTTTGGAGGATGGTCATGTGTGGGAATAGCGCGTAATCCTGAAAAACGGTGTTCACAGGGCGATGAAAGGGGGGGATATCTTGCATGGGTGTGCCATCTATCACAATTTCGCCAGAGGATGGTTTTTCAAATCCCGCTATCATGCGGAGTGTGGTTGTTTTGCCACACCCACTGGGACCCAGCAGGGCAAAAAATTCGCCGTCATAAATGGTGAGTGAGACATCATCCACTGCCCGCACAGGGGTTTCATAGCGCCCTGCGGGAAATTCTTTGATTACATGCCGTAATTCGACCTTAATACCACCTGTCATCGTTTGTTTATTTGCACCTCGTTATGATTTGATGAATATGAACGCGATTATAGCATAATATGGGGTCTAAATTATTAAATTTTATCTTTGGAAAACCGTCTATAAATCTGTCAGCTATATGAGAAATCTGGTGGCTATTTCCACAACCCCGCAAAATTAGCTATAATGAGGGGATAAATAACCCAATCTTACAAAAGGCAACCGCATGAAGTTACTCTTTGGGCAATCCTACTACTATGCTACTGTGGAATAGTCATTATGCCAAATAAAGACATCAATCATGATATGGTTGTGCGGGCGCTCATCAAAGCAGGGTGGAAAATTTTGGATGAGCAACATTACCTATCTATTGGTACGTCTGCTTTAGATAGACGGCGATTATTCATTGATATTAAGGCACAACATCAAACCCGCCAGATTGTTGTCTTGGTCGAAGTGAAAAACATGCTCAATTCGATGGTGCATGAACTGATGGAAATGATAGGACAATATGTGGTGTATCGTGCCGCACTTGATTATTTAGATGATAAAACACCCCTGTATATCGCTATGCCCGAACATGCCTATAAAGAAATTATTTTACATCCATTGGGGCAACAATCAGTAGAAGCGACCCAGATTCAAATTATGGTTTATAATCATCAAAAAGAGGAAATTATAGGATGGATACCGCCACTCTGAAGCAAATTCTCAAACAAGAGATGAGCCAATATGCCAAACATGGGCTAAATGCCTATAGTTATTTGACCATTAGCGAAGATGAAACCCTTTATGCGGTGATTGATATTGCCCTCATACGAGGTAAACAGGTCGTTGGGGCGGTATTGGTGGCGCGGGTAGCCGATGAAATGATTTATATTGACCTCGACTTGAATGATAAGTTATTGGTAGATGCGTTATTGGCGCGGGGTATTCCCGAAAATCGGGTGATACTCACCTATTTGAAAGAGACTGTATCGTTATGAAGTTACTCTTTGGACAATCCTACTACCTGATATTTGACCCAAAACTCTATGCCGCCATGAAACCGTATCCGCCACTTGGCACATTGTATGCCGCCTCTGCCTTGCGCGAACAAGGCTATGAGGTGGCATTATTTGATGCGATGCTGGCACAATCGGAATCGGAATGGGAACAATCACTGGAAAAAAATCTGCCACAAGTCGCCATTATCTATGAGGATAATTTTAATTATCTGTCAAAAATGTGCTTGGGACGGATGCGACAAGCCGCCCTCACCATGATTGATATGGCGAAAAAACGGAATTGTACCGTGATTGTGTGTGGGTCAGATGCCACCGACCACCCCGAAATTTTTCTGGGGGGTGGGGCAGATTATGTCCTGTTGGGTGAGGGCGAAGAATCGCTCATAGAACTCATGGCGAGCCTATCTGGAAAATCGGATGCCTCCCCAGAAGCCATATTAGGGGTGCAATCATCCAAAACGCTGTTGCCAACCCGCCGACCTGCCATGCGCGATATAGATAAATTGCCCATGCCCGCGTGGGACTTGCTCAATATCGCCCAATATAAGGAAGTGTGGCAGGCACGTCACGGCTATTTTTCGATGAATTTGGTCACAACGCGCGGATGTCCCTATCATTGTAATTGGTGTGCCAAGCCGATTTGGGGGCAACGCTATAATGTGCATAGCCCCCAAACGATTGTGAATCAGATGAAGCACTTGCACGAGCAATATGGCGTAAATCATATCTGGTTTGCCGATGACATCATGGGGCTAAAGCCCAATTGGATAGAGATCTTTGCCGATTTATTGACGGCAGAGGGGTTAAAAATGCCGTTCAAATGCCTGAGTCGTGCCGATTTATTGGTGCGTGGCGAAACGATTAACGGGCTGGCGCGGGCGGGATGTGAAGTGGTGTGGATTGGCGCGGAAAGTGGCTCACAGCGTGTTTTGGATGCGATGGAAAAAGGCACAACGATTGCCCAAATCCGCGAGGCGGCAAGCCGATTACAAGCGGTGGGTGTGGGGGTGGCATTTTTCTTGCAATTTGGGTATCCGAGCGAGACCCGCGAAGAACTCGATATGACACTGGATTTAGTGCGCGAGTGTATGCCCGATGATGTGGGCATGTCGGTGAGCTATCCGCTCCCAGGGACATCTTTTTATGAGCGCGTCAAAGACCAATTGGGCGCACAAGACCACTGGCAACATTCTGATGATTTGGCGATGTTGTATGCGGGTCCGTTTAGCACGGCTTTTTATCGCCAATTGCATATCACGCTCCACAAAGAATTTCGGTCACGTAAAACATGGCGTAAATTGACAGGAAAAGCACCCAAAACGCACCTCATGGATGAAAAACCGCTCTCGGTGCGCGATGTAGTGGCGATGGTATATCATGTGGCGACCCTGCCATTGGCACGGCGTAAACTCAAATCATTAGAGAGCGCCCCGCATGTGGGTATCAAAGGCATTATGGGCGGGATGGATTACGCCAGCGCATCTGTGCCAACCCCGCAGGATGGATAGGATAAGAAAGGGTAAAATGATGAAAACTATTTATGATGTGGTTATTCATTTGGTTGAGCAACTTTCGCCAGATGAACAAATGCAATTGACCGATTATTTACTGCATTTATTACCTATAGACGATGATAAAAGCGCGTGGAAAAAGCATTTTGATGAATTGATAGATACCACGCCGATTAGTAACGATATATCGAATCGGCGCGAAGATTGGTACGATGATGAAATTGCCATATCATGAAAATGCGATGGTACATTCATCAAAAGTTACTGAATATTTGTTGAACCTTGACCATAAAGATGGAAAAAGCAAAGCAACATTCTTTTTGATGATGGGATTTTCACTGGATAAGTGGGAGATATTGCGAGATATTTTGTTAGCACATGCACAATATGATGTTACCGATACATTGCAGACCACACGGGGTATTCATTATGTCATAGAAGGTAGCATCGAAACACCAATAGGTAAAAGTCCTAATATCAGGACTGTTTGGGCATTAGAATATGAAAGTACCATACCGCGCCTAATTACTGCCTATCCATTAAAATAAAAGTTGAAGGGATAATAGCCATGATAAAAGAATATGAGCGAGTCGCAATCACAATAGATTTACCGCAGTATCGGCTAAAAAGTGGTGATATTGGTACAGTGGTGGATATTACCAGCGATGGCGAAGAATACACACTTGAATTTTTTACGTTGGATGGCGAAACATACGCCGTTGTGCCTGTCTTATATTCGCAAATTCGACGTGTAGGGCATGGTGAATTGGCTCATGCACGACCTGTAGAAACTATCGGTTAGTTTTATCGGCGGGATGGATAGGATATAGAACATGAACATCGAGAAAAAATTAGTACAAGCACGTCAAGCCTACACATCAGAACAATTTGAAAAAGCCGAAAAATTGTTGACGCAAATTTTATTAGAAGCGCCCGATGAACCAGAAGTGTATTCGCTACGGGCGATGACATTTTTATCATTGGGTGAAGTAGAGCGCACAGTGATGGATTTGACGATGGCGATTTCGCTTGCACCAGAAGAAGTGAATTATTATGGGCAACGTGGTAATGTGTTTATGATGGTTAACCAATTCAAACTCGCCCTCGCAGATTGGTCGAGTATTATTCGGCTCGATGTACACAATACAGATGCTTATTTATCACGGGCGGTTTGCTATACGGCGTTGAACGATTTTAAGCACGCCCTCGCAGATACAAATACAGCCATCCGCCTCGCTCCCCAAGATGGTAATGGTTATCATGTCCGCGCTGGTATCTATTTTGATAAAAACCAGTTTGCAGATTGTGTGGCAGATTGTAATAAAGCCATTGAATTGGGCTATAAAGATATGCTTGTTTATTCTACACGCGGCGAAGCCTATGCGAACCTCAAAGAATATGACAAGGCATTGGCAGATTATGACGAAGCCATTCGCCTTGAACCGACCGACCTCGATAATTATGATTTGCGGGCGCGGGTATTTAGCGCACAAGGCGATGATGCTCGCGCCCTCGCAGAATATGACGCGCTGGTCACTCAATATCCCGATATGATTGATAGTTATATGATACGGGCATTTTTTCATTTGGGAAATAACGCCTATGCTAAGGCACTTGCCGATATTGACCGTGCGCTCGCCATAGAACCCGATAATCGCATTATTTTAGAGGCACGCAAAAATGTGATGGCAGAAATGCGCGGGAACGATATAAAAAAATTGATGAAACGCAAAAAACACAAATAGTAATCGTGATAGTGTGATGCAAATGGGATGAGGATGGGATATGGATATTTTATTGACACATGGGTATTTTATTGTAGAAGATGAACACGAAAAAAAGGTCATGCGCCCCTATCCGCCGTTGGGGATTTTATCTATATCGGCGTATCTAAAACAACAAGGCTTCGCGGTGGATGTATATGATACCACCTTTAGCACCCCCGCCGATTTTAGTGCTTATGTGACCGAAAAGCGCCCGTCTATCATCGGCATATATGCCAATATGATGACGCGCAGGCATATTATCAAATTGCTCCCCGTGATGAAAGCGGCGGGGGCGATTGTCATCATGGGCGGACCTGACCCTGCGAATTATCCAGAAAATTATCTGGATTATGGTGCGGATGTGGTGGTCATTGGGGAAGGGGAAATCACCACCGCAGAACTGATTCCGCATTTGACCAAATATGGCGTGCGCGATATGACCGAAATTCATGGGGTGGTCTATCGGCAAGATGGCGAATTGGTCAAAACGTTCCCTCGCGCCCAAATTGCCGATTTGAATATTCTGCCTATGCCCGATAGAGGCGCGATTAACATCCCCCAATATGTGGATACATGGCGCACGCATCACGGCAAAGGGGCAGTATCGCTCATCACCGCACGCGGATGCCCGTATAAATGTAATTGGTGCAGTCATGCCGTGTATGGCTATACCCATCGCAGACGTTCCCCGCAAGTGGTTGCCGATGAGGTGGCGCATATCAAAGAGGCTTATAACCCCGATTTATTGTGGTATGCCGATGATGTGTTCACCATCAACCACCGATGGCTATTCGCTTATTCCGAAGAATTGACCAAACGCGGATTGCAAACGCCATTCGAGACGATTAGCCGTGAAGATAGGCTCAACGAACAGGTTGTGAAAACAATTACAGAGATGGGGTGCTATCGCTTGTGGGTGGGGGCAGAGAGTGGCTCACAGCGCATTTTGGATGCGATGGAACGCCAAACCGATGTGAAGCGCGTGATTGAGATGGTGCATTTGCTCAAAAAATATGAGATTCAAACGGGCATGTTCATCATGCTTGGCTATGACGGCGAGGAATTATCCGACCTGCAAGCCACAGTGGAGACGCTCAAAGCCGCCAACCCCGATATTTTCCTCACGACAGTCGCCTATCCGATTGCAGGGACAAAATTCCATGCCAAAGTCGAAGATAAAGTGGTCGCCACCAAATCTTGGGCAGAGGGGTCAGATAGCAATCATACCGTGTTGGGCAGACATTCACGGGCATATTATGGACATGCCACACGCTGGATGGTGAGCGAAGTCGCCTTTCATCAACAAAAAGTGGCACAAAATCGGGATGTGACGCGCATGAGCAAGGCATTCATCAGCGCCAAATTGGGGCGTGTGGGCATGTGGCTCACCCGCAACCAAGTGGAGACGGGGGTATGAGTCGAGATGAATGGATAGCCGATAGATTAGCAGAAGCTACTTTGTTTTCGATTACACCGCTTCAAATACAGGTAATTTCGGCTTTGGTGGATATTGTTATGAAAACTATCAATCCATCTGAGCATAAACTCGCTTTGGCATCTGTTTTTGATTTATTAGTGAGTGCAGAATATTATGGCTTAGTTGGTGATGATGGATGGCTAAGGTGTTCAGCAGACCAAACACTCATCTTATATCCTTATACCAATATTTGCCCTCATTGTATTAAAAAGGGCAATTTTGTTTATCATCGAGCAAATAAGCCTAAATCTGGGGTTATCGGTGCAACCACATCAAAATTGCTTGCGGGCATTATTCAAGAGTGGTTGAAACATAAAAACCTTTTCATTCGTGTGTTAAAGGGAAAAGAGCCGATAGATATTATTTTATCTGATGAAACAACTTCCCCCATTAAAGTTTTCTTTGGTGAAATCAAAGCCTCACCATTAATTACTTTTCCTTTATGTATATTTCCACCCGATGGTATTACACAAAATATCATACATGCCCCGCTAGAACTCAAAATAATTGACACAGAAGTTGTCTTATGCTTGCCAGATAAGTTTTATTCATTGGGGCGTAAAACGGCTCATGATGATACGACATGGGCAATGCGGGGTCTTTTAATCCTATTAGAACAACCAACATTTTTTGTGGATTATTTTAACTACTGGAAACAAGCCTTTATAGCCTACGCACAAAAGAACTTTATGCCTATTTATTGGTTGACCAATGGTTGTGGACAACCCGTTCCACGCCCTGTAAATTGGGTAAAACGAGGCGAGGGTGGAGGCTATGAATCAGTATCAGATAGTAAGACAAGTGTGGGGATGGATAGGACAGATGACATCAAAAAGGGAATTTATCAGGTATTTAATTTGAGTATCGCTGGCAAGCCATCATCAAATTATGATTATAAAGTGGGTTTGGTCTCAAATGTTCATGCGGTGCGTCATTATGATGATTATTTATCGCAATTTGCAGATATTGTCTGGACACATCGGCAATCTGATACACTATACAACCTTTTTGATGGTATCATTGCATTAACACAGACAATCACAAATGATGAATGGTTAAGAAAAATTTTCGATTTTTAAGGTGATAATGACCACTATTTATAATCATCAAGCCCGAAAAGCGGGCGAAACGGTATTAAATCGCATAAAAGCACTCAAAATCGGTCAAAAGATGCAAGATTTACCCGAAGAACTTTGGCATGAGAGTTTTCGATATTATGTCAAAGAAGACCCTAATCGAAAAGGCGGTCCCAATCTTCGGATGATACGCTTAGACCCAAACCAGCCTTCATTAACTGTGACAGGTTATATCTATAATAAATTTGTTCACCCATTCTATAACCGTTTTATTACTCCCAGAGAAGCGGCGCGTCTGCAAGGTTTTCCTGATGATTTAGAATTTAAGGGTAGCCTGACCAGTGTGCAACGCCAAGTCGGTGATGCTGTGCCGATTGAACTTGGTGAGGCGATTTTTAGGCAATTACTCAAATTTGCAAAGGAAAATACCCCAAACCAAAACCAATTTCCTGCATTAAGTTTATTTAGTGGTGCAGGCGGGTTAGAAGTGGCAAATCGCAATGTCTGTACATCCGATAATAGCCACTTTAAGACAATTGCATGTGTCGAAATTGAAAAAGACCGTTGCGATACATTGCGCGGTTATTTTGGTGAATCACTATTCGTTTTTGAGCAAAATATTCAGGATGTATCCGCAGAGACATTACTATCTGCTTGTAATATTGCTCCTCGTGATATATATCTTGTATATGGTGGTCCGCCATGTCAATCATTTAGCCAAGCGGGTAAGCAAAAGGGACAACATGACCCGCGTGGAGGACTCATTTTTGAATTTTTGCGGATAGTCAAAGAGATTGAGCCTCCCTTATTTATGATGGAAAACGTTTCTAACCTCAAGGCGATTGATAAAGGGCAATTGCTCAATGCCATTTTAGAAGAAATGGATGCTATGGGCTATCATGTCTCTTACGGTGTTCTCAATTCTGCACATTATGGCAATGCACAAAAACGTCAACGGCTTATTTTTTTAGGCACAAAAAAAATATATGATAATGCTGTTGTTTTGCCAGAACCGACTCATTTTGAATATACTGACTTATTTGGAAAACCGCAATTTAAGACAGTTGCACAAGCCTTTATTGGATTACCAGAAGAAACTGAATAATTATTGATGACCAGCACACCCGCCTTTGACCCCACCGCCCATGCCTATGATGCCGAGTTTACCGACCAATTGCTTGGTAAGTGGCTACGGGAACAAGTGTGGGTGCATACCCCGTTCACCGCGCCGATGACCATCCTCGAATTGGGCTGTGGCACAGGTGAGGATGCCCGTCATTTTGCTGATATGGGCATATCCGTTTTGGCGACAGATGCCTCTGGCGGGATGATTGCGGTTGCACGAGAGAAAAATGCTAACCTCATCCCTAAATCCCTCCTCCAGTCTGGCGAGGGGGCGAAAACCGATGATAACAAGGGCATGATATATCATGCCCCTACAATTCCCCCGTCAGATTCAACTTTCTCACCGATTCCCCCTCTCCATGAAATGGGGAGGGGGCTAGGGGGTGAGGTACAATTTCGCCAACTCGACCTGAACACCCTTCCAGCCGCACCCATCCATGACACGCCATTTGATGCCGTATTCTCTAATTTTGGCGTGATTAATTGCGTGGAAAATCGGGAATTGCTGGCAAAATTCATCCATGACCACCTAGCCGATAACGGCATGGCGGTGATTGTCACCATGACGCGCACCTGTCCGATTGAAATAGTATGGCACTTGCTCCATCTGCATCCCAAACAAGCCATACGCCGATTTTTTGGTGGGCGTTTGGTCAATGTTGGTGGTGGCGGGGCGCTCAGGGTGTGGTATCCGAGTCACCGCGCCTTGCGGTCAGAGTTTGCCCGTGCGGGATTGCGATTAGAGCGCATGGTCGGGATTGGCGTGGTCTTACCGCCATCGTATCTCGCCCCGTTGGTGGCAAAATATCCGCGCTTTTGGGGATGGATGCGCCGTATCGAAAAACGGCTGGCGCGGTTGCCCGTGTTTAATCGGCTCAATGACCATACGCTGATGGTGTTTCGCAAGGGGTAGGTTAAAAGAGGATTTTATCCGTGATTTTTATTAATATTGCCATCCTCATCATTTTTCCATTGGCAGGAATTTTTGAAATTATTCTTGGCATCCGCACGCTAAAAAGACGGCGTTTTGTGATTCGTCGTTGGCATTTGAGTTGGAAGCCTAAAATCAAGCTATATGAGGGAGTCCCTGCCATTATATTTGGTGTTGCCCTTTTAGGATTAGGGATTCCTAATGTGGTTGCTTTTACAATCAGCTATTTTGAAGAACCTACTTTCATAAATATCATAAGTGATATGTATCCTATCATTTTTTATTCTATGGTGTGCGTGTTGCCATTGGTGCTGATTGCCGAAACTATCTATTGGACGCAAAATAAAAATTAGGATGGTCAATCATCAAAACTTGCTCGCAAGCGAATAGCAAGCCTGAGCATCCGCCCCATGCTCATGAATGCGGTGTAAATGGCGAATAAAATTGCAAATGGTAGCAAAAGAAACATCAATGTTAAATAGTCTGGATTTTCTTGAATAGCGATATAACTGCCTCCTACAAAGGTATCAATTATCTGTGGGATGAGACATGATGCCATAACCAACCGATACCCCAATTGAACCGTTTTTGCCCATTTGGTTGATTGTGATTGTGGCGGGAACGGCTTTTGCTGTGCTTCGGCAATGAGCTTTATGGCAAGGTCACTTTGCACCAAAAAATGCAACACTTGACCCCATACTATGATGGATAATATCCCTGTTAATCCCATGAATAACGATATAATATCTTCTCCACGCTCTACATAGGCATAAGTCAGCGAAGATATACCAACAGGGATGATACAACAGAATAGCATGATAACCCAAATCATTTTGATAATTTTCGTCAAACTTAATCTTGATAATTCAACCTCATCCTCTTTTTCTATGATAGGGACAACCTGATAATAATTGGCTTCAAAATAAGCCCGAATGGGGTGCGCTATCCATGCTGATTGGGCGATTCCAAAACCAATAATTCCAAAGAAAAATGAATTGAACGCATCAAAATAAGACGATTGAATCAGTTTGGATATACAAGAGACCATCATCAAACCCGATAATGCACATAGCGTTCCTGTTGACACATATAACCAGAATGTATCATGTATTTTATAGGGTGTGGTGGGTGGGTGACTGTCTACTAATAGTCTCACTTGGCGGATGGCGAGGAGCAATTGACCAATGGCGAATATAAAGGCGCAAACAGCGATGCTGATTGGGATAAGGGAAAAATTCTGAATGGTATCAAATCGTAGTTGCAGTGTTTTTATCATCACCACAAAGACGACCAACGCCCAAAAACTGATGAAGTATCCTAATAATCGCGCAAAAAGATATTGTATATTCATGATACAACCCCTAAAAATCTTAGAATGTCGCCTATAGATACCATGTGCTTATTTTCCATGTGATAATCATCTATAATATCTCTATATACACCCACCATGAAAAGGATACCTCACATGACAAGCCTTTGGCGCAAATTTTGGACACGCGCTCTCTATTGGCGCTTTTTATTATTCCAACGCCATCGCTATGACCACTTGTCGTTGGAGCGCATGGGCGATATAAATTTGCTCATCTTGCCACAGGTGTTTAATCCCGCTTTGTTCCGCACAGGGGCGATGCTCATCGAATATGCCAAGCCAACCATCACCCCACAAACCCGTGTGTTGGATATGGGGACGGGTAGCGGATTTGGGGCGGTGGCATGTGCCAAAATTGCCTCATCGGTGGTGGCGGTGGATATTAATCCGCACGCGGTAAAATGTGCCACCATCAACGCCATGATAAATGATGTCACCGTAACGGTGCATGAAGGGGATTTATTTGCGCCTGTGGATGGTCAACACTTCGACCTCATCCTGTTCAATCCGCCATTTTTTGATGGAGAACCCAAAACCCCGCTTGACCGTGCGTGGCGCTCTACGGATGTCATTCCGCGTTTTGTGCATGGACTCCAAGCGCATTTATCACCAGAGGGGTGTGCATTAGTGGTGCTATCCAGCAAGGGCAATCTGCCTCAATTTTTGCAAATTTGTGCCGATGCGGGTGTGCATGTGGAAGAAATTGCCAAGCGCGATGCCCTGAGCGAATGGGTGCTGGTGTATCGGTTATTCGTTAAACGATAGTTACTATTTTGATAAGACTGCCGAACCGCCGAAAGTCCGATTCATTAAGCGTTACTAATGTATCTATTCCATAGACAAGCATTGTTGCCACTAAATTGGTATCGTGGACTTGCTTTCCGCGTGTAGTAGGGTAATTGGCGAGCAATTCAAATAATTTTGCGGTGATTGTTTGGGTTTCATCGGCAACTCGAAGCAAAGTAGTGATGGTATTCATTTGTGTGATGATTTGTGTAATGGTTAATGGTGGGCTAAAACTATTTGGATGTGTCGCCTGTACGGTATATTCACGAATGACTTGGCGGTTAATCCATAATTCAACATCATCATCCCACAATTTTTGAACTAACGATTCACATTGGCTATGTTGATTCATCTGTGGAATCATGGCACGGAGCAAAATATTCGTATCTACAAAAGCCTTAGCGACCATCTTCACCATACCAATCTTCACGGCGGATAGACGGCTCTTCAATCACATCTATATCAATTTGTACCGCTTTAAGTAAGGTCATTTTTTCGGTTGAGGTCAAATGGCGTTTCTTTGCCACATCTAATAAATGAGCCATCAATTGCGTTTGGTCTTGTGGGCTAAGGGTATCTGCCCATTCAATTATTTGGTCGAGCGTAATATCACTCATGAAATTTATCCTCACATATATCTCTTATTTGATATTTTAACATGAATTGAGTTGCTTATGAAGAACATGCTACAATGAGCATGACTCAATCGAGATAGGATACATATAATGAATTTTCATGATTATAAAACCATAGAGCAACGCCTAAACGACACTGATATATACACCCTGATAGCCGATTGTGACACAATTTTGGCAGAAAATCCCACCGAATTTATGCGATTATTGCGCTTGGCGTTGAGCCTATCCGCGCATGTGCTGGAAAAGGATAAATCGGCATTGGCGCACCAATTGGCGGGGCGGTTATATCATCATGTGGATAAAAATGCCGATATAAAGGCATTTGTGGATGGCATTATTCCGCCAAAAAATTCGCTATATCCGATTAGTAACGGCTATGACCTACTTATTCCTGCTGGTAGGAATATTTTGACAGGGCATGAAAAAGAGGTAAAGGGAGCGATAGAATTACGCGATGGGCGCATTCTCTCATGGAGTGCTGATGAGACATTACGAATATGGAGCAATGGCGGTCTGCCACTGGCGATTCTCAGAGGACATGAAGATGAAGTAGGGGGTGCAATAGAATTGCAGGATGGCAATATATTATCATGGGCATATGATTATTATTTTACTTGTAATGATGTGACCTTACGCTTATGGGGACATGACGGCAAACCATTAGCGACCTTTATAGGGCATACAGATGACATATATGGCGCACTAGAATTGGATAACGGAAAAATTGTCTCATGGAGTTATGATAAAACCCTACGCTTATGGGAAAAAGATGGTACACACACGATAATCCTCACAGGACGTAACTATGGTGTAAAAAATGTGATTAAATTACATGATGGAAGATTGTTATCTTGGGGGGATAATTTTAGTGTATGGAATGCTGATGGCACGCTTCTATCAACCTTCGACTGTCCAAAGGATGGTGTAAAAAAAGAGATACATAATGGAAGATTATTATCTTGGAGTTGTGATAATTTTAGTGTATGGGATGTTGACGGCACGCTTTTATCAACCATTGACCACCCAACACCAATCAATATGATGGGAGGACTAATCCAACTACGTGATGGTCGAATTTTATCTTGGCAATATGATAACACTTTCTGGATTTGGGATTTAGATAATATATCTGCCAGAACATTACTTATTCAAAACGAGAGTATAGCAAGCCTAATAGAATTACGTGATGGAAGGTTCTTATCTTCAGGCGATAAAATTAGATTATGGAAACCTGATGGCACTTTTATAAAGACGTTTGATAGATGCAAACATTCTTTATCTGGTATAAAAGAATTACGAGACGGGCGGATTCTAGCAAGTGATGTCTATGATAATGTATTGCAAGTATGGGATATTGACGGCACAGATTTAATTACGCTGGTAGGTCATGAAGGCGGTATAAATGGCAAAATGGAACTAAGTGATGGGCGAATTTTGTCTTGGAGTAGAGATAATACACTACGATTGTGGGATAGTCATCGCAGGTGATAAATTTGGGTGGAATAAATGACACACAAAATAAATCATAACGGCAAAATCATCGCCTATGAGGTGGTGTATGCGAAACGGAAAACGATGGAAATTCGCATCCATCCCGATTTGCGCGTGGTGGTCAAAGCACCAACTCGCACCCCACACGCCATCATTGAGGGTGTGGTGCAAAAACGCGCCGATTGGATACTCACCAAACAGCATCAAATTGCCCAAGCACCGTCTGCGCCCACTATCCAATATATTTCTGGCGAAAGCCATTTTTTTCTGGGGCAAGAATATCAATTGGCGGTCATCGCCACCACGCGCCGTTCATCCGTCCATATAGAGGATAATCGGTTGGTGGTACAAGTCGCTGACCCGTCTGACAGCGCACGGGTGAAAAAAGTGCTAGAGGGGTGGATTCGCAAACAGGCGCAAATCTTATTCACAGAACGCATCGCTATGGCGTTGGGGCGCTTTGAGCGTCACCCATTGCCTCCGTTTGAGTGGAAAATCAAGGTGTTCAAAGCGCGATGGGGGAGTTGTAGTAGCACGCGCATCGTCACACTCAATTTACACCTCATGCGCTTAGATTTGGCGCTGATAGATTATGTGATTGTGCATGAATTATGCCACCTGCACGAGATGAATCATGGTCGCGGATTTTATGCGCTGATGGATGCCACCATGCCCGATTGGAAACATCGGCGCAAGGTGCTGAAGGGGTATCTGTTGGGATAAAAGGGTCAATTTGTGTCTATATCAGTTTTTAGTTATACTATACAAAACCAAATAGACCCCAAGGGAATATCATGCAGACCATCAACAAATGGGTTCAAATCGGTGTGCGCGTTATCATGCACATAGTCGTTGGGATACTCATCACTGCCCCCATATTAGGTGTTGATGCAACACCCGTTGTATCGCATTTTCCATCAGAAAATACCCGCTTGTATGATGATATAGCCAATAATCCAAGTTCTGTTTTTAAGGGCGATTACATTAGCCAACCTCCAATAAAGACAGTGATAGTAGAATTAGCGGATGGGCGCATTTTGTCATCATTTGGCGAAGATTTATATTTATGGTCAGCGGATGGCATATTACTTGCAATTCTCAGAGGGCATACAGGTTATTATCTTTTGGGTGCAATAGAATTATCCGATGGGCGTATTTTGTCGTGGAGCGAGGGTGGTACTTTACACTTATGGGAAAGTGATGGTACGCCTATAGCGACCCTACAAGGCGAATATATTCGTGGCGCACTAGAATTATCCGATGGGCGGATTTTGTCATGGGGTAGTGATATGCGTTTATGGTCAAGTGATGGTGTGAGCATAGTGACCCTTGAAGGACATATAAGCGGTGTTGATGGTGCAATCGAATTATCAAATGGACGGATTTTGTCGTGGAGTGATGATACGACTTTACGTTTGTGGTCAAGTGATGGTTTACCCCTAGTGACCCTTGAAGGACATTTAGCTAGGGTTTATGGCGCAATCGAATTATCCGATGGACGGATTTTGTCATGGGGTGGTGATACCACATTACGCTTGTGGTCAAGTGATGGCGTTCCGATAGCGACCCTTGAAAGAGATATAGATTATGTTCATGGTGCAATCGAATTATCCGATGGACGGATTTTGTCGTGGGGCAATGATATGCGCTTATGGGATGCTGATGGTGTGCCACTAGCAACCCTCGTTGGGCATATAGGGAATGTTATAGGCGCAATCGAATTATCAAATGGACGGATTTTGTCGTGGGGTGATGATACGACTTTACGCCTGTGGGCGGGCGATGGCACATCATTAGCGACCCTCACAGGGCATACTGACGCTGTATTAGGTGCAATGGAATTATCGGATGGACGGATTTTGTCTTGGAGTGATGATACGACTTTACGCTTGTGGGCTGGCGATGGCACATCATTAGCGACCCTTGAAGGGCAGATAGGAAGTGTGGAAGGTGCAATCGAGTTATCCAATGGACACATTTTGTCGTGGGCTGATTCTGATGATAGCACTCTGCGCTTGTGGCAGAGTGATGGCACACTCATAGCGACCCTAGAGAAATATTATGTTATAGGTGCAACCGAATTATCGGATGGACGGATTTTGTCGTGGGGCAGTGATATGCGGTTATGGTCGGGTGATGGTACGCCGATAGCATCCCTCGTTGGGCATATAGGGAATGTTATAGGTGCAATGGAATTATCCAATAAACGAATTTTGTCGTGGGGTGATGATAATACCCTGCACTTATGGGATGCGGATGGCAACCCCCTAGCGACCCTCGTAGGGCATACAAATTATGTTTTTGGTGCAATCGAATTATCGGATGGACGGATTTTGTCGTGGAGTAATGATACGACTCTACGCTTGTGGTCAAGTGATGGTATGCCACTAGCGACCCTTGAAGGGAGTGTAGGTTATATATTAGGTGCAATCAAATTATCCGATGGGCGTATTTTGTCGTGGGCTGGATATGGTGGTGATACGACTCTACGCTTGTGGTCAAGTGATGGTGTGCCACTAGCGACCCTTGTAGGGCATACAAATTATGTTAGAGATGCAATCGAATTATCCGATGGGCGCATTTTATCGTGGGGTTGGGATGATAAATTACTTTTATGGGATAGTGATGGCACTCTGCTAGAGACCCTTGTCGGGCATACAGGGTCTATTTTTGGTGCAATGGAATTATCAGACGGAAACATTCTGTCATGGGGTTATGATACAACCCTGCGCTTGTGGGAGCATGATGGTAGACCGATAGCAATCTTTCTGGGGCATACCGATTTTGTTGATGGCGCAATGGAATTATCAGACGGACGGATTTTGTCATGGGGTTATGATGCAACCCTGCGCTTGTGGGAGCATGATGGCACATCCCTAGCAACCCTCAAAGGACATACATATGAGGTTTTGGGTGCAACAGAATTATCAGATGGGCGCATTTTATCGTGGGCTAGGGGTTATGATAACTTGCTGGACTTTTGGGAAAGTGATGGCACACCGATATCATTCTTTATAGCGCATAGACAGCGTATATTAGGCGCACTAGAATTATCCGATGGGCGTATTTTGTCGTGGAGTGATGAAGATATACGCTTGCGGGATGTGGATGGCACACTGATAGCCATTTTAGAACCATTTTAAGGGGCTGAAGCGGTATGTGCTATGATGCCGATATTAGCAATTGGCTGATATAATGAAATTTGGTGATTGTGATTGAATAAGAAAAGGACTTCATGTTGGAAATTGGAATTGATAGTTTCGCTGGCAACCCCCTCATTGACGGAAAAGACACGCCACAGAGCCGTGTGAAGGCAATGGCGGAATTGCTGGAACGGATGGAATATGCCGATACCGTTGGATTGGATGTGTTTGGTATTGGGGAGCATTATCGGCAAGAATTTTTAGATTCTGCACCAGCAGTTATTTTGGCGGCGGCGGCGGCGCGTACCAAGCATATCCGCCTGACGAGTGCAGTGGCGGTATTGAGTGCGGCTGACCCTGTGCGGACTTTTCAGAATTTTGCCACCATAGACCTTATTTCTAATGGGCGTGCAGAGATGGTGGTTGGGCGTGGCTCATTTACCGAGTCCTTCCCATTATTTGGTTTATCACTGAATGATTATGATGCCATATTTGCTGAAAAACTCGACCTCCTAATGCAAATTCGTGAAAACGAGGTGGTCACATGGAAAGGTCAATTTCGCCCAGCTCTGAACCAGCAGGAAATTTATCCAAGACCCGTACAAGACCCCATGCCCCTTTGGTTAGGTGTTGGCGGCACACCCGGTTCATTTATTCGGGCAGGCGTATTGGGTCTACGACTGATGGTTGCGATTATCGGCGGTGAGACACGTCGCTTTCGCCCACTGGTTAATTTATACCGAGAAGCCTATCAAAAAGCGGGTCATCCAGCACAAGAAATGAAAGTCGGGCTTCATTCGTTGGGATATGTCGCAGAAACGACAGAGCAGGCGCATGAAGAATATTTCCCCGGTTATGCAGAGATGTTCAATAAAATTGGGCAAGAGCGGGGTTGGTCGCCTATCACCCGTGAGGGATTCAAAGCACAAGTGGGACCAACAGGTGCATTATTGGTGGGTAGTCCAGAGGAAGTGGCAGAGAAAATTTTGCGCCATAGCGAGGCACTCGGTGGGATTTCGCGCTTAACCTTCCAAATGGATAACGCGGGATTGACCCATCAACAACTAATGCGCTCCATTGAACTTATCGGGACTCGTGTCGCGCCATTGGTGAAGCAAGCGACAGGGTGACATGCCACTGAATTTTGGCATTAGGAACAGCTTATGACACACGCATAAGCTGTTTTTGTTATAAAAATAGACCATGATGGCTAAATAGGCATCAATGTGAAAGAATATGCTTAATCACATCATCAACACTTAATGCCGTTGTATCAACGACCAACCAGCCATCTTGTGCCAATTGTGACAGCACGGGCGCTAATTGTTGATACACAATCCGAATCCCTTCATCAATATAGGGGCGGGCAGGGCTATCACCAGACCGTTTTAGATTGCGCTGATGGGCTTTTGCTTGGGTTGGATACAAGACGATTTTGTGAACTGGTGCTTGTTCTTGATGCAGGAGCGATTGGTAATCTGAAGCCAGATTGACATCCCAGAAATCATCAATCGTGACCGCAAAACCCGCTTTCTGATAGGTGAGCGCCATAAAAGCAACGGTAGTGCGTGCCAATGTGATTTGTTGCGCCAATTCATCGCTCCAAACGGCGCTAGGGAGCATTAATCCCGATACAACCATCATGCGAATATCATCTACAGGGATATGAATACTCTTGGGGAAATGGGTCGCCAATGCCCGACTGGTGGTGCTTTTGCCAACGGCGGGAGGTCCTACAAGGATGTAAATCGGATTCATGATGATGCCCCAGTTTGAATAAATATGGCTGTATCGAATAAATAGGTAAATTCCCCTCAGTTTAGCAGACGGATTGGGTATCTGCTGGGATAGTTAATAGGGTTTTATCGCCAAGTTGCCAATCATCGGTGTCATATCTTTGAGATTGTGAGTGTAAAGTGGTACTTGGAGCCGGTAGATACAACCGCATACGTTTGCGATGACTTAAACCATGCTAGGGCAGAGGGGGATATTTGCGAAAAATATGTAAGACAACTGTTGTATCCAGAATGGCAATGCTCATTTATCACCATCCCAGTATGGTTTTAGGCGGTCTGCTTCTTTTTGGCGTTGTGCTTTAACCCATTCTACGGGGTCTTCAATTTCGGGGTCAACAAATTCGATAGCATCCATTTGTTCAAGCATAGCAACGATTTCCGCGCCTGTTTTAGGATGTGGTGTAATCAAATCATCCGCCTCTAATTGATGCTCAACCGAAGCGACAACCTGCTCGACTAATTGCAGGCGTTCTTTGGGATTGAGTTGAAGCGCCAATGCCAATGCTTCTTGAAGAATAGGACTCATAATGATATACCTCATTTTATATCACTGGATAAATGTGATTATAGCATAGATGTGGCGCGTTATTTCTGATGAATAGCCAAATTTTATTAACGTGTTACAATAGTTTGATGTGTCGCCCATAGCTGATGTGATTTATGCCACCATGCGCGATTGGAAATATCGGCGCAAGGTAATGAAGGGGTATCTGCTGTGATAGGAGATAAAATGAATTTTCATGATTATAAAACACTCGAAAATCGCCTCAATGAGACCAATATTCAAACACTCATCGCCGATTGTGATGCGTTGTTAGCTATTCAGGATGATGAATTTATGCGCTTATTGCGCTCGGCATTGAGCCTATCCGCGCATGTGCTGGAAAAAGATAAATCGGCATTGGCGCACCAATTGGCAGGGCGGTTATATCATCATGTGGATAAAAATGCCGATATAAAGGCATTTGTGGATGGTATTATTCCGCCAAAAAATTCCCTATATCCAATTTATAACGGCTATGACCCGCTTCTCCCTGCTGGCGGGATGTTGATTAACATATTGAAGCACAATAGCACTGTGCTTGGGACTAGCCAATTGTCGAATGGAAATATTATATCATGGGATAAAGATAATACCTTACATTTATGGCATCCAGAGGGGCAATTAATTAATACCCTTGTAGGTCATCAATCTCCAATCAATGAGGTATTGATTTTACAGAATGACCATATTTTATCGTGTGATGCCAATGGCATGTTGCAATTATGGGATAGTGATGGTCTCCCACTCAAAACGCTAAAAAACCCAGGTGAAAATGACGGTAATCCTGAACACATACATCAGAAGCAGAAGATATTAAAATTGTTGGATGGTTGCATTTTATCGTGGCATTATGATACAAATAATTTATTGCTCTGGGATGAAAAAGGCGAAAATTTAGCACAATTTATAGGTCATACTGCTTATGTCAGAGGCGCACTACAACTTATAGATGGTCGCATTTTATCTTGGTCAAAGGATTTCATATTGTGTTTGTGGGATACAGATGGTCATTTACTCAAGACACTTATAGGACATCAATATCCCATTACTAACGTGCAAATTTTGACACATCAACACAATATTGTATCAGAAGATATGAACATGATTTTTATCTGGGATATGAATGGAGAATTAATTAAGTCAGATGTTGTTCCCCAAAAACGTCGTTATAAGCGATATGTGCTTTCAGATGGTCGCTTGTTGTATTGGAATGACCGCCAACTACTTTTAAGGGATAATGAACAATTCATACCTTTTACTGGTCATACAGGTTTTATTAGGGGGGTGTTGGAGCTTTCGGATGGTCGAATTTTATCATGGAGTACCGACTTCACTTTGCGGATTTGGAATAAAATGGGTGAGCAACTCAAAATACTTGAAACCCACTCTAACCCAATTGATAATGCCATACAATTATCAGATAGTCGTATTGTATCTTCTGGTTTTAATGGTCATGCCTTTCTATGGGATAGCGATGGCAATTTCTTAGCTTCGTTAAAAAGCCATGTGGGTTCCCCTCATGTTTATCCATTAATAGATGGTCGTTTACTCACAAGATGGGCTAACTTATTGTATATTTGGGATACAAACTCACAAGCCGTTGGATTAGATTTTGTGCATAATGGCGTGGTTGTGCGTGTTATTGGCTTAGATGATGATGAAGTTTTATCTTCTGATAGAGATAATTTGTATTTATGGGATAAAAACGGGCAATTATCAAAAAATATTTGGCGATATAACAGTTGGGGAGAACAAGATACTATCCTAAATAAATTTAGGATGATTTCTGTAGCAAGAAATCATTTTTTTATTTGGCGTATGAATAAAAAAATTTATAAACTGCCATCATCTGAGTATATTGCTGTAGAGTTGCCCAATGGTTGGCGATTATTGCAACCCCACTATCCTATACTCTATCTTCAAGACGAGAATGAAACCATTATTTCAGAGATACGGGAAGATTATGCTGGTAATCTGGAGCGTATTTTTGCATGGTTGCGCGAATATAATATTAACCCAGATGATGCCTACCCCGATTTTAACTTCCCCAATTTGAAAGGATTACGGGTAAAGTGTCATTTTTCAGAGAAAGCCTTAATTCTCTATGATCCACAAAATGGCAAAACCATTTATACTTTTCACGGCGATATGTGGTTCACATCGGTCATAGTGATAGATGATATTGTCATCGCAGGCGATAGTATGGGGCGCGTCATCTTTTTGCGGTGGGTTGAATAGCCAAATTTTAATAACGTGTTACAATAGAGGCATTATCGTTATATAAGGAAATTAGCCGTGAATCTAGTCTTATACAACCCGCCATCATCTGGTAGCAAAAAGCCAATTATGCCCATGTCGCTCCTCGCCATCGGCGCATTACTCGAAAATAAGCATGAATACGTCATCGTGGATGGCAATATCGAGCCAGACCCACTATCGGCATTAGAACGCGCCATCAGCACGACATCCGCCACCGTTTTGGGTGTGACCGTGATGCCCGGTCCGCAACTCGCCAATGCCATCCCCATCTGCAAGGCGCTCAAGGCAAAATTCCCCACGTTGCTCATCATCTGGGGCGGATATTTCCCCACACAGCATTATGATGTTGTCCTCAAAGCCGATTATGTGGATTATGTGGTGCGTGGGCATGGCGAAGAAGCCTTTTTAGCCCTATTAGACATGATTGCGCGGGGCGCGTCGCCTGTGGCGATGAATGGCATCGCGTATAAAGACGGGGATACGCTGGTCGGCAATGCACCTGCGCCGATTCCACACCCCGACAAGCTACCCGAATTTCCCTATCACCGCATTGACCTTAGCCGATATATCCGCAAAACCTTTATGGGCGATAGGACGCTACCACATCATAGCAGTTATGGATGCCCATTTTTCTGCAATTTTTGTGCGGTGGTCAACATGGTTAATGGGCGCTGGCTGGCACAATCAGCAGAACGCACCGCGACTATCGTGCGTAAATTGGTGACGGAATGGGATTTGAACGCCATCGAATTTTACGACAATAATTTTTTCACCCATGAATCACGGGTGGCAGAATTTTCTGACCGTATCATGGATTTGAATATTGCATGGTGGGGTGAGGGTCGGATTGATACCATGATGCACTATAGCGATGCCACATGGCAAAAAATGTCGGATAGTGGCTTGCGGATGGTGTTCTTGGGTGCGGAAAGTGGCTCCGATGAGACGCTCCAACGCATGGATAAGGGCGGAAAAGCCAGTATCCAAAAAACGCTCGACATCGCAGAAAAAATGGCACGCTATAACATCGTCCCAGAGATGTCATTTGTGGTGGGGAATCCGCCACATCCCGAAAAAGATACCGAACAGACCCTCGCCTTCATCCGCAAAGTGAAAAAAGTGAATCCGCGCACAGAAGTGATTATTTATGTCTATACCCCTGTGCCATTATCGGGCGAATTATATGACCAAGCGCGGGCAGAAGGATTTGCCTTCCCAGAGACATTAGAGGGGTGGGTGAGCGAGGAATGGCAAGATTTTGTGCAACGCCGTAGCTCCAACATGCCATGGATGAATGACCCCATCCGCAAGCGTGTGCGGAATTTTGAGCGCGTGCTAAATGCCTACTATCCCACCAGCACCGATATTGGACTGAATGGCGGGATGCGCTTGCTGTTACGCGGGGTGAGTGCGGTGCGCTATCACACCCAATTTTATACCAATCCGCTCGAATTGCGCGTTTTGCACAAATTACTGAAATATCAACGCCCAGAGACAACCAGTTTTTAGGAGAATATCTGCCTTGAATACCCAAGATTTGCAATCATCCGCAATACGCATTAGTGAAAATGCGACATTTGAATGGATTGATGACCATCGAATTGTTGTGTTTACTACACTACAAACACCCACCCGTCACGATATAGACGCATGGATGAAAAAAGTGCTTGAAATATTGAATGATTTGGAAGAGGGAGGCAGTTATTTGGCATTATATGATTTACGCTATTCCTTCCTTTCTCCTTATGCAAGGCAACAATCCCAACATCTTATTGAGCTTGCCAAGCGCAAAAAGGTGACAGGGTATTTTGCGTCAGTGGTCGGAAATAATGTGTTTGGGCAAGTCATGACGTTTTTTGTTAACTTCACATTGAGTCGTATCGGTGATAAGACATCAGTTGGTATGTGTTTTACCTCCCGTGAAGAAGCATTGGCTTGGTTGCGGGAAAAATTTTGAATCTAACCCATATGATAAGGATATATAAAGATGACCAATGTTGACCAAAGCCCTGCCGAAATAGACCATCTAACCGACCAAGTATCTATCGAATGGCTCGATAACCGTCGTATTGCTGTTTTGAGTGTTCGTAGCAATAACCGAAAAGATGTCGAAATTTGGGCAGATAAAAATGAAGAACTCATCCGCACATGGCGCAAAGATAGCCCCTATGCGGTGCTTCATGATGTGCAATATGCGTTTTTATCACCGTATGCTCGCGCCCGCGCAGAAAAAACATCGCAAGTCTCTAAAGATACAGGGGCGCGAGGACGCTATGCGGTTTTGGTGGCAAACAATGTGTTTGGGATGACCATTACGGCATTTGTCAATTTTAAGCTCCGTAACAAATCGGGCGAGGGGGTCAAAGGACAATGTTTTACATCACGCGAATCGGCATTAGCATGGTTGCGTGAGCAATTTTAAGATAATTTTATGAGACTTTTGAATGATGATTAATGAAAAAAATGGCACACCAATAGACCGTATCAGCGATTTTGTGACGATGCAATGGGTAGATAATAAGCGTATCGCGCTTTTTGTCGTGAATAGCTCCAACCGTCATGAAGTGGGTGCATGGGCAGATAAAGTGGAGACTATTATCACATCATGGCGCAAAGATAGCCCGTATGCTGTGTTGCATGATGTGACCAAAGCCTTTTTATCACCATACGCGCAAAAGCGTGCGCTGGGATTATTGCACTTATTACAAGAAAATCAGGTTAAAGGACGTTATGCGGTGGTGGTTTCTAATACTATTTTTGGACGAGCCATTGCCCGTTTTGTAAATTTCACCCTACGCCCCAGAGGGGGGCAGGAATTTATGGGGAAAACATTTACCAGTCAGGATGTGGCATTGGCATGGTTGCGTGAGCAATTTTAATCGCGCATCAGCAATTTTGCCTAAAAATCATTTGATTTCAAAAGAATAAGCAGTATGAAGAAGCGGTGATAAAATCACGGCTTTTTTGGCTTGTATTGATAAGAACGTCAGTATATAATTAAGAATATATGTTTTTATAGGAGAAAATATGATGTCTAATTCAGCCCCTGTTTTGAGCAAGTTAACCCCCATGATTCCAGCAGGACAAGATATGCAAGAGGCGGTCAATTTTTATGTGCAAAAATTGGGATTTACCGTCACATACAAGGCTGATGATTTAAGCATGGTCATCATTCAACGCAGTGAAATTGAAATTATGCTTCAAAATAGTGATGACCCGCATACCGCCTCACAAACCAGTTTCCGCATTCAGCTATCGGATGTGGATGCGCTTTATAAGGAATATCAAGCCCAATCTATTGCGCCATTTCATCTGAATCAGGGTGCAGGGCTTGGCTCGCTCAAAACGATGCCATGGGGAACACGCGAATTTGCCGTCCGTGACCTTGCAGGGGTATGTATCACATTTTACGAAAGAGTCTCTGCGTGAATCTGAAGTAATTATCCAAATTAATCACTAATTCTAATATTGGCTGGGTCAAACCTATGATATGCTATCTGTAGAACGAATTTTTATATATACAGGAGACTCTATATGACCATGCCATCTGCCGATATTATCAAAGATTTTGTGATTTCCTCACATTTTAATTTAGCAAAAGTGAAAGATTATTTGGAACAATACCCCGATTTGCTCCGCGCCCAACATCAATGGGGTGAAGACGATTTTGAAGATGGGCTTGGGGCGGCATCGCATGTGGGCAACCGCGAAATTGCCCAATTTTTTATCGCACAAGGGGTAGAGCCAACCATGTGCGCGGTGGCGATGTTGGGGGATAGGGCAGGGGTAGACGCATTTTTGGCATTAGACCCACAATCTGCCAATGCGCGGGGCGCACATGGCATTACAGTGATGTTTCATGCCGCATTGGGTGGTGATGTGGCGATTGCCCAAACCCTCAAAGATGCGGGATGCAATGAGGGGTTTAATCATGCCCTACATGCGGCAGTTGGTGGTGGGCATGGTGATATGGTGCGCTGGTTACTCGCTAATGGCGTTACCGATGTGAATACCAAGAATTTTCAAGATAAAACGGCTTTGGTGCAGGCAATCGAAAATGGACACGCAGAAATTGAAGCGATGTTGCGCGAAAAAGGGGCGGTGGAATAGCAAAAATAAGGTAACGCCGCTAGTTGCCTCGCCAGACGCTAAAGCATCTGGCTAATCATACCAAAGCCCCATAAATGGGGCTGATATGCCCAAATATTTTGAAGAAATGGTCTTAAAAACCTTCTTCCTCTCTAAAATTGGCAGGACAACCTGCTTATGATTGTTAGTAAATAAAGACGGTGTAAAATACTTTTTAAGGCGTGGCGGACATACACGCTTCGCGTTAGTCCGCCATTACACTCCTGCCTGTTTTTGAGGTGTAATGGCTGTACTAGAGGCTTTAGCCTCGTATGTC
>JANRKU010000153.1:0-25543 GCA_033763335.1 bacterium
ATCGGAAATCGCTTGGTATAATGGGTTCATAGATATGGGTATGGTTATTTTTTGTTCGCTAAACTTTGAATAACCATGCCATATCTTCTATTCAGTTGTTAAGGTGCAATTTCCTCAATTATCCTGTCCGCCCCTGAACCAGTAGCTGGAAAGTCAAGCACTTATTTTTATGTAAAAAAGCGTTATAATCACCATTCAAAAAGAGAGGTTTTATTTATGATTGACCGTATTCTTTACAATGGCAATATTATCACCCAAGACGAGAAAAAGCGCCGTGTGACTGCCATCGCCATCACAGGTGGGCGAATTGTTGCGGTTGGTGATGATGATGACATCCTCGACTTACAAACTGCCAATACAATCAGAGAAAATCTGGGTGGACATACCGTTATCCCCGGGTTAACCGATGCACATATCCACTGGCAATGGACCGCACGATCTTTATATGAAGTAGATGTGTATGAAGTCCCTAATAAGCAAGTCGCTATTGAGCGCGTTGCAGAGCGTGTCGCTATGTCATCGCCCAATGATTGGATTACAGGGCATGGCTGGTCACAAGAATTTTGGGCAGATAAACACTTTCCCAATGCAGATGATTTAGAAGCTGTAGCGCCCAATAATCCTGTTTATCTCCGCGCAAAAAGTGGACATGCCGTTTGGGTAAATCATGCCGCGTTACGCGCCACCCATATCACCGCCAATACACCAGACCCTGAAGGGGGTCATATCGGGCGGGATGAGCATGGCAACCCCAATGGCATGTTATTTGAGACTGCCATTCAGCTTGTATTTCAACACATGCCCCACCCCACTGTAGAGCAAATTGCCGAGCAAATGAAATCTGCCCAAAAATTGGCACTCGCGGCAGGACTCACAGGGATGCACGATTTTGATGGACCAAAATGCTTCTCTGCGCTTCAATTATTGCATGAAAGTGGTGAATTGGCATTGCGCGTGGTCAAAAATATCAACGACCCACAAATTCATCATGCCCATGAATTGGGTATCCGTTGGGGCTTCGGTGATGATTGGTTACGCATTGGCGGACTCAAAATTTTTGCCGATGGCGCATTGGGTCAACGCACCGCCTTGATGATTGACCCTTATAATGATGACGCAACCAATTTTGGAATCCGCGTAACCGAAAAAGCGCACATGCTCGACCTTGTGCGGACAGCCAGCCTCAATGGGTTACCATCCACCATCCACGCCATTGGCGATTTAGCGGTACGCGATGTCTTGGATGTTTATGAAGCCGTGCGTGAAGAAGAACGCAAACATGGCATCGCGCCAGATTCGCGTCGGCATCGTATTGAGCATGTCCAAATTATTCATCCAAACGACAAACACCGTATGGCACAATTAAAAATTATCGCATCCATGCAACCCATCCACGCCACATCCGATTATGTGATGGCAGATAGCTATTGGGGCAATCGCTGTGAATGGGCATATAATCCCCGTTTGCAACTTGACCAAGGTGTGGTGGTCGCGTTTGGGTCAGATTCTCCCATTGAGCCATTTGACCCCATCCCCAATATTTATGCGGCGGTCACACGCAGGCGGATTGACGGCTCTCCGAGTGAAGAAGGCTGGTATCCACAAAATAAAGTGACAGTAGAAGAAGCCTTACATGGATTTACGATTGCACCTGCTTATGCGGCGGGTATGGAAAATCGCTTGGGCAAAATTGCGCCCAATTATTTAGCCGATTTAGTCATATTAGACCGTGATTTGCTAAAAGTCCCCGCAGATGAAATTTTAGAAACCCAAGTCTTAGCAACCATGGTCGGTGGGGAATGGAAATTTGGCGGGGTATAATAAATATCCTGTAAGGGCGTAACATGTTACGCCCTTACAAACACAGAAGATATTTTTATTCCCCTTGTGGGACAGACCTAAAGAAGATGGTGTTCATAATATAATCCCCAATACATTCCCCTTGCCGTACCCCATTCTCAATGGCAGACCGATAATGAATCCCGCCATATAACCGCGAGATAGCCGCTTCCATTGCCGCATGTTCAAATGAGGTAAAAGACCGTGTGACCATGCCACTAGGGGTAATATTGGTGGTTGTAAAGGCTTGTGGTCCAAACATACGGGTTAATACACGCCCCGCCGCCCCAGAGGTAACAGAATGTCCCGATGGGTATTCTGGAAAACCGGGGGATGCCAAATAGGTGACCCAACGAGAATCTATATATTGGTTGATATAGGTAACAGGTCGGAGCAAATTATATTGATATTTGAGCGACCATGAGGAAATGAATGAATCGGCAAGGGCAACACTCACGCCAACATACATTTCGGCAATGGTGCTAAGGGGCAAATTCATATTTGATGCAATATCTCTGAGGATTTTAATCCAATGCCCTGCCGGTGTGCCAGATTGACCGGGTGTATCAATCCAATATTCGGCAATTTGGCGTTGTTCAGGGGTCAAATTATCACCAACTGTCTTGACCTCCATCGCTTGGGCATAAAAAGTGGAATTGGGGTCGGTGCTAAATGGCACATCCATATACACCGCACACATATCGGCATATGTCATCATAAATGGACGCAACGTTCCCCAATAGGGTTCTACTGCTCGCATCCCCTCGCTGGTTGGCACCCAATAAGATGGGTCGCCAGTGGGGATGGTATACTCGCGCCCGCGTGTATCAATGAAGCCATCGCTATTCATCCATTCGATGATATATTGTGCCACTTCATCTCCATAACGCAATGAATTTTCAACAATATCAAAGCTAGTGGCATCAATACGAGCAGATTTTTGTTGGGAGCGCAAATTGCTAATGAGCTGAATAGTCTCATCAGACCCTTTAGCGAACATTTCGACCATCACGGTAGACATCGTGCCATTCAACACAGAAAGCCAATCCAATTCATTGGCTTCAATTGGATAGGGAATTTGTGGAAAATTGGTTAATTGCCCATTCAAAGAATAATTGCTGGGCATACCCGGCAACAAAGCCGTATAAAATGACACTGCTCCATAGCCATATAACCGTGATGCGGCGGGTGCTGATATTGCTTCGTGCCAAATACGGTCATACAGCAAATCCATCCATGCCAGCGCGGGTTCTGGGTCTAAATCATTGACGGTGACAGAATCATAGAGTGTGCGTCCCTGTGCTTGAATAGATGCCACCCCCAACAATAAGATGAGGCAGGTTAAAATAATTAAAAAGCGTGTGGTGTGTCTCATGGGCTTCCCCTTTATTAATTTGAATTACAAACAATCTATTTCACACTTTACACCCAAATCGGGATATTTTGACACTGTGAATAGGCAATTCGTATAGATGTCGTAGAAAATTGTGCATATCAGCCCACATAACGCCCCAAAACCCGATAAATAATATCTGTCCCAAACCCAACCGCCTCCACAGGAATCCGTTCATCGGCGGCATGAATGGTCGTGGCAAAGCTAAACCCAATTGGCAATTTCATAGGCAAATAGCCATAGGTCTGAATCCCCAATTGGGCAAAAAATCGCGCATCCGTCACCCCACTGAGCAAATACGGCATGGCGATAGCTGTTTCATCGGCATAACGTAATTCTTCTGCCAACAGGTCATATAAACCCATGTCGTGCGTATTGGGACCCGGTTCAAAATTCGTCACTTGCAATTCCACATCGTCACCGACTACCGCTTGAATTTGTGACAAAAATATTTCTGGGGTCATACCGGGCAAAATGCGCCCATCCATATCCACTGTGATTTCGGCAGGGATGACATTGATTTTATTTCCACCACGTAAAATGGTCGGTGAGACAGTATTTCTTAGTGGCGAATTGAATAACCGCTTGAGGTCGCCCATCTGACTCAGCGCCTCATCCGCCGTTTGTGGATTGAGCAATGCGAGGAAGATAGGGCGTAGGTCATCAGTCACATTGGCGGCAATCGTCTCGACCATTTTTTGTGCAGTTGGGGTAATATGAATGGGCAAAGGGGTTTTATCGAGTGCCAACAAGAAATGTGCAAGGCGAGCAGTTGCGCTCCCTGCAATAGGCGATGACCCATGCCCTGCGGGTCCGCGAATAATGGCACGGATGGGGCATAATTGACGCTCGGCGGTCATAATGGGATAAAATGTCTTGCCTGCAATAGGAATCGGAAAACCGCCAAATTCGCCAATGGCATATTTTACCCCTACAAAAAGTTCTGGATGTTCATTCACCATGAATTTTGCCCCAGCATCGCCCCCTGCTTCTTCATCCGTCACCAAACACAAGATGAGGTCGCCAGCCAATGGCAAATTTTCGGCTTTGGCACGCATAAATGATGCGACCAACATCGCCACCCCGCCCTTCATATCCAACGCCCCGCGCCCCCAAATGAAGCCATCGTGGATTTCCCCAGAAAATGGCGGATGTGTCCATTTTTGCCCTTCGGTTGTGACCACATCCACATGCCCATACAGCAATAATGGCGGGGCGCTTCCTGTGCCTTTGAGTCGTGCCACCAAATTGGGGCGATTGGGAAATTTTTCATACAGGGTTGTTTCGATTCCCAACGCATTGAGATGACCCGCCACAAACCGAATGAGTTCGGCTTCATCCCCCGGTGGATTGGTAGTATCAAAGCGAATCAGGTGTTGGAGTAGCGTTTCTGGGTGCTGATAAAGGGTGTGTGTATCGGTCATGAAGGTCTCCGTGGGGATTCAACATAAATAATTCCTAAGATTTTAGCAAAAACCGTATATACATCTATAACCACTTGCTATAATGCACCTGTATCAAATAAATTTTTTGTTGATGACTACACAAGGAGAATTAACACATGGCAAATCGTCCGGGTATGAAAGTCGGAGATGTCGAACATAACGTCCAGAATGATATGTTGACTGTGGGTAGCAAAGCCCCCGATTTCACCTTACGCACAACCTCACACAAGCCCAAAACCCTTGCCGATTATGCGGGCAAGGTCAAAATTATTAGTTGTATCCCATCTATTGATACAGGGGTATGCTCTGCACAAACCCGCCGTTTTAATCAAGAAGCATCTGAATTGGGCGATGGCATCATCATCCTGACCGTCAGCGCCGATTTACCCTTCGCACTCAAACGCTATTGTGCCGCCGAAGGCATTGAACGCACCGAAACCCTCACCACCTACCGCGATATGAAATTCGCTGATGACTATGGTGTGCATGATACCGATTGGCGCGTATGCCAACGGGCAGTTTTTGTGGTAGACCAAAATGATGTCGTCCAATATGCCGAATATATGCCCGTTATTGGGGATGAAGTCAATTTTGAAGCGGCACTCGCCAAAGCAAAAGAACTCGTCTGATATTTTTTGATATAAATGGATGGCGGATGACATATCCGCCATTTTATTCATGGCAAATCATCCACATGGATGAGTCCTCGCTTGAGGGCATAAATAACCACCTGTGTCCTATCTCGCAAATTGAGTTTATCCAAAACACTAGCGATATGTGTCCGCACCGTGACTTCACCAATATCCAATTTTTCTGCGATGTCATGATTCGATTGCCCCATTGCCAGCATATCAAAAATCTCGCGTTCTCGTGTCGTAAGGGCATCTAAGGGGTCTTGTGTGCGTGTTTGATGAATAAGCACTTGTGTCACGGCAGGGTCTAATGCGCTTTGACCCAATGCAACCCGTTTAATTCCCTCCACAACATCCGCCACACGACTCGATTTGAGCAAATAGCCATGCGCCCCCACTTGCAAGGCTTGTTTGACCAATTGGTCATCCAATGATGAAGTCAATACCAGCACAGAAATGCCTAAATTCAGCCCAATAATCTGGGCAGTGGCAGTAATCCCATCCATGACAGGCATGAGCAAATCCATCAGCACCACCGTTGGGATGAGTGATTTTGCCAGTTGCACCGCCACCTCTCCATTTTCTGCTTCACCAATAACCTCAATATCGGGTTGTGAATAGAGTAATTGACGCAATCCCTGACGCACAACCGCATGGTCATCTACAATCAATACCTTAATCATGCTTATGCTCCGTTCCTATTGGCAAAATAGCTTTTACCGTTGTCCCTTGTCCCGTATCACTCTCAACAATCAACTGTCCACCAACCGCACGCGCCCGTTCTTGCATCCCCATTACCCCAAAATGCCCATTTGTAGGGTGTGTTATATCAAATCCTGTGCCATCATCGGTAATGCTAATGGTGAGCTGATGTTGCCCCTCTAATACTGATACACTGACCGATTTCGCATGGGCATGTTTGGCAATATTATTGAGTGCTTCTTGTGTAATGCGATATACAGCATCTTCAATACCAATGGGGATGTGTTTGCCCTGCAAAACGAGTGTGCAAGTCGTGGGAATATGGTGCAATAGCTCCCATGATTCACATAAAGACTGAATAGCTTCAGAAAAACCATGACGAATGACATCTACAGGGCGCAAATCTACCAATAATGCCCGTAAATCAACATTTACCTGCTCTGCTAATTGGGCAATATAGCGGGCATGTTGAATCCCTGCTTGCGGGTCTTGTTTAATAAGGTCTGGCAAGGTGGAACTATTGATAGACAGGCTAAATAATTTTTGGGCAATATCATCATGCAATTCGCGTGAGAGTCGCACGCGCTCTAATTGGATGGCATTTTCTTCTGCTTCGTTTATGAGGCGGGTATTGGCTTGAGCAAGGTCACGCAGAAGGTGAATATCTTGCTCCAAAATATCTGCCATGCTATTAAATTGTTGCCCGATTTGACCAATATCATCCTGAAATTGGTCATTCACCCGCACCCCAAAATCTCCATTAGCAAAAAGGGTATTGGCATTGGTGATGGCTTGTAGTCGTTTTGCCAATTTGCGCGTGGTCAGTTTAGCGACCACAAACGCAACAGGAATAGACATCACAGTCAGGCATAAAGCAGGGGTGAGTAGCGAAAGAATATATAATTCCACCGAAAAGGCTTGTCGCATAGAAATAACGCGATACCCCAATATGGTATTTAATACGACTAACGAATTATTCCCTTGTGACACTTGCTGTTCTGCCTGTAAAGGGGCTAATTCTGGCGCACAATCCGCTAAAATCATGCCAACCTCGCAAAGAGCATAATTCTCGGAATAAACCACAACGCCATCGTTATCAACAACCAATGTGAATCCACTTGGCATACTGAACATAGCACGTTCTTCGGGAGAAAATTCAAATAACCAAGGGAGACTCCCTAGCATGGCAATGGTGCGGTCTCCGAGCGTAAATAAATTACTCAATCCACTCACAACCACCAACACGGCTAATCCAAAAAAGGTGGTGACGATTGCCACCACCACGCTATTAAAAATCAATCGCTGTGAGATTGATTTGAACATCGGTTATCTTTCAATCCATGCCACAATATCGTTAATGACTTCTTCTGGGATATGGCTTGGGATACCATATTCAGTGGGTGTGCTTGCACCCTCCCCTACCAGAAAAAGGTGATTCAACGCAGGGTAGCTGATGAAGGTAACATCAGGTTTATCGGCTAAGGACGATTGCCACAATTCAAAATCTTCCATTGTGACCTGATAATCGCGCTCCCCTTGCAAGATGAGCATAGGTGTTGTCAGATTTTGTGCCGTCTCAACTTGATTATATGCCATCAAATCGAGCCAATAGGTGACATATACACCCAATAAGACTTGATTAGGGTCTGCATCTGGGCTAAGAGCTAAAATTTCTTGTGTTTCTGCACGCATTTGGTTAATCGTAGCTTGTGCTGATTCAGACGCATTGATGGGTAATGCCTGAAGATAATCAAATTGCTCCAATGAAATCTCTAACAATGAGCGACTATTCCCTGCCATGAGGATTGCGCCAGCCAAAGCACCATCAAGGCGAGCAATTTCTGGGGCAATCATCCCACCCATACTATGCCCAATGACAAAAATACGGTCTGGGTCAATATTGGGAGTATTGCGAAGCAAGGCAATTGCGCTGAGGGCATCATTAGTGGTTTCATCGGCAATAGTCGCCATGATAAAATCATCGGCACTATCTGCCCCATAAACAAATGTCCGTTTATCGTAGCGCAACACAGCAATCCCATTAGATGCCAACCCTTGTGCCAAATCCCGATAGGGCTTATTGACACCCATTGCCGTGCCATCACGGTCACTCGGTCCAGACCCATGCACAATGACCACCGCAGGGAATGTCCCCTCGCCAACTGGCATCAAAAGTGTGCCACCCAATTCCCATCTATCCGTCACAACCGTAATGGCTTGCTCAGTATAATTAGCGGGGACATCATACGGCGCAGAAGGCACACTGGTATCCACCGAATTAATCACAAAGTTGAGCAACACATCATTCAAAACAGGGGTTACACCAGCAAATTGGCTTTGTTCTGCCACAATCCCTAGCGCATAAATGACACCCGCGTCATCCGTATAATGAACCACCACCAACAATTCACCAGATGCCAACACATAAATATCTTGTGTCCATGTGAGCATACCCAATGGCACAGGGCTACTCTGAACGGGGCTTCCCTCAAATTCGGGGATGATTCGGGCAGGGACGGCTTGTGTATCGCCGTCAACGAGTGCAAACGCATACAAATTCACAGCACCGTCTGGGCTAATAAAATGCCCAAATCCCTCTTCACTGGCATTTGTCCAGCCTTCTGGGATAGGGATGCTAAAAAGTGGGTCAGTATAGGTCATATCCTCATTTCCTTGTGCAAAAACGGGTAATGCTATCAAGAGCAAACTACAAAGTGCGAGTAATCTAAACATGGTTGTTTTCCCTTTCGTTTCTCTCAGTATAGCCCAGCTACCTGCCATCATTTTGTGATATTTGCTGATTTTCTCTCAGCAAATTGTTGAGACTTGCTGTAAGTAAAAATAATGACATACCTACCAAACGACTTCATCCTATACCAGCACTAAAATCCCCGTTATAATTCCATTCAAATTTTTTACAATACATAAGGATTTTTGTGATGACAGATGCACGCTTAAAAAAATTGGCAGATGTGTTGGTGAATTATTCTGTAAATGTGCAAAAAGGGGAATGGGTCGGGATTCGGGGTGATGCCTCTGCCTTACCAGCACTCCGCGCAACTTATGAAGCCGTGTTAAAAGCGGGTGGAAATCCAACACTCATCATGAGTGATGAATTTATGGCACGCGCCATGTTGCGTGAAGGTAGCGAAGACCAATTATCGTGGCTAGACCCCAATCTTCAATTATTTTCAGAAAAAGCCGACGCGCAAATTAGCTTCATTTCGAGCAACAATACCCGCGCCATGACCGCTATAGATTCCAAAAAGATGCAAGTCGCACAACGGGCGCGGATGCCTCTTTTCCAAAATACCATGCGTAGAACTGCCGCAGGTGAATTCAAATGGGTAGTGACGCAATATCCCAATGAAGCCTATGCCCAAGAAGCCAATATGAGCCTCGAAGATTATCAAGATTTCGTCTATGGGGCAACCTATTGCACCCTCGCAGACCCTGTAGCAGAATGGCGCAAGGTGTCGGCACTTCAGCAAGAAAAAATTAATTGGCTCAAAGGCAAAAAACAAGTCGTCCTCAAAGGTCCCAATATTGATATTTCATTGAGTGTCGCAGACCGTATCTTTATCAATGCTGATGGCACAAAAAATATGCCCGATGGCGAAATTTTTACGGGTCCAGTCGAAAATTCAGTCAATGGATGGGTACGCTTTAGCTATCCCTCGATTGTGGGTGGGCGTGCCGTGAGTGGCATTGAATTGGAATTTAGCGAAGGCAAGGTTGTCAAAGCCAAAGCAGAAACCAATGATGATTTGCTCCAAGCGCAACTCAATACCGATGCTGGCTCGCGTTATTTGGGCGAATTTGCCATCGGCACAAATTTTGGCATCAATAAATTCACAGGCAATATTTTGTTCGATGAAAAAATCGGTGGCACAATCCATATGGCTATTGGGCAAAGCTATCCTGAATCTGGTGGGGTGAATCAGAGTGCCGTCCATTGGGATATGATTTGTGATATGCGAAATGACAGCGAAATTCATGTAGATGGTGACTTGTTCTATAAAAATGGGCAATTCGTAGTCTAAAAATAGGGAAATCGGGGGGCGCATTTTGTTGCGCCCACATCCCTACCTATGTTACTGTAAAAACATAATCAGTCATTCGCAAACAAGGCATAACCTCAATGGCACAGCTCAACAGACGCGATTTTTTACGACTCATCGCCACCAGTGGCATTGTATTGGGTGCTGGCAATGCCCTCGCCTATACCACCTATGATGGTGAATCGGCATTGCCCAGTAAAATCGCGCTTCCCCCTTCGCTCATGCTCCACAGTCGCCATCGCTGGATTTTGCCCGATATTCTCGATTATCTGCTAGAAAATGACTATACAGGCATCCATTACGCCGATTTTGAACGCGCCCTATTAGGCTATGAGACCCTACCAGAAAAACCCATCCTCATCACTATTGATGATTTAACCGCCGTTCAGGGGCAAAATCCGACTATCCTAGAATATTTTGGCGCGATGAAAGATGCTCTTGTAGAGCGTGGGATAAAAGGGTCATTCGCACACATCACCCGCCCCGATTTGGCACAAGATGATGCCCTATGGGATGAATTTCGGAGTTGGACAGAACAAGGCATCGCCTTTGAAACCCATACTGCCAATCATGGCTTTTTGGGAGAAGCAGGCATGACACAAGCCGATTATGATACAGAAATCATCACATCGGCAGAGTTCATCACCGAAAAAATCGGCTTGCCTGTCCGCGCATTGGTCACACCATATGGCAGTGGCTACGATATGGACACCGATACCGTCACGCCACAGGTGATAGCATCCTGTAAACAAGCGGGATTACGTTTTATTGTGGGGATTGTGAATGGGCGTGCGCCGATTCGTGTTCCGATTAACACCAATGATGTGTTATATGTCGGACGTGTGGGACCTGGTGTCAATAATGATGTCTATGGGGCGCAACTCGAAATCGAATTTTGGCGTGAGGAATATCGCTAATCCTCTTCATCAAAAGAATAAGGTGGTGGGTTTTTCGATGTAAAATCATCCCACCATGCTTCAATATCAGACAATAGCTTCAAAAGCATCGGGTAATAAGGATTTTCTTCTTCTATCTCTGGAACATCATCTACCATTAAATTCTGAAGTACAGATAAAAACTGAATTTCAAACCCCAAATTCTTTGAATCTATAAAGGGTTTCCATTGTTGTATTTGCATTTCTATCATTTCTTGGGCATGTTGCGATTTACCCATTTTATCCGTTTTTACGGACAACGATTCTTGAACTAACATCTGAATAATTTCAGATGGAGTTTGTTCTATGAGCAGTGTTGCATCTACATCACCTCTCTTATATTTAAGGCTATTTAGCCGATTATGCTGAACAGTGATATAAGCAGGGATTGTGATGTGGTTCTGTAGGTCAATCGTTTTCTGACAATAGTCAATAGCTTGATTTATATCTCCCATATCTTCAAAAACATGGCTCATTCGGGCGTATATATGAGCAACTCGGCGTTTTGAACCCAATTGTTGATATAAACTTAATGCCTGTTGATATGTATCTATGGCGTTTTGAAAATATTGAGACATATGCCATTGCGCTGCTTTAAAAATAATTGTTTGAGCCTGTTCCTTCGGCTTATTAGAATCCCGTGCTATCATGGCATCAAGACTTTTCATAGTATTTTCTAGTCGTTTAGGGATAGATTGTTCCGATTCTATATTACTATCTTTTAACGGTGTATCACCCATCATATTCCCTCAAAAAATCATTAGATACAATCACATTATAACGTATTTTTCCGCAATTTTGTGCTACAATAAAAGTTCAGCCATGATATGCAAAAAGGATAGCGTAGCGTATGCCCCCATTTGAACTTGTGTCTGAATTTAAGCCCACTGGCGACCAGCCCCAAGCCATCGAAAAACTCGTTGAAGGTGTCCTCAAAGGTCACACCGACCAAACCCTCTTAGGAGGCACGGGCACTGGAAAAACTTTTTCAATAGCAAATATTATTACAGAAACCCAAAAACCAACACTCATCCTTGCCCATAACAAGACACTTGCCGCCCAACTGTATGCCGAATTTAAGGAATTTTTCCCTAAAAATGCGGTGGAATACTTCGTCAGCTATTATGATTACTATCAACCAGAAGCCTATGTCCCGCGTTTTGACCTGCATATCGAAAAACAGACCGACATCAACGAGACGATAGAGCGCCTGCGCCTATCTTCTACCGCATCGCTCATGACCCGCCGTGATGTGATTATTGTGGCATCGGTATCGTGTATTTATGGTATCGGCGACCCCGAAGCATGGCGCAAAACACGGGTAGAACTCAATGTGGGCGCGGCGAATCTGCGCCGAGACATCATCCTCAGAAAATTGGTACAAATCCAATATACCCGCAACGATATGGTCTTAGAGCGCGGAAATTTCCGTGTGCGTGGCGATACACTCGAAATTTATCCCGCCTATTTAGAGACTGCCTATCGTCTTGCCATGTTCGGGGATGATATCGAGCGCATCAGCGAATTTGACCCCCTCACAGGCGAAATTTTGGGTACATATAACCAAGTAACCATCCTGCCCGCCAAGCAATTTGTGACGGATGAAGAAAAGACCCGCCAAGCCTTGTGGGATATTGAGCAGGAACTTGAAGAACAAATCAAATATTTCAAATCTCAAGACAAATTGGTCGAGGCACAACGGATTGAACAGCGCACCCGCTATGACCTCGAAATGCTTCGTGAAGTGGGATTTACAACGGGTATCGAAAATTATTCGCGCCACTTTGACCAACGTCCAGTCGGCAGTCCACCTCATACCCTGCTCGATTATTTCCCAAATGACTTTTTGCTGGTCGTGGATGAAAGCCACATGACCCTGCCCCAAGTGCGTGGGATGTATAACGGCGATAGGCAACGCAAGCAAACATTGGTAGATTATGGCTTTCGTTTACCGAGCGCATTAGATAACCGCCCACTCAACTTTGACGAGTTTAGAGACAGGGTGCATCAGACGATTTATACCACCGCAACACCCGCCGTCTATGAACGCGAAAGAAGCCAACAAATTGTTCAACAAGTCATCCGCCCAACGGGTATTTTAGACCCTATTTGTTATGTTAGACCCACAGCAGGTCAAATTGATGATTTGCTCCAAGAAGTAGCGTTACGGGTCAAAAATCGGCAACGGGCAATCGTCACCACCCTCACCCAACGGATGGCAGAGGAACTATCGGGTTATTTTAATGAGATGGGTATCAAGGCACATCATCTCCATGCCGAAATTGATACCATTGAGCGCATTGATATTCTGCGTGATTTGCGGTTGGGTGTTTATGATGTGGTGGTGGGGATTAACCTCTTACGCGAAGGGATTGACCTGCCCGAAGTGTCACTAGTGGCAATTTTGGATGCCGATAAAGAAGGATTCCTGCGCTCAGAATCGGCGCTCATCCAAATTATTGGACGGGCGGCGCGTCATATCGAAGGAAAAGTCATCCTCTATGCCGATAATATGACCGATTCAATGACACGCGCATTGGCAGAGACCAATCGTCGCCGTGCTATCCAAGAGGCATATAACATTGAACATAATATCAAACCAACCAGCATCATCAAAGAAATCAAAGACCTCACCGCCCGACTCAAAGGGGAACAAGGTGCAAAACCAGAAGAATTGGTGGAAGAAATGTCTGCCGCCGAATTGCATAAGATGATTAAAGAGATGGAAAAAGAGATGAAACGCGCGGCGCAATCACTCGAATTTGAGAAAGCCGCCGCCCTCCGTGACCAACTCTTTGAATTACGAGGACTACTCGCAGAAAAAGATACCAATAGCGAGTATTTCTTCAGTTAGCATATATATCAATTGATTGTATAGGGGCATGATATATCATGTCCCTACCTAAAACATGTATTTTCGATTACACGGTAAATTGCCCGTTTTTATACAACAAATCCCCATCCACATGGATTTCGCTGTCATTTCGCATGTCACAAATCATATCCCAATGGACACCACTCTTATTCACACTGCCCGTTTCGGGGTAGCCCATGCCAATCGCCATATGGATTGTGCCACCGATTTTTTCATCAAATAAAATATTCCCCGTGAATTTATTGATGCCAAAATTCGTGCCGATGGCAAATTCACCCAAATAACGCGAGCCAGCATCAGTATTGAGTTGGGCTTGGAGCAATTCATCATTCTGTTCCGCTTTGGCAGAGACAACCTTCCCCGCCTCAAATTGGAGTTCAATCCCACTCACAGCCCGCCCACCAACAATAGACGGATAGCTAAAGCGCACCCATCCATTGACCGAATCTTCAACGGGACCCGTAAAAATTTCGCCACTGGGCATATTGTGTCTGCCATCGCTATTGATAAATGTGCGTCCGGCAATGCTCAAAGACAGGTCAATATGTGGTCCTTTGAGAACGACTTGTTTTTTACCTGCTAACCAATCCACTTTGCCTTGTTGCATAGCAGAAATTTTATCCCATTCAGCCACAGGGTCTTCTTTATCACAAAAGGTCGCCCCATAGATAAAATCTTCATATTCTTCGAGGCTCATATTGGCTTCTTGGGCGCTGGAATCGGTGGGATACCATGTGCCAACCCAACGAAATTCGCCTTTCGCCGCCCGATTAAGGCGTGTATCTAGCCATGAACGGCGTGCGCCAGAGACCTTTTGCATTTTCGCACCGCTAATATTGGTCATGGCGCGGGTATTCACCGATGACCCCACGCGGATATACACATCCCCTTTATCAATATATTGAGACATCATGGGGTCTAACCATGCCATTTGGTCTTCATCTGCATCACGCATAAAGGTGCGGGTGATGGTCTCATCACTCAACATCAGGCTTGGATTGCCACCCGCCCGAATCACTTCAGTATAGACCTCCCGCAAAATCGGCAATGTGGCAACATCACCTAAAATCCCGACCCAATCGCCTTTTTTCACCCCGGTGGAATAGTTGACCAGCACCTTTGCCAACCGCTTCATCCGCTCATCTGACATGTTTATTTATCCTTCTATAGAAAACAGCCATTCAAAATAATTTTGATGGCTATTAAAGCGCAAAATATCACAAAATGCAAACTATGGTATTATGTGGATAGGTGTAGAGAGGATACAAATGCCCCAAATATTCCCACCAAATACCCTAGTCGAAGAAACGACGCTCATTGCAACGGATATATCTTTAGAAGAATATATGGATAAATATTCTGAATATCATAGTGAATGGATAAATGGTTCTGTTTATAAAAAACCATCTATTGATATAAAACATCACGATTTAGTAGGGTATTTTAGGTTATTATTTTCGGCTTATTTTCATTTTAGTCCAATTGGAATTGCGCTATCTTCTGCTTTCATAATGAAATTGGATTCAATACCATCATGTCGTGAGCCTGATGTACAAATTATTATAGGAGCAAATCAGCAAAATCTTACCCAAGTTGCAATGGTTGGCGCATCTGATATTTGTATTGAGGTTGTTTCACGGGGCAGTATCACCGTAGACTATGATGAGAAATTTACAGAATATGAAAAAGGTGGTGTCAAAGAATATTGGATTCTTGACCCCAAACGGCGCACAATTGATTTTCATCGACTTAATGCTGATGGGGTTTATGAAGCACAACAGGTTCACGTAGATAACACCTACAAAACTCCCCTAGTACCCAATTTTGTGCTTCACATCCCAACCCTATGGCGCGAAGAACTCCCTGCAACTCTCGAAACAGCCGATATTGTACGTGCTATGTTCAAGGAGGATTAACCCCCTATTATGCCTGCCCATTGTGATGGGATAACAGATGAATACCGAATTTCCTTAGCACCCAGCCATGTCCCTAATCCTTCTATCTGCTGGCGAACTCCCATCACAGTATTAACATCATCGGGAGCATTTGGCTCGGCATGAACGGAATTGATATGCAACACACCCGTTTTCCTATCCATCAACGGGTCTATCCGACCAATAAATTTATCCCCCTGCAAAATAGATAATACATAATAGCCATATTGCCGTTTTGCTTGTGGCACATAAATTTCGATGCGATAAAAATACTTAAATAATTCTTCTGTGCGCTTGCGGTCACAAATCAGATTATCAAATGGCGATAGTAAGACCATTTTAGGCGCGAATCCGCCAGCCTCTAGCTGTTCTAGTGTCGCTAAATCGGATGAATGGAGATAATATGCCCCACGCATCTCGGTTATGCCATCCATCACTTTCACGGGGATAACAATGCCATTTGCCACCAATTTTTTGAGGATAACATCTAATTGGGGGTAATTATTGCGCGTAAAATGAATTTTGATTTGTTGCATTGTTCCAATACCAAGCCCTTGAATTGCTTTTTGTACGGCAATTGTGACCACCTCTTCTTGAGATAGCACATGTCGCGGGGCAGATTGTGGCAGGCATCGCTCGGCAATATCCCACCAACGTTGATTTCCCTCTCGCTTGGCAACTAGAATATCTCCCCGACACCATAAATAATCAATCATCTTATTAAGCGTAGATTCACCCGTCCAGCCACTCGAAACGCCACCCTTCTCCCCGCCTTCAAAGGCGCGAGAAGGCAATGCACCTTCATTTTGCAAACGGGTTAATATAGTATTTTTCAGGGCAACCCCTTTTTCTCCCAATTCATTTATCCATGCCTGAACACGCCCCTCTGGGTTGGGATATAAACTCATCCAATGCCGATGAATGGGATAATCATCTGATAGAACCAATGAAGCCGCGTGCGCCCAATATTCAAACATCTGCTTTTCGCCATAAATAAAATCGGATAGTGCCTTCATGTCATAATTACCCACCCTGCTCCACATCACTATTCGGTGATTTTTGGCAACGGCACTAATGGGGTCGAGTTGCAAACACCCAATAGACGAAACCACCTCGGCAAAGGTAGGATTTTTTGCATCATGCAAATATTGTTTCGTGATGGCAAGTTGGCGCAGATGAGTCAGTTGCACAGGGCGCGGGGTGGTCATCGTTTTATCCTTTGATGGCACAAATATATTTTCTTATGATAGTACACAAGTTCTAAATCGTCAATATTTTAATGCAAAAATGAACTATAGGCGCTATAATCAAATCATGCGTTAATTATCCTAAAAGGAATGACCATGACCTTAGAAATGACTCCCAGAACATCATTTGCGACCACCACACGCGGATTAGACCGCAATAGCCCACCGATGAAATTATTTGAAAAAGCGAAAAAATTTGGGATTTGGAATCCAAGCGAAATAGACTTTTCTCAAGATAAAAAAGATTGGCAAGCACTCAAACCCGACGAACAAGAAATTTTATTGCACCTGACCTCTATTTTCCAAGCAGGTGAAGAAGCCGTCACCCTCGATTTGCTCCCCCTCATCATGACCATCGCTAAAGAGGGGCGCATTGAAGAAGAAATGTTCCTGACGACATTTTTATGGGAAGAAGCCAAGCATGTGGATTTTTTCAATCGGTTTTTTAGCGAAGTAGCGGGTATCCCTGCCGATAACCTCAGCCGTTTTCATCAAGATAGCTATAAGACCATTTTTTATGAGGCATTGCCCACCGCCCTCAATCGGCTCACAGTTGACCAATCCCCAGAAGCACAGCTCGTCGCCTCTGTGACGTATAATATGATTGTTGAGGGTGTATTGGCAGAGACAGGCTATCATAGTTACTATACCGTCTTGCGAAATAATAACCTCATGCCAGCGACCTGTGCCGCCATTGATAAACTCAAACAAGATGAATCACGTCATATCGCCTATGGCATTTTCCTCATTTCGCGCTTGGTTGCCGAAAATCCAAAATTGTGGGATATCGCAGAAATGACCATGAACACACTCCTCATGCCAGCATTGGGTGTCATCACCGAGGCTTTTGCGTTATATGACCCTGTGCCGTTTGGTTTGCAATTGGATGAATTTACCGCGTATGCCACCATGCAATTCCAAAAACGCTTTATGCGGATTGCAGGCTCGCAAGGGGCAACTCTGGATGATGTCTATGTGGTCACACACAACGCCATAGATGCGGGTGATGCGTAACGAATAGCACCATGAATTTATGTAAGGGCGCAACATGATTGCGCCCATCTCTACAATTGCTTAGGCAATTTGCCTAATTGCCATTGACATCTTATCAATGCCATGATATTATTTACCTTACGTGCGGGGTAGAGCAGTGGCAGCTCGTCAGGCTCATAACCTGAAGGTCGGAAGTTCGAATCCTCCCCCCGCAATTTTTTATTTCCCATTAAAATGGTGATATAGCTCAGTTGGTTAGAGCGGTTCACTCATAATGAACAGGTCGCAGATTCGAGTTCTGCTATCACCACATATTACAAAATGTCAAAAACTCCCCTAGTGGGAGTTTTTGCATTATAATAGTGTTCATCGAAAAATTATCTGTAGTGGGGTAACGCTATGGTCGTCAAACGAGAAACACGCGAACAAGCCCGTCAATTACGCACACAAGGCATTTCAATCATCACCATTGCGAAACAACTTGGTGTATCAAAAGGGTCTGTAAGCCACTGGGTACGCGATATTGAACTCACACCTGCCCAAATTTACACCTTAGAAAAAAATAAAGGAATGTCGAATGGTCAACGCATTGGCTCATCGGTCAACCGCGATAAAGCATTAATCAAACGCAAGGAATGGCAAGAATCTGGTCGAATAAAAGCCCGTGAAGAGAAAATTTTGCATAGAACAGGCTGTTTACTCTATTGGGCAGAAGGGGCAAAAGGACGTAGTAGCATCACTTTTGTCAATTCAGACCCCGAAATGATGAAATTATTCATCCGATTTCTACGCTATGAGCTAAATGTTCCCGAAGAAGATTTTATTGTCATTCTTCATTGCCATACTCATGATAAAGCAGAATGGGAACGCATAACCAACTATTGGTTAGGAATATTAGGACTGGCAAAAGGAAATATGCGAAATATCAATGTCAAAGAAGGCAGTGATAGTCGCAAAAATCGGCTTGAAAATGGCATTTGTACTTTGCGGGTTTATAGCACAGAACTCGCCATGCACATTTACGGCGCAATCCAAGAATATGCAGGGTTTGACCGTCCAGAGTGGTTATTTTAGGAAAATAAATTGTGGCGGACATAATAACTACATCCGCCACAGGGATAAATTATTCTACAGTCACACTTTTTGCCAAATTACGGGGTTGGTCAACATCTGCCCCGCGCCATACCGCGATGTGATATGCCAATAGTTGCAATGGCACGACTGCCACTACTGGACTGAGCAACGGCGGACATTTGGGGACATAAATCACATAATCGGCTTTTTGCGCCATGAGCATATCGCCTTCTGTCGCCAATGCAATCACCAACGCACCACGCGCTTTTGCCTGTTCTACCTGAGACAGCATCTTGTCATAGAGGTCATCTTGAAGGGTAATCGCCAAAACGGGCATATCCTCATCTATGAGGGCGATGGGTCCATGTTTCATCTCCCCTGCGGGATACCCTTCGGCATGGATATAACTAATTTCTTTGAGCTTCAATGCCCCTTCCAGCGCAATGGGATAATTAATCCCACGCCCCAAGAACAAGAAATCCGTATAGTGATGCAATAAACCCGCCAATTCATGGATACGTTTATCTTGTTCCATCACCTGCCCCATCAAAGCAGGTAATTTAGACACATCTTGCACCAACAATTTACGCTGATTCTCTGTGAGTGTCCCGCGCAATTGTCCCAAATACACCGCCAATAGATATTGGTCAACAATGCTGGTGGTAAAGGCTTTGGTAGATGCCACCCCAATTTCTGGACCCGCATTCATGGTGATATAGCCATCCGAGACACGCATAGCTTGGCTACCAATAGCATTCACAATGCTCCAGACAGTCGCATTTTTCTCACGGGCTTCTTCCATTGCCGCCAAAGTATCTACTGTTTCGCCACTTTGGGTAATCGCCAATACAGCCGTATTTTCATCAATGATGGGGTCACGATAGCGATATTCACTGCCATAATCCACTTCAACATTCAAGCGGGCAATTTTTTCGATGAAAAACTTCCCCACCAACCCACTATAATAACTCGTGCCACATGCAACAATGACCAAACGAGTAATCGCTTTGGCGTGTTCTGGGGTGAGGTTCAAATCGGGTAATACAACCTTACCATGTTCAAAATCTACGCGCCCACCGAGCGTATCGGTGATAGCACGCGCTTGTTCTGCGATTTCTTTTTGCATAAAGTGTTTGTATTCGCCCTTCACTGCACTCACAGGATCCCACGCGATGGTATGAACACCAGGATGCACTTCTGTCCCATCCAACATAAACACCTGATAGCTATCTTGACGAACAACAGCCATTTGCAAACTTTCGAGGAATATCATGTGGCGGGTGTGTTCTAAAATGGCGGGAATATCTGATGCGATAAAATTTTCGCCCTCCCCCAATCCCAATGCTACCCCCCCAGCATTGCCAATCCGCACTGCTACCATCATATCGGGATTCGATTTGCTCATGACGACAATCGCATGAGCGCCACGCAACCGTTTGACAGCAAGCCGAACCATTTCTGGAAAAGTCGCTTTCATGCCAGAATGGGCATACCGTTCTATCAATTGCACAATGACTTCGGTATCAGTATCAGAGGTAAATGTTACCCCTTCTGCCATCATTTCTTCGCGCAATTCCAAATAATTTTCCACGATGCCATTATGCACCACCACAAAATCCCCATTCATGCTGATATGAGGATGGGCATTACGCTCTGCGGGAACACCATGTGTCGCCCAACGGGTATGACCAATTCCAATTGTGCCAGAAAGGGGATTTGCACTCACTTTTGCACGTAAATTGGCAAGTTTGCCAACATCGCGCCGAATATCAAATTTACCATCACGCAAAACGGCAATACCCGCAGAATCGTATCCACGATATTCGAGCCGTCCTAGACCATCCAAAACAATCGGTGTCGCGTTTTTAGAGCCGATATATCCAACAATACCGCACATAGAACATACTCCTGATTTTATTGTGACGAATAAAATAGGAAATACCCCTGCCGCGCTATGCAGAGTTAATCCAATACAGAAAGGTGATTTCTGTTAAATTCCACTCGCGCACCACTTGTCCGATGAGTCGCCTCATGATTTCGTGGATTGCTTTTACTGTGCGGGGAAAATAGACAAAGGATGGTGGAAGCACCCTGACGGCATCCGCTGAACTCTCGATTTTGAGCGTATCATTGTAGATATGCTTAGTGGCTCTTACTGCTAAAAGCCAACCGTCACCTCGTCAACTCACCTGTGTGATGAGTCCGTGCGCTATCTGGTTCCCCGAAAATGGCGCTAAAAATGTCCTCCATACAGAAACAGATGAGGACATCATAGCAAAATGACTTGTAATATGGCAAGGGTTAAAACGCTCACCCTGTCGCAGATAAGGTATTCATCAACACTTGCGCCCGTACAATATAACCACGCCCATGTCTGGATTGAATAATTGTTGGGCGGTCTGGGTCTGCTTCTAATTTGCGGCGCAAATTACGTATATGATTTCTGACTAAGGCGGTATCCCCTAACCCATCAGAGTAATTCCATACACTCGCCAACAAATCTTCTGTGGCGTGCCAACGTTTAGCATCCATCACCATAAAATGAAGCAAGTTAAATTCAATTTTGGTGAGGTAAATCTCTTTAGAATCTAAAAAGACTTGTTGTGTATCTGGATACAAACTCAGAATAGGATATGTTTTTCCATTCGATGGTACACGGCGCAAATTGGCACGTACCCGTGCCGCCAATTCTTTTACAGCAAACGGTTTGCGAATATAATCATCGGCACCCGCTTCTAATGCCGCCACAGCGTATTGTGATTCAAACTGCCCAGTCAAAAATAAAATGGGAGTCTCTGAGGTTTCGGGTAACTGGCGCAATTGCTTGCATAAATCTAACCCACTCTCTTTTCCCAAAGCGAAATCGAGCAAAAATAAATCGGGAGGTTGTGAATTAGCCAAATCGAGGACTTCTTCTGCATTATCCGCCGTATAGACGATATAACCTTCCAAATCCAAGATTTCTTCCACCATTTGGAGCATGGTGTTGTCATCATCTGCGATTAAAATTCGATACATAACAAGAATTCTTTCATGAGATAAGAGAGAGATACACGAATTAAATAAATTATAGTCTAAGAAAACGATTATTCCCGTTTCTCAATACAAAATTCATAAATTTTTCATAATTCTATTCAGATTTGTGAATATTACAGAAAAAATTCAGGGTGCAGTTAGCACCCTGAGATATTTTTAAGCATTATTTAGCCATTAGAGGACATCATATAGCCCACACCGTGAATGGTGCGGACATATTTACGGTTGGGGTCTAGTTCAATCTTGGCTCGCAAGTTACGCACATGCGCCCGTACCAAATCGGGGTCGCCAGCATCTAGCGGATATTCCCACACTGCTTGTAGTAGATGGGTAAGTGATAGCACTTGGTCTAGGTTTTCCATAAAATGCCGTAAGAGGCGGTGTTCTGTTGCGGTGAGCGGAATAGCTTCGTCATTCACATAGGCATGATAGGTATCGGAGTCGAGTCGTAAATTATGAACCTGCAAAATAGACCCTGCTTCTTTGGTACGCGCTCCGCGTCGCAACAACGCATATACCCGCGCACGTAATTCCGCTAGTTCAAATGGCTTAATAATATAATCATCTGCGCCAGCATCTAGCCCCTCTACCACATCATCAGTAGAACCTTTAGCGGTCAAAAACAAAATGGGAAGTGAGATAAAGCGTGGGTCTCTGCGAACATAGCGACAAACACTAATCCCGTCCATCTCTGGCATCATAATATCCAGCATGAGCAAATCGGGTTTGCGTGTTTCTAAATATGCCAATGCTTTGCTACCAGAATTGAGCAATGTCACTTCAAAATTTTCGCGTTGTAAAACCCGAGAAAGTGTTTCTAAGACATCTGGGTCATCATCCACCGCTAAAATATGCGTCATCGTTTATTATCCTTTCAAGCCAATCCAGCGTAATTATGCCTCTTTATAGTCAGAAATGCTAGAGATGCGATTTTCTGTTAAAAGATAAATAATAAATTGGGTGCGCTCATACGGAATACTTTCCACACGAATTGTCCCGCCCAAATTCCCAACTACCTCACGACAAATATGCAATCCCAACCCGGTTCCTTCACCAATGGGTTTAGTGGTAAAAAACGGGCTAAAGATTTTTTCTTGAATTTCTGGCGGAATTCCCGGTCCATTATCCCAGACAATAATTTCAACCTGATAATCTTCTGGGATATGACGCACCTGTACCCCAATTTTTGCCCCATTATGACCAAACAAGGCATCATAGGCATTCATCAACAAATTGAGCCAAATATCTTCTAATTGCCCCTTCACGGCGCGTATAGGTGGCACTCGTTGGCGTGGCATCTCGACAATGAGTTGAATTCCACGATGTTCGATATGGGGTTGCAATAAAGATAACACACCACGAAGGCTATCTACCACATCAATAAAATCGGGGGCGGCATTAATATCCACAGGACGAGCAATTGCCAATAATCTTCGTGCAACATTGGCGGCACGTCTGCCTGTTCGCGCAATGGCTTGTAACGAGCTACGTTTGGGAGAATTGGCGGGTTCATCTGCCAATATCAACTCGGTTTCTGCGATAATTGTGGTGAGGGGGTTATTCATCTGATGCGCGACCACCGATGCCAATTCTCCCATAGCAGAAAGACGAGCCGTATGTACCAAACGAGTTTGTGCCGCTTTAAGGCTTTTAAGGCTTTGCTCTAAATGTTGATGCACACGGGCATTTTCGATGGCGATGGCGGCAAAAGTGGCTAAATTGATGAGAAGATGCAATTGGTTATCGTTAAACACCACACCTTCTTTAATATTTTTTACCCCCAGCACCCCACTAACTGCGTCTCTCAGGATAATCGGCACATATAAAGCAGAATGAGACTTGGGCAAATCATATTTTTTATAATTTTTCTCATTAACCAAAATGGCTTGCCCAGTTTTATTGACCTCAATGGCTAATTTATCTTGCGCTGGCTGGTTTAATGTTTGTGCCACATGGGTCTCATCATCAATTTTTGCCCGCAGATATAAACCATCTTCCTCTGTCAATAAAATTATTGCTTCATCGGCAACAGTAAGATATTGTGCCGATTCAATCACCCGATTCAACACCTGCCCCAAATCGAGGCTTTGTGTTAGGGAACGACTCAATGCAAAGAGGGTATTCACTTCTTCAATCTTACGCGCCAAATGTTGGTCTAGTGTGGTATCTTTTGGCAACAACGACACGGTATCTCCCAACCCTTCTGGCAACGAAAAGACATCGGCAATGAGGCGCATAACCTTACGGGGGTCTAATTGTGAAAATACAATCGGAACAGTTTTAACAATATGAGAGACCTGTGTTTCATCGGGAACATAGGCAACATAATGATAATTGGGATATTTTTGGTAGATATAGTCGAGTGTCCATTGTCCCGTATAACGGTCAACAAGGCGTGAATCAATAATTACCCCATCAAAACCTTGTGATTCCACAATAAATGACGCATCCCGATGGGTATAGGCAAAGTGCAATTGAAAGCGGTTTTTAGGCAATGCTTGGCGAATACAATTCACCAACGCATAGTCACCTCCAACAACCAAAATTGTATAAATATGCGGTGTTGTCATAATCTACCCATCAAGTGCATCATCTATGTATTGTGTTTCATTCAGCGTTATTTTTTGCTCAAGCGATTACGACGGCGCTCCAAATCATCCTCTATATCCGAGTCGGTTGGCATATTAGAACTGGTCACAGATGATGTTGGCAATGGTGCATCTATTTCTGATTGCAACGTCTCTTTGCGTGCCTTAATTCTATCGCCAAGTGTGTTAATGCGTTTTTGGGCATCACTCACCAATTCAGAAAATTTATCTGCCACATTTTTTGGTGTTTCTGTGCTATCAGCAACAGGTGATGTGGCTGGTTTTTGCTCCTGAATGGTCGCAATGGTCGCCTCTAATGTACTCACTTTTTGGATAAGGTCTTGCGCCAAAAGTTGATGTTCTTGCAAATCTTTTTCGAGTATCAGCAAACGGTCTTCTAGGCGTTGGATTTTTTCGATGAAATATCGCGCCATCGCCTCATTGCCTTTTTCGGTGGCATCATCCGCCTGACGGTTCAGTGTGACCAATTGCTTGTTTATATCAACAATTTGTGCCTGTAGTTTATCTTCATAGCCAATGGCATCATTCACCCGCGCACGCAAATTTTCTGCATCTTTCGCCACCTGTTGAATTGGTTGTGACGACGATTTATCATCAGAATGGGTGGTGGATTTAGATTCCCCCAGCAAATCACTTAATTTCACTCGCACGAGTGTGTTCAGTTTATCAAAAAAATCATTCATAGCTGTTATTCTACCTGAATATTATGCACTATCTGAATAATTTTATAACTTTTTCATAAATTCAACATGACGCTCCATCCCAATT
>JANRKU010000154.1:0-24926 GCA_033763335.1 bacterium
TTAACACTCTTTTCCATTTACCATAGCTTCTTGAGTTGAACATCTCAGTCTCTCCTATTGGCTGTTTTGTGAGAAATTCAACCTTAGCAGATTCTTTGATTTGTTCAACTCGCTTTTTTGTTCAGTGTACGGTCGCTAGAATTATTTTTCAATTTTTCAAAAATTTTATATTTTTTTCAAATTATGATATAGATTGATGACTATAATAGGTAGGTCATAAAACAGAACTTGGGATGACAAGGGTATGCCTTGCGACCAAGTTTGGGCGCGGGTGGGATACACGGAATGAAAATGGAGTGTAGTCGGGGCATGAAAATGTCCAATATGTGCGTAAAATCTACGGTTAAGGAAAACCGGAGGTTAAACCGTAACTACATGGTGGCGGATATTCACTGACTGAGCGCGTATTTTCGCACGCAATCCCATAATGGGTCTATCTCGTGTGGCATCAAAGACGACTCGTGGTTCAGTTTGTAGAGGAGTATCGGGTGTTGTGGTGGGGAAGGGTATAGGCTCTGGTGGTGTATCGCCAAATAGAGGGATAGTCTTTTTCTGAGCCTCACGCATGAGGTCACGTTCAATCTCATCTGGTGTGCGAATATCCATCTGACGAAGTACAAGGGGAGGGGGTGGTGCTTTCTGCATCCACTCCCCATAGAGTGTTTTCTTCTTCATTCCTAGTTGCACGATTTCAGGTGTTTTGAACATCTGAATTTGTTGAGGGGCATTGATTTCTTGGTCACGCTTTTTCTGAGTGGGTGTGCGATTGTCCACAGGTTGCCCTGTGAACATATCGTACTGGAGTATATGCGCCTCTTTGGACATAGGTATATCATATAGATTGAAGATATGCCTATTCAAGCACTAAATCATTAAAACACGAATTTATTCAATAGCCCTAAATCTGGGTAGCAGGGCTAGGTTTAGCCTTGTCAAGTCAGTGTTATGGTTGATGTATTGGTAGTTATGTAGTTAGTGATAAGTTCAAAAATCCAAATTACAATATAGCCCGCTTATTATTTTATTCGGATGTATTATAATCAGGATTGTTTTTGTATTTATCCTCTATCTGCTTTTTGAATCTTGTGATAATAGTTTCAATAACATCAAAACTTGCAGGTTTCCTAGAAGGAGGCAAATTATTTGAAATAGTGTATGCAAAAATCATTAGACCCAAGTCCAATGCTACCCGAAAATAATGAATAGGATTGTAATTACTTTTTAAATCAAAAGTTAAACCATGTTTATCCACATTACTCAGAGCTTCTTGATATAATATCCAACCGCAAGCTACTAATTGAAAATCTCCTGTTGCCTTTAACAATGATGATGCCCGAATTACTAAAGCACGTAATTCATCCATGTGCGACAAAATAGCTTCTTTATCTTCTGCGGCTGTTCCAATTTGAGAGGTTTTCTCTTTTACACCATATTGCTTTACTTGATTAAGTAGTAAATCAAACCGTTCAATACAGTCCAAATATTTTTCTATCAGTTGTTTGCGATAACTCTGCAATTCGTGTTGTTTTTGCTGACGATTATTTATTATAGTTGGCAAAATATTCAACAGCGATCCAATAATTACACTTACAAGTGCTAATCCACCAGCTAATATAGCAGTTTCCATTATTTTAATTTTTCCTCTGGATAAACCTAATCTATATACAATTATTAAACAATAGCTAAAATAACTGTACCCTAAAATATGGCGGATAAACGCTATTATTAGGTCAAATCAATTTTATATGTGATTCGATTCTACAATACATTATAAAGCAATGAATGTGTAGGTTGTGGCAAAGATAATTCACTTATTCCTGCCTTTGATAATCTGCCAGATGCGCTGGGTAGAGACACCATAGGCATTTGCGAGGTCATTTAGGCTCTCACCATCGGCATAACGGGTTTTGATATTCAAGTTGCGTAGTGGAAAGATGGTTTCAGTTGTGGTGTGTGTTTTTGCTCTTCTAATCTGGGAGAGGATGACTTGTGGGGCATAATCTATGCGACAGAGGGGTAAAGTGATGCCATATAGCGAAGTGAGGGGAGATTGCCCGTTGGGGTCACATTTGTACCTTTGTAATATTGATTTAAGTGTTGAACTCCATTTAATTCCCCTTCTCTTGACACACATAATTACATAATTTTTTTTGCATAACAAAAAACAACACAACGATATTATCGTTGCATTGTCTTTTATCTGATATTTCCCCTAATACAGCTAATTTTACTTGTCGCCTATGTTACCCAATTCGATATGTACCTCATGTGGCAATTCATCGTTTTGCAACAGGATATAATTTTCGGGGATAACGTTGCCATCGAGCATTATCTGTGCGATACCGCCATTAACACCATGAGGGTTATGGATATGAATGGTATAAACGGTCTCATTATCTCGATAGGTGATGGTATATTTTGCCCAATCTTCAGGGATACACGGGGCAAATTCCAACCGATTGCCTTTGCGCTTTAAGCCCAATAGTTGCTCAACCCCAAGCCGATACATCCAACTCGCAGAGCCTGTATACCAAGTCCAGCCACCACGCCCATTATGCGGTGCGACACTATACACATCTGCCGCTACTACATACGGTTCAACCCGATATTGTTGGATTTTTTCGGGCGTATCGCCATGCGAAATGGGATTTAATAAACTAAATAACTCACCAGACAGATTGCCCTGACCCAATTGGGCAAATGCCCATACTGCCCAAAGTGCCGCGTGAGTATATTGTCCGCCATTTTCACGGATTCCGGGGGGATAACCTTTGATATAACCGGGGTTTAGCTCTGTCTTATCAAAGGGTGGTGTAAATAACAACAACAATTGGTCGTTTTGGCGCACCAAATATTGTTGAACGGCAGACATTGCTTGTTGGGCATGGTTGGGGTTGCCCCCGCCAGAAATCACTGCCCATGATTGTGCGATGGAATCTATCTGACATTCCAGACCTTCTCTTGTCCCTAATGGTGTCCCATCATCATAATAGGCACGTCTGTACCACTCGCCGTCCCAGCTTGTTGCCTCTAGCGCCGTTTTGAGCAAATTGGCTTGTTCCATATAGAGGCTGGCTTGACCAGAATCGAATCTGAGATGGCAAATGGACGCAAATTGGGTCAAGATTCTATATAAAAACCAGCCTAACCACACACTTTCGCCTTGCCCATTTATGCCAACACAATTCATGCCATCATTCCAATCGCCTGCACCCATCAGGGGCAGACCATGAATCCCCGCCGTTGAGCCTTTTTTGATGGCACGCAAACAATGGTCATAGAGGGAATAGGTTTCTGTGGTTGCTTCATATTGTCCATAGCGTTCATCTTCGCCCATTTTTAATGGTTCACCCCGTAGGAACGGAATTTTCTCCTCTAAAATGGCTTTATCGTCTGTGGTCTCGATATAGTGTGCCACCACGAAGGGCAACCAGAGCAAATCATCCGAACAGCGCGTCCGAACACCGCGTCCATTCGGTGGATGCCACCAATGGAGTACATCACCCGCCTCAAATTGATAATGCGCCGCCCGCAAAATATGGTCACGGGCGATTTTTGGTGCGGTCAATACCAACGCCATCACATCTTGTAATTGGTCACGGAAACCGAATGCGCCACTAGATTGATAAAATCCAGAACGCCCCCAAATACGACAAGATAGGCTCTGATAGAGCAACCATCGATTGAGCATGATATCCAATGCGATATTGGGGGTTTTGACGCTCACTGTCCCCAAAATTTGATTCCAGAATTGGGTAACAGCGCCCCATGTCGCCTCAACCTGTTCGGGATTTTGATAAGTCTGGATGAGTTGCAAGGCATCTTCTCGGTTTTCTCCCTGACCTAACAGGAAAAAGACTTCTTCGCTCCCGCCGACTGGCAAATCAAGATGCAGTTGAATGACGGCACATGGGTCTAGTCCTGCCTCAACAACACTGGTCAAGCCAACCCGATTGAGTGCCGCAGGACGGCTTATATCGCCCATACGCCCCAAAAATTCGGTACGGTCAGTTGTCAAGCCATGAGGTGCTTTGCTTGATGCCAAAAATGCTACTCGCCCGCCAAATTCAATATTATAGCTATTGCGTGCCAAAAGTGATTGGGTGTTATGGTCATATTCTGGGATGATATAAGACTGCGATGCACTGCGATTCACCCCTAGCACCCACTCGGCATAATATGTTATCGTCACACGGCGCGGGCGATTCCATGTATTCTCTAGCCGTAGTTTGATAATTTTGATGGGCGCATCGGGCGCGACAAACAAAACCGTTTTTTGTTTGAATCCATTACTATGATGCTCAAACTGCGAATAGCCTGCGCCGTGTCGGATAAGATATGGCTCTGCATCACGGCTTGGAGATGGCATGGGCGACCATATCTGTGCTGTTTCTTCATCTCGGATATAAAGCGCCTCACTCGGACTATCGCTAACAGGGTCATTGCGCCATGGGGTGAGCCGATTTTCGCTACTATTGCCTGCCCATGTATATCCCGCGCCAGATTCCGAGACCAAGAAGCCAAATTGCTCATTGGCAATAACATTGACCCAAGGAGCAGGTGTATGTTGACCCGCTTCCAGATAAATCACATATTCTGCGCCATCGGCACTAAAGCCACCCATGCCATTATCGAATTGCAGGTTATTTGGGCGTGGCAGGGGAGGCATTATAATTGGGACATCTCCATTGGTTAAGGATGCTCTAAATAATGGTAATGTTGTCCGATGGGCGGATAGGCGGGGCAATTGCTCTCCTATTAATCCCTTATTCTCATCTAAAATGACTCGTGCCACTGTTTCGAGTAGGATTTTATCGCCTTGTGCCATTTGGTCGGTATTAATCACAAAAATCCCGCCACGCCGATTGAGCAACATACCGCCATTGGCTTGGACAATTTGACGGTGAATCTGTTCGTGTAATTCCTGCGAATAGGTGCTATCACGCAAATTGAGGATGACCAAATCAATATTGATTTGGTGGTTACGCCAATAGCTATGGGCGTTTAGAGCCTCTACTACCAGTGGCAGTTCTGCACTATCTCCAATTCTGAGGAGCAAAATGGGCATGTCGCCAGAAATAGCATATGACCATAAAGCGAGTTGGCTTTTTGTATTGGCATTCATACTATCCATAGAAGCCCGTAAGCCTGTATGGGGATAGAGCAATAGCGATAATACTTGTTGCATGTGTGCCAATGCTGGAGTCCCTATCTCCAGTTGTTGGAGGGCTTGTTCATTATGACGGCGGGTAAGCTCAACTGCACGCTCCAACACAGCCCAATTCTGATATCGTTCTGCAAGGGCTATTGCTTGCTCGCGTGTGCGTGTGATGAGGGTCAAATAGGCGATACTCACCCTACCATACGGTTTTAGCTCAATATCTTGACCAATCGCCATGATGGGGTCTAGTGTTGTGCCGATTGTCTTAGATAAATTACCACCATTTGCCAGTATCGCAGGTGATTTAGTCGTATGACCTCTCCCCAAAAACCGATTTCTATCCCCTTCATAGTCGCTTGTGGTTACAACACTATCGGGGCTGGTAATCAATAAATGCCCTAAAAAGACGGGTTCTTCATCGCCACGCAAGCGCCGATGAAAGAGCAATAGGTTACTTTGGGGAATATATTCGCTTTCGATGAACAATTTATTGAAGGCGGGGTGACGCTCCGATTGGGGCGCGAGTAGTACCTCACCATAACTCGTTATCCGTAAATAACGGGTTTCATCGCTATGGTTAATGAGGTTCACTTGCCGAATTTCCACATCATCCTCGGCAGTTACCATCACTTGCGTGTTGATGGTAATGTCATAATCACGGCGTTGGAACTCGACCTGATGTGGATAAAATACCACATGCTGATAATCTCGCGGGATGGTCGTGGGTTGATAGCCGACAGACCATAGCTTGTTCCGTTGCTTATCTTGCACGTAAATCCATAGACCACTGGCATCTAAGGTTGTATCGGCTTCCCAACGGGTCAACGATAAACCATTCCACTGGCTATAGCCACTCCCCGAATTGGTGATGACGGTGGTTAAGCGACCATTGGATAGGGTATGCACTTGTGGCACAGTGGTATCTTCCTGCATTTGCCATGGAGCAATATTCACCTGCACCGATGGCTTGACCCGTTCAATAATTTCAATGGGATGTGGGTCTTCGATAGGGGCTTGTGTTGGAATTTTTTCTTGGAGCAACATCGAAAAACTTTGTACGCGCAAATCGGCATGAAAACGCTCAATCATGACATCTTGTAGCAGATAATTGGTCAACGATGTGAGAATCATGCCCTGATGATGTGCCATATACGATTGAATAACTGCATAATCTTGATGCAATGGCATCCGTGATGGCGTATAATCTACCGATTCATAAAATCCAAAAAGCCCGCGCATGTTGATGTTGTCGAGTTGTTCCATATTGTCATAGACAGCTTGTGGATTCAACCATAATGCCAACAGCGAGGCATAAGGGGCAATGACCAAATCTTCATGAGAATCCCGCTTAAAGCCCAAGTCTGGCACGCCAAAGGCATGATATTGATAGGTCAATGTGTTATCAAAGGAATAATAAGACGATTCAGAGACACCCCACGGGACTTTTTGCGATTGACCATACGCCATCTGATTTTTTACCGCCGCATAGCAACTTTGGGTCAAAAAGGTCTGCTCATAACTTCTCATAAAGAGGGTTGGCATGAGGTACTCGAACATCGTCCCACTCCATGATAGCAATGCAAATGTATCATTGACTCGTGTAATCGGTCTCCCCAAATGTATCCAATGGCTAGGGGTGACTTCTCGCTTGGCAATTGCCAAAAAACTGGCTAGACGTGCTTCTGAAGCCAATAAATCATAGAAATTATCATCGAGTTTATCGTTAGAGACGTTATAGCCAATATGAAACACCTTGCGCCGTACATTGAATAAGAAGCAAAAATCCATCGCCTGAAAGCGCGTTTCAATACGAGTCGCCAATGATTGATAATCAGATAATGAGGTGCTAACCTGCATTTGTGTTTTATCAATATTGCCTTGTAATTGGGCGCACCAGCTAATGGCTTCTTGCACCTGTGTTACCGAATCGTCTTTGATGGGCAAATGCGCCCGTAAATGATTCAAATACCATGTCATTGCTTCGCAGATGGCGCTTAATTCACCGAGTTTTGGCGGTGATGATGGAACGACAAACAGCAAATCTTCCCATGCAGTAGCAAGGGGTGAATGAGCATGGGCATGGACAAAGAGTGCAGGTGGATTGCTAAATGGCAACGACCACGGCATGAATAATTCTATATCCCGTTGCATACTGGTCAGATGTGTATGAAAGCGTTCTGAGGTAATGCGTAACGCCACTAAGTTTTCTGCATTGAGAGATGCTATGCCCGATTCAAAAACGGCGACAATGCGCTGCGAAAGGGCTTCCCAATCCGCACCGTTTAAGGTTGCGAGTCGAGTCGCCCATAACATGGGAAGATTCACCGTCCCCTGAATTTTTTCTCTGAGCAATGCCACAAAATGTTGTAACGATACCACCGACCTATCTACACGATTGCTATAGAGGTGACTAAGGCTTTCCTCTAAAAGTCCTAATGTGTCTAATAAGCCTTGCCAACGTTGAGGACGAAGGACGAGCGCATTGGGGAAGGCAATACACGCCTGTTCCACCACCACCAAGCACCCCGCCAAATTACCGCTATCCACCGTAGAGACATAACGCGGGGCGAGTGGGGTGAGTGTTTCTGTATTATACCAATTGAGCAAATGCCCCCGATAATGCTCTAGTTTGTCGAGTGTATCGAATGTTGCTTGCAAGCGTGTGCTTAAATCGAGCAAGCCAATATACCCCAAATCGTATGCCGATAGGGTTGAGGTGAGCAGTAGCCCAATATTGGTGGGGGAGGTACGATGCGCCGTCAGGCGGGGTGAATGTTGAAAATGGTCGGGCGGTAGCCAATGGTCTTGTGGTCCAACGGTTTGCTCAAAAAAGAGCCATGTTTGCCGTGCCAGATGGCGTAATGAGGCAATTTGCACATCGGATAGCGGAGGTGTTATCTGTTTAGCCAATAAACTGAGCCAATAAGCCACTTGTGGCGATACAAACCATACCATGAGGATGGGTAAGGCAATGGGGAGCGCCGATAGATTGATGAGTGCAATCAATATGCCGAGTATAAACGCAAAAATGGGGACAATGCTCATCTCGCGCCATGTGGATTCTGAGCCACGCGCCAGCTTAATCTGTTTGGCAGTTTGAGCCGCAGTTGTCCATTGCAACATGCTCGTGCGTGTGATGAACAAGCGCACCAACGTTGTGGCAATCGCATGGAGGGCTAAAAAGGATTCGTATGGCAAAAAAATTAGCGCAAATAACCAGCGAAGGGCATCTGAACGCGATGAATTGACGATGGATAACGGTGATTTGGTGGTTATCTGGTAGCGCAAATTGGTCAATAGAGACACAATGACCGAAAAACCGAGTATGATGAGGGTCATCAACGTCCAAAATAGCGGTTCGCCGATGAATCCTAGCCATGCCACAGTCAAGAGCATGAGTAATACAGGTGTCACCAAACTACGGCGCAAATTATCAAAAATTTTCCATCGGTCAAGAATGGAGAAGGTGTTGGGTAAGGTGTTGCCTGCATTATCAGACGGGACTTTGGGGAATAACCATGGCAATAATTGCCAATCACCGCGTATCCAACGGTGCATTCGCCGTGTATAACCCAAATATCGCGCAGGGTATTCTTCTAGCATCACAATATCGCTCACCAACGCGACACGGGCATGGATGCCCTCAAATAAATCGTGACTGAGCAAGGTGTTCTCTGGGATACGATTGGCAAGACATGCCTCTAGCACATCCACATCATAAATCCCTTTGCCGACATAACTGCCTTCCCCAAATAAATCCTGATACACATCAGAGACGGCATGGGTATATAAATCTATGCCAACATCCCCCGCGAAAATCCGCGAAAAATGCGATTTATTGACGCTGGTCGGTTTAATATCAATGCGGGGTTGCAAAATAGAATACCCAGAGACCACTTTGCCCGTCTCTGGATTATATTCCGCCCGATTCAGGGGATGAGCGAGGATGCCGATTAATTGGCGGGCGCTTCCTTCTGGCAAAATCGTATCGGCATCGAGGGTGATGACATATTTAATATTGGGCAAAACGCTCATGTTGCCCACTTGCACTGTATAGGAAGTTGTTGTGCTTCCACGAAGCAAATGATTAAATTCCATCAATTTACCGCGCTTACGTTCCCATCCCATCCACGTATTTTGAGAGGCATTCCATTGGCGTTCCCGATGAAACAGATAAAAAGGAGACGCATCTTGCCAATATTTGGCATTTAGGGCATCAATTCCAGTTTGGATACGGCTGATTAATGCCTCATCGTGGGGCATTTGTTGGTCGGGGGCATCGGCAAAATCGGTTAGTAACGCAAAAAAGAGCGAAGAATCGGTATTTCGCAAAAAATGGAGTTCTAATTGCTGTAATAACGAATCAATCTCATCGGCATCATTCAACAAGGTGGGAATGACGACCATCGTCTGGTATTGGGGTGGTATCCCGCCCTGAAAATCAATCCGAGGCAAAAGCATGGGTGAAATTTTATGTGTTACGACCCAATTAACGATGGTACTGGCGATGGCTGTGGCGGGCAAACAGGTGAGCAACATCACCAATAGCACTTGTAGGGTAGTTGCGCCATGTGTGGTCGCATAACTGGCAAATGCGACCATCAGCAAAATCGTAATCATGCCCAAGCTGACTAAATAGGTGGATGTGGGATGTGCCAATAACCAACGGCGCAGGGCAAAAAATCCCGATGGACGATAATGACACCATGCTTCTAATTGGTGATAGCCTTTATCAAGTAAATAATAGCCAACATGTGCCTCACGTGAATCTGGGGTGGCATCTTGGCTAAATAAAATGACTTGGCTGGTGACATCTTCCTCTTTGTGTTTTGATAGGCGTGCTAGGTTTTCGATGACCTTTCGATAACGGTTATGGGTGTTAAAATCCATTGTCTCATAGATATTTGCGGGGTCTAACCGTAGCATTTGCTCGACAACACTTACCTGCTCAAAAAAGATTTTCCAATCCTGAATCGCCAATAAGCGCAAACTGGTGATGCAAAAACGCACCATTGTATCATCGGCAATAATAGTGGGCTGTTGTATGGATTCATCCAAATATTGACTCAGTGTGGTTGCGAGGCTGTTTAAGATACCCAACCGTAGCATGGTCGGGAACGCCCATAATTCGCCCATCGTTAATGGCACATTGGTTTGAAAGGCTTCTAGAAAATAGACAACCTGATCCATATTAAGCTGATGGTTGCTGTAGGTAATCATTTGTGTGGCAAGGACATAAGTGCGTGGGAGGTTCACCCAATCGGAATTTTTCAGTTTGGGGAGTTGGCGATAATAGCCAATGGGCATATCTTTGCGGATTTGCCGTATGGTCTGTTGTACCACAAAAAAATTGTCTAATAACCACTCTGCCGCATACGGTAATGGTTGGTCTGATTGAGCAACATGGTTAAAATGCTGATACGCCTCTGTGATGAGGGTTTCATGTTTTTTGAGTTGCTCCAAGAGTAGAGGCTTGCCCCTTTTTTGCTCGGTGAACTCAAATTGGGTGGATAGTTGGCGTGCCAATAGGATAAGAGGTGTTTCGATTACCCATTTTACCTCTGATTGCTTATTGTCTGTTTCTATCATATCAGCGATGGGTGTTCCAATTATATCATCCATCATTGCTTAACCTTAGTGGTTGTCGTGTTTCTACGATTGATGGTTCAAGTGCAGCAGATTCCCATTGCAAATCCTGAACAATCAATAGGGGGGTTGTGCCATCTGTGATAAACCGATTGGTGATGCTCCCGTAGGGCCATTTTGCCTCACCCGAATATCCATGTGCGCTTAATATCATGAGGTCAATCTGTTCTTGCTCGGTCACACTTTGTAAGGTGGTGGCAACATTATCGCTAACCAGCAAACGGGTTTGTGTTTTGTTGGCGAAGCGTGTTTGTGTTTGCTCCAAGTATTTGCTACCTTCTTCTTGATTGCGCTCGATGACGCGATTGATTAGGTCTGCATCCTCTTGGCTGAGGGGCATGTGACGCGCCATTTCTGGTTTGGTGACGACATGCACTAGCAGTAATTCTGGTTGATAGGTTTTTGCAAGGGCGGTTGCCGTATTGAGGACACATCCTGCTCGTTGTGACCCATCTAAAGCGACCAATACCTTTTTATATTCTAAATCTGAGGTGAAAGGAGCAGGTGGTTGAATTGAGCGAACAATTAATGTTGAAGTCCGCACCAATTGAAGGATATGTTGGACAATATTACTCACCCCACCACCATTGACTCGCGTTTCGCCATAACCACATAAGATAAGTAACGCCGATGGCATAGATTGTGCGAATTCAACAATTTTCTCAATGACATTGCCTTCTAATAGAACACTTTTGACAGATGAATAATGTTCTTGTAAACGGGTTTGAACAGTACCCAGATATACATTTGCCGCCGATTTTTTAAGATACCAATCCAGAGGATCTACTTTTGGTAATTTGTCTGATAGAGCAGGTTGTTCTAAAACATGCACCAAGATAATTTGGGCATTAAAGGCTTTGGCAATGGCTAGGACATGAGGTAATACACACTCCGCAAGTGGCGAGCCATCTAAAGGAACAAGGATGTGATTGAGCATAGGTTCCTCCTTAAAGAAACGTTATTGGTCGGATACTAGGTTCTATTGACAATCATCGTTTGTAGACGCGCCTAAGCGTGTCTGCACAGGCATAAAAATAAATGATTATTGGCGTGTAGGGGGGCATATATGCCATCAAAATTCCTCCAATAAATGCCTTTTTGCCAAATGTCAATACACTCTAATCCTCATAGAGGATGGGCTGGTTATTTGCTATATGCACTGGTGGTTGTATAAATCCATTATTACAAAAATTAGAGATAGTTATCAGAAACATTTCGATGTTTATCGGCTTTGCCATGTAGGTTTCTGCACCTAACTCACAGAGTGTCTTGATGGTTTTATTATCCTTATTTCCCGTCGTAACAATGAATGGAATTTTGCCATAGATAGGGTGTGCTTTTACTGCTCTCAACACTTTAATGCCATCCATAACAGGCATATCAATATCACATACAATGATATTGGGTGTATGTTGATGAATCATTTCCAGACCAATAAGACCATTCTCAGCACCTAATGATGCATAATTCTCAAATTCTAAGATTTGCATCAGGTCTTCTCGATAATCTTTGTTATCGTCAATGACTAGAATTTTATTCATAGTTGTTTTGTTGTTTCTCCACATTTAAACTTTGTTACGTGGATAATATTTTTTTACTTTATTCATACAACTACAAGTATAAGCCTTTGCTTCGGATACTGTGCTATCCTTGTAGTTGAGTTCACATCATTCTTTAGTATGATTTTTTACGAGGCGATGATTTATATCATCTAACATCATTTAGGCGAAATTGTTGATGATAGCGCCTTTTATATAAATTCTGCTTTATGGTTTAAGTGGTTGTTCATGCAAATTACCGATGGCACTTATGTGCAACGGTTTGGGGGGGAATTTTAGGTAGTGGCTTGTTTTATTTATTCCTGAACTTCTAGTAGCACCGTCACTTCGTCACCTTCTTCAATCTTTTCTGCTTTTCTGACACTCACTTTGAGAGGCACAAGGTATAGCCCATCTTTTGGGAACAAGGATGTTTTCCAGATGGTGTTGCCGATACGAACCTGTACAGGAATCACGCCCCACCCATAAGTGACCATGTTCGAGATTGCTTTTATATCATCGCTTTGTTCTGGTGGAACAGCCACGAAGTAAAATGGGGAAGGTCCACGCCAGAATATAATTTTGCCACTAAATTCGATAGTCATTACTGTCCTCTCGTCCTCATCACGAGCTATATTTTAAGCTATAGTTGACTTAGACGATAGCCAACACCCGATTCTGTGAGAAGAATTTTTGGCATGGCGGGATTTTCTTCGATTTTTTGGCGTAATTGGGCAAAATAGACCCGTAAATAATGCGTTTCATTCATATATTCCAGACCCCATACCTCGCGTAGAATTTGCCGATGGGTAATGACTTTGCCCGCGTGCTGAATCATATAGCGCAATAGGGCATATTCAGTCGGCGTTAGTTTAATAATTTCTCCGTCCACCTTCACCACTCGTGCCACCAAATCCACCGATAAGCGACCAGTCGTAAAAATAGTGGATATTTCTTGGGGGATACTATGACGTTGTGCCACCCGAATCCGCGCCATCAGTTCTTCTACACTAAACGGCTTCGTGACATAATCATCTGCACCTGCATCTAATGCAGATATTTTGTCTTGGTCAGAATCGCGTACAGACAGGATGATAACAGGTGTAGATGCCCACTCGCGTAATGATTTTAGCACCGTTAGCCCATCCATATCGGGTAATTCCATATCGAGGATAATCAAATCTGGACGTAGTTGTGCCACTTTGCGGATGGCTTCGGTCCCTGTTTCGACCTCATCTATCTGATACCCATAGGACTCTAGGCTAATCCGCAAAAAACGACGAATTTGTATCTCATCGTCTACTACCAATATATGTGCGCCACTAGTCATATTTTGCCTCCTGTACAGGCGGGGGAGATTGAAGAAGTGATAAAATTAGGGTGAATTTTGCCCCTCCTTCTGGCATATTTTCGGCTTTAATTGTGGCTTTATGGGCTTCTGCCAAGCCTCGACTAATGGATAATCCTAAACCAGTACCGCCTGTAGTCGTCCCCGGTAGGCGATAAAATTTATCAAAGACACGCTCTAATAATTCTGGTGGGATGCCCGTTCCCTTATCTATCACAGACACATGCAATTGTTTTTGATATTTACTTGCTGTGATGCGAATGGGTTTATCGGGTGGTGTATAGCGACAGGCATTATCTAACAAATTAACAAGAATCTGCACCATCAGACCAAAATCCACGTAGATAAGGGGCAAATCGGCGGGTAAATCGAGTTGAATATTGCGTGTTTGATACTCACCTAATTGCTTAAGTGCTACGCCGATAATATCGGTTAGGTCACACCAATCCCATTTGAGCGATAACCGCCCGCTTTCTAGTCGTGACATATCTAGCAAATTTTCTACTAACCGATTAAGACGGTCTGCGGAGTCTTCTATATCATGGATGAGTTGTGTGCGGTTTTGGATGTTATCGTTGGTAGTATGATTGAGTAGGCTACTGGATGCCCCTTTGATGGTCGCAATCGGTGTTCGGAGTTCGTGCGAAATAGAATTGAGTAAAGTCGTATATAACCGTTCCGATTCACGTAACATGGCAGATTGTTCTGCCGATTCATCTAATAATTCGCGTTCAATCACGAGTGCAATTTGGCTAATGAAGGTCTCCAATAACCCCTCTTGGTCAAAACTGAGGCGCTCATTTTGACGGGTTCTAATGCCAATAACACCCACAATGCGCGTTGGTGTTAGTAGTGGGATATATTGCCCCTTTGTGACCAATGCGAGGGTTTCGGTAAAGCGCCCGGCTGGTTTTTTGTGTTCATAGACCCACAACGCCACGCTATATTCTTTTTCATCAATGACCAATGAACTCGATTCGTGTGGTTCATGTTCTAATTCATCCCCTTTGGCGATTAAAATAGCAACTTCTGCATCAAATACACTGCTAATTTGGTCAACTGCTGTTTTGAGGACATCATCCATATTGATGGCGGTGGCGGTTTGATGAGCGAGTGTATACAAGGCTTGGGTGCGCTCGGTGTGATAACGGGCTTGGCGCTCTTGCCTGCGGATACGTGAGGTGAGGTTGCCTGTAAAGAGGGCAATGGCAAAATATAATAGCACCAAAATAACATCTTGTGCTTGGTTGATAATCAATGTGAAGCGCGGGTCAATAAACAAGAAATTCCACGATAGGGCGCTGATGCTCGCCGCGAGGAGGGCGGGACCTCTGCCCAAATAAGCGGCAATCACCAACACAGCAAACAGGTCAATTAACCCAATGGCTTGATACCCCACGACCAATAGATTGAAGATGCCCAAATCTACTAAGATGACGATGGCAATAAACAATAACGCCCACAAATATTGTTTGATTTTTGACCGTGTTTCTGGGTTGGAATAGAAGGTGATGGGGGGAGCATCGGACGAATCATCGCCTGTGACCACCATAATATCAATTTCGCCACTAGAACGGATAATTTTATCTACCAAAGACCCGCCACGCAACAGCAATTGCCAGCGCGAATGTTGGGGTTTTCCCAATACAATTTGTGATACATTGCGTTGCCTTGCGACCCGCAATAATGTTTCTGCAATATTATCACCTGTGGCGGTCACAATCTCCCCGCCCAAACTGCGGGCGAGGGTGATATTGCGTGCCAATCGCTTTTTTTCTTCGATACTGAGTGGTTGGGATGTTTCGATATATACCACCAACCATTCAGCTTCGAGGTTATAGGCGATGCGCCGTGTCCATCGAATAAGGCGCTCAGAAAAGGGGCTTGGTCCCACTGCCACCATCAACCGTTCCCCCGATTTCCACGGACCAGCAATACGCTTAATTTGCATGTAATCTTGCAATTTATGGTCAACATGCTCGGCTGTCAGGCGTAATGCCATTTCGCGCAGGGCAGTGAGGTTGCCCACACGAAAAAAGTTGTTAGAGGCAACTTCGACCCGTTCTGCGGTATAGACTTTGCCTTCAGATAATCTTTTGCGGAGGTCTTGTGGTGATAAGTCTATCAATTCAATTTCATTGGCAGTGTCGAGGAGTGAATCGGGGATGGTCTCGTGAACAGTGATGCCCGTGATTTGGCGCACAGCATCGGCACGACTTTCAAAATGCTGAACATTGACCGTTGTCCATACATCTAACCCTGCATCGAGCAATTCAATCACATCTTGGTAACGTTTGGTATGCCGACAGCCCTGTGCATTGGTATGCGCCAATTCATCCACCAAGACCAATTGGGGTTTGCGCCTGATGATGGCATCGGTATCTAATTCGCGTAAAGATGAACCACGATACTCTATCAATAAGGGGGGAATAATTTCTAATCCATCCAATAGGGCGGTTGTATCGGGACGCTTATGCGTCTCGACATACCCCACCACCACATCGCCCCCTTCGGCTTTGAACCGATGGGCAGACTCTAACATGGCGTAGGTTTTTCCTACGCCAGCCGACATCCCCAAAAAGATTTTCAATTTTCCCCGATTGTGTTGTGCATCCTGTTTTTGAATAGCCGCCAAAAGGCTATCGGGGTCTGGTCTATAGTCTTCCATAGGCTTCCTCAATTCTATTTGCGGGCGCAGTAACCTGCGCCCGTCTTTATGCCAGCTATGAGATGTTATTGTAATTCATCTAATGCAAGGTTGAGCGACAATACGTTCACTCGTGCTTGTCCTAATATGCTAAATGTGGGGGATTCGACAAATTTTTCTACCAAATCTGCCACGACTTGACGGTCTAATCCGCGTGTGGTTGCCACACGGTCAATTTGTAAGCGTGCCGCTTCTGGGCTGATATGGGGGTCTAAGCCACTGCCAGAGGCAAATATCATTTCTAAAGGCACAACCGCATCCACCGCCAAGCCATTGGCTTCCCGAAAAGCGACTGCATTGGCATTAGCAATATCGGCTAATTTGACGCTGACGGTGCTAAGGTTGCTCGCACCTGATGAGCCGAGTGCGCTAGTAGATGACCCAAGCATATAACTTACTGCCGATGGGCGTGATGAGAAATAAAGCGGGTCATCTATGGCTTGCCCGATGAGGGTTGAGCCAATCACGACACCATCTTTTTCGACCAAGCTCCCATTGGCTTGTGACGGATATAACACTTGTGCCGCGACTGTGACGAATAACGGATACAGAACGCCTATGATAACCGTCAGGACGATGAACATTCGCAATCCACTAACAATTGATTTTAGCATACTACACCTCCTTTTAGGCTAAACCGAGCAGGCTAATGATGACATCAATGACCTTGATGCCGATGAATGGTGCAATGATGCCACCAAGACCATAAATGAGCAAGTTACGACTCAAAATGGCAGATGCACCCATTGGCTTATAGGAAATCCCGCGCAATGCCAATGGGATGAGAAAGACGATAATCAGCGCATTGAAAATAATCGCGCTTAAAATGGCGCTTTGTGGCGATGCCAATCCCATGATATTCAGGGCGCTCAACGGTCCCGATGTTGACCCTGTTGTGGCGTATAACACACCAAATAGGGCAGGTATGATGGCGAAATATTTTGCCACATCGTTGGCAATGCTAAAGGTGGTCAATGCCCCGCGTGTCATGAGCAATTGCTTGCCAATACCCACCACTTCGATGAGTTTGGTGGGGTCACTATCCAAATCCACCATATTCCCCGCTTCACGGGCGGCTTGTGTACCCGTATTCATTGCCATACCGACATCGGCTTGAGCGAGCGCGGGCGCATCGTTTGTGCCGTCACCCGTCATAGCGACCAAATGCCCTTTGGCTTGTTCTTCGCGGATACGGCGCAATTTATCTTCTGGCGTGGCTTGTGCCATAAAGTCATCTACACCCGCTTCGGCGGCGATAGACGCGGCGGTGAGCGCATTGTCGCCTGTAATCATGACGGTGCGGATACCCATCTGACGCAATTGGGCGAAGCGTTGTTGAATCCCACCCTTTACGATGTCTTTGAGTTCAATAACACCCAAAGCCACCTCATTTTCTGCTACTACCAGTGGGGTACTCCCACGTCTGGCAATATCATCCACAATTTTTTGTAGGCTGGCGGGGAATTTTCCGCCCAGTGATTCGACAAATTGCTTCACCGCATCAGACGCACCTTTGCGGATTTGCCGATTTTCGCCATTAAAATCCACCCCACTCATACGGGTTTGGGCGGTGAACGGCACAAAGGTCAAATTCATTTCGGATACATCCCGCCCGCGCAGACCAAATTTCTCTTTGGCGAGGATGACGATGCTCCGTCCTTCTGGGGTTTCATCTGCCAATGATGATAATTGGGCAATATCGGCTAGATGGGCAATATCCACACCCTCGGCACTCACGAAAGCAGTCGCCATACGGTTGCCGAGTGTGATTGTGCCTGTTTTATCCAACAACAGCACATCCACATCGCCTGCAACTTCTACGGCACGCCCACTTGTGACCAACACATTGCGTTGAATCATTCTATCCATACCACTGATGCCGATGGCGCTAATCAACCCGCCGATGGTGGTCGGAATCAAGCATACCAGCAAGGCAATCAATACAGGCACAGTGGCGGTGGTGGTCAGTAGACCTGTTTCTGCTTCGCTATAATTGGCGAACACGCGCAAGGTTACGACTGCCAATAAGAAGATGATGCTCAAACCCGATAATAAGATGCTTAGGGCAATCTCATTGGGTGTTTTTTGGCGTTGTGCGCCTTCGACAAGGGCAATCATACGGTCAATGAAGGTGCTTCCTTGTTCGGCGGTGATGCGAACAACAATACGGTCACTCAACACCCGTGTCCCACCCGTAACGGCGCTTCTATCGCCACCGCTTTCACGGATGACGGGGGCAGATTCGCCTGTGATGGCGCTTTCATCCACGCTGGCAATGCCTTCGACCACTTCACCATCGCTAGGGATAGGGTCGTTGGTTTCGCAGACGACCAAGTCCCCCTTGCGGAGTTGTGAGGCGGGAATTTTTTCTTCTGTGCCATTTTTTAGCCGACGTGCCATCATCTGGGTGCGTGTTTTACGCAGGGCATCGGCTTGTGCTTTACCACGCCCCTCGGCGATGGCTTCTGCAAAATTGGCAAATAGCACCGTGAACCATAACCAGATGGCAATTTGCAGGTTAAACCCGACATCGGCTGTTTGCCCACTGATGATATCTCGAATGAGGATGCCTGTGGTCAACACCGCGCCCACCGCCACCATAAACATGACCGGATTTTTGGCTTGTTGAACCGGGTTCAATTTTTTGAACGCATCACCAATGGCACGACGCAAGATGTCGCGTTGAAATAACGGTTGTTTTTTTGTACTGATAGTCATGGCTATATGCTCCTCTTAGAATGCCCGACCAGCGCCCAAGAGCAATTGCTCTACGATGGGACCCAGCGATAATGCGGGGAAGAAGGTCAACCCGCCCACAATCAAAATGACGGCGATGAGCAATACGACAAATAACGGCGAATCTGTGCGGAATGTCCCTTGTGAGACAGGCGAAACTTTTTTGCCCGCCATGCTTCCCGCTACCGCCAATACGGGTAAAATCACACCAAAGCGCCCAATCCACATCGCTAACCCGATGAACACATTATAGAATGGCACATTGGCATTGAGTCCCGCAAAAGCACTCCCGTTATTGCCTGCACCTGATGTAAAGGCGTATAAAATTTCTGTCAGCCCATGTGCGCCTGTGTTGGTACGACTTGCTAACCCCTCTGGGAGCAATAGCGCCAATGCTGTGAATAAGAGAATCGCGCCGTTGGGCAATAGCACCGCTATCACTGCCAATTTAATCTCGCGTCCTTCAATCTTTTTGCCAAGATATTCGGGTGTGCGTCCGACCATCAACCCCGCGATGAATACCGTGAGGACGACAAAGATGAACATGCCATATAAGCCCGCGCCAACCCCGCCAAAGATGACTTCGCCGAGCATGATGTTGAGCATGGCAATCCCACCAGCCAATGGCGAAAAACTACTGTGCATGGCATTGACAGACCCATTCGATGCGGCGGTGGTGGTCACACCCCACAGGATGCTGTTGGTCACACCAAAGCGGGTTTCTTTGCCTTCCATCAAGCCACTCGCCCCATAAATGGGATTTGTGCCATACTCACTCAGTAGCATAACTGTTAGCCCTGCCAGCAGTAGGATAAACATGGTGATAAATAACACCCAACCCTGCCGTTTATCTCCTACCATCACCCCATAGGTGTAGGTCAGACCTGCCGCGATAGCTAAAATGGAAAACACCTGCAAGAAATTGCTCAGTGGGGTAGGGTTTTCATACGGATGGGCGCTATTCACATTAAAAAAGCCACCACCATTTGTCCCCAATTGCTTGATAGCGATTTGCGATGCGGCTGGACCTTGTGGCAACAATTGTGTTTGACCCGATAGGGTTTGTGCTTCCACATACGGATTGAAATTTTGTACCACACCTTGCCCGACCAACACAACGGCGAGGATGATGCTCAGTGGCAACAAGATATACAAATTGGCTTTGAGCATATCTGACCAAAAGTTGCCGAGCATTTTCGATGTTCTATTGGCTAACCCGCGTACCAATGCCACCATAACAGCTATACCAGTCGCCGCACTCAAGAAATTTTGCACTGCGAGTCCGAGCATTTGCGTTAGGTAGCTCATAGTGGTCTCACCACCATACGATTGCCAATTGGTATTGGTCATAAAGCTGGTGGCAGTGTTAAACGCTAAATGCAAACTGGTAGATGGCACATTGGCGGGATTCAATGGCAAACTGCCTTGTAGCAATTGCAACGCAAACACGGCTAGAAATCCGAATAGGTTGAATATAATCAATGCACCCGCATAGCCAATCCAATTTTGTTCTTTTTCTGGATTAATTCCCGATAACCGATAAATGAGCGTCTCAATCGGACGCACGATAGGGGTTAAAAAGGTGGGTTTTCCCATGAATACCCGCGCCATATAACTCCCCAATAGTGGCGTGGCGATGATGAGCAAGCCGAAATATAGGACAATTTGTAGAACATCAAGTATTGTCATTGCTAAAACCTCTCTGGATAGATGAGAGAATAGATTAGGTACAACAGAAGCAATAGCGTAATGCCCCCGACAATGAGTAATTCCAAGTTCATCTGATTACACTCCTCTGAACTGTTTGAACAACTGCCTTTATTATGTAACAGAATAACTCAAAAGGGGGTCAAAGATAGCAGGATATATATCAAGAAATTATCAATAGAGGAGGTAACACTATTTTTATACCAAAAAGAGGCTGTCATCTTATAACAGCCTCTTTGAATTACTTAGAAATAGGGCAAAAGTGGGTTACTAACCCAGATATTGCCCTGTGAGAGACCCCTCTGCGTGAATAATTTGTTTGGGTGTGCCTTCAAACATCACCTTGCCACCCTTACTACCGCCTTCGGGTCCCATATCAATAATCCAATCGGCGTTTCGGATGACATCCAGATTGTGTTCGATGACGATGAGGGTATTACCAGAATCAACCAGCCGATTCATAATCTCCAACAAGTGGTCAATATCGGACATATGCAGACCCGTGGTTGGCTCATCCATCACATAAACACTGCCTTTTTTATGGAGTTCGCTGGCGAGTTTGATACGTTGACATTCCCCGCCCGAAAGGGTGCTAAGGGGTTGCCCCAATGTCAGATAACCGATACCCACATCAACCAATGATTGGAGTCGTTTGACAATTTTGGGGTTGTCAAAATGTTCAAGTGCCTCTTGAATCGTCATAGAAAGCACATCGGTGATGGATTTTCCATTCAGTTTATACCCCAACACCTCATCTTTGAATCGCTTGCCACCACAAATTTCGCACGGGGTTTTGACACCGCTAATGAAACCCAAATCGGTATAAATGACACCCGCACCCTGACAATTTTCGCAAGCACCCTCAGAATTGAAGCTAAAAAGTGAGGCGCTCACCTTATTTTCTTTGGCAAAGGCTGTCCGCAAATCATCCATGATGCCTGTATAGGTGGCAGGGTTAGACCGTGTGGATGTGCCGACGGGTGCTTGGTCTATGACAACTGCATTTGGGTGTTGGCGCAAAAATACTTGGTTGATGAGTGAACTTTTGCCAGAGCCAGCCACACCTGTTACAACGGTGAGTACCCCTACGGGTATATCTACACTGACATTATGCAAATTATTGGTATTGGCATTAACTATGGACAACTTTCCTTTGGCAGGACGAAACTTTTCTTTGATGGGTAACTCTTGTAGGAGATGTTTGCCTGTTAAGGTATCGGCATGGAGCAACCCAGCGTAATCTCCTTCATAAACAATCGTACCGCCATGAGCGCCTGCACGCGGACCAACATCCACAATATGGTCTGCTACTTTGATGACAGAGGGGTCATGTTCGACCACAATCACGGTATTGCCTTTATCGCGCAATTTATAGAGCAGTTCATTCATCCGATGAACATCACGCGGATGCAGACCAATGCTCGGTTCATCAAAAATGTAGATGACATCCACAAGACTACTGCTGAGGTGTTTGACAATTTTGACACGTTGCGATTCCCCACCAGAGAGTGTATCGGTGGGGCGGTCTAGGCTCAGATATTCCAGCCCAATATCTACCAGATGTTGCAATTGCTTGGTTAATGTTTCGACCATTGGAGCCACAGTAGGCTCTGTAATATCTGCAATGATTTTAACCAATTCACCCACTTCCATCGCAGAAAGTTCTGCAATATTGTATCCATTGATTTTACATCCTAATGCCGCTTGGCTTAGGCGAGCGCCTTTACACAATGGACAAGTTTGCATGGTGAGGTAGGGGGCTACTGCTTTTTGAGTCCGTTCAGACAAGGTTTTTATATCTCGGCGGATATAAGAACGGGTGAATTTTTCGATAATGCCATTGTAGGTTAAGTTCATGCTGTTGCTAGTACCCATTGCCATCTTAAATTTAAGGTCTTTGCCATAGAGGAGCAAATCCATTTCTTCTTTGGTGTAGTCTTTTAGCTTTTTGTCGTTATCAAAGAACCCAGAACTCGCATAACTATCCCGTTCCCAAGCGGCAAAGACAGGGACTTGCACCGCACCTTCATTGAGTGATTTTTCCAAATCTAAAAAATTATCGGAGATAATGCCCATTGCCTGACCTGTGCCATTACACTCTGGACACATGCCTTGTGGGTCGTTGAAAGAGAACGCATTAGAATAGCCCACGAATGGTTGCCCAAACCGCGAAAAGAGTACCCGTAACACAGGCGAAATATCGGTAACTGTCCCCATAGTGGAGTGTGAACCACCACCCATCCGTTTTTGGTCTACCACAATCGCCATACTGAGGTTTTCGATGGATTCTGCTTCTGGTTGGGAATAACGTGGCAGAAAGTTGCGGATGAAGGCACTAAAATTTTCATTGAGCAGGCGTTGGGCTTCGGTTGCGATGGTATCGAACACAATAGACGACTTGCCAGAGCCAGAAACACCTGTAAAAACTGTAATCTTGCGCTTTGGTATCCGTAAAGAGACACCCTTGAGGTTGTTTTCTCTGGCACCGCGAATCTCGATAAATTCATTATATGGATTTGAGATAGGTTCGTCATGACCAACGACTGGTGCTTGTGATTGCATTTGTTTTTCTCCTGACTACATCGGATAAAACGGTTGTGCTTCTCTGCGCCATAAGACGCTTGTTCATTATAGCACAGAAAAGCTATATTGAGTCAAGTGAATTTACAAAAGTTCACAACGCATCTCAATGGCTAAGAGTTACCCTCTATTGGGTTGTTTTCTAATAAAATTGCCTTACTCCCAATCCTACGATATAGCAAATTGACAACTAAAAACCCCAATGCCAACCCCATGCTGGCAAAACTGATATTGAGGGTTATCAATTTGAGGCGCTTAAATAGGATGGCGTTATCGAGCCAGAATTGAGGTGCAGTTGCCCCATAAGAAATCACAGTGAGGATGCTTATATTTTCTAGCCAATCGAAAATGGTCACGATAAAAGTCAGTAGCGGTACATTCCATTGGTGCAATTTTTGGGCAATAGGGAAGGTATTTTTGCTCAGTAGCCATGTTAGTGTGACAGCGACGAATAATGCCGCAACAAATGGGAACACAAAATCATAAAGGGCAAATAAATTATAAGCATCGCGTCCTTCACCTTCATATAAGGGTAATTGCTCCAACAAAGTGCTTGTTGTGAGGTCATTTTGTGTGTCATAAACGGGTTGCCCTGTAATATGCTCAAATCGCCCCTCCAAGCTGAATAGAATGAGGAACGAAGCGACATTGACGAGGGCAACACCTAAAACAAGCCACCAGCGTGATGCTAAAAACATCACAGGTCTTTTGATGATGTTCATTACACATATCCCTTTCAATCAATAAGTGATGAAATGATATGCGTATTTTATTGCTTCATCAATAATTGCTCATGAGATGCTAAATCTTTTTCGTAATTGCTTGAATGTGTGCTACCGCATTGCCAATGCCATCCTCAGTACAGATTTTATCACCCAATTCTTTGGCTTTTTGGCGCATGGTGGTATCAGATACCGCCTGATTGATAGCTTCTGCTAAATTTTCGGCGGTGAGTTTTTTGCGCGGGATGGGTTTTGTCCCCACACCCAATTGATGTACCCGATGCCCCCAGTAGGGTTGGTCGCCCATGAATGGGATAATAATAGACGGGATACCCGCCCGCAACCCCGCCGCCGTTGTCCCTGCACCGCCATGATGTACAACGGCTGACATCTGTGGAAATAACCAGCTATGCGGGACAGATGACAACATGTATACCGTTGGGGGTAAATCAGATGATTTCATGCCACCCCAACCAGAGGCAATGACACCCCGTTGTCCAGATAGTTCCAACGCTTTTAGCGCGATTTTCCCCGCTTCTTCTGGATTTTTACTGCCCATACTGCCAAAGCCGATATATACAGGTGTAGACCCATTGGCTAAAAATGCCACTAAATCCGCAGGGGGTGTCCAATCGGCATAGGTGTCTAAATACCAGTAGCCTGTAACATCAATATGCGCTTCCCAATCGCTTGGGCGTGGCAAAACATGATTGCTATACCCATATAATGTAGGCACTTTTTCACGATTCATCCGTCTAAAATGTCCAAAAAATGAGCCTTT
>JANRKU010000155.1:0-9408 GCA_033763335.1 bacterium
TTAACACTCTTTTCCATTTACCATAGCTTCTTGAGTTGAACATCTCAGTCTCTCCTATTGGCTGTTTTGTGAGAAATTCAACCTTAGCAGATTCTTTGATTTGTTCAACTCGCTTTTTTGTTCAGTGTACGGTCGCTAGAACAAAAATATATTTTTACCATGAAACTCTCCCTAAATGATTAGATATAAAATTGAATTTTGAAAGTATTTATGAATTATATCCACTTTTCGCCAAAATTCCACGCATGTGCTATCATCATCCACACCGTAAGGGAAAGTTATATTTTTGAGCAAAATGGAGTTTTGAATATGAATAAAAAAGTATTATTCCTCTTGTTATGCCTCGTCATAGCCCTATTTGCTGTGCCAGTGATTGTCGCACAAGAAGGCGAAGTACCCGATATGCCCGCCTTCACAGACCTACCCGCAGGCGAATGGACACAAATTGCCACTGGTGGCGAAACCATCTGCATGTATGACACCGCGTATAGCTTCTTCGTGCGCCCTGCCCCGATGCCCACCTCAAAATTAATGATTTATTTTCAAGGCGGTGGTGCATGTTGGGATGGCTTTACCTGTGGTGCAATTGGGCAATTTGCCTCGCAATATGAAGTCGGCGAAGATGCACCACCAAATGTCGGTATGTTCGATTTTGAAAATCCAGACAATCCAGTCACCGATTATAACACCGTATTCGTCCCCTATTGCACAGGTGATGTGCATGGAGGGGATTCTGTCGTCACGTTTGATGTGCCAAAAGAGATGCTAGGCGTTGATTTTGACGAAATTACGGTCAAATTCAATGGGCGCAAGAACTCACAAGCCGTCTTAGATTGGGTGTATGAAAATTTTGCCGAGCCAGAACAAGTCTTTGTCACGGGTTGTAGTGCAGGTGGATATGGAGCAACTCTCAACGCTCCTTATGTGATGGAACATTATGCAGATGTGCCTGTCGTTCACATGGCAGATGCGGCAGTCGGCGTGACACCTGTCGAATGGACAGGACTCACCACATGGGGATTTGAAAATCTCGGCTTTTTGGATGAGATGAACCCCGGTACCTTCAACACCGATTACATGGAAGCCCTTGCGACCATGTATCCCAATAATATCGTCTCACAATACACCACCTATATGGATCAAGTCCAAGTCGGGTTTTATGGATTCCAAACAGGTGTCGTGGTAGATGCCAGCAATTTCTTGCCATTAGCAGTCGAATGGGGTGCAGGCGCAGAAGAACGCTTGAATCGCCTGAATGAAGCCAACGAAAATTTTGCCAGTTATTTGGCAGGTGGCATGGTACATTGCATCACCCCACAACCCGAATTTTATGATTATGAATACAATGGTGTATCTGTCAATGCGTGGGTTGCCGATTTGCTCGATGGTGGCACAGCGCAAGATGTGAGTTGTGATTTGCTACGCGGGCAATGCTTTGCCCCACCCGAACAAGAATAAGATAATATTCGTAGGGGCGCAACATGTTGCGCCCTTACACAATCGCTTGTTTTATATGTATAGTGGCATGATATATCATGCCACTACTAACCAACATCATTACACCCTCAAGAACCCCTTGTTATCAATTACCAGCCTCTGCGCCCATGCCGTTGTTCTCTGAATGGGTCGCCATAATTATGATAACCCGCTTGTTCCCAAAATCCGGGTTTATCGGTGGTGCTAAATTCTAATGCACGCAAAAATTTGGCACTTTTCCAAAAATAGAGATGTGGCACAAGCGTCCGCACAGGTGCGCCGTGGTCGGGGTCTAAAAATTGACCATCGAATTTATACGTGAGTAACACATCATCGCGCATCATATCTTCTACAGGCACATTGGTGGTATAGCCCAAATCGCAATGCGCGATAATATGCTTGGTGCTGGGTTTCATCCCCGCCAATTCTGCGATATGTTTGAATTGCACGCCTTCCCATACCGTGTCAAATTTGCTCCAACGGGTCACACAATGAATATCACAAGTGATTTGAACAGTGGGCAATTTCAAAAATTCTTCCCATGACCATGTAAGCGAGTTTTCTACTTCACCAAACACATTAAATGTCCATGTGGCGGGGTCAAATTTGGGGTTTGGTCCATAGGTCAATACAGGGAATTTAGTCGTGAGCGACTGACCGGGTGGAAGCCGTCCCTCTTTTTTCATTTCTTCCTCTAAATTACGCCGTCCCATCAAATTATCGAATAAACTCATGACACTATCCTTTATAACAACTCAATTATCCAAAAATGGGTGCATATCATCACTATAGCACGACAACCTTACACCAGCATTAATTTTGCTAGAGTGTACTTTCTTCAAAACGATATTCATCAACATCTAATACAGGGCGATAACCAATCACTTGATAGATATGATTCGATGTCGGGTTAGCGAGGTCAGTGAATAAAAAGCAGAATTGCTTACCCATATCGAGTATATGTTGGCTCAGATGTGCCACACATGCGATGGCATATCCTTTTTGACGATGCTCACGCGGAGTATAAACCGCCCCCACGCGCATCCCATTGGGGGTAGCCCCCATATAACCCGCCATTGAGACAGGTTGACCATCCACAGACCAAATACCGAGTCGGCGTTCTTTGGGGTCGGCATCTAAAAATCGGCGTATCACTTTGGTTGCATGGTCGCGGTTGGTGGTGCTAATGCCTGCATCGGTAATAAATCCGATATACCAGTCTATCAACATCGAAAAATCGGGTTCTTCTGCCCAGCGAAATTCCCCTGTTACCCCTTGTGGAAATGTGACCGATTCGAGTTTGTAAATACGCTCTTTGGTCGCCAATTGGAAGGGTTGCCCACTGGCGGCTTCCCATTCTTCTGCAAAAATCCGCGCCAATAATTTAGGTGCAATCACACCTCGTAATGACTCATATTCACCGCGCAAATCCTCAATAATAGAGGGAATAACAGCTTGTGGATTTTCTATCTGCGAGAGCAACACATTATACGGCGGTGTGCGGACAATAACCGCTATCACCTGTCCATTATCTTCTATACATGCCAAATAGGGCGGAAATTCGGTATATTCACCCAATTGAACCCCACGAGTAATCCCCAATATCAAGTTATGTTCGGCTTCGTGTGTCGCCAAAAATGACGACACATGGGCATAAAACAGATTGACATCTTCAAAACGCCTATATTTCATTATCTACCCCCTATCACCACCAAAATGATAGCGATAACGGCGAGTAATGCGATGATACCGACAATAATATAGACCACCGTATTGCTATTATCCTTTTTAGGTTTGGGTGGTGTATAAGATGGGTACCCCATACCTTGTGGCGGTTGATTGGGCGGAAAATTCTCTGGGCGCTGATTTTGGTTTTGCACCCGTTGGTCAAAATCGGGTGGGCGTTGCGGTTGGGTGGGTGGGCGTTGATTTGGGATAGGCATATTGGCAGGAAAATTCTCTGGACGGCGCAAGGCAGTCGGTGGTTTGGTCTCGGTAGCAGGGCGAACATCCACGGCGGCGGGATTGCGTTGTTTTGGGTCTACTGTCACCACCACCTGTTCATAACCCATAATGCCCTGACGAAACGCATTGGCGAAATCGGATGCCTTTTGGAAGCGGTCTTGTGGGCGTTTGGCGAGGCAGGTGAATAGCACACTATCCAACACAGATGGTAATTTGGGGTTAGCACGAGTCGGTTGTGGCAATTGCACCATGAGGTGTTGGTCTAAAATAGCGGGTTCATTTCTGCCGTCAAAGGGATAGTAGCCTGTCGCCAAAATATATGCCAACACGCCAAACGCATAAATATCGCTTAGGTGATTGATATTCGACTCACCACGCGCTTGTTCTGGAGACATATAGCGCACTGTACCGGGCATTTGTGTCCCGGGCATGGTGATACGTGCGGCTTCTAAGACACGCGCAATCCCAAAATCGGTGAGGAATGCCTTTTGGTTTTTATCCAGCAAAATATTACCCGGCTTCAAATCGCGGTGGATGACCCCATATTGATGGGCATAATCCAGCGCGGAGGCAATTTGCAACAACCAATCGGCTGTACGCCATAAGGGGATTTGCGCCCCGCCTTTTTTGAGCATATCGGCAATGCTCCCGCCCTCAATAAACGGCATTGCCAAATAAGACATGCCATTAAAATCGCCTGCATCAATACACTGCACAATATGGGGATGTTTAAGATTCCCAGCGACTTCTGCCTCACGCTTAAAGCGTTCTACAATATCTTCTTCGCGCTGATAATTGCTTTTTAGAATTTTGAGTGCCACCAAAAATTGTTGTGTCTGATGGGTAGCACGATATACAGTCGCCATACCACCCGTTTGGATTTGTTGCTCGATATAATATTGCCCAAACATTGTGTTAATTAATGGGTCATTGCTCATAACACATCCCTATTGATAAATCTGATTTATACAGATTATCTTAACCCATTTTGGCGATAAATGCCCGTACTTGGTCACGAGTGGGTAAGGATGGAATAGCACCGCGTCCTGTGGTGGTGATTGCCCCTACTGCATTGGAAAATGCAAGTATATCCGCAAAATGCACAAGATAATCTGTTTCATGCTCCAAGATGCCCACCAATATCCCCGCCATGAACGAATCACCCGCTCCTGTCGTATCTACTGCGCCCACAGCATACCCTTTATGGTCGGCTATTAGCCCCTCTCTGGTATACGCACTAGACCCTTTTTCTCCGCGTGTGACTAAAATCAATTTGAGGGTCGGGTAATGATTCAATAATGGGGCAACATCATCTTTTCCCACCAAAAAGAGCAATTCTTCTTCGCTGATTTTCACAATATCGGCATAACCCATGCCCAATAACATGCCTGCTTTGGCGCTTTCGGGGGAATCCCATAAGGCAAGGCGCAAATTGGGGTCATACGAAATCATCGCCCCATTTTGACGGGCAATGGTCGCCGCTTGCAAGGTAGCAGAACGACTAGGCTCTGTGATGAGGGTGATGCTCCCAAAATGGAATATTTTGGCGCTTGCCAACACAATCGGCTCAATATCTTGGGGTTGATAGAGCATATCCGCGCTGGGATGCCGATAAAAAACAAAGCTCCGCTCGCCATTATCTGCCAGCGATACAAATGCCAATGCGGTACGGGCAACAGCACTAAAGCGCAAGCCATCAATATTGACCCCATCGGCACGCAATACATCCGCCAAATAATGCCCAAAAGGGTCATCGCCCACCTGCCCCAAAAAAGCACTCGGATGCCCCAATCTACGGATGGCTACGGCAACATTGGCAGGTGCGCCACCTGCGGCTTTTTGGAAACCCGCTACATCCCCGACTAATTTTCCCGTCTCTTGTGCGACAAAATCAATGAGTAATTCACCCAAACACACGACAGTCATAGTAAGCACTCCTAGCTTTGACGGATAAAATCGAATGTCCCTGCAATTTCCATTAACAACGGTTCAAACAAGCGCATTTCGCCCACCGATGCCCCCAGTATCATAGAGGCATACCCACCATCCTCTTCATCATAAACAACAATAATCACCACCTCAACCACCAGTTCATCACGGGTGAGTGTACCATTGGTAATCAGTCCATCGCGCCCATTGATAGTAAAAGCCTCATTGCCTGTGAATTGCGCCCGCATATCTTGATAGCCTGTCATTTCAGCGCGACTACGTGACATCATGGTCTCAAGATTACGCTCCCACGAATTTTCGATACTCTCTTCATCTATGGCGGCAATCACGCCAGCCATCTCACCAGCACGCAATGAAAAAATGTTAATATCCCACGCGCCAAGCGCATTTTGACGATTTGCCAAAACAATTTCGCCTTTGTTACCAACCCGTGCCAACCATGATTCAGGATAGGATAAACGCATCACCCGCCCCTGAAAATCGGTCGCGCTCACGGTTTGCGAGGGGTCTAGGTTTGGGATAATAAGAACTTCAGGGGTTGGTGTGGCACAAGCCCCAAGCATCATGAGCAATAAGATGATAAGGGCGCGAATATATGCGCCCTTATTACCCTTATATAAACGCAATATGCCGTCCCTATGGTTATTTTGCATCAGCCATATCATCCTAGTGGGGTAAAAATGACGGTAGTTGACATACGACGAATCGTCGCCATTGGGTTCATGACTTTTCCGGGTGATGTGTAATACAGCACGATACCAAACGCATCGCCAATATCTGCAATGGCAATACCAACATCCACCGCAATATTATTAAAGGTGCGTGTGCCAATCGCACTAATGCCACTGCGCGAATTTTCTGTGAATGTCTCACGACTGCCAAAAGCCACGCCAAAACTTTCTTGATAGATATTCAAAACGGCATCGAGGCTATCTACACCTTCGCCTTTTGGCAATGCAAAGACACCGCCTGCGACCAATTCGCCAGACATTGGCGCATCACGCAAATAGGCTTCTAAGCCTTGCGCGTCATTGGAAAAGGCAATTCTGCCAAGTTGACTATTATCAATCACCCATTTATCCGAATACGAGACGATAAAACTACCATAAATATTGGTCGCTTGGATTGTTTTATTCAAATTTAATGGCGGTGAACATGCGCCAAGTGCCATCAATAACAAAATAACTATGAGTAATCGTTTCATGAAATACCATCCCTTATGTAGTGGTCGTTTTGCGAATAGTGTACTTGAGTTATGAGTGTCTGTCGATATTTAGGGATAAACCAATCATGTCGGTTGTTGGCAAAGGGATGTGTATAGTATAATCATAGTGGTTAATTTCGATATTGAATGAGCCTCAAAATTCTGATGATGATACTCCGAATTTACAGTGATAAATCGTATATCCCCCCCCAAACAGCGCATGTTAATATGCTTTGTCCCTTTTGGGGAATTAATCCAGAAGCATTAGAGCCATATCCCAACGCTTATAGCAATTATGTATCAGAAGGGGAAAAAATTTTTGAGTTGGTCAATAATATCGAAGAAGCCGATTGCATTATCGCACCTGTCGCTTGGGAAAAAAATATACAAGGGCAATTGTTAACCAGCCAATTCGCTGAATTAGCATCTCCCAATAAGCCGATTGTGATATTTTTTCACCACGATTCCGATGAACCGATTCCTGTGCCTAATAGTGTCATATTTCGCACATCATTCTATAAATCTCAGCAAAAACCAACTGAATATGCCCTGCCCACATGGAATGAAGACCCACTCAAAGTTCATAATCAAGACCAATTGGTTATCCGTGAAAAACAAAGCACCCCTGTACTCGGATTTTGTGGTTATGTCATCACCCCGAATATGAATATCATACAGTATGTTAAAGATATTGGTCGTTATATCAAAGATGGTATTCACAAAACAAACGCCAAGCGCCAAAAACGGGCTTATCATGTGTTTCGTGGAAAAATTGTACAACGCTTAAAGAAAAGTAAACGGATTCAGACCAATTTCATCATTCGACATCAATTCTATGGGGTCGTAACTACCTTACAGAGACACCAATATAACCAAGAATTTTTCCAAAATACAATTGACAGTGATTATATTTTATGTGTGCGGGGTGCGGGAAACTTTTCGTATCGGTTATATGAAACATTAGCCTGTGGACGTATTCCTGTATTTGTGAATACCGATTGCGTGTTACCATACGATTTTGAAATTGATTGGAAGCAATATTGTGTATGGATTGAAGCGAACGAAATTGACCTGATTGAGCAAAAAGTTCGTGATTTTCATGACAAACTTTCACCAGAGGCATTTATCGCATTACAAAAAAACTGTCGTAAATTATGGGAAGATTATTTATCGCCAGAAGGCTTTTTTAGGAATTTCTATCGCCACTTCAAAAAAGAAACGATATGATGAAAAAATTTAACAAATATCTGTTTAATGCTATAAAATAAACCATGTATAAAAAGTGCATTCTGAATCATTTATATCTTCAAGGAAATTATCTTTATGAGTCTAAAAAGTACCATAAAAAGCATATTCATTAGTTTATACACCAACCTTAAAAACCAGAAAAACCGGTTATTAAAAACATGGTACATTGTGAATGGGAAAAAAGCATGGAGGCTTGGTTATAGTGCATATCGTTGGGATATCATACAACGCCTCATATCACAAGCAAATTTATTGGACCAATTAAGACAAGGAAAATCATTTACCCCTTATGGCATCGGGTTAGATGAGCGTATTGTTGAATACCCATGGGTATTTGCAAATCTGTCATCACATGCGAGTGTAACATTAGATGCTGGGTCTGCCCTCAACTTTCGGCTCCTAATAAAAAATCTCAAATCTCAAAAACGCGACTTGACAATATTTACTCTCGCCCCAGAGCGAAATTGTTTTTGGCGTGAATCGGTCTCTTATCAATATGGTGATCTGAAAAAATTGCCATTTCAGTCAGAATGGTTTGATGAAATTATAAGCATATCAACATTAGAACATATCGGCATGGATAATAGTTATTATGGTGCCACATCGGAAGTTGGTACGGAAGAAGATTTTGTGGTTGCAATGCGTGAACTTGTGCGTGTACTCAAGCCAAAAGGTAATTTTTTAATCACATTGCCTTATGGTGCGAGAGATTATCTAACCTTAAATGATGTAGTCTTTGCACGCCAATTTGATGCCGATTTACTCCAACAGCTTATTCAATCAACACCAGAAATTCAATTTGAGGTAAGCTTTTTTCGCTACACTGAATTAGGATGGGAATCTAGCACCCAAGAGGCATGTGCAGGTATGCACTATTTCAATATACACATCGAAAAAGATGTCGCACCAGATGGTGCCGCCGCCGCAAGAGCCGTTGTCTGTCTAAAAGGTACAAAACGTGCATAAATCCAGAGGAAAACTAAGCCAATATGGAAGAAATTTATAAAACCCTAAACACCCCCGGAAAATTATTTGCCTATTGGCGCACCTTGCCCGATATGCAAGAATTTGTCCGTAATTGTTACTATGATGATGTCCAAGAAGCCTCTGCGCGGTTTTATGCCAGCGAAGAGTTTATAGAAGTCCGTCGCTGGGTGAGCCAGTATCTAAAAAAAGATTCTGGCACATTGCTTGATTTGGGCGGGGGCAATGGCATGGCGACCCTAGCATGGGAAAAAAGTGGATTTCAGCCGGTCTTGGTCGAGCCAGATGACGACCCAATTGTTGGTTATGGGGCATTAACACCACTCATCCAGCAAAATAAAACCCGTGTGCGTGTCGCTCATGCTTATGCCGAAGGGCTACCTTTTCCCGATAAATCATTTGATGTTGTCTATATTAGACAGGTATTGCATCACCTCCCCGATTTAGCAGTCGCCATGAAAGAAATTTATCGTGTTATGAAGCCAAATGGGGTATTTATCGCCACCCGCGAACATGTCATCAGCAAAATTGATGATAAAGAAGCCTTTTATGCCAATCACGCAATCCATAAATATACACAA
>JANRKU010000156.1:0-49529 GCA_033763335.1 bacterium
AAGGGGCTGATTTGCCTGCTTTTTCCACAAAATTGACATTAAACCTGCCTGTTATAAGGCATATCTCTTTTTAAGAGACGGTTTTAGTCCCTTTAGTGGACTTTATTCGACTAGCTGGATGTTTTGAACATCCAGCGATGCTAAAAAACCTGATACGATTAGGCAAAACACCAAAATAATTATCGGACAAGCCTTAAATGGGGCTGATATGCCCAAAGATTGTGCCAAAATGGTCTTAAAAACCGTTTTTCTCCCTTAAAATTGGCACGACAACCTGCTTTAGCGCCTGCCGTAAGGTGATTGATTGAACTAGCAATCAAAGTCATATAAGCTATTTTAACATATATACTTGCCTGCTTTAGTCGGAGAATAACCGTCGTTCTTCTTCGGTTAATTCCCTCTGCATGACCCGTTGCTCACCTGTCCACATCGTTTTGATATAGGCGATGACCAATAACGTTTGTTCATCGGTGAGTATATCTTGGAATGGTGGCATAGGATAAAAGCGGGTGAGGTCGCTAAAACCACCTTCCTGAACATAACGGATGAGTATCTCATCGCTATGATGCCAGCTATGCCCTGTGTCATCATGTGGTGGTGCGCCAATTCGCCCTGTGCTATCGGGTAGAAGTGGTGCTTCTGGGAACTGCCCCTGCCCGTCTATACCATGACAAACGCCACAATAGGCTGTGTAGATTTCTTGTCCCTGCCGAATCTCGATATCATTAAACCGCCTATCGAGGATTTGTATGCGGGAATCATTGGGCAACTGCTGTCCCTGTGCAGATTGTTCTGAATATCCATCCACCGACCGAATGAGCTGATTATCAGATGGAGCGCCAGAAGCCCCAACCATGAGCAACAGTGAAAAAACACACATCAGAAACATGAGTGAGAGTAAGATACACCCAACGCCGCGCCATTTGTCATTCACGGTATAAAATCATCCTTTATCTGCTAAAAAGCATATTATGATTTTAGTCTAGCATGTACTACCCCGATGGTCTATATGCCAAATGACATATTTTCATCACACAAATGTACTTTTCCACCAATACGGGGTATGTATTTCTCAAAGATAATTTCCTGATTATTTCTTATCTGATATAACCGCGCCAAAACTTGCCAAAATTTGTGCTATACTCAGGGCAATTATCACCCAATTGGGAGAAAAATCATGACCAGTCGCCACATTATCAACCCCTATACCCAAAAACTGATTGCCACCGTGCCAGATGCCACCCAAGCCGATGTCGCGGATGCGATAGCGCGTGCGTATGCCATGCGGGGCGAATTTGCCAACATGCCTGCCCACCGCAAAGCGAGCATATTAGGGCGTATATCGGCGCTCATTGAAGCACAAGCCGATGATTTAGCCAAACTCATCGCTAGTGAGAGTGGCAAACCGCTTAAATATGCCAAAGGCGAGGTGATGCGTGCGGGCGAGACCTTTTTATTCGCGTCGGATGTGGCGCGAAATGTGCATGGCGAATCGTTTTCGATGGATAGTGCGCGGGGTGGCATGGGCAAATTTGCTTATACCATGCGCGTGCCGATTGGCGTGGTGGGTGCCATTACCCCGTTTAATTTTCCCCTCAATCTGGTGGCACATAAGGTCGCACCTGCCATCGCAGTGGGATGCCCCATCGTCCTAAAACCCGCCCCCACCACCCCACTCACCGCCAAACGGCTGGCGGAAATTATAAAAGAAGCGGGATTGCCAAGTGGCTTGTTCTCGGTCGTCACAGGTGATGGTGATGTGGGCGCATGGTTCACATCCGACCCCAGAATTGCCATGATTAGCTTTACGGGGAGCGATGTAGTCGCAGAAAAAATTAGCCGTGTGGTCGGATTACGCAAAGCCGTGTATGAACTCGGTGGCAATGCGGCGGTCATTGTGGATGAAAGTGCCAATCTACGCGGATTGGCAGATAAAATCGCCATTGGTGCATTTGCCTATAGTGGACAGGTGTGCATTAGTGTGCAACGCGCTTTCATCCATAGCACCCACTATGAAAAATTGAAATCGGAGCTAATCGCCCGTGCCGAAAAATTAAAATTAGGCGACCCACAAGACCCCCAAACCGACATCAGTGTGATGATTTCGCCATCGGTTCATGAACGGGTATCGGCATGGATAGAGGAGGCGGTGGCGGGTGGCGCGATAGTCCTCACAGGCGGTAACGTGATAGATAACATCTTCACGCCAACGGTGCTAGAAAATGTCCCATTCAGCGCCAAACTCATCCAAAAAGAGGCATTTGCGCCTGTGGTGTGCCTTATCCCCTTTGATGATTTTGATGAAGCTATTCGCATGGTGAATGATAGCGACTATGGGCTACAAGTGGGGGTATTCACGAATGATTTGAAGCACATGATGACCGCCAGTGAGCAATTAGAGGTGGGCGGGGTCATCATCAACGACACGCCGATTTTCCGCGTGGATAACATGCCGTATGGGGGTGTCAAACGGAGTGGCGTGGGACGTGAAGGGGCGCGGTATGCCGCCGAAGAGATGACGACCACCAAATTAGTCGTGATGGGCTAAACTATCGGCTGGTAAGGGAGCAGTGGGTATGGTGGTATCCACGCGATGCAAAATATTGAGTGCATCGTCAATATCAGCGCCAAAGCGAATCTCTAGGCGCAAAAGTCGCAATAGGGCTTGTGACAAAAATCGGGTGACAGGGCTATTGGCGATAATCACCGTAAAGCCTGAATCTTGTGGCGATACACCACCATATTCTTTTAGAATAGTCGGAATATGTTTGGGGATAGAATCGGCATGGGTCGCATCGGCAATGGCGTGAACGGGGCTAATGCCTTCATCCGTCATTTTGCGCGATTCTGCCACCATCTGCCGAATGGTTTCTGCATTCAATTCACCCTCAATCACAATATGGAGTACACGTTTATCAATAAGCCATGTCATGGTATAGGGCATACACTAAAAATCCTCTATGCTATCAATATCGAAATTACAGGATAGCGTATGACTGGTAATATTGCGAGTGTTGCTCGTTATTATTCATAAATTTTTCACAAGACTATCATCTGCTCTATTGGGATAAGGTTTTTATATCCATTGTGATAGGTGGCAGGTTAACATCCATGCGATATAACACAGCCATTGCTTCATCAAAATCTTTGACAAAACGGGCTTCTAAACGGACAAGATGTAACACCATCTGCGTCAAGAAACGGGTAACAGCATTTCCGCCAATAAGAATGGTAAACCCACTTGCACTGGGGCGATGTTCTGTATACACTTTGCCAAGAGCGCGGATGTCGTGCATCCGTGATGAAATTTTCGTGACATCCATGATGACATAGATTTTTTCTAAATCACCGACCATCTCACTAAACTGAATCATAAACTGCCGAAATTCTTCGGTCTCTAAATCTGTCTCAAGTACGGCAAAAATGACCTTCTTTTCAATCAACCACGATAGTTTATATTTCACGATATATCCCCTTACAAGTGATGCCCACCATATTATTGTAAATGGGAATTTTGCCTAGTTTGATGAGAATTATCCGAAAAATTTATGATAGGCTACACATTTATTCGCCTACATCTGCCCACCGCTTGAGGGTACGATGCACCGTCTGGAGCAATAAGCCCCGTTGCTCATAGCCCTGTTCGTTCCATTCGCTAATGCCCAAATAGAGTTGTTGGGTACATAGGCGGGATAGCCCTAATATCAGCCGTTGCAGGGAATCTTCTGCGGTGGCTTGTTCATCCACTGCCGTCCATCTGCGTCCCCGTTCCCAATTGGCGGTGAGGACATAGGGATTGGTGAGGGGTTGATACACGCGCTCCGACCAGCCATCATCGCCGATATTGAGCCAAAATTGATACCGCACAGGCGTATTGCGGAGGAGGAAGGTATAGGCAGGTGCAACCAATACCGCAGAATCGGGTTGTGTCCATCGTGGCAGATATAAATCCGATAAAATCCCGCCAAATAACATCCGCACAAATTCCGCCCCTGCCGATACCCCTTCTGGTAAGGGTGCAGTCTCGGTCAACATCAAACGGAATTGTGTGGCAGATTGAATGAGTGCCGATGCGACTTCTGCCATGTCTTTATTGGGTATGCCATCTACATTAAAACCATAGCCCTGTGTAGACAGGATTTCGCCAAATAATCTGCGCCAAAAATGGTCTAATGGCTGTTCGGGTTGTTGGCTTGCTAATTCTAGCCATGCGCGAATCCGTTCATAGCGTCCGCCAAAGCCGTATGTGATACGGGGGTGATTATTGGCGGGAATTTCCATGAATGATTTGAGGATGGGTTGCAATCCCTTCCATGCTACGGTGCGCGATACCAATAATTGGGCGCGGACTAAATCCATGCCGATAGCCGTTTTTAATGTGGTCACAAGGTCTTGTCTGGGGGGATGGATGCCCCATTGGGGATATGCCAAGCACGCCAAATGCAATAAGGCGAGTGCGGCGGGTTCTTCTGATAATGGGCGTGATGGACGGTGTGAGCGTACCGGGATATTCATGCCCTCCAAGCGCGTCATCAGGCTAAAGCGCAGGGTATCGGTGAGGAATGGCGCGAGTATCGCTATTTCGTGTGGTGGCACACCCTCCCCCACCAACCGCCCCACTTCATCTGCTACGGCATCGGTCAATTGGGGATAATAGCGGAAACTAGCGATGACATGCCCTTCGGCACGATTCGCAGGGAGTGGCGTGAGTGCATCGGGTTTGCCGATGGTGGTCACAAGTTCGGACGCGAATTGATGGACAGCAGGTGGTGATGTGAATAGCTCATCCGCAGTGACCCGTGTCTGGCATGTTTGGCGGGCATAATCCAATAAGGATAAATCTGCCCCCAAAAAGCGCCGATACCCGCCTAATAGGTCTGCAATCACCAGCGCCCCTTTTGCGCCAGCCACCAATGCCGATAACAATTGATGTGAGGCGAGGCTGTTCTCTTCGCAATTATCAGCGATGATGTAGTGATAGTGCTTTTTGAGGTGTGCCTGCACTTCTGGTAATGGGAGCAGGTGCTTGATGAGCAATTCCACTTGTAGCGAGAAATCCAGCAAATTTTCTTGATAGCAATAGGCACGGAAAATAGTCGCGCACACCTGCACATCATCATACACGCGCAATTGCGGGTCACCATCGCCCCCATCCCACGCCGATTTAAGGCGCTGGGCAATATCGGTATGCGGAAATTTGACCAATGCCGATTTATTCAAGTTATCCAAAATTTGGCTATACAGACGGTTACGCGGTTGTTTGACGGTATCGAATAAGCCGTCACGCTCGATGATGGGGTCTAATACCCGCCCCATAAAATATTGCGCTGTTTCCAATGATAGGAATACAGGCGGTTGGGCTGGATTCGCAAACCCCGCTTTATCGGCAATCAACGCCCAAAACAGGGCGATAAGGGTCTGGGTGAGACTACCGAAGGTGGCGATAGTCGCATCGGTGCCTTCGGCGCGGTCTGCACTACGAAGTGCCTCTAGGTAGGGGGTGGCAAGTGTGATTTGTGGCAACAACACGAGGATGGTGTGTGGTGGAATACCCCCTTTGAGCCATTCTTCTAATCTGGCAACAGCAGTTGTCGTTTTGCCCGTCCCCGCGACCCCTTCTAGGTAGGTTTTGGCGGTTTTTTTGGCGCGGATAATAGCATTTTGGGATTTGGTTGGGGTTATGGTCGTCATGGGTAGTCTCACCTGTTTGTGCAAATCATGTACGATTTTTATTATAACGCAATTGTGTTGGGAAAAGAAAATTGGCGAGTTATTCACATGCTTGTGGATAACTCGCCATCATTTACTTGGCACACTATCAAATACGGCTATCAATGTTGTTATTCCTGACTATGCGAATTTATACCCCTCTGCGATATATCCCGCCCATTTGCAACCACCCAAGCACGAAAACCTGCTAGAATTTTTGTCCTGTATGTAACATGTATGTTACATAATCTCCTACCCATCATCTCTATTTATCCCTGACTACACGAATTTTATCCCCGTGTGGCATAACGGGTGAAGGGGTGCATATCAATAAATAGGATTATCATGAGCGAGTTTTCCTTTATGTGAATTTATACCCCTCCCTGATATATATTTGCCCTAATTGCAACCAGCCCAAGCACGAAAACCTGCTAGAATTTTTGTCCTGTATGTAACATATATGTTACATAGCTATCCATCCACTGTCTTTAGTCTTTTCTGACTACACGAATTAAGCGTCTATCTAGGAGATTTTATCCTTCAAAACCCTTTTATCCACAGGTGGGTGCTAATTGGTGTGTCTCATAAATAATTAGGCAAAAAGTGGGGAGGGGGAGGGGCGATTTGCCTTAAGTTGCAGTATATGGGGCGCAACATGTTGCGCCCTTACAGGCATACACCGTCTTTAATTACTAACAATCATTATCATGCCACTACTGGCAACAATGAAATTTTATACTCTGTATTAAAAAACTAACTTGCTTCAGTACCCGTCCTAGCCCAGAAATTTGCCCATTTTTATCACACCGATTTTCAAATATGAATTGTGTCATCCAGTGAACCAAACTGGAGAGGGAATTTAGGGGTGAGGTTGATTTCTTATTTTAGATTACCCCTATCCCACCAATTCATCATCATCCAACACACCATGTTGCTTCATCATCACCTGCAACCAGTTGATAACATCATCTTCGGTGAATAACAGGCGCATCTTCAAATTTTTGCCCTCGCGCCGATTCACATACAAGCTGATGATACGGCTAATAATGCCCTCGCGCATATAAATCCCAACATAAACGGGCTTGCCAACGGGTACGGCGGTATAAATACGGTCAATCACGGCACGCGAATAGGGGGTAAAGCCTTGTGCGGGTGAGGATAAATCGAACATCATGAACACGGGTAAATGTTCTGGAAAACCATTTAACGATTCAACAACATTATCGCCCCAATAGTCGAGTGCTTTACGGCTCATATCCCCCGACCCGCGAATGATGACCAATGAATTTTCATACCACCATTCCACCACCAACCCAAAGTCTTTTTGTGTTATTTGCTTTTCCATGCGAACCCTTTTTATCAACACTTGTGCGCGTTACAATGATGGTTAAATATACCATACGCTTGTTATAAATGTGTTAAGGAAAGAGTTCGTATATGGCACGGTTAACGATTTTAGACATTCAGGCGATGAAGAATAAAAACGAAAAAATTAGCGTGATGACCGCCTACGATTCGGTATCGGCGCGACTGGCAGAAGCGGCTGGAATCCCATTATTGCTGGTGGGCGATACACTGGGCATGGTCATTCAGGGACATAACTCGACTATCCCCGTCACACTCGACCACATGATTTATCACACGCAAATTGTGAGCCGTGTGACCCAAAAATCGTTCATCATTGGCGATATGCCCTTTATGACCGCCACCACCGATGCCCAAGACACGCTCAAAAATGCCGCACGGCTGATGCAAGAAGGCGGTGCGAGTTGTGTCAAATTGGAAGGCGGGGAATATATTGCCCCCACAATCGCCCAATTGGTGCAAGCGGGAATCCCTGTGATGGCGCATATCGGCTTGACCCCACAAAGTGTTGGGCAATTTGGCGGATTCAAGGTGCAGGGACGTGATTTAGCTCGCGCACGGCAATTGTTGGCAGATGCGCGTGCGGTGCAAGATGCGGGTGCGTTCAGCGTAGTCTTAGAACTCGTCCCCACCCCCCTAGCGACCCTCATCACCGAACAGCTTCATATCCCGACTATCGGCATTGGTGCAGGGGCGGGTTGTAGCGGACAGGTGCAGGTATTCCATGATGTATTGGGCTTGTTCGATGCCTTCATCCCCCGCCACACCAAACGCTATGCCGATGTGGGAAAAATCATTCAAGACGCGCTGGCGGGTTATCATGCCGATGTGCAAAATGGGGCATTTCCGAGTGATGCCAACGGTTTTACGATGGATGAGGCGGTCATTGAGGCATTACGCGGGGAGTTACCTTGATTGCTATTTGCTTCGCCAGACGCTAAAGCATCTGGCTAATTGCACCAAAGCCCCATAAATGGGGCTGATATACCCAAATAATGCGGGAAAATAGTCTTAAAAACCTTATTTCTTCTCACTAAAAATTGGCAGGACAACCTGCTTTAGCAGGTTTTAGATAGTCTAGGCAGGTGCTTTAGCGCCTGCCGTACAGGGAGTTATGAGCGAAATCCCCCGCGCTATGCTATACTAAGGCATACCTAAAGTCAAATGAGATGATTCCCCTATGCCCAAAACGATTTTTATTAGCCATAGCACCCTTGATGATGCCCAAATTGATACGATTGCCACTGCGCTAGAAGCCACTGGTCATACTGTCTGGGTAGACCATCGTAACGGCATTACCCCCAATGATAGCAATTGGGATAAAACCATTCGCAAAGCCATCGCCCAAGCTGATGCGGGTGTGTTCGTCATGACAGAAACTGCCCTCAAATCGGATATTTGTGGCAGTGAATGTTTGCTCATCCGCGAATTGAATAAGCCCCTCTATGTCTTGCGACTCGAAGCCTGCCAGCCAGAAAATATTTGGCTGTATATCAAACAAATTCAATTCGCAGACCTTGTTACCAATTTTGAGGCGGGGATAAAATCTCTTTTGGGCGCGATAGAAGGCAATACCGCCAAAAATATGCCCACACAACTCCTCGCCCAATTCACAGGGCGCGAGACCATGCGCCAATATCTGCCATTTTTGAATAATCCCCTACGGGGGCGCGAAGCGGATGTGACCGCTATCCAAAAAATGCTCGGCGGGCATGTCACCCAAGTGATTGGGTTGGGCGGATTGGGAAAATCGCGCCTCTCTGCCGAAATTGCGCTGGCATATCCCAAAGGGGCGGTGTGGCATCGGTGTTCATCGGTCAGCAGGAGCTATGAGGTCGTTGATTTATTGCGTCAACATCTGCACCTTGCCCCAGAAATTGAATTGCCCGATGTGTTGGCACAAATTGGCGAGATTAAACCCCTTGTGGTGATTGATAATGGCGAAGATGTCGTCCCTTATAGTGACATCCGCAAAGATTATGTGGCATTGCTCAATCAACTCACCGCGCATGGTGTCCCTGTTTTGCTCACCTCACGTATCGCATGGGATGAGCTAAAACCGCGCAAAGAATATGCCCCAAAACCCTTTGATATAAGTGTTGCCAGTCAATTGGTACTCGATTTTGCCCAAAGCCAAGACATCGCCGTAACGGATGACCAAGCACAAGAATTGGCAACTGTCGCCCGTTTGCATCCGCGCCTCATCGAATTTGCGGTGGGGCAATTGCACGAAACCCCTTATAAAATGGTCATCAAACGCCTAAATGAGCTAACCCACACCGATATTCAAGCCGCCCTCGATGAGATGATTACCAAGACACTCCATCAAATGCGCGAAGAAAGCGATTTTGGTGTCGTCGCCGATGACCTCATCCACAACCTAACATGGTTGCGCGGGACTTTTCCGTTGGATGTGATTGTCGCCTTCAAGCCATCGCATATCACCGATGACGATATGCTCATAGACACGCTCAAAGTGCTTCGGCGCTATCAATTCATCCGCTATGACCCCACAACAGGGCGCTATCGGCTGGCAGAATTGGTGCGCGAGGCGATTGGTGTGCCAAAAAATGCCAGATTATTCATGATTTACGCCGATTTTTATATTGCGCGTGCGGGGCAAATTTTCCGCAACTTGCCCCCAGAATCATGGGGAGCGCATGAAGCCGATTTGCCCAATATCACCGCCCTAGCCGATGAACTGATGGCGCGGATGAAAACGGGCAATATGGCGATGATAGAGCGGATGCGCTGGTTTGCAAAAAATACCATGCGTTATGCCTCACGCCGATTAGAAGCCCGCGCATGGGTATGGATGGAAGCAGGATTAGAGTCAATTGCCCTATTACGTGAGCATCGGCTGAATCGGAAAATCAGCCGCGCCCTCATCAAAGACGAAGCCACCTTTTTGAACACACTGGGTTATGTGTGGTCGGTGATGAATGATTATCAAAAGGCACTCGACTACTACGAGAAAGCCCTACCCCTCTATCGTGATAATGATTATCACGGGGGTGAATCGTTGGCGCTCACCAATATCGGGTATGTGTTATCGCAAATGGGCGAAAATCATAAGGCGCTGGATTATTATGAGCAAGCCCTCACCCTCAATTTTAATTATGGTGATAAACAAGGTGAGGCGACCATCCTCAACAACATTGGCACCGCATGGATGAATTTGGGCGAGCATCGCAAGGCATTGGATTATTATGAGAAGGCATTGCCCCTGCGCCGTGAAATTGGGGATAAATGGGGCGAAGCCACCGTCTTGAATAATATCGGCAGGATGTGGTCACATATGGGCGACCATCATAAGGCGATAGACTACCTCAAGCAATCGCTCCCCTTACGGCAATTGGTGGGGGATAAGCGAGGCGAGGCGGTGACATGGCATAATATGGCAAAGGTCTACGAAATGCTTGGCGATATGCCTCACGCATTAGAGGCGGCAGAACAAGCCATTGCTACCACCTACCCGCATGACCATAATATGCCTTTTTATAACGAGACACGGATGCGGTTGTTGGGGGAATAATCTTGCGGTATTACGATTTAATATCAATTTTTAGGGAAAAAATGAGATTATCGTAGGGGCTTGCCATGGCAAGCCCGATTTTGATGATTGGTTACGGCGGGCGCAATATATTGCGCCCCTACATCCTATATATGCTTCCCTATTCTATCACCCACCCGCAGGCACACCCCATAGGCGTATCGTGCCATCGCTCGAATGAGATACGATATACCGCCCATCGGGGCTAAACGTTGCACCAGCATTTTCGACATGCCCTTCTAAGAGACGGATAAATTCGCCTGTTTCTGCGTGCCATAGCACCAGCCGATTCCGAGACGTGCCTAAAATCAGACTCCCATCGGGGCTATAGCTAATATCGTCTGCGTCAACCGTGAGTTCTAAGAAGATAGATTCCGTCTCGACATCCCATAGCACCGCAACACCCTTTTCGCGGTCAACACCATACAAAAAGAAATTCCCCTGTGGTGTTACCGATAAGGTGAGTCCATAGGCAAGATCATCTATCTTCATGTCATCTTGGACGATATAGGTATCGGCATTTAACACCTCAACAGAAATATCATAGGTGTTGGTGTCAGAATCCCATTCTACAGAGGAAAGGGCAAGCATTGTCCCATCTGGGCTATAAGAAAAACGCCTCACCTGTTTGTCGGTTATCTGATGGAGCAAGTCGCCCGTTTCGACATCCCAAAATTTGACCACACCCTCATCAATCGCGGTGAGGATGGTCGTATTCGGGCGAAAAGCGAGGCTATGCACATCAAGCCCACGGTCACTTCGGTGTTCATTGACCAATGATTGCACCTCAGCACCTGTTTCGACATCCCACACAGTAATCGTATCATCGGATTGTTGCGAGACAAAAAATTGTCCATCGGGGCTATAGAGGAGGGGTGTGAGCGATTCATTGTAGAGCATCCTATCCACTTCCACAAAAAGGTCGCCAGAATTTAATGGTTGATAGGATGTGAGGGATTGAATATCCCACATCCAGATACGATGGTCTTGGCTAGTGGCGATGTGTGACCCATCGGGGCTAAAAGTGGCGGCATTGATAAACTGGTTAAACCCTGTGAGTGTATGAATAACGCGCTTATCCGTCATATCCCACACCTTGATGGTCGTATCAGAAAAACTGCGCGAAACAAGATAGCGCCCATCGGGGCTATAGGTAATATCAAACACCAAAGCCTCATGCCCACGCATCAAGTCTATGACCTCCCCTGTTTGAGCATCATAAATGGCAATATTTTCATCGGTGCTAATAGGGGCAACGATAAATTGACCATCGGGGCTATATACCAAATCATACATGTCGGCATTAATTGGGAAATTGTGTAGTTGATCGCCTGTTTGGGCATCCCATATGACCAAATCTGCCCCGCTAGTGGCGATAAATTGCCCATCAGGGCTATAAATAGCGTGATTTGTCTCATGATTAATCTCAAAAAAGGGTTCACCAGTGAAAATATTCCACACGATGATTTTGTCATAGGCATCATTATCACTCACATAACTAGCCAATATAGACCGACCATCGGGGCTATAAGTGAGTGAGGTGATATATACCTCTTCATCACCTAAAAGTGTTTGTGCCACCTTGCCTGTTTGGATATGCCATATCTGCACGATGCCAGTACGAGCGCCAGTAGCGATAAATTGCCCATCAGGGCTATATGCCACATGCCATACCGTTGCATCATGTTGAAAACGGTTAATAAGTTCCCCTGTTTGCACGTCCCACAGACGCACCATGCCATCTGATGCTTCTGCAAACTCAGCGCCAATACCCGCCACGATAAAACGGCTATCTGGGCTAAATTCCACGTCAGATATCCACCCATATTGTGTCGCATCCGCTAATAATCGCGGTTCTGCATCTAAATTGGCGGTGTCATATAGCCAAACGCCAATGGTTGTTGACACGGCAATGCGTGAGGCATCTGGTGAATAGGCAATTCTTGACGGAGCGCCACGCCCAATCATCGCCAATTGGGTGATTTGGCTGGCATTTTCTGGTGTGATAATTGGATTTTCTGCGGAAAAAATCGGTGTTTGGGCGCTGGTTATAATGGGCAGGCATAGCACCACTAGGGACAATAGAATAAGTCGAAATTTGGGCATGATAGAACTCCTTTTTGTTGATAAGGGGAGTATATCATGCCCGATTTTTCATAACCATACGGCGGGGGTACGATTAACTGTCTGTTTCTACGCGGGATTTATAAACGAGATTCCCATTTGGCTCTGATATGCTCAAAATGAATAATCCGTTCTTGAATTTTGCCAATTTCACGGGGATAAAATGATAATACATGGTCACATAAATCTAACATCCAAGTTTTGCGCGTATATTCAGGATTTAAAATAATTTTATTGGCATTGGCAATTTGAATTTGCCCCCAACCCAACGCGCCAATTGTTAGACACTTCCCTGATAAGGCTTCAATTGGAAAAAATCGAACACCTTTAACCTCTACATGAAAATCTTGTAACTCATATGACACCCAAAGAATCGAAAAAACATTTTTATCATCCTCATAAAGTCGTGCAATGCGCTCTACAGAGGTTAAATTAGGCATATTGAAATTGGTATTGAGCCGATGCGTTTTAACATCCACCAAATAAAAATTTTCGTAGGTATCTTCAAAAGCAATATCTGCCATAGCACGCCGAGCAAAAGCGGATGAATAATTTTTAGCTATATCGCCCAAAATCTGACCAAATTGTTTTTCTAGCAGACTTTGAATAGCATCACCTACTGCACGAGGGCTATTGACCGTATATTCAGACAAAAAATCGGTTTGTTGATTCAATAATGATTTAGTTGTATTTGCAAGGTTTTCAGATAATCCCCGTTGAAAAAGTGTCGTCATAACCTAGCTTTCATCCTCAAACAATTTGAGATTGTGTGCTGATTTGGGTTTGGTTTTTGGTTCTAGGGCAGTATTACGCTCCAAAAATACTCCATCCATATAACCTTGTATAGAGGGGTTCTCATCAGCAAGCGCGAGACGTTTTTCTGCCAAACACGCATAAGTCTCATCTAGTTCAATTCCCACATAGTGCCGTTTTAATTTTTTGGCGACAACCGATGTCGTCCCAGACCCTAAAAATGGGTCAAATATCACATCACCATCATTAGAACTAGCAAGTATCAATTTCGCAATCAGTTTTTCAGGTTTTTGAGTGGGGTGGTCGGTGTTTTCTGGCATAGACCAAAATGGAACGCTAATATCTGTCCATAAATTAGACGGATGCGTGAGGCGATATTTTTCACCATTATCGGCATATTCCCAATCTTTAGGGGTGCCATTTTCCTTATAAGGGGCTATCACACGCCGTTTAAGTTTGACCGCATCCACATTAAAGGTGAATTTTTCGCTTTTTGTCGCATACCAAATATCTTCGCTGGTATTTTTCCAATTGGTTTGTGCGCCTCTGCCCTTTTCGCGTTCCCATGTAATCCGATTACGAATGGTCAAATGTGCAGAAAGCACTTCATATATCACGGCTGATGAGCGCCAATCCCCACAAAAATACACGGTAGCGGTTGACTTCAGACAGGGTATCAGTGGCACAAACCACGTCTCGACCCACTTACCATAATCATCATTCGACAACTGCTTAAATGACTGTTCGCCAAACGTGCGATTGAGGTTATAGGGGGGGTCTAATATGAGTAAATCTACAAATTGTGTGGGTAAAAATGGCAAAACGGTAAAAATATCTTGATGAATGGTTGTATTGAGGATGTCATCACCAGATATGGGGGAATTTAACTGAATGAGATGTTGACGATAGTGTTGATAATCGGCATCATCCAATGAAATTGTGCGATTCATGGGGGCGCGGGATTTTGAATTATTCATATATTACCTCTACCACCAAGAATAGCACATTTACAAATAGATGCAAACCAGCCAATATTTGGGTAGGACGCACGATATACGCCCTACCCATCATTTTTTAGCCAATGAGTGCCTGCACCACCACTACATAACTGATGGGCATGTCTTTTTCGTAGCAATTGCCACCCAATATGACCTCCCCTATGCCATATTCTTGGCGATACACGCGCAATGGACGCGCCCCATACCACTCATCGTTGACCTCGATGAGCCAATCTTCTACGATGAAATCGCGCAACCACAACGGCAACGCATCGGGCAATACAGTGGCATCATACGCCACATACACCCGTGACGGACGGTGCAGGGTAAAGCGTATCCAATCTTGCCCGCGCACATTGCGGTCTGCAAAGCTGGTGCGGATGGCAGGCAATCCGCAAAAAATCACGGGACATTTGCTAATCACATAGCCCGTATCCATATAGGCATTTGCATCCACTTGCATGGTGTATTTTTCGTAACGGAAATCACTGCCTGTCTGAATATCAGAGACGATAACATTATTTTCATCTTCGTAGCGGATGGTATACGGCGGTGTTGGGCGGATATTTTGCGAGGCGATGACTGCCATCCCCCCCACCACCGAGACCAATGGCTCTAATTGGCGCACCCTATCTGCCCCAAAAATATCGGCAAGCATATCGGCAAAGATAGGCACGAGCGATGAACCCCCTGTGCGGAGGACGACATCTACCCCACTGGCGGGAAAATTGGCATGTGCCAACAAATCCAAGATGCCATCTCGCGCTTTTTTCACATCGGCTTCGACAAGGCGATTAAAACGGTCACGGGTGAGCATTTCATCAATCTGAATTGCCCCATGCACAAAGCGCAGGTGTGTGCTGTCTTTGCTAGAGAGTTCCCGCTTGGCAAATTCAATCCGTTGAAAGAGCGTATAGCCCAAATTCTCTTTGGCGAGTGTCTCTAAGGCACGCATCGCCTTATGATTAGAGCTTTTTTCTTGAAAATCTTTGATGCGTTGCATGTATTGTGGCTTAGACAATTCTGGCATGGTCTGCCATGCGTCGAGTAGCTCCAACATTTCGTATGGGAAGGGATATTTTTCCCTGCCGATGGTGACATCTTTCCCAAAATATTTTTGAAGATACTGCATGATACGCTTGTCTAAATCATCACCACCGAGCAAAACGCCCCGTGTCGCAATCACATTGGGGGGACTATCCCCGCCGATTTCTGCCAATGTGAGGTCGAGCGTGCCACCGCCAAAATCGAATACAAAGGCGGTTTGGCGTTTTTCGCTACGGACATGCTCCAAATAGGTCACGCCAAGCGGTTCTTCTGCGAATGTGACATGCTTAAAGCCTGCCAATCGCGCCCCTTTATAAATAATTTCTTCTGCCCGCAAATTGACATGGGCTTCATCCGAAAATTTGACAGGTCGCCCAATCACGACCTCATCACACGGTTCACCAACAATCGCTTCGGTGGCAGTTTTGAGTTGCCCCAAAAATGCGCCAATCAATTCGTTTAGGGTATAAAATCGGTCAAAAATGCGTGTTCCGTCATAATGTGGGTCACGTAACATGGTTTTGATAGATTGCAATAAGCGCCCTTTGGCGTTGTCATCTACCAGCGCGAATAAATCTTGAATATAGGTAATGGCATCTGACCCCTTGCCAGAGACGACGATTTCCGCCTCCCCCACCTTGCGCTTGCGCCATGCTACCGCCCGCCCCGTCTCATATTGTAAATATTGCATGGCGGCGCGGATGCCCAGTGTGGATTTTTGCTCACGGTCTATATAAATTAGTGATGGTAATACGTGTGGGTTTTCGTTTTGTGGGTCTGTGATAATGGCTTGCAGGTGATTGGCAGAATATACTGCCACCGCCGAATTGGTTGTGCCGAAGTCTATACCAATACGCATACAGTCCTCTGGTAATAACACGGTTGCGGGTGAATATTCTACAATAAACACAAATTTTATGATAGACTACGTTCAAACGGAATAATTTATATTCAGGGAAGTGATTATATGTTGAACCCAAACCAAATTATGATTGTGCAAGAAACGTATTTGACCTTTGCCAGCAATGCACAACGCACAGGGAAATTATTTTATGACCGCCTATTCGAGATTGACCCCACCCTCAAACCATTATTCAAAGGGGATATAGATGCCCAATCCATCAAACTCATGCAGATGGTCGGGACGGCGGTGAATGCACTCCGCAAACCGAGTTTGCTCACCAATGCGGTGAGTGAATTGGGCAAGCGCCATGTCAATTATGGGGTAAAAGCCGAGCATTATGCAACAGTCGGGGAAGCCTTAATTTTTGCTATCAAGAGCCAACTTAAAGATGGGTTTACCAATGATGTCGAAGCGGCATGGCGGGCAGTCTATGGTGAACTCGCCCGTATTTCTATCGAAGCCGCAGGGATGAATTAGGGTTATGACAAATCGTGCTTGGGAAGCCATCTTTGAGCATCATCACATTTCACAACATGATTTTGATATTGCACCATATTTGTTGAGTGCGGATGATATTAAAGAGGCTACCCAGCAATTCAAAGCGACTGGCGAGCGAGAAGCACAGATTTTATGTAAACAAGATACCCGTGAAAGTCGTCCAGAGCTTTTTAAGTCATTGGGACTTTTTGTTTTACCGATTAAAAATGGTCTCTATGCCCTCATACGCGGTGAAGGATACGTGGATTTACCAGAAATAGAATCACCACCCATCCTTCATCGCTCCATATTGACTTTTCCATTAGAAACCGCATGGCAAGGTAATTCTGAAATGCAACATCTTGATTATGCCTATGCCGTGAGCCTTGTCCGTACTTTCATGGATGACCCAACATTGGTCTTGACCATTCGTGGCAGAAAATACACCCCAAGTTTAAGTTTTCGTGCAAATGGTCATGAGTTAACCGTAGAAAAAGTTCATACTAAAGTAAATGGGGGGTATGAGGGTAAAAATCAGGTGGTATTAGTAAGAACAAGAGATACCCGTGCTAAAAATATAGTTATTCGCCAAATTTTCTATCCTTATCGGCAATGGTCGCAGGTTACAAACAAGCCAGTTCATCCTATATTTTTTGTCCGACAAGGAAGAGAGTATCATTTTTGGCGTTTTGCCTTCACTGATGCAGATGATTACACCAGTATCAAATTGATAGAAGCTAATCGTCTCGTGGTTGATGAAAACTAGCAATGTGCTTACCTATATCACACACAAAATTGGCTTCGCTGGATGTTCAAAACATCCAGCTAGTTGAATAAAGTCCACTAAAGGGACTAAAACCGTCTCTTAAAAAGACATGTGCCTCATAATAGATGGATTTAATGCCAATTTTTGTGAAAAAGTTAGGCAAGTCAGTCCCTTTAGTGGACTTCAAAATTAGATAGCCATAGGTTTTGAACCTATGGCGGAGCAATTTGACGATTTATGCCTCATTTATAGGGTATGATAAGCTAAAATAAAGATACAGGCTGGCTTCATACCCCTGCACAAGAAATGCTGGCATGGAAAAATATTGCCGTCGCTCCATTAGAGACATTGGAACAACGGCAATTATCATTATTCTAAAAAACTGCTAAAACCAACTAACCACAGATACCCTCATCATCTCTACTCATGCTTCGGGCATCCGTGTGAGGGTAAAATCACCTATGCCAGCACTGGTTGTCCATGACAATGTAGTATCGGTGCATGTCAAAACACGATTCGGTCCGAATGGGGTATAATTGGTATCTGCATAATATTGTTTGGTCAAATCAGTGACAGCTCCATTGGTAGCGGTGAATGTCACCCGCCCACCGGGTTGCATCGTCCATGTGAACGCCGTCACATTATAGCGTGTATCATTATTTTCAGTTGCGCCCCGACTAATCGCATATGTACCCGTGAATGGCATATTCACATGAAGAATATTCCCCGTATCATTCGCAGTGATGTCATAATTCCCTGTGAATGTCCCGTTGGCGCTGAAGGTGAATATAAATCGGCTAGTATCTACACTCGCGCCCGCCCTGTTCATTTGGTCGAAAGGCGATGCGGTCACTTGCCACGAGCCGACAATACATTGATTGGGATTACCTGTATTTTGAGCCTCTTCTTTGGGTTTACAGGGTTTGCTACTCTCCACCTGACCCCATTCAACTGTCAACGGCACAGGCGACCCCTTTGCGCCGACACCACGACTAAAAACCAGCATATCATAGGGTTGATTGGGGCAGAATTGGAACGGAGCGCCTTCCGATAGCCGTTTGAATACCCCGTTTAAGCGGATGCTCACGCCATAATTGCCATTGGTCAAGTTGCCCACTTTGATAAATGCCACATTACCCGGTTCCACCTGAAAACCCGCCAAAGAGCGGTAATCAGCAGAACGCGGTAACAAATTCACCACCGTAGACCCGCCTTTGCCCGCATTCAACCCAATATTATTGAGTTGTAGGGTGGGCGGGAGTGGCAATTTGTAGCTAATCAACATTTTCGCCCAATTATGGAATACATCGGTTTGGCTGTTGCCATACGTGGCGGGGAAATTGCTATAGCCATTTATCATTTCGGTGATGACATTTTGGGCGCTCCCATACCCAAGTGATGATTCGGCAAACATCCAAAAATAGAAATTTTCAAGCCGCGCCGTGGTCACATCTCGTCGTTGGTCAAACAGGGCATGATATCCTTTTGGGAATTGTTTGGGGAATGCCTTATACGCCGCCCAATCACGCAATGCGCCATACGCCCAAAAATTACTTATATCCCTCACAACCCCCTCAGACCCCACCAATTTGGTTTGTAAGCATAAAAAGAGTGTTTTTGCGACTTGAGACTCAATATCGTCGTCACTATCCCACCCATTAAATACACGTAGCAAACACACTTGCGGGTCAAATAAATTGCGTGGCTCGCGCCGTGTGACATATGTCAGTGATGGGTCGGTTAAACTCCCAATAAGTGGGGTGTTCGCTAATTCTACACCCATGAATACCGCCACAATTTGTATATCCCACGGGTTTGGGGTCATGGTGTTAAATGCTGTAATAGATTCGTTGATAATACGGATAAGATGCGGATAATCGGGCAAATCGGGCGTGTAGTAGATGAGATTATTGCTCCGAGTTCCTGCCGTAAATGTCACATAAGGACGATTCGCCTCTCTATCTTGTGCCGATGACCCAAAAACACCGATTGATAGACATAAAATAATAAGTGCCATAACCCACTTCAAACGCATATACACATCCTTTGAGTGAAATAAATCGTTATATTTGAGTGTATGCGAATTGGGAAATAAGTGCAAGTATCCCTTACAAATTACCCATGCCACACCCCATAGGTGGTCATGGGCGCGTGAGGCAATAGCATGGCTTTGAGGATGGCTTTATAACGCGGATATGGGCGCAGGCGCAACCCCATTTTTTGCATGGCATAGCGGTCTGATGGGTCTAAATAGCCTTTTGTCGGGTATAAAAACAAAGACCCCTCCCCTCCCCCTTGTGTAAAGCGCGTTTCCAGTTCTCGCAATTGGGCGATGCGCTGGGTGGGATTTTTGATAAAGGGCAATTCCAGCACCACTAACACCCCGCCATCTGCCACCAACTGTTGCGCCTGTTGAATCGTCCCTAGCGGATTGGGGAGCAGGTGCAAGCCGTTGTTGATGACCACCATATTAAATTTTTCCGCCAAAATGGTTAGGTCGGTGATGTCCATCTGGAGGCGCGCCCATTTTGCACTATAGTGATTCATCGCGCCCAACCCATCATGCTCATCGGCAAAAAAATCTGCTGATATGACTCGTGCAAATTTCGCCAGATGATGCGTGAGCCAGCCATTCCATCCGCCAATTTCCAAAATGGTCTTTGGGGCATGTTGTTGGATGAGGCGCAAGGCAATATCAGCAGATTGGGCGCGATGTCGCCATTCAAAATGGGTCTTTGCCATATTATAGGGAAGCGACTCGTAATCGGTGATGGTTGGCAAATTGTCGCGCACTTTTTCCCGATAGCGGGCAATCGCGTCTAACCGCGCCGATAAATCGGGCGATAGCAAGTTGAAAAAATCATCTGCTATGCGCGAAAATTCATGCCCATTGACACATCGAAGCGATTCTAAATGCAATGGCGTATGGCAAATCGGACACAATAGCATCATAATTTTTCGCTTTATATCTACTCGGTTCTGGTGACATTCATGATAATATCCTCTTGTGGACATGATAATGGTTTTAGTAAATAAATAGGGTATAAAATATTTTTTGCCTGTGGCTGACATACGCGCTTGCGTGCTAGTCAGCCACAAAAATAGATAAGGTCGCCCACAGATTGAAATGCACCTTAGCTATTGACGCGCCAAATGCTGAGGGTTGCCACGCCTGCGCGTAGCCCAACAGTGGCAATCATTGAGCCATCCGACCCATAGGCAATTTTATCAATACCGCCACTCGGTAGGGTAATTTCTGTGCCTACTGGTTGCAGATTGAACGTGTCATAGAACGCCAATTTTGCCCCATCAACATTCCAAAATCCCGCCAATAATTGACCATCTGCGCTCAAAGCCACTTTGGGGTGAATATATTGCGTGGTTTGGCTGAGGGTTTGCTCACCTGTGGTAATATCTACCACCATCAAGCCGCCCGATGCAAAATTGGAGATGAACAAGCGTTTATCATCCGATGCAAGCTCAAAACTGCTCACACCCAATGGTACAGGGAATTGGCGCACTTCTTCACCAGTCGCAATATCAAATACACGAACAATATTATCGCCAGATGCAACCACCAAAGAGGCACTATCGGCAGTGATGGCAATATCGCTAATGGTGGGATTGCCCGTCAGGGTGATGGTCGTCGAAATCTCACCACTTTCGGCAGATAAAATATAGATATTAGAAAAATCTTCTGCCGCCGCAATCAGGCTATCATCATTGCTGATTGCTACATGACGGAAATTGGCATTATTCGGGCTGGTGAAGGTGAGCGTTGCTTCGCTTGTGTTGGTATCCCACACCTTAACCGTCTTATCATCCGATGCAGTGGCGAGCAAAAAGCCAAAACTATTCCATGCCACATCATTGACCTTTGCTGTATGGGCAAAAGAAAGGGGCGTGCCACCCATCAAATCAAATAATGTGGCACCTGCATGATGCCCAACGGCTAACCAAATGCCATTTGGTGCAAATTCGAGCGCAGTTGGGGCTTGTGAACCTGCTTCTGCAATAGCAACAGTAGCCACTTCTGCGAGTTGTGCAATATTGCTTTGGATGATAACAAAAGTTTGCTTGGTTTGGGGGAGTGGATTGCTGGTGGTATTCGTAGTTGTGGTAGTTGTGTTGGTGGTGGTAGTTGTATCGGTTGGGGTCGTATTGCCACTATCAGAACACGCACCAAGCATCATCGCTAAAACAAGCATCATAACAAATTTAATCATACAGTTTGACTCTCCTTAATCATAAAATTATCTATGCACCACTATCATCGTAACGCCATATTTTATTACGGTCAATTACGGAGAATATACGCGCCCAACATCCCCCATTGGCATATCGCGCTGGCAAAAAGCGCCCCTGTAATGCCCATTGACGGGATAAAAATAACGTTCAGCACCCCATTTATCACCGCGCCAACAATATTCACCCACAGCACAAAACGTTGCGCGTTCTGCCCATATAACCGATGAATGAGGGGCAAATATCCAAATATCGGCAGGGCAAATAATCCACCCATGACCCAAAAAAGGTCGCTGTAGCTTAATTCATAGACCCACCCCACCAACAAGCGTAATAGCAATATGAGGGGCGGAATTGCCACACATCCAAATAAAAATAAGCGACCCGCAATTTTACGGATGGCGTGCGAATCGAGCCGATACAGCGTTTTTACGAATGGAATCAGGATAAAATTTGCGCCAGCCTGCACATAGAGCAATAAATTGATGACCACCTGATACGAGGCGACATCGCTTTTTTCTGCCATGATGGATAGGGTGTATAGGTCAATGCGCGAGGCGAGCATCCCACTGAGTCCGAGCAGAAAAAATGGCAATGCGAGGCGAAAATAGGCGAGATTGTTAATAAATACCTCACCCCTAAATCCCCTCTCCAATTTGGAGAGGGGACTTGCTGTAGGGATAATTTCGTGTTTCTCCCCTTTCTCCATCTCAGATGTAGGGACACGATATATCGTGTCCATTGGGGATATTAGGATGAGGTTCATGCGATACCGCCACGCATACACCCCCCCCCGCACCCATGCGCTAACGATGAACACGGTGAATAGCAGGTTTTGGGTGATGGTCTCTGATGTGAGGAGCGCCCCCAACATCCCCACCGTGAGCATCATTTCTAAGATGACCGCAACGGCAAAGTGTCGCCTAAAGACGACCATCACCTCAAACGATTGGGCAATAAAGAGGGGAAAAATCCACAAAATGAGTAGAATCCCGCCATCCACAATCAATAAGATGGGGCATATCGCCAAAAATAATGTCAATCGGGGGATGAATACCGCCTGAAATGCCGATGCGATGCTATTGGGGTGTTTGCTAAAATGACGGAGCAAATATTCTTTATTGCCCCATGCCAGCACATGGGCAATCAGTTGCGCGGTGATGAGTGCGCTCACAAATTGTCCCCACAATTCTCTGGATGCCAATCGAATGACCAGCGCCGAAATCATAATATTCAGCGCGGGCATGAGCAAATTTTGGGCGCTATTGAGCGCCACGCTCACGGCGCGTTTGCGCCATTTTAGTCGTTGGGTGGGGGTTAATGTGTGCATGGCGAAGATTATAACATAAAATTGCTTGTCACAATTTGCGATTTATTATATAGTCTCTGATAGGGATATTACTTTTTCACACAGGAGTCACTTACTCAATGAGAACAAAATTTTTATTGCTTACCTTTTTGGCATTATTGACCATCACCGTTTTCCCCAATATGGCACAAGAACCCAGCTATACCGTATTATTGGATGGATTGAATAGTCCGCGTGGGGTCAATTTTAGCCCCGATGGGGTGTTATATGTAGTCGAAGCGGGGAATGGTGGGGCAACCAGCATCCCAGGTCCGTTTGATGGACCTGTCCAATTTGGATTTAGCGCACGGGTTTCTGCTGTGGTCAACAATGAGCGCGTGACCCTCATTGATTATCTGCCCAGCGCCCAAGTCGAGAGCGCCCCTGGTGCGCCAATTGAGGTGCTTGGGGCGATGGATGTCGCTATTTTGCAGGATGAATTGTGGGTCATCACTGGGCATCAACTCCCCGGTGTCACCCTAACAGGGTTAGCCATTGGCTATGATACGGTGCAATTGCGCCCATTCCAAGTTTTAGACCTGTATGGTTATGAAAGCGAAAATGATGTGGATGGCACAGGCGAATTTCTCTCGAATCCGGGGAGCATTGCCTTTATGCCCAATAGCAAAACGGCATTAATTGTAGATTCTGGTGCAAATGCCGTCTATCGCAAAGCAGAAGATGGGGCGTTCACCGTTTTACACACATGGGATAACAACCCCGTCCCCACAGGGGTAGATTTTAGTGATGATGGCACCATTTATGCGCTCGGATTTTTATCTGGTTATCCATTCGTCACAGGCGCGGGTCGTGTGGATGTTTATAATGCCGATACCGATGATTTGCTCGTCTCTTATGAAGGCTTAACCACCGTCACCGATGTGATTATCGAAGCCGATGGCACAATTTTGGCGGTACAATATGCCAGCTTTGATATTGACCGTGGCGGATGGCAACCCAATAGCGGGAGTGTGATTGCCATTACGCCTGACGGCACAATCACCCCTGTTTTAAGCAATCTCAATTTCCCCTATGCCATCGCCAAGCACCCCATTGACGATTTATATGCCGTATCGGTGAATGCAGTCGGAGAATTGGGGACCGGTCAGGTCATCACCTTCTCGCTATTACCACCAACAGAGGGATAATCGGTTGTCATATCCAGTAATTTGGCGTATCCTATAAAAAGGGACATCAGTCCCTTTTCTATTTACACAAGGAGAATTTTAGTTTATGCGTACAAAATTAACCCTAATGGCTCTATTTGCACTCCTCATCGGCATTTTACCCAGCATGGCACAAGACGAAGTTCCCTATGAAGTATTGGTAGAAGGACTCAATAACCCACGCGGTGTCAATTTTAGCCCCGATGGTGTGTTATATGTCGCCGAAGCGGGTATTGGTGGCGATATAGATTTCCCAGAAGGTCCTTTTGGTCCCGCGATGTTGGGATTCACTGGGCGCGTATCGGCTGTGGTAGATGGTGTTTCTAGCACTGTGATTGATTATCTGCCTAGCGTAAATCCGGGCGGTGCGCCAGATGCCCCCGCAGAAATTTTGGGGACGATGGATATTATCGCCACAGACGACCAATTGTGGACAGTGATGGGTCACGAATTAAAAGGTGTCACACTGGCTGGGACAGTGGTCGGTTATGACCGTGTGAGCCTGCGCCCCTTCCAAGTATTGGATATTTATGGCTATGAACATGCCGCCGACCCCGATGGTACAGGCGAATTGCTCTCTAATGTCGTCGGTATGGCTGTCGCACCCGATGGTAGCAATGCCTTGATTGTGGATGCCAGTGGCAACACCCTTTATCGCACCACCTTTAATGGCACATTTGCCGTTGTCAAATCATGGGAAAATAACCCCGTCCCCACCAGCGTGGCATTCAGCCCCGATGGGACTCAATATGCTGTGGGCTTCCTCATCAGCTTCCCCTTCCCCACAGGTGCATCACGCATTGAATTGTATGATGCCGCTACCGATGAACTCATCTTCACTGCCGAAGGTCTAACTGCTATCACCGATGTGGTATATGGTACTGATGGCACACTCCTCGCAGTGAGCTATGGCGAATTTAGCGGTGAGACCTTCTCTTGGATTCCCAATAGCGGGAGTGTCATCGCCGTTAGCCCAGATGGTGTCGGCACACTCATCACTGGCTTGCAATTCCCCTATGGCATCGCTCAAAATCCAGTAGATGGCTCGTATGCTGTATCAGTGAATGCCGTATCAAATCCGGGTGAAGGTCAAATCATCACCTTTGTTTGGGGAGAATAATAGATAGATGGAACATCTGGCGCTCGATTTTATTGTGATTGACCCTGATATTCGGGGGGGACTGCCTATCATTGATGGAACGACTATTCGCGTCATTGATGTGGTGGCGCTCACCATTTATCACGGTCGCTCACCAGAAGCAATTTCTGTCAGTTATAGTTTGTCTTTAGCACAAGTCTATGCGGCATTGACCTATTATCATGCTCATAAAGAAGCATGTGATGATGCGTTAGCGCGTGAAGATGCTCTTTTTGAAGAAGCAGAGGCAAAGCAACTTGGCAAAAGACATTCGATTTTATCTTGACGAAAATGTGTTTTCGGGCGCTGGTCAAAACATGGTATTGGAAGGTGGGTGACTGCACTCACCTTCATCTATCATAATTTAGGCGCAGAAAATATGAAAAATCACGTTGAATATATTTCATCCAAATAGGAACAACTCATGACCACCTGCCCCGCGTGTGGCGCTCCCGCCGATGAAAATGACCTGTGGTGTAGGCTCGCCTTTGAGCAACTGCTCGTCTGGGATTTTACCGACCCCACAGCAGGCACAGTACATCATTTCACCGTGTTATGCTATCAGCTACAACATCCCCATCTCTATACACAGGCAGGACTTGATAATGCCAAGCACCTGCTCCATCAATTTTTGATACAACATGTTTCCCCCTCACAAATGCGCGAAACTATCAAACAATCGGTTGGCTCTGATGTGCGCGATTTCAAAATTTCTGCCACCGATACGGATAAAGGCGCATATCGCACACTAATCACATGGTCATATACCGCCTATGACGCGATGGGCGATGGCATCACAGGCTATCCAGAGCGCGTGCATCACTGGGCAAAAACGATTTATGACGCGATGGTCGGTGCGGGGGAAATGATTGGATAACGACAACGACTATTTGATGATATAATCAACATAGATCGGATGTTTGTAGGGGTATATTGATGAGCAACAAAAAACAAGTTTTGCTAAAATTATTTGAGGAATGTGTGGCTAAAAATGATTTTCGATTTCATAATACCCGTGTCAAACAGGTCTCAGAAGAAATTGGTTTTGGAAATCCCTTTGATGCAACCAAAATAGACCATCTTTCAGGCTTACCAGATGAATTATTGGCGCAAGACTATTTTGTCATTCATCTTGGCAAAGGCTGGCACGAATTTGTGAAAGGGGTTGATGTCGGTTATCATGTTTTTGAACCCATCACGCCAGATGAACACATCGAAAAAACCTATTCTCCTAGCCTACTCAATCATGTTGATACCAGTGAATCTACCGTGTTGTCTTTCATCAACAATCAAACTATCTTACAAGATTTTTTATATGACGACCCAAACGCATCTTTCAATCGGTATGGCTCTCGGCGGACAAAATTTTCATGTGATTATTGGATTAACCAAACCGCTATCAACCTCGAAAACCAACAAATTGAGATTGATTTAACGGTTGAACGAGATAGAATTGTCACTATTTTTGAGGCAAAAAACGGCTTTGTACCAAATTTTGCCGTATATCAGCTTTATTTGCCATTTCGCTACTATCTCAATTTACGCGATTTTCAGCATATCCCCATTCAGCAAGTGAATTGTTGTTATGTACTTCGGGATATATCTGCCAATGACCTTCGGCTATATCAATATACGTTCACTGAGCCGACTCAATTAGCATCTATTCAATTACAGAAAAAACGTGAATATCATCTTTTGAGGAATAATCCATGACCAATTCAATCCCAACTAACTTGATTGACCATGTGCATCTCGGTGACATTATGGATGTGTTGCGCCAATTACCCGATAATAGTGTGGATATGGTCTATGGCGACCCCGATTATAATGTGGGTATCAAATATAATGAAAAATCGTATACCCGCGAATTTGATGCGTATATCGAGTGGTATATTGCCCTCACCCGTGAGGCAATGCGTGTTTTGCGCGATGATGGCAATTTATACATGATTAATTATCCCAAACAAAATGCCCATTTGCGTGTCAAATATCTGGATGATGCCGCCTATGATGTGCAAGATTATGTGTGGGTTTATAACACCAATGTGGGACACACCCCCAAACGCCTCACCACCGCCCATCGGAGCATTTTGCACGCCCGTAAAAGCAAGGATAATCGGTTTTATAAAGACCAAATCGCGCTACCCTATCAAAACCCGACCGATAAACGGATTCAACAAAATATCGCCAATGGGTCTAAGGGCAGAATGCCCTATAGCTGGCTTTATTATGACCTCGTGAAGAATGTCTCCAAAGAAAAGACCTTCCATGCCTGTCAAATCCCACAAAAATTGGCAGAAATGCTCATTCTCAGTTGTACGCAAGAAGGGGATAACGTGCTGGTGTTATTTGGGGGAAGTGGGTCAGAAATTGCATTATGTCACAAATTAGAACGGCACTTTATATCGGCAGAATTAGACCCCGCCTATTATGAAATGATACATGCCCGTTTGCAATCTGGCGAAATTGACGACAAATATCGGCTTTTTAATGACGATGAAGCATCTGATACAACGGATGATATGCCAAATCACCAATTACGGATATTTTAAGAGATACACTAATCAGTGAGGTGAATAAATGAGCGCAAATTTCAAAATGTCTTTTATGACTTTATCTACAAATTTTGATATAGAACCTGTTTTAGCAGATTATGTCAAAACCTACCCAGAACAAGCGGATACCAATTATCGAATTGTTTTTAAAACTGAAAATGAATTTGTAGAAGGAAGCAAATCTTATATCATTGTATATGACTATAGTTACCTTAGACATAATAAAAATTCGCCACATTGGGGAGAATTTCTACAATCTCATTGCATATTAAATAATTTAGTAGCCGTTATAGGCACTAGCGGGCATGTATTCCCTAATATATCAGATAAAGATAGACATGGAACACATTATGGGAAATTAGGTGATTCACAAACATAGCCTATCTACCCACCAAACACACGCCCGCCACCGCGTCCGCGCCAGATGACCCATATCACCACAGGCGAGCCGAGCAATGCCATAATCGGGTTGAGGGGCAAAATCGTCTGGCTATTTGGCACTTGGGCAATCAGCGCCGCAATCAACGCCACCATCCCCCCCACCCCCATCGTCGCGGGGATTAAAATGCGATGGTCGGTTGTCCGAAACAGGCTACGGCACACATGCGGGACGGCAATCCCGATAAAGCCGATGGGTCCACAAAATGCCGTGATGCTCCCCACCAGTAGCGCCGTGATGCTAATCACCATCAGCCGAATCCGACCCACGCGCACCCCCATGCTCCGCGCATACGCCTCACCGAGCAGGAGCGCATTGAGGGGTTTAATACACAACAACGCCAACGCCAACCCAATCACCACGCACGGCGCAAAAACCGCCAATTCTGACCATGTTGTGCCGTCAAAACTGCCAAATGTCCAGCGCACAAAGGCATTTATCTGGTCGGGGATGGCAAAATACATCAATAAACTGACCAATGCCGATGTCAGCCCCGCCAGCATCATCCCCAAAATGAGCAAGGTCGTTTGGCTTTGGATGGTGCGTGCCATGAGCATAATCAGCAAAAATGTGCCTGTCGCGCCCATCAACGCCGCCCCTGCGAGGCTCATATCACTCATCAGCCCCGCCCCTGCGATGAGCGTCCCGCCGATGGTGCTGGTGGACAGCACGACCAATGCCACGCCCAAACTCGCGCCCGATGTGATGCCCAAGACATCCGCGCCAGCGAGTGGATTGCGGAAAAATGTCTGTAACATCAACCCCGCCACGCCCAAACTCGCCCCCGCAAGCAAGGCTGTGATGGCGCGGGGCAAGCGAATATCACGCACAATCGTCGTCCAACTGGCTTTGCTGGCACTTTCGCCCATCAGCACGCGCAACATATCGTCTAGGGGGATATTGACCGAGCCAATGCCAATGCGGATGAGGAATATCACCAACAACACCGCCCATAATCCCACCCAGAGCCAACGGCGGTTGGCGCGGATGGTGACGCGGGGTTGTGTGGCGATTTGCACCCGATGGTGGGGTGTGCGTGCGAGTGTGGTCATGCTGTGTGTTCCTTATAATAGGTACAAAAAATTTATTTTCACCTCACCCCCCTGCCCCCTCTCCAAATTGGAGAGGGGGAGAAAACCATTTTATGGGTGTAGGGGCTTGCCATGGCAAGCCCCTACGGGGTGAGGTGAAGCTCTTATTCCCCTAAATTGCGATAGTACACAAATTCGTGGTCTGGCAACAAATCGGGATGGAAGATGGCGATTAAATCCGCCAAAATCAGGTTGGGGAATGCCACGCCCGATTCATAAAAATCGTTGGCAAACGCCTCATTGATGGCGAGGTTATTAATCCACACACCACCCGTATTGACGGCATCAAAATCGCCAAAACGGGGGTCTTCTGCCAAAATATCGGCGGTGGACATCCAAAATTGATTGCCATTCAGCCAGAATTGAGCATCTTGGGCGCGGTCAAACACCGATTCAAAATCGAGGAACAGGGTCGCCGTGCCTTCATCGTCTGACCACAAGTAATCTGCACCCGCATCGGTCAAAAATTGCGCCATGTAGCCTTGACCACCCGCCATATACCATGTGCCATCAAATGGGGAGTTCAAAAACACGGTGGGGCGCGATTCAACATCGGCAGTGAGCGCAAACAGGCGCATATAATCATCGGTCATGGCTTCAAATTCGGCTTCTGCGACACCTTCGGCATTAAAAAATGTGGCGATAAACTTGCCCCATTCGGCACGCGCTAAGGGATTTGTCTCTGCAAATTCGCCCACCAGCGCCACATCTAAGCCAGCATCCACCAATTGACGATAACTATCGGTATCGAAGCCGAAGCCATAGGTAAAAATCAGTTGTGGGTCTAGTTCCAACGCGGTTTCGATGTCGAGTTCAAAATTGGGGGCAATTTCGGTCAGTTCACCTGCCACCAATTTATCCAACACAGCCACATTGGTAGCGAGGCTCGCCATATCCACACCGACCAACGCATCGAGTACGCCGTACAGGTCAAAATAGGGCAGGTAGGTGGTCGAAAGGCTCACGGCGCTGGTGACAGGCACGCTCACCACCTGCGCGGATTCATAGCCTGTGGGGATGGGTGCGCCACATTGTACGAGGAGGTATTGCACCGCATCGGCTTCATCGGCATCATTCCATGGGCGGGTGACAGTGAGGACTTTATACGAATTAAAATACTCAACCGTGAAACCTGTGGTGTATTCGGTGGTGATTTTTTCTGGGAAATAATCCACATCCGCATCATACGCGCCTTCCGCGAGACACGCATCGGGATTGGTAGCGGGGGCTTCTTGGGCGGTGCTTATGGATGCCCACAAGCCTAAAACAAGGGTGATAATCAACCAAAAACGCATAAATCACTTTCTCCTTTGAAATAGATAAGGTGAGAGAAAGCGAATAGGTCGCGCTTTTTTTGGGGGAAATGGATGGATGGTGCGATGAGATGACCAATAATAGGACACGCTCGTTTCCCTTTCTCTCGAAGGTACTCAATACGAGCTAAAGCGTGGCGGGTTATCGGACTTCTCTGATAGTAGAGTTACCGTTGCGGGACAGTGACGGACTTGCACCGTGCTTCCCCCATTATGCGATTTGCATCCGGGCAATATCGCACCCTGCTTTAGGGTGTTGCTAACTATGAGCATAGCATGAATAAAAAAAATTGCAAGGGGGGTATATAAAAGACATCACCCCATGAAGTCGGGCATGGGGTGATGTGTGAAGGCGATTTTAATTACTTTACTGTGCCTTTTAAGGCAGTCTTACGATTAGGGTAAGATTTGCCACACCGTTGACATGGTTCAACTTTGCAACCTTCGCTACGAGCAAATCCTGTGAGCTTATGACAATAAAAAATACCACAGCTACACATATGAATTTGAATACCCTTTTCTTTATTGCCACAATTAGGGCATTGAGTATATTCTGCCATATTGACATTTTCCCTTAACGATATTTATCCATTGCTTGTTGAACTTGTGCATCTGTTAGCCCAAAAGCGCGTTGCATCTGTTTGAGCAAGACCAATTCTTGGGGTTCAATTGTTCCATCTGCCATAGATACAGAGAGTGCCACACCCAACGCATCCATACGTTGTTGAGTGGTGGTCAACACATGCGCCATCTCTGAAATGCGCTTATCATTACCTTGTCGTTGCATTTTACGATAGCTATCGTTTAAGCTATTAAGGATAGCCTTATCGCTTAATCCCGATAATGCTGGGTGTTGAATACAATTGACTATCATATCGGAGATTTCCGAGTCTTCTAAATCGCCATCTGCCATTGCCAAGATAAGCATCGCCTCTAAATAGGCTTTTTGCTCTGGGGTAACACCACGACCAAAGAGTGCCATAAGATAACTCCTTTGAGTTGATAAAAATTGCACCTAGAGAAAACTAATAGATATCGCCGTCAAGCACCCGTTGATATTCTGCGTCGCTTAACCCAAAAATTTGCTTCATCTGAATGGTGAGTTGGTCTTCAATTTTGTTCACACCATTAGCATTAGCAACGACACGCGCCATATATAAGGCTTCCATCCTTTGTTGCTTAGATTGTAAAACTTGTGCGACTTCGCCGATACGCGCTTGACTATTGATTCGTCCAAATCTTTGATAACTCTCTTCCAGACTGCCAATGATTGTCTTATCGCTCAACCCCTCAAAAACATCAAAACCATTGCACAGCATGAAAAGTTGGCGAAATTCGTCCTGTTCTAACTTCCCATCTGCCATAATTATGATAAGCATCGCCTCCAGATAGGCTTTTTGCTCTGATGTGACACTTCGACCGGATAAATTGTCCCAAACTGACATAAGTTATACTCCTACAAATTAGATTTAAGCAGAACGAATAGGTGCATTAGTACGCTCATTCACAATAATTTCACCCTTTGTCCATAAGCGACGCGCCCGACTTAAAAACGCAAACTGACGTAAAGTTTCCATGAAGGGCCAGAAAGCAATGAAAAAAATTAAGCCGATGATAGACATCAAACATCCGGTATCATCAGTTTTGACATCTGACCGTAAAACGGAAAAGGAGATACCCCAACGAGTCGCCTTAAAGATAGCGATTATCACCATAGGTGCCGCAAAAACAGCCGATTGTGTAGTTGCTACAAGTGCCAATAAAATTAGTGCTAACAGCATCCACACAAATGCCAAATAATAATGCTTCAAAAATGCAGACCAACTGGTATCTTGAATGAGCATTCTTCCTCCTAACAACTAGAAAATATTTTGTAAGACATCACCCCATGAATCGGGCATGAGGTGATGTATGAAGCGATATTCGGTTGTGGATACACACAACCTTGTAATTCCCACAGGGTTTACAGCCCCTGCCCAAAATTTAGGACTGTATGTTGGTTATATGGTAGCTGAGGCACTCGCAACTCCACCAGAGACCATCTGGTACGTTTCGGTACAAAAAGATACAATAACGATAAGAGAATTTAATAGCCTGTGGGATGGATTATGCCAAAAGAAAATTATCACCAAAAAAGAGTGGCATTTGGAAATACGTTGCGTTTATTGCGTGACCAAGCGCATTATATGGATAAACGCATGTCTGGTGATGACCTCGTCAGGCTCATTAACCACAAACTTCGCATCTCGCTCAACCGTCCCGATAATTCAGAATGGGAAACCGCAAAAACCATCCCGCCCCCTCCCATTTTTTGCGCCCTACTGGAGATATACACCTTCCAGAATATTCTCAAAACATGGGATGCAGTACAAGACCTCATCACCCACTATATAGAGGTTGCCACAGACTATACGCTCAAAAATGTGACTTTTGATGAAGCCACTTTCAATCATTGGCAAGCTATCCGACAAGCGTTATTCAATCATGCGCCAGAGCATATTTTGTCTGATAACACTTTGTATGGGGTAGATGCCATTTTAGACATCCAATCAAACGCTCTTTTGGAGAAAAAACATAAAAACCGCGCTATCAGTTTTGAGGGCGAAGGCGGGCTGGGGAAAACCTCATTAGCCGTCTCACTTGCCATCCGTTTGGGGCAATTGGGCATTTTTGAGGGGATTTATTTTATGGGCTTGCGCCATAGTTATATGAACCTGCAAGGCATTAAGGAACATAGCGAAGAACAAATCGAAACACTCGATAGCGCCCTGCTCCAATTGGCATCGCAAATTGGCATTTCAATCGAACAACGCTTATCGCAAAAGGAAAAATTGGGCATTATTGCGGATTATTATCACAATCACCCCATCCTTATCATCCTCGACAATCTCGAAACACAGGCAGATGTCATCGCCTATCAACCCCTCATCGCCAAATTGCTGGCGGTAGAATCGGCATCGCGCCTCATCATCACGTCGCGCTATCAGACCAGCCTATTGATTCCTGCCATCCCCCTCACCGTGACGGTAGATGAATTGGATAAAATCAATGCCCATGCCACACTGCGGAAATATAAATTCAATGGCACACAAGAACAAGCCTTTGCCATTCATAATTATATCGGCGGGAACCCCTTAGCATTACGCCTCACGATGAATCTGGTTCAGGTCTATAACATCGCCCCCACCCTACAGTTATTAGAAAAAAAGAAATCCGATTTACAGGGCAACATTTATGAATTCCGAGAAGAATTGTTTAAGTATCTGTATGAAAAAACGCTCGAATCGTTAGATGAGCCGATTCAAGATTTATTCATCTGCATGGGGTTATTTTGTGCGATGGAAGAAGGCGCGACATTAGATAAAATCCGCAAACGGGCAATGCAACCCAATATCGAAGCGGGGCTAAAGCAATTGATGGATTTTCACTTGGTGAGTTTCAATCAGTCCGATGAAAAATACACCATGCACCGCTTGACCATCTATTACATTCGGAAAGAATTCTTTGGCAAATCGGCAGAGGATTTTTCATGATAAGCCCACATAAACGGTCACAATATCAACAACATGCACTCCGAATTTTACAAGAGCAGGTGCAAACATTTGCCAGCATACAAGACAATCCACAAGAATTAATGGATGAACTGCGCTACTTATTCATTGGTATAGATGCTTGCCCACACGATGCGATATTCATCGAAACCCGTTTGCAACTCATCAACATCCTAAAAGATATGCCTGTCCGCTATGGCATGAGTGACCAATGGGATGACCTCACCACGTATGCCTTACAAACCACCCCTAGCGATGATGCCTATCATTTGGGGTTGCTCCATTGGATAAAGGCAAAAATCGCCTATGACCGCGTTCAGCGCCAAAAGGCACGCGATTGGATTAGCACCGCATGGGGTTATGCCCATCAAAGCAAAAATCCCAAACTGATTGGCGATATTGCCCAAACCTTTTGTAGCTCGTTGGTATATCATTTTGGCGAACACGAAAACGCCATTGATATGATTTATCAGGCAAAAGAAGCAATTTCTGAGTTGAATACACCCGTTCCCTATCGGCTAGATATATCGTTAGCAGATGCCCTGCGCCGATTGGGTAAAATTTGGCAAGCACGCAGGATTTTAGAAACGATGGCAGAAAAATGGCTCACGCCCCATTTGCCTATGCGCGAACAAGCCATAATATTACACAATTTGGGCTTGATGCGCTGGGTAGATGGCGCATATGCAACAGCTCAATCCAATTTACAAACTGCCGCCCATATCTATGAAGACCTGCACGAGTTGGCTACGGCTTGTGGTGCATATGGCGATTTAGGGTTGTGTCTGTGGGCATGGGGGAAATTGCAACAAGCAGAGACCGTTTATAATAAAGCGATTCGCCTCGCACAAAAAGCGGGTGATGCTCAACGAGAAATGAAGCTACATGGCAATTTGGGGTTGGTCTATATGTCAAAAGGTCGTTTGGATGAGGCAGAAACCTATATTTTGGCGCATATCCAACGCGCAGAAACACTCGATAGTCCGCGTGAAGTGAGTCGCGCACGCGGTAATTTGGCACAATTGGCGATGTATCGGGGTAATCCGCACAATAGTCTACCCTATTTACAAGAGGCGCTCAATGCCCATCAGCATCCCAACGAGGGGAGAGGCAACGATTTAATTTTGGTGTGCATTTGTCATTTACATTTGGGAAACCGTGACCAAGCCCTCAATTATTTACACGAAGCATATAAGACCTGTGATGAGGGCGAACATACTATTTTGCCCATCCTTGTATATCGCGCCGCCGCCGAATGTTACCCAGACCAAGCAGAAGCCCATCTCACATACGCCTTATCGCTGGCAAAGCAATATGACCGTCGTTTGGATATGGTAGGGTGTTTGCTCAAATTGGCGCAGATATGTCATAATGATGATTATCGTATCCAAGCCCATAACCTTTTACAAGAAATGGGAGCAGAGGCATGGCTCAATTATGGCGAAGCCCCCCTCTTGCCGTTGATGATATAAAGGACACCCCTCATGTCAGAAAAACACTATCACGCCTTTGTCAAACGCCTCAATTCACTCAAAAATGCCTCCCAAACTGCCCAAAACAAGGGCATATCTCGGCGTAGATTTTTGCAATTGGCAGGCATGGGCGGGCTGGCGCTCGCCTTACATCAATTCACACCAAGAATTAGCGCACAAGCACAAAAGACCATTATTGTCATCGGCGCGGGGGCTTCTGGCATCGCCGCCGCCCGTGAATTGCATGATGCAGGGCATAATGTCATCGTATTAGAAGCGCGTGACCGCATTGGTGGGCGCGTCTGGACAGATACGCGCCTCGCCAATACCCCGCTCGATTTGGGCGCGTCATGGGTGCATGGCATATCAGGCAACCCCGTGTGGGATTTGGTGCAAGAATATGCCATCCCCACCCAACCCACCGATTATGAGGATGTCATCATCTATACCCCTGATGGTGAGGAATTACCTGATGAAACAGTAGAGACATTGGCTGAATTATTAGACGAATTGCTCGTGGCGGTAGATGACATCCGCCAAAACGATGAAGATGACCGCCCATTACGCGATGTGGTGAATCTTGCCCTAGCGGATATGGACTTAACGACGCAAGAAATTGCCATGTTGGAATTTGGCTTGATGACACGTATCGAAAATGATTACGCCAATAGCCTAGAGGGACTTTCGGCATACAATTGGGATGAGGCAGAAGAATTTGGCGGGGATGATGTGCTTTTTCCGCGTGGGTATGGGGAGCTATTCGCAAAATTGGCAGAAGGGCTTGATATTCGCCTCAATCACATCGTCAGTGAGATAAAATATACTGCCGATGGCGCGACCCTCATCACCCAAAATGAACGATTTACGGCAGATAAGGTCATTGTGACTGTGCCATTGGGTGTCCTCAAACGCAATAAAATCGCCTTTTCGCCTCCATTGCCAGAAAATAAACAAACCGCCATCAATCGGTTGGCGATGGGCGCATTGAATAAGGTGTATCTGCTGTTTAATGCGGTGTTTTGGGATGAAGAAACCCAATTTTTTGTCATCAATGATGCCTCAGTCGGATTTGTGGATTGGGTCAATTTTTATCCCATCACAGGCAAGCCCATCCTCATGGCATTTTATTCTGGACGCGAACAAGCCCGATTAGAGGCGATGAGCGAGGCGGATATTATCGCAGAGGCGCTAGGGGTATTGACGGAATTATTTGATGGGGTAGAAGAAGCCTTTTTTGAGGGGATAGCGACCCGTTGGGGTGTGGATGAATTTGCCTATGGCAGTTATTCATCGTATGGGGTTGGGTCTATGCCAGATGACCGACTAGCCCTCGTAGAACCCCTTATGAATGTGCTATATTTTGCGGGTGAAGCAACACGGACAGACCATCCCGCAACCGTACACGGCGCGGTGATGAGTGGCTACGATGTGGCAGAGCTGATTTTAGGAGAATAATGATGAACCTACATACCGATAGACTCACCATTCGCCCCTATACACTGGATGATTTGGATGCCCGTCATGCCCTCATGACCCGTGCCTTCAATAGCACCGATACGCTGGATGACACCCGCGCATGGCTCACATGGACAATCGGCTCATATTATCACTTTGGGCGCATGTATCAACCGCCCTATGGTGATTATGCTGTCGTCCACAAAGCAACGGATACCGTCATCGGGTCGGTGGGGCTTGTGCCAACCCTCGTCCCGTGGGGTGTGATTGATGAATTGCGCCCACCAGAAACCCCAATGCACACCCATACCAGCCCCGAATTTGGGCTATTTTGGGCGATATTGCCCGATTTTTGGGGCAAGGGCTATGCACCAGAGGCGGGGACGGCGCTCATCCAGTGGATTTTTGCGGGGCAAAATGCGGCGCGGGTGGTGGCGACCACCGAGCGCGATAATAAAAATTCGCAACGGGTGATGCAAAAAATGGGCATGGAACTCTATACTAATTCGCATGATGCCCCGTTCTGGTTTGAGGTGGTGGGCGTTCTCAATCGTCCCGAATAAATTACCATACGACCCGTTCACGCGAGAGCAATTGTGCCAGCATGAGCGCGACCAACGCCAACCCCATCAACATCACCCCTGTGGCGATGGTTGCGTCTAAATCCGAGTCGAAAAGCTGATAAATCAGCAGGGGCATGGTTTGGGTTTTGCCTTGTGTGCCACCCGCAAAAAATATCGTTGCGCCAAATTCGCCCAATGCCCGCGCCCATGCCAATACCATCCCCGCCAGCAATGTCCGCGCCGAGAGGGGCAATATCACCCGAAAAAACAACACATAACCATCTGCCCCATCCACCCGCGCCGCCTCTTGAATATCTTGTGGAATTGCCATGAAGCCTGTCACCGCCGAGCGAATATAAAACGGCGCAGATACAAACACCTGCGCCATAATCACCGCCGTCACCGTGAAGGCGATGCGAATATCCTGCTCCCATAGCCACCCACCGATTGCCCCTTTTTTGCCAAATGTGAGCAACAACGCCATCCCCGCCACCGCAGGCGGTAGCACAATTGGCAACGCGCACAGCACCAACATCAAGCGCCTGCCAAAAAACCGATAGCGTGCCAGCGTATATGCCAGTGGCGTGCCAAATATAAAGGTTACTATCAGGCTAATGGCACTCGTCCACACGCTTAACCACAATGCAGACCCAACGGCAGGGGAAGCCAATGCTCCCCATGCCGAATCGTTGATGGCGCGGATGACCAACACCGCCAACGGCAATGTAAGGAAGCCGATAGCGATGCCAGACAATAAAAATAGGGGAAATCTACGCATTAACCCTCTCTACGGGCAAAAAAAGCACAAAAATTACTGTTTTTACCTCACCCCCCTGCCCCCTCTCCAAATTGGAGAGGGGGAGACAATCGTTTTCTAGGTTGGTTTAAGTCCCCTCGCCAGACTGGAGAGGGGATTTAGGGGTGAGGTTAATTGCTTAGGCTATTCTATATTGAGCATAATATGTCATACTCATTTTTTTGATAATTAACACCCATCCCATGCAGGATTCGCCTCACATATCACCGACCATCCCCACGATTTTTGTGGGCGCACCGAGACAAATCCCCAGCGCACAAACAGGTCTTGCCCATCATCAGACAACAAAAAGGCGATAAAGTCTTGTGCAAGCGGGGCATTTTGTGAGTCTGTGAGTAGCACAAGCGGATACGCTGCCAGCACATTAAAGGCATCTGGCACAGCCAATATTGCCAAATCACCCGCCACATCTGGGGTAACATCGCTGGCATACACCACACCCGCATCGGCTTCTCCGAGTGCGACTTGTGTCACCACTTGGCGCACATTTGCCCCTTCAATGACCACATTGGCATAAAATCCGTCAAAAAATGCTTGTCCGTAGGTGCTATCTTGGCGCATCGCTTCGAGCATTTGGTCGGTGTATCCGCGTACAGGCACTTCAAGCGTGGCGATGGCAATCATCACCCCTTCGCGGGATAAATCGGCGAGGGATTGAATATTGGCGGGGTTATCGGCAGGGGTAATCACCACCAGCCGATTTTTGGCAAAAATAATCATGTCGCCATTCACCAACCCCGCATCGGCTACCACTTGCGCTTGGGGGATATTGGCAGAGGCAAAAATATCGGCTTCTGCCCCTTCTGTGAGTTGGGTGGCGAGGGTGGATGACGACCCAAAATTGAACGTGATTTCTGTGCCTGTCCGTTCTGTGAATTGCGCCCCTGCTTCGGTGAATACATCGGTCAATGAGGCGGCGGCGAATATGGTCAATTGGGGTGCTTGTGCCTGTGCAGAAAACACACCTATCAGCAAAAAGAGACTCCCCAAAAATTTTATAGCCCGCATCATAGTGTCCTTTTCATCCATCCAATTAGATACACGCTATTGTGGGGATTTATTTTTAATTTACAAGGCATTTTAATGGTGCTATTATAATTCACTTATACAGGTCATGCTCAACATAATCCCAGACGGCGCACAGTGTTTCGTAGATGATGGGGCAAATGTGCGCCCCCGCGATGATGTCATCCAACATCCAACGAAAATCGGGGGTGAATACGGGATAATCACGGCAGGTTTGGGGGCGATGCTCATACACACTGCATGTTTTACCCGCCAAAAATTGACACGGACTATGGCGGAATACACCCCATTCCCCTTCTGCTTGAGCGCGTGGGATGTCTATGGCTGTTTCGAGCAATGCCGATAAGGGGATGTGGATATGTGCCGATAACCTATCGGCATCTTGTGGCGTGAGATATACATCGAGGCTACGGCAACAATTCCCGCACAGCGTACAATCGGTACGGGCGATGATGGGCGTGGCGATGGCATCTATCACCGCATCCAGCGCGGTATCGGTAATATCATCATTGGCGATGAGCTGATAGCGCATCACGTCAAAATCATCATGGCGGGTTTGTGCCAATTGTGGCAGGGTGGCGGGGTCAATCACAATTATCCCCTATCCCCCAAAAATCGGTTTTTATCCCCGCCCCAACCCCTCCCCACAAAGTGGAGAGGGGCTAAAACCATTTTACAGGTGGGTTCAAATCCCCTCTCCAGACTGGAGAGGGGATTTAGGGGTGAGGTCAAAGCCATCACGGAATGCCCCATAGGTGCAAATAGCCATTGTTGCCCACACTGGCGACAATTGCGCCATCGCGTGACCAACCCACATCCACGATATAATCGCCATGATTCAGCGTATGTAATGGGCTTGTGATTTCACCCGTGGCATCCCAAAACAGCACATTCGCATCCCAGCTACCCGTGACAAACAAGCTACCTGTGGGGTCGTATGCGCTTTCGATGACATCCATACTATGCCCAGAAAATGTGGCAAGTTGCGCTCCTGTGTTGTTATACAGCGCCACCAATCCATTGCCACCCGTAGCAATAATATTGCCATTGGGCAAGGGATTGACCGACCATAGGTTGGTACTCTCCACTGCCCATACTGGTGTCCCTGTGACGGTATTCCACATGGTGAAGCCAGTGCCACCCGATGTATATAGAAGTGAGGCATCACTATTAAAAATAACATCGTGAATACTCGTTTGGGTGTAATTGGTGGTTAATGGGGTCAATTGCACCCCATCCTCATCATCCACCACATAAAAAATGACCCCTTCACCACCTGCAAAGGCGATATAACCGCCATTATGATTATAGTTACATTGCACAGCCGAGACCCCAGCCTGTACTTGGGCTAGAGTAAGCCCCTCAATATCATGAATGGTGAGATAATTATCAGCCGTACACGTCATCAATTGGTCAAGATAGGGATGAAATGCCACATCCCACATGGTAGTTGTCCCATCTTGCCGAGAAAATACGGGTTCTTGTGACCCTTGCCGTAGGGTGGCAAAATCATAAACATGTACCGTCCCTGTATTATCCCCAACGGCGATATAGCGCCCATCAAAGGAAAAATCCACCGCGACAATGCCATAATTATCATCATAATTCGGTGGGATAATCCGCGCCAATAACACCACTTGGTCTAGGTTGTCTTTGGTGATGAATGTCCTGCCAGCCGTTGCGACAAGCGGAATAAAATCTGTCGTAGGGAAGGTGAAAGTAGGGGTTGAGGTTGCAAAAACACCTCGTAGAGTGGGTGATGCCTCCAGCGTAAAAAAGGTGCCTTGGTGTGGTGGTGTGCGACTTGCGGTTGGGCTAGGCAAAGCGGGTGATGGTGTAATCGTCCGTGAGCCTGTTGGGGTGATGGTGGGTGTGGGGCTATCGGAGGTTGGGCTTGGATTGGGCGGTACTGTGGGTGGTTGGGGTGGTTGGGCAACGGTCAACCCTGTCATAAATATGCTCATAACGAGGATTAAAAGGCTTATAAGTAGGTGGCGTTTCATGCGGGATGCTCCTTATCAATAATCCGTATAACCGATAATAACACGCAGAGCATATCCCCGCAAACACCGCTTGCCCTATTTATACCGTCCGATGAGCCGATATAAGAACCGTTTACGCTTTAACCGTGATAAATACGCCGTAAAAGACACATGATGCACCTCGCCATGTGTGCTACGGCTTAATCCATCTTCAACCAGCGCGATGGCTTGTGCCAATTCGCCCTTTTTTTCGTGGGCAACAGCGCGTTTATACCGCGCTTCTTGTCCCTGAACATGCGCTTTATCCACATAACCACGCATGAGTGCCACCGAATCTTTATCGTTTACCCCCTCAAAGGCGGTGATGGCTTGCTTAAAATACGCTTCTGCCTCATCAAATTGCTCCAGTGAGGCGTGGCATAATCCCAGCATTTCGATGGTCTTTGCCTCACCCAACCGATTCTCTAATTGGCGATATATCGGCAATAACGGCTCTAACATGGCGATGGCAGGCACAAAATCGCCTTGCTCCAGCGATACAATCGCCAAATGACGCATGGCGATTGCCACCAACACCGTCTCCTTGAGCGCCAAACTTTGTTGCATGGCTTGGGCGAGCATAGGGGTAGCTTGGTCATAACGGCGCAACATCACCAACGAAATGCCCCAATTGGTGAGCGTCCGAGCTTCATCGGCTTTATTGCCCAATTCCCGAAAAATATCCAACAGGCGGGCGTAGTGTGGGAGCGCCTCTTCGTGCCGATTGAGCAATTTATAGGCGCTGTTCAGAAGGCTTATAGCATCTATTTCGCCACTTTTATCGGTCAAATCACGAAAAAGGGGTATGGCTTGTGTGAGGGGCGCAATGGCTTTTTCTGTTTCACCCAATTTTATCCATGCCTCACCAATACCAAGCAATGCTGTGGCTTGTTTACCGATATTCCCAAGCGTCACATAGGCTTGATAGGCTTCTTCATATAATTGGCGTGCTTGCTCATACTCATCTGCCAATTCATAGGTCAAGGCGATATTGCTCACCATCCCTGCTTCGTTGGTGGCATCTTCTAGCTGGTGATATAACTCACGGGCGCGTTGCAGATAGGGCAAAGCATCTTTTGGCGTTCCGCTTTGATGATAGGTGCGCCCGATGAGGTTGTTATATTTCGCCTCATTGGGTTTATCATCCATTTCCCGATAAATCGTGATGACCTTGATATTCGTCTCGCGCAATTCGGGGATATTGCCCAAAAAATACTGTGCTTGTGCCACATTCACCAAGACATCCGCCATATTTTTTTTGTCGTCTAATTGCTCAAATAACACCAATGCTTCGGCATATCGCCCTAGCGCCAATTCATAATTTTTCATCTCAGCATGGAGCAATCCGATTCGGCTCAATGTAACGGCTTCGAGGCGTGGCTGATTTCGTTGCCGATGCAACACAAGCGCCATGTGCAAATAGCCCAATGCCTTCTCTAGGTCATGATTGAGGAAGTGATATAAGCTGATACGGTCTAAAAAGAAGCCTTGTCGCTCAATATCAGAGGCTTTTTGTGCCAAATCCAAGCCCATCTCTAGCCATGATAGCCGTTTTGGGGGACGCTCTGAAAAAATAAAGACGATGACATCATCCAGAAAATAGGTGATGCGCTCAGTTTGGGCATAATCGAGGTCGCCCTTGCGCCAATCTTGCACCAATTTATCGCCAAAGGCGCTGATATGGTCAATATCTTGTTTAATGGTCTCTAGCCATTTTTCAACGGGCATGGTACGCAATAAACGGACGAGTTGTAAGATGAGGTTGGCATATCGTCCCTGTGCAGAGGCATATTCTTCGATATGCTCGCGCTTCATCAACGACACCGCATATTGCGCCATCGTGCCATAAATGCAATAGGTCAGGTCGCCCGTTTTTTCGATGAACCCCGCCTCTAATAACATGCGAAGGTGGGCATGTGCCATATCACGGGCTTTTTCATCTTCCCAATCCACCTGCCAATAGGTGAATAGAAGTTTTTGCGAAAATGGCAAATCGCCCATAAATGCGCCCAATTGCCGAAAGCGATATTTGGCGTATGGGGGCAGTGGGACATAAGATTGATTGAGAAATTTCTCAAATTGGGTGTCGCGCTCGCTGGTCATCTAGCATCCTAATAGGTGGTTTGTAATTTTCATTATATCAAAAAAAGTGTTGGAATAAGCTATAATAAAGGTACAAATTATATTATAACCAGAAAAGAGCCTTAAAAATGTCTGTTACATTAGAACAAGTGCAAGAAGCCATTCGCTCCCCACAACCCACCTTTGTATTCACGTATACCCCGCGTGATGTGAGCCTGTATGCGCTCGGTGTTGGGGCATGTGCCGACCCCATGAACGCCGATGAACTGCCCTTTGTGTATGAATTGCACATGGACGGCTTTAAGGTGTTGCCCACCTACCCCGTTATTTTTACAACCCAAATGATTGAGCAATTGCTCAGTGGCAAAATCGGCAACATCGAATTTAACCCCATGATGCTGGTGCATGGTGAACAATATTTGCAACTCTTTAAGCCCGTCCCCGCCAGCGCCACCATCACCAGCCACATGAAAATTGCCAATATTTACGATAAAGGCAGTGGCATGTTGGTCGTCACCCATGTGGATAGCATAGATGAAAAAGGGGAAAAAGTCGCGTTCCAAGAATCTTCAATGTTCATTCGGGGCATGGGCGGATTTGGCGGGGAACGTGGCACATCGGCATCCACATTCGCCATCCCAGACCGCGCCCCAGATGCCGTAGAAGAACAAGTCACATTGCCCATTCAGGCGCTCATCTATCGGCTATCTGGGGATATTAACCCGCTACACGCCGACCCGATGATGGCGGCAATCGGCAGTTTTGACCGCCCCATTTTACACGGATTATCGTCTTTTGGGTTTGCGGGACGTGCCGTATTGAAGCATTTTTGTGACTATGATGTGGCTAAATTTAAGAGCATCCGCGCCCGCTTTTCTAAGCACGTATTCCCATCAGAAACGCTCATCACCGAGATGTGGAAATTGGATGAGTCGCATATCGCCTTCCAAACAAAGGTCAAAGAACGCGGTGATGTGGCACTCAGCCATGCCGTCGTAGAAATTGGATAAGATGATGGGACGTTGGTGGCTATTGGTCATGGTAGTCATAGGGGCATTTTTATCATTTTTTGACCTCACCCCCCTGCCCCTTCTCCAAATTGGAGAGGGGGAGAAAACCATTTTGAGGGTCGGTGTAGGGACACGATATATCGTGTCCGCAGAGGATTTGGGGGTTGGTCACACCCTCATCACCATCAACAGCACCACGCGCACTATCACCGCCTATGACCCCACCACCGATACTCACACGCCCCTATTCACCTGCCCCGATGGGTGTTATGACCCTGTTTATGATAGGCATACCCCTCGTATCGGCTTTGTCACGGATAGCGGATTTGGCATCTATGACATAATTTCAAATGACTACGCGCAATTTTCGGCAGATTTTGGCGTGTATGGTTATAAAGGCGGGGCGGCATTTCGGGATGATTTGGCGTATGTGGCATACGAAGCCCGTTTCGATATGGACACGCGCCTCATGCTGACCGATTTAATATCAGGCACAACCACAGACCTGTATGTGGGCGGGGTTGGCAATCCATCATGGACAGCAGACGGCGAAGCCGTGCTATCAACCGATGGGGCAACCCTTTGGCGCGTACCAATCAACGGCGCGGATGTGACCAGCATCATGCTCCCGCATCCCGCCATGTATACCGATTTATATACCCTGTTTGGCGATGGGTGGTTGTATCGGGGGATTGATGAAATTGGCTACACGCTGTTTTTTACAGATGATTCAGGGACTATCGAATTAGCATCTGCCCCTGCGATTGTGAGCTATTCGGCATCGGAATTAGCGGGGAAAATTGCCCTATCCACCTTTGACCCGCGTGGGGGAAATTACACACTATTGGTTATTAACCTCACCCCTAAATCCCCTCTCCATAGTGGAGAGGGGACTTTTACAAAGTGGTTAAATAGCCTTCTCCCCCTTCTCCAGATTGGAGAAGGGGGTCGGGGGGATGAGGTTATCTTATCCCCACCCCAACCCCTCCCCATTGCATGGAGAGGGGCTAAAACCTATCTTAGAAATGGTTTTCACCCCTCTTTTTCTACGTGGTGGGATGTAGGGACACGATATATCGTGTCCACAAGGGGGATAGGAGATGAGGTTATTTTATCTCAACGGCGCGACATTTTTGATATTTCCCTCTCACCTGATGGGCGCTATGTGGCATGGGTAGAAGAAAATGCCGATATGGGCTTTGGATTTTATGATGTGTGGATAGCCGATTTATCCGCCGATGAAATCACCCCCCTGCGCGTGGCGGAAAATATCACCACACCTGCGGAACGTCCATCAGGTGTGGCGTGGATGGACTGATTAGAAGCGTTTGGTATCAAAGCGCAAAAAATCTTCGAGTATCTCATCCAAAATATCCATAGAGGGGCGTTGGATTTGGAATTTTGCCACCAGTTGAATTTGTTCGAGTGGCATTTTTTCTTGTAATGCCTTCATCAATACCGCGAGGCGCAAGGTCTTAAAATCGTGGTCGTGGGGGATATGTTCCAAATGCCCAATCAATGTCGCCACTTTTTCGAGTGCATCCATGTGCAGGTATAAAAATCCCGCCCCTGCAATCACATGCGGGATGATATTGGTCGCAAAACCGTCTTTTACCGCCAAAATTGCACTGCGGATATATTGGCGGGCATCATTGACGCGCCCCAATTCAATGGCGGTATACACCAGATTAATGAAGGCGTGGGCGCTCCCGCGTCTATCACGGATATTATTGGCAACCGACAGACTCTCCTGATAATATCCCCATGCCGTCTGATATTGCTCTAGCCGCTCATGCAACACACCCAAATTGTTGGCGAGCGTGGCGATACCATGCCGATAGCCAATCTCACGACATAACCCCAAACTTTCTTCATAATAAGCATTGGCTTTGGCATAATCGCCCAAACTATCGGCGGTGCTACCCAAATTATTGAGCGCAGAGGCAATACCGCGCTTATCACCAATGGCGCGGAATAAATTCACCGATTCATCATACAGGGCATGTGCGCCCATAAAATCGGCTTGGCTTTCTGCCACAATGCCCAAATTGCTCAAGGCACGCGCTGTATTGCGTTTATCGCGGGCAATACGCGCATTTTCCAGCGCGGTTTGGGCGTGGATGGTGGCATTGTCGTAATCTTCTTCCAAACATTCCACAAATGCCAAGCCATTCAGCGCCTCTGCGATGCCCAAATGATTCCCCACGCGCATAGCAACGGTCATGCTTTCGGTATAAAAGCGTTTTGCCTGTGGATAGTCGCTGGTGCGCCAATGCAACGCCCCCAAATATTTGAGCAGTTCTATCTGCAATGGCTCTTGACCTGTATCGGGCAATAGCACCAATCCACGCCCCAAAACGGTTTGTGCGCCATGAAAATTCCCCACCAGCAAGGCTTGTTCGCCTGCAATACAGGCATATTGGGCGGTTTTAACCCCATCCCCCGCCACATACCAATGCTCGGCGAGGGCTTCTGCAAACATGGCATTGTCTTTATAAATGGCTTCAATGGCTTGTGCCACTTCACGATGCAAGCGCGGACGCTCATCGGCAGATATTTGTGCAAGCAGGCTCTCGCGCAATTTATCATGGGCAAATTGCCAGCGCCCATTATGCACTTCTAGCACAGCCGCTTCGTTGCATAGGGTGAGCCATGTATTCAGGTCAAAGGAATAGGGTTGTGCGTGCGACAAATTTTCCATCACGCTCATATCAATTTGACGACCCAACACGGCGGCACAATTGAGCAGATGGCGGGCAATTTTTGGCACACGGTCTAGGCGGCGTTTGATGACGGCTTCGATACCACCCGCCATGACTTTTTCTGGCAATGTAACCACGCCGACCATATTGAGTTGACCCGCATCTTCCGCCAATGCGCGTACCACTTCCACGATGAAAAAGGCATTGCCTTCTGTTTCGCGTTGGAGCAGGCTGATAATCTCTGGTTGGCGACCCGTTTGCCCCAGCATAGATTCGCTGAGTGCCTCTATATCCGCAAGGCGCAAGCGGTTGAGTTTGAGGGTATTGATGCCGTCTAATTCTTCGGGCAAATGCGGGCGCTCATCATCCCGATACGTGCCAACCACCATGATAGGCAAATTCACCACCAGTGGCAGTAATTGGCGCAATGGCTGAAGGCTCTCTGATGCCCATTGCAAATCTTCTAATAACAACAGCACGGGCGTTTTTTGACGGGCGATGATGTCGAGCATGGTCAAAATAAGGCGTTGCTGACCGGGATTGCCCTCAATCCGTGTCACATCTGGCACATCACGTCCGATAAGGTCGCCAATATCTGGCACAATATCCTTGAGGATGCTGGCTTCGATGTCGGTGAGCGCCGTCGAAAGTGCCAAACGGCGCATGGGTTCACGCCATTGGCGATATGGCACACCGCCACTTTTCACACTTTGTCCGCGCAAGACCAGCGCGCCATTTACCACCGCAAAAATGGCGAGTTCATCTAATAAGCGGCTTTTACCAACGCCACTCTCGCCCCCCACCAGCCATGCACTCCCCTGCCCGATGATGGAATTGATAAAGGCATTCGACAGGGTATTCATCTCGTCATTACGCCCAACAAATTGCGCCGCCTGCAAAAAACTCTCGCGGGTGCCGTGTGTTTCGATATGAATCGGCAAGCCTTTTAGCCGACTGAGCGCATCTATGACATCGTTGGCATCGGTATAGCGATTTTCCACCTTGCGCGAAATCAGCTTGCGGATGATGTCGCTCACGGGCAAATCGGCGGGGAGCAGGCTGGTATCGGGGTCTTTGGTGAGCAATTGCTCGATAAAATCGGTGGTATCATCTTTTAGAATGGGATGTTGCCCTGCGAACAGTTCATAACCCATAATGCCCACCGAATACAAATCGGATGCACGACTCACAGGCGCACCTTGTAGCACCTCTGGCGCGAGATAAGCGAGTGTACCAACCACACGCTCATCGGTCTGATAATCTTGGGCGATTGCCAGACCAAAATCGAGTAATTTGGCTTGGCGGGTGGGATTATCTGGCATATTAACCAGCACATTGGCAGGTTTTAGGTCACGATGGATGATGCCACGCCGATGCAAATAACTGAGTGCCTCCAAAATTTGGATGAGGAGCGCCACTTTTTCTGGGACGGGTAAATGATGTAATGTGGCGAGGGGCTTGGCATTACTCAATAATTCCATCGTGAAATAGGGCTGATGCGAATCATAAAAGCCATAATCCAACACACTAATGATGTTGGGGTGGCGTAATGAGGCGAGTGTTTTGAATTCCTGCGCCAAAATAAGGCGTAAATTCACTTCGGAAACATCGGGTGTTTGTGATGCAAATCGGAGTTGGGTATTAGGGACAGTCACATGTTTGAGCGCCACATCTTCCCCAGTGAGGCGGTCATAAGCCCGATATACCGCGCCCATGCCCCCACGTCCGATGAGGTCTTGAATGCGATACCGATTAATGATGAGGGTATTGATGGGTAAAAGCATTTCGGCTGTCATAAATTGCGTGTTCCTACAACATAAAATTCCCACATAATAATCG
>JANRKU010000157.1:0-105457 GCA_033763335.1 bacterium
GCATGGACAATTACCCGCCGTGATATGCTGGGGCAACTCTCGACCGTTACCACTGTTGCCAATGCCGATGGTGCAAATTTGCGCGAGGTATTCCGCGAAATAGACCTCGCCAACGACAATTTACGTGCCTTGCCCATTCGCTTTAGCGAAGATTTAGGCACGCTTTATATGGATAAACACCCAGACGGCATCAATCCATATCTATTTTTTAGCCAATATGTGGCGTTATTTGCCCTCGATTTGATAGATGGCACAACCCAAGCCTTGCCCGATGAATTTGGCAATTGTATTTGTGGGGCGGCGATTGAGGAAGGACTCTTTTTGCGCCTGCGCCTCACTGATGATTTGCAAGGATTTGATTTATACTTATATGACCTCAAGACCAATGGCAAAAATAGTTTTCCATCATTGCAACTTGAGGGATATAATACAGGTGGGGATATTCTTATATCACCAGACGGTAAATTGGCGGTGTATGCGTTGGCAAGTGTCATTCCGCGCCCCAATCAAGACCCTCTCACAGAGACAGTGTTTGTGTTGGTGGACTTTGATGCCCAAACCCAAACCGTCCTCACCGACCCAATTGAGCAATTCATTCGCCCAATTGCATGGACAGAAGATAATAGCGCCATTTTGTTCACCAGCCCGCAAGATAACGGGACATGGAAAGTTGTTTTGAGCAATGGGCGCTTAAATCGTGTGGCGCAAACCACATTTATTGGCATTTTAGACTAATATAAGAGAGGTTTTTTTAAGATACTCATGAGCCAATTAATCGTTTTAGAAAATGAATTCTGGCAAATTGGCATTTTGCCACAAACTGGTGGCTCTATCGCTTTTGGGCGGATGAAACATGATGGCGCTTGGTATGATGTATTTCGCCCGACACATGAGACCGATTATACCAATGCCTCAAAATGTTCTAGTTTTGTGATGGTGCCGTGGTCGAATCGGATTCGTGACGGAAAATTCACATTCAACGGACAACACTATCAATTACCCATCAATCACAAAGATGGTACTGCCATTCATGGTATTGGGCGCGACTTGGAATGGACTGTTCGCAAGCATGATGCGAATCGCCTTGAATTGGGACTCGATACACGCAAATCGAAGCGATATTTTCCCATGCCCTTCACATCTAAAGTGGATTTTCGGCTGAATGGCAAAAAATTTGCCATGACTATCGAAGTCAAAAATGTGGGTAAAAATCCCATGCCCGCAGGGTTTGGTCATCATCCCTATTTTCAACGCACTCTCACCGATAGCAACGATTTTGCCAAAATAAAAATTCCCTATTCGCATTATTTTGCGCTGGAAAATATGATGGCGATTGATAATGCCCTTCCCATCCCCAAAAATGCGGTGTGGGATTATCAACGCCTGCGCTTATTGGGTGATAAACCGCTTGACCATGTGGTGACAACCCGCCAAGACAAGCAACCTATACGGATTCATTATGTGCAATCGAAACGTGAACTGATTATCCGCCCAGACCCCATTTATGAGCATGTCGTCTTTTATGCCCCATTGCGGGAGACGTTTTTTGCCATTGAGCCAGTGACCAATGTTAATGATGGGTTCAATTTGATGGAAAAGGGGATTGAAGGACACGGGGTATTTGTGTTGAATCCACTGGAACGTCAAAAAGGCAAGATTGTTTTTGAATTGAAATAACCTCAAACCCAGTAGGGGCATGATAGCCCCTACACGCCCCAAATAGGCAGGTTTTGTAAGGGCTTGCCATGGCAAGCCCCTACACACCCTAAATCTGTCTTTATTTACGTGCTAAACGATAAATATCGCCCTTATAATTCACCAGATAAACCTCACCCTGTTCATCTTCACCAAATGACACAATTTGCCAGCCTGTTTCGATGAATGGGGCAGACACCCACTCGCCACTCGCTTCATCGAAATACAGTGACCATGTGCGCCCGTTGCAATAATCCCCATAAAAATAGATGCCGTCTAATTCGGGCAAATTTGTCCCCCGATACACATTGCCCCCTGTGATAGAACACCCATCATCATGACTATATTCGGCAACAGGGAGTGTTTGTGGCTCTGGGATGGGGGTATTGGGATTATAGCGTTCACTGCCTTCCATCGCATTCCAGCCATAATTTTCGCCACCTGTGCTGGTGGCTCGTTGCACATTCACTTCTTCGACCTTTTCTTGCCCCACATCTGCCATGTATAAATCGCCTGTGGTGCGGTCAAAGCTCATGCGCCATACATTTCGCAAGCCCCACGCCCAAATTTCTGGCGCAAAAGCATCATTTCCCACAAAGGGATTATCAGCAGGCACAACATACGGCTCGGTGTTCACATCAATTCGCAAAATCTTCCCTAGTAGGGTATCGGTGCGTTGCCCATTTGAGAAGGGGTCGCCTGCGCCACCACCATCCCCAACAGAGATATATAAATAACCGTCTATAGGGCTAAATTCCATAGACCCGCCGTTATGATTGGGGAAGGGTTGCCCCACAGTGATGATATGTAGGGCGCTATCGGGATTTGCCTTGTTGGGGTTATCGGCACTCACTTGATAGCGCACAACCACCACATCTTCATCACGATTGACATAATTCACGAAAAAATAACCATTTTCTTCGTAATTGGGATGAAACACCATGCCAATCATGCCACGCTCGGTATAGCCCCCGCGAATGACCTCATAGGTCAATAACTCGGATATATCCAAGAATGGCTCTGGCAGATAAGCGCCATTTTCTACCACCAACACAAACCCCAATTGTTCCACCACAAAAAGGCGATTGCTACCATCACCCGCATTGACGACTTGGATGGGGTTATCAAACCCGCCAACGACCAATTCCCATTGATAGTCATCGCCATTGGGGGTTGTGGGTTGGGCAAAACTCATCACCGTGAACAACGATGCCATCACCAAAATCAGTATTATTTTGAATTTCATACTACACCTCAATATCAAAATTAGATTGTGAAAATTTTAACCTGAAAAATAGGAGATGAAAATGCTAAAATTATCAAAATCAATCAATACGGACATTTGTAGCATGTCCCTACAGACGGCTAGTCGCTGTGGGGATGGCATATATGCCGTCCGATTTCAAAGGAGCATGGATTATGAAACGCCCTCTCTCGCTTTATACCCTCGTCATATTGCTGGTTATTTTATCGTCTTGTGGCGGTGGCGATACCAATGCGAACACATCAACGGATAATACCAATAATCAAACGACATCAGACCCGACACCATTACCAGAAATGACCCCTGTTGTAGATAACAGCGCATGGACACCCGTTATTCAGACCATTGATGAGTATGAAATGGTGTTTGTCCCCAGTGGTTGTTTTATGATGGGAAGCACCTATGGCAGACGAGATGAGTTGCCAGAACACGAAATTTGTATTGATACCCCATTTTGGATAGACCGCACCGAAATCACCAACTTGCAATATGGCAGTGATGGTGCATTTGGTGGCGAAAATCTGCCCCGTACCAATTTATTATGGACAGAAGCGCGTGATTTTTGTGCTTCACGCGGGGGCAGATTGCCAACCGAAGCCGAATGGGAATATGCGGCGGCGGGTCCTAGCAACTTTGTTTATCCATGGGGGGATGTGTTTTTTGCTGACCGCCTGTTATTTGATAAAAATTGGTTTGGGCAACCCGTTGAGGTTGGCAGTTATCCCGATGGGGCATCTTGGGTCGGCGCGTTGGATATGGTGGGAAATGTATGGGAATTCACCAGTAGCATTTATAAGCCCTATCCGTATGATGCAACCGATGGGCGCGAAGATTTGACCGATGAGACAGGTCGGCGCGTGTTTCGTGGTGGACTTTATAGTTATATTGATTATGGCACATCGAATGATATTCGGTTTTGGATACATTTGGAAGATAGCCGAGATTGGTTTATTGGGTTTCGATGTGTGAAGGATGTGTAAGGGGAATTGGTTTGGGGTGTAAGGGCGCAACATGTTGCGCCCTTACCAGATTACGATATGATTATGACTCTGGTGTCACTTCTGCGGTGGGTTCTATTGTCATTTCTGCCACAGGCATAATGACTTCCCTCATCCACGACATCGTTGGTTCATCGAAGGTGAAAATGGCACCATAATAGCTGGTGAGCGTATGCACACCTGCCGCTACTGTTACCACACCGTCTACTACGCTCACTGCACCTTCTGTGAAGGTATAGTGCGATTCAAATCCAATTTCAGGGTCTAATGCGAAGCCTAATTTTGCCCGCAAATCTTCATTTTCCCGCCACAGCACCCCAAATCCGCGTTTGGGTTGAATATATCCATCAGGCGGAATAATGGTGGAATCTATTTCGGGCATACCTTCTGTCCATATATTTTCATAGACAGCCCATGTGCCATTGTCGCGTGATTCTCCCTCATAAAAGAGAACCCAAATACGGTCTACGGGTTGCAGATAAAACATGCGCCCCCCCTCAAAAACTTGTTCCGCCACGACAATATTAAAGCTATTGGGGCGCGGAAATGGGTCTAGGGTAGGTGTGGCATCTTGAGAATACGGTGCATAAGGCAACCGCGCAAAGCTAGGGGCAACCAACGCCGCCAGCGCCGCCACGAACAAGATAATCATACTAGCCACAGCTAACACAAAACGAGATGGCATAGTGACCTCCATCCTTTCTATGCTAAACGATTTTGTCCACTATGGCACATTCCCCCATGAAAAACAAGCGTGCGTCGCATTTGCGTAGGGTAAGCGCATTAAAGCACATATCCTCATTATGAATATCCATTTTAATTGCTCATGGGCTATAATTTCTTTATATCGCAACAGAAAGAGTTCATATGCTCACAGACATGAAACGTGCCACCCGCATTGCGTTGATAGTTGGCATTATTAGCATCCTACTAGCAGGTGCATTTGCAGTATCAGTTTTGATTGCACATCCAGATGGCATCCTCGCTTTTGCCCATATTGGCACAGAACACAGCTTGGGCATCCCCAAAGATGAGGGAGGTACGACAGGCTATGATGGACAATTTGCCTATTTTATTGCGCGAGATGGGGCAGGGGCAGAACCGTTGATGGATGGCGCGAGTTTGCGCTATCAACGCATTTTTTACCCCCTATTGGCGCGGGCAATGGCACTGGGGCGTGCCGATTTAGTCCCTTATATGCTGGTCGTCATCAATGTATTGGCATTGGGGATTGGTGCAGGGGCGCTGGCATATATTCTCACATGGGCAGGCGGAAATGGCTACTTAGCCATTGGCTATACGCTGTGGGTGGGCAATTTATTTGCCTTGCGCTTCGATTTGCACGAAATCTTATGTTTTGCCCTCGCATTGGTGGCGGTGATTGCTTATATCCATCGGCGCTATATCCCCACCATTGGGTTATTGATACTCGCCACCATGACCAAAGAAATTGGCTTCCTTATCGCCATCGGACTCGCGCTCCATGCCATTTTTGGACGCGGAAAAATCCGATGGGGGATGCTCATCGCAGGAGCGCCGTTAGTGACATTTTTGTTGTGGTGGGGATTCATGCGCCTGTGGTTTGGCACATTGCCCACACGCTATCCCGCCGCCAAATTGCACCTCATCCCGCTACAGGGCATGTTCGATACCCTCACGGCTACCTATGATATTGTCGGCACAGCGCGGACGGTCAATTTTACGCTATTGGCGATATTCTTGGGGATTCCAACGGTGCTATTGGGGATATTGTGGCTGACAACCTTGTTTCGATATATGCGGGCGCAACATGTTGCGCCCTTACAGCGTGATTTTTTGAGTGGCATGAGGTCAGAGACCACGCTCCCACTATGGTTATTGCTCCCCTGTGTGGGATTTGTGCTGACGATGCCCGATGTGAGCTGGCGCGACCCTGCCGCCGCTTATCGGGTGGCTGTGCCAATCGTTATTGGTGGCATGATATTCATGGCGGGATTTTATCCCAAAAAATTGAAATGGCTCGTGGCATGGTGGTTGCCTGCCAGCGCCATTTTGCTCATGTTACCCGAAGTTTGGACTGGAAGTGCCTAAAATCATAGCGGATGCCATTGGTAGTAGCCATAATGCCCATAAATGGGGTAAGCTATGCCTAACTACACTTTATACACAGGAGTTTTTGCATGGCACAGCAAGGAAAACCCAAGTTCGCATTTTTTAATGGCGATATTGTCCCGATTGAACAAGCGACAGTCAACGTCATGACCCATGCGTTGCATTATGGCACCGCCGTTTTTGGCGGGTTAAGAGGCTACTGGAATGCCAATGAAGAGCAGTTGTATGTGTTTCGCCCCAATGACCATTTTAAGCGCCTGCTCGCTTCGTCACGCTTATTGCGGATGAATTTTGATTATACCCCAGAAGGCTTGACCGATATTTTGATGAATTTGCTTCGTACAGAAGGATTTCATGAAAATTGCTATATTCGCCCTCTGATGTATAAATCTACCGAGATGATTGGGGTACGGATTCATGATGTAGACGATGGTTTTACGATGTTTGCAATGCCTTTTGGTCGGTATGTGGATAACGAAGAAGGGGCGCATGTATGTTTTTCTTCTTGGACACGGGTAGAAGATAATGCCATCCCCGCACGCGGTAAAATTTCGGGCGCATATGCCAATTCATCGCTCATCAAAAGTGACGCGATTTTATCTGGATATGATGAAGCCATCACCCTCAATCAGGATGGGCATGTTTCCGAGATGAGCGCGGCGAATATCTTCCTTGTGCGCGATGGGGTTGTCTATACACCCGGAATTTCTGACAATATTTTGGAAGGCATTACCCGTCGCAGTATGATTGACTTATTACGCGATGAACTCAAACTTGAAGTTGTAGAACGCAATATTGATCGTACCGAAGTCTATATTTCGGACGAAGTGTTCATGTGCGGGACAGGTGTGCAAGTGGCGGCGATTACCCGCGTGGAACATCGTCAAATTGGTAATGGGGGCATGGGCGAAGTGACCCAAGCCTTGCGCGATTTATATTTTGATGTGGTCAGTGGGCGCGTGGAAAAATATCGCCATTGGCTAACCCCCGTCTATATAAAAGAAGCCGTGAGATAAGAAGGTGGCGTATGCCCGGACGTATTGAGTGGGATAACGAAGAAAAAACAATATTGCTGAATATCTATGAAGGCGATTTGGTGCTAGAAGATTATTATCGCGTCACAGATATGACCTTTGAAGAACTCAACAAATTACCCCATACTGTGCATACGATTATGCTCCGTAATGTGCGTAAAACGCCCACCAATATGTCTAAGGTGATGCAATATGCCAATAAAAAAACACCCCCTAATTTGGGAATGAGTGTGATTGTGGGCGGAAGCCAGTTTACAAGGATAATTGTCAAAATGGCGAAAGTTATTGCGCCTAAGTTATCAAAAGAAGTCTATTTTGCCGATTCGCTCGAAGAAGCACGCCAGATTATCAAAGAAAAGTCAAGCGATATAGCAAAAACATCGTAAAAAATAATAAAGGGCATATCAAAGTGGATATGCCCTTTAATCGGATAATGTATGTATCAATTTTATAGCCCTGCCATACCATTACGCCCCTATATCGAAAATTATTGGATACTAAAAACTCAATCCTCACAAGATATGCCCATCCAAGAGGCAATTTTTGTGGATGGACGTGCCGACATCCTCATCAATTTTGGCGTATCATATCTGCGTGGAAATCCACAACACCCATTAGTCCCCATTACCTTTTCTAATTTAGATGCCCAACGCACTTATCCTGTGGTTATTCATCAAATTGGGGCGATTCACCTCATTGGTGTACGTTTCAAAATTGGTGGACTTGCGCCTTTCATCCGTTATCCCTTATATGAACTTTCTGATAATGTTTTTCCATTGGGGGATATATTGGGGCAGGGAGCTTGTGATTTAGAAGAGCAATTATATGATATACCCAATCCATCGGCACAAATTGGGTTGTTGGATGCGTTTTTTCTAAAATTATTGCGCTTGCATGATTCATATCAATTGGTGATGACTATCTCTCGTCAATTGATAGCAAGGCAATTATCTATTCAACAAATTAGCGCCGATATGGGCTATTCGATTCGCTCAGTAGACCGTTTATTTCGGCAGATGATGGGCTTTTCGCCAAAATTTTATGCGCGAATTGCCCGTGTCGAGGCAGTTATAGAGACCTTATATAAAAACCCGATTATCTCGATGGCAGAACTGGCTTTGAAATTTGGCTATTATGACCAAGCACATTTTTCTAAGGAATTTAAGGATTTTACGGGTCAAACCCCACTGGCATATCGGGAAAAATTACGCCAGCCTATTATGAATCCTGCCCCTAATCTTGTCCAATTTTTACAAGACCCTGTGCCTGAATTCAGATAAAATGTTCTTTACTGATGAACACTGAAGGAGCAGACAATGAACATAATACTTGGAATTATCATAGGTGGGGTGATTTTATTTTTCTGGAACGGTTTATCGCAAGCCATCATCCCATGGGGGATAAAAAGTGTGGGAGAGCATCCCGACCCCGATGAATTGGGTGAGGTGATTGCCAAAGGCACAACCAGTGGCATGGTATATATCACAAAACGAGTAGCGGCTTTTATCGCTATTAAGCCAGAATCCTATTATTCGATTCCACGCTATTTCATGATTGAATTTGGTACACAATTATTGACTTCGGTTGTGCTGGTGACGATACTTGCCCTTACACAATCACTATCCAATGAGGTGCGCTTGGCATTAGTGGGGTTGGTTGGGTTAGCCAGTGTGACCAGCGTGGATATGCAATATTGGAATTGGTGGGGATTTTCGACCCGCTATACAATTGGGGTAGCTGTGAATCGGTTGGTGGGCTATTTACTTGCGGGTGGGGTACTCATTAGCATTATCTCCGCATAAGCAATCGGTCTCCATTATTGCCACTAATTTTGCTATGTGGTGTTATCATCAATGATGAACACCACTTTGTTTTTTATACACAAGGATGATTAAATGACCACCAATACTTATTCCAAAGCACAAATTATTGATGAATTAAAGGCAATTCACCAATCTATCCGCAAAAACCTTATTAATCTGTCTGATGACCAATTATTTACAGGGTCAGAGACCGATTGGTCGCCAGCCGATTATCTCAAGCACCTGATTATCACCAACAAACCCTTCGCCAAAGGCTTATTAACCCCGCGTGACCAGATGGAAGCCATGTTCGGCAAATCGGAAAATGGCTCTATGTCCTATGATAAATTGGTGGCGATTTATCAAAAAATGATAGATGAAGGACTCCGTGCGGAATTTGCCCCTAGTGTGACACCCGTTAATTATAGGATGCCAGAAGGTATTACCGATGTGCGGGCGTATCTGATTGAAACATGGGATGATGCGAATGCGCGGGTCGTGAGTGCGTTGGAAAATTGGTCAGAGGATGACCTTGATGTGTATAGATTAGCGCATCCTGCAATCGGCGCGATTACCGTCCGTGAGATGTTGTATTTCACCATTCATCACAATCGGTTGCATGGGAATGATATTGCACAGGGGTTGAATCGTTAGGTAGGGGGATATGTAGTGGACGACTAGCGCCATGAGGCGCATATGTCGTCCATCATAAATTGTGATATAAAGGGTTTAGAAGCCCATTGCACGCCCGATGATTTCTTTCATGATTTCGGTTGTGCCACCATAGATAGATTGGACACGAGCATCGAGATAGGCTTTGGCGATGGGGTATTCCATCATATAACCATAGCCGCCATGCAATTGCACACAGGTATCTACCACGCGCTTGAGCAATTCGGTTGTCCACCATTTTGCCATCGAAGCGACTTCTGTGGTCAATTCACCTTTATTAAGTTCTTCGATACATTTATCTACAAAGACTTCTGCGATTTGAATTTCGGTTTTCATCTCGGCAAACTTAAAGCGTGAATTTTGGAATGTGCCGATAGGACGACCAAATGCCTCGCGCTCTTGGGCATATTTTACGGTCATTTCGAGGGCGGCTTTTGCACCTGCGACTGCGCCGAGCGCAATGCTCATGCGTTCTTGGGGCAATTCGGTCATCAGATAAAAGAAGCCTGCGCCTTCATCGCCGAGTAAGTTGCTTTCTGGCACTTGCACATTGCTAAAATACATTTCGGCGGTGTCTTGTGCTTTCATCCCCATTTTGTCGAGGTTGCGACCACGCTCAAAGCCTTCCATCCCGCGTTCAATCAACAATAAGCTGATGCCTGAATGTTTTTCTTCTGGCTTTGTTTTGACGACTGTAATCACGATGTCGCTATTGATGCCGTTGGTGATAAAGGTTTTTTGCCCATTGACCACAAAACAGCCATTTTCACGGATGGCAGTGGTACGCACACCAGCGAGGTCGCTCCCTGTATTGGGTTCTGTCATGGCGATGGCGGTGATATATTCACCTGTGACCATTTTTGGCAAGAAGCGTTTCTTTTGTTCTTCTGTGCCATAATGCAAAATGTAGGGGATGCAAATATCGTTATGGAGTGAGAATCCAGGACCAGATGCGCCGACTTTGACCAATTCTTCGATGATGATGGCGTTATAGCGGAAATCTACGACACCCATACCACCATATTCTTCTGGGACATTAAAACCCAAAAAGCCGTTATCACCCGCTTTTTTCCACACTTCACGGGGGACAAGTTTATTTTTTTCCCATTCTTCGTGATGTGGCACAATTTCGCGCTCGACAAATTTGCGGAACGAATCGCGGAACATTTGATGGTCTTTTTCAAAAATGGCTCGTTTTAACATACTCATGCTCAAAAAATCCTTCTACTCAATTTAATTTAACGTTCATTTGATTATTCCTCTATTGTGCAAGGATTTGGGATGAATTGCAAATGAGAGACTGATGAGATGGTCATAATTGCCTATGATTTGACAGAAAGTGAAAATAGATTTATTATAATGACTAACCAGTCAGTCATTTTTGGAGCGACTATGGCACATAAGAAACGCGAAGATATGCAAATAGAACGGCAAACACAAATTTTAGAGGCGGCACGTCAGATATTTGCCGAAAAAGGATTATCCGATGCCCGCATGGAGGACATTGCTTCTGCCTGTGGATTGAGCAAAGGCACGGTGTACCTGTATTACAAAAATAAAGATGATTTAATCGAAGGGTTGCTACAATCCCTATTTAGCCAATTGCTTATCCATCTACAAGCACTCCTCACTCAAGATACGCTCACCGTTACAGAACGACTCATGGCGTATGTAGAGGGTACGATTACCCTTATGGAAGCCGATGCCAGCATGATGAATATCGCCTACGAATTTTATGCGATTGCCTCGCGCCGTAGCACCATTCGGGATTACTTGGCGGGGTATTTTGGCGACTATCGGCGCGTTTTGGAGGCATTATTCGCACAAGGCATGGCGAGTGGGGAATATGCCAATATAAATATTTCACAAACGGCAATCACCTTTATTGCCTTGTTAGAAGGATTCACCTTGCTATGGTTCACAGATGCGAAGGCAGTCCCACCCAAGCAACTCTTACCCCCTATTATCAATCAATTTTTGAAAAATCTAAAATAAAGGAGACGATGCTATGGCACAAATTAACTGGACACCCTCACAACCTCGTCAGGGTATATTAGGCGCATGGGATAAATTTGTTGGACCGGGTGCGACATCTAGCGAGGAATGGCTTCAATTGGGGGGCGGAATTGCCCTAGCGGGGATGCTGGGCATGTTGCTCTATATCAGCCGAGATAAATTAAATTGGTCTGGGCTACAAGTGGTGGTGGTCGTATTTTTGGCGTTGGATTTGGCGGGCGGTATCATTACCAACGCGACATCAGCCGCCAAACGCTGGTATCACCGCGAGGGGCAAGACGGTATAAAGGCACATTTGCCCTTTGTGGCAGTACATGGCTTACACCTGCTGGTGATTGCATCGCTCTTTCGGGGGATGGATTGGGCATTTTTTGCGGTGATGTATGGCTATTTGCTGGTCGCATCGGTTGTCATCATCAAAACGCCCCTCTATCTGCAACGCCCGATGAGCCTATTGTTATTTTGTGGGGCGTGCTTGTTAGGGATTTATGCCTTTATCCCAACCATAGGGCTAGAATGGTTTATACCATTTTTTTATCTCAAGCTGTTGGTGAGCCATTTGGTCAAAGAAGCGCCATTTTCGCCAGAGGGCAGTGACTAATGAATATTGAGCCAATCCCAGATGCGATGATAGGGCAGGTGGCAACACTTTTTCAACGGTCATTTGCAGATGACCCCGGAATGCGCTATATCTGCCAATATGAGCAAAAAGGGTATGAAAAACGGTTATCAGCATGGTTTTTGGCGTTATTGCAGATGCAGGTGGTGAATCAACAACCGATATTAGGGATATGTGAGGCGGGTGACTATGTGGCATGTGCCACCCTCACCCTTCCCCAAACCAAACTCAAAACGATGAGCCTCATCAAGTGGGTTGTGACAGTTTTATTTCAGGTGGGGTTCATTGGCTTGTGGCGGACGATGGGGCATGTTGGGCGAATTAGCCGTTATCAGCCCAAAACGCGACACTATCGGCTAGAATTTATCGCCGTTCATCCAAACTATCAGGGGAAGGGGTATGGGCGGATGCTATTGGATAAAATTCATCAGATGTCAGAAACAGATGCTCATTCGCAGGGTGTTTGGCTAGAGACGACCAATCCCGTCAATGTGGGGTTATATGAGCATGTTGGCTATGTGGTGGAAAATCGCTTCATGATGGCGGATGAGGTGGAAGCGGTTATCATGTTTCGGAAATAAAGCAAAATGATATTATGGTGCTTTTCGCACAGTAACTATGACAAAATTTGCGATGTTCAGATTAAATTCAGGCTCAGGATTACCATTTTCTTGTAATAAACGGCGCGCGATACGAATACCTGACCCAAATTGCTCTACATGCTTGAGGGTTTTCATAACCGTTGCCAAATTGGGATTGCGATAATAGGTTGCATAGGGTTGACCAAAATTTTCTTTATTGACTGTTCCCTCAAGCCCACCCGGACTAACAATCTCAATGCGGTCATCAAACCAAACCACGCGCACAGGTGAATAACTGGTTTCGTAATCACGATGTAAAAGTGCATTAATCACTAATTGGCGCAATGCTTCGAGTGGGTAATCGTGTTTGACGATGGTTTTATCACCTGCGGTAATATTGGTTTGTGAGGTAATGTTAACCCGCATTTTATCCATGATATTTTTAATCATGTCATCGAGGCGACCATCTATTTGTTGGTCATCAAGGGTTAACCCGCCAATATCATCGCCCGGATACCGTACAAATTGAATATATACATAGGGTAAAAAATAGCGGATGTTGTTGCCTGCTGTCAATAACCCGGTTACAGTCGGTGTTCCATCGGGTGTCGATAAATGTAATGCTGATAATTGATGTTCAATGGTACGGTCATTTTCTTCTAGTATTTCTGGCGAGACAGCACGCGGAATATACACCTCTCGCAAATAAATGAGGTTGAGGTCTGATAATGTTGCTCTGGATACAGGAGATACATCATAATCGGTATATTTGCGTTTTTTAGAAAGTGTCACTTCTTCGCTACGGGTGGCTTTTCGTGTACTCGGTCCAACACGTACCCAAATATGATTATTCTTTTTATCATCTGTAAAAAAGATAGGTGTGTTTTCTGATGGATGTACGATAATGGCGACTATTTCACATCCATTGAGCATATGTTTTTGAACTTCAATCACAGGAAACGGTAAAATTTTACCTTCATTACGAATACTGGCTATATCGGAGAATAATTTATCGTCAATCGTGAGGTTGCCACAGCTACCATCATCTTTTTGACCAATAAATATGACACTTGGCTTATTATGGTTAGGGAGGTCATTGGCAAAGGCACAAATAGCTTGGCAGATTTTTTCTTTTGCTTCATAAAAGAGTTCTTTGCGTTCTATTCGGTCTGCTTCCCCATATAAAAACAAATTTAGCAATTCATTTTCATCCATTAAATGCACCATCCCTCGTGACAATCCCATGAGTTTCATTATATAGGATTTTTCTTTCCTTTGGGATATGCTTATAGATGTGTTGAAAAACTGTCACTAGGAGATATTTTTATCATGACCAGCACCATAACATCAAAGCGTAACCCATTAGACCCCATCCTCCGCCCCAATAATATCGCTATTATCGGCGCAACCGAAAAAGAGGGCAGTGTTGGGCGTACCATCATCAAAAATTTACTCGCCAACCCATTTGGCGGGACAATTTTCCCTGTGAATCCCAACCGCCCCAATGTGATGGGCATCCGCACGTATCCCAATATCAAATCCATTCCAGACCCCATAGACCTTGCGGTCATCGTTACACCCGCCAAAACCGTGCCAGCCATCATCAAAGAATGTGTGGAAATTGGTGTACCGGGTGCCATTATCATCTCTGCGGGCTTCAAAGAAGTTGGCGAAGAAGGTTTGGAGCTAGAACGCCAAATTATGGAAACTGCCAGAGGCAAAATGCGGATTGTTGGACCCAATTGCTTGGGTGTGATGATGCCGTTGGTGGGCTTAAATGCCACCTTTGCGGGGTCTATGGCACGACCGGGCAATGTGGCATTCATCAGCCAAAGCGGGGCGATTTGTACCGCCGTTTTGGATTGGAGTTTTGAGGAAAATGTCGGCTTTAGCGCCTTTATTTCGATTGGTTCTATGATGGATGTCGGTTGGGGCGACCTCATCACTTATTTGGGCAATGACCCCAACACCCATAGTATCGTGATTTATATGGAATCTATTGGCGATGCGCGTGCCTTCCTCTCCGCCGCCAAAGAAGTGGCACGCACCAAGCCCATTTTTGTCATCAAAGCGGGACGCACAGAAGCCGCCGCAAAAGCCGCCGCCTCGCATACAGGCTCGCTCACTGGGAGCGATGAAGTGCTGGATATTGCCTTGCGCCGTGTGGGTGTGTTGCGGGTAGACCGTATTTCGGATGTGTTTTATATCTCCGAAGTGTTTGCCAAGCAACCACGTCCCAAAGGTCGGCGCTTGACAATTGTCACTAATGCGGGCGGACCCGGTGTATTGGCGACCGATGCGCTCATCAGCGATGGCGGGGAACTCGCAGAAATTTCGGATGCGACCATGCAAGAGCTGAATAGCTTTTTACCCTCGGCATGGTCACATAACAACCCCATTGATATTTTGGGTGATGCAGACCCCATGCGCTACGCTAAATCATTAGAAATTGCCGCCAAAGACCCCAATAGTGATGGGCTTTTGGTCATCCTCACCCCACAAGATATGACCGACCCCACAGGCACGGCAGAAGCACTGCGCCATTATGCCGATTTGAACGGCAAGCCTGTTTTAGCCAGTTGGTTGGGCGGTAGCGCAGTAGAAGCGGGTATCCGTATTTTGAACCGCGCCAATATTCCGACCTTCTCTTATCCAGATACAGCCGTGCGGATGTTCAATTACATGTGGCGCTATAGCTATAATCTGGATTTGTTGTATGAAACCCCCATGCTCCTATCGGACGAAGAATATACCCCCAATCGTGCATTGGTCGAGGATATTATCAACAAAGCACGTGCGGAAGGGCGCACCATCCTCACTGAAACAGAATCCAAGCAGGTGCTTGGCGCGTATGGGATGCCAGTGATTCCCGATGTGATTGCAGAAACAGAAGATGAGGCAGTCGCCGCCGCCGATAAAATGGGGTATCCCGTTGTCGTAAAAATTCACTCATTGACCATCACCCACAAGACCGACGTGGGCGGGGTGATGCTCAATATCAAAAATGCCGATGGTGTTCGTGATGCGTTTAATACCATCCGCCAATCAGTGGCAGATAAAGCAGGTTTGGAGCATTTTAATGGGGTTAATATTCAGCCAATGGTCAAATTGGATGGCTATGAACTCATCATCGGTAGTAGTGTAGACCCACAATTTGGACCCGTCATCTTGTTTGGGACGGGTGGGTCGTTGGTGGAGGTGTATAAAGACCGTTCATTGGCATTGCCACCCCTCACCACCACATTGGCACGCCGTATGATGGAACGCACCAAAATCTATGAAGCCCTCAAAGGGGTACGTGGGCGCGAAGCGGTGAATATTGTTGAGATGGAAAAATTACTCGTGCGCTTCTCACAAATTGTCGCAGAGCAACGCCTGATAGCCGAAATTGATATTAACCCGCTTATTGCCTCGCCAGAACGCATTTTGGCGTTGGATGCGCGGGTGGTTTTACATCCCGCAGAAATTACCAAAGAGCATCTGCCAAAACTGGCTATCCGTCCCTATCCCAAGCAATATATCCACCAAGCAAAAGCCAATGATGGCACCGCTATCACCATTCGCCCCATCCGCCCAGAAGACGAAGCGATGATGATTGGCTTCCACGAATCGTTATCAGAACGCACAGTGTACATGCGGTTCTTCACCCCGTTACAATTGCAACAACGCATTTCGCATGAACGCCTGTCGCGCATCTGCTTTATAGATTATGCCCGTGAGATGATTTTTGTCGCCACGCGCAAACATGCCAAGACCAATGAAACCGAAATTGTGGCGACCATGCGCCTCACACCCGATACCAATCGGGATTTGGAATTTGGTCTGCTGGTCAGTGATAAATTTCAGGGGCAAGGCTTGGGCAAAGAATTGATGCTACGGGCAATTGATTATGGCAAAAAAGAGGGGTATCCCCATTTGATTGGGACAATTTTGCCAGAAAATACAACCATGTTGCATTTGGTGGCAGATTTAGGCTTCACCCAAAATGTCACCGATGATAAGAGTATCTTGGCAGTGTTGGGATTATAGAGGAAAGATTGAGGGTGTTAATCGGTGGCGGATATACGACCCGTTGGGTCTAATCCGCCAGTACATTCCTAAAAACAGGTAGATATGTAGTGGCGGATTAGCGCATAGCGCGTATATCCGCCATTTTTTATGATGATATAGCAGGGTCTTGTATCACCGTTGGGGTTGAGTTTTCCACATTTTCTAGCTTATTCAAGCGCCACAAGCCGATGAATCCCCATAAAATTACCACCGTATAGGTCAAGCCTTGTGTGGTGAGAATATAGGCGATGGCGCTCTCATCACTCAAACTGAACAGGGCAAAAATAGCCACGCTCACCGATTGATAAATGCCGACATATCCGGGTGTGGATGGGGCGGCGCTGGCGAGTCCCAATGCCGCCAAAACCAGCAACCCTTGTAATGGGGTGAAGGGGATGCCATAGCCCCCTGTCACGATGAGGGTCGCAATCACATCCAATGACCATGTAGCCAACGAAATGATGATAAACAGCCCCGCACGGGTGGGATTTTGAAAGGCTTTCATCCCCAATAAAAATTGCCCCACAAATTCAATCAACTTCCCTTTGATTTTTTGCGGGATGGGCGAGCGCCCCATCTGGGTTGTTATCCAGCCTGATAGATAGGGTAGGAGCGTGAGCGAAAATCCGCCGATAACCCCCAAAATGAGCATAGAGGTCATGGCGCTCCGCAACCAATCGGGGATATTGGGGAACGTGGTCAATCCCAATAAAATGGAGCATACCAAGAGTACCGCGTCAAAAATGCGCTCTGTGAGGGCGGTTGCCAGCATATAAAAGAGGGGGATGCCTGTTTTGTTCGATAGCAACCCAGAACGGATAATTTCGCCTGCACGGGCGGGTAAAAAGCTATTGCCCAAATATCCCACACAGGTCGCCCAAAATACGGTGATGGGGTGCAAGGTTTTTTCTGCACTCAACAACACTTGCCAGCGCAATCCGCGTAAAAAATAGGATAGCACCAGCACAATCCACGCCCCGCCTAAAACACGAATATCGGCTGTGCGGAAAATGGCGAAGGTCGCTTCCCAATCGAGGTTACGAAGCGCCAAATAGAGGAGCAAAATTGCCAATGCACCGATGATGATATATGAGAATCGAATTTTGCCGAATAACTTGCCATTTTTTATCATAAATAATTATCCCCCAATTGGATATACTGCTAAAACCGCAGGCACACGGTCAAATGATCGTACTGTCGTGATGTTTTCAACATAGAGCATGGTAGAGCCACCGCCATCCAAATTAAATGCGTTCACCAATCCCAAGTCGCTATTGGCTAAAAATTGGCTCAGTTCATTGAGGCTTGGTCCAAAAATCGGCGTGACGATAATCAGTATCCGTCCTTGACCATCTTGCCCAATGACAGTACGCCGAGACGCACTCCCAAAACGCTCAAAGGCGGCTACACCGTTATAGACCAACATCGGAAATCCCTGAATGGCGTGTTGTGCGCCTGTGGTGTCGAATGGCTCATAGATATTATGCGTGATGAACGGAAAATTGTTCTTGATGGCGAATGTCCCGCCTCTATCGGTATAGGAGCGCCCAAATATCACCCCATCCTGAATGAGTAGCCCCGTGATGGCGTTATTGATGTCGAATAAATTGGCATTGACGATAATGGTTGCATCGGGCAATTGTGCCTCCCATTCTTCGATATAATAGGCTGTGTTGGGGGTATAATGTGCCTCAAAACGATAATAAGCGGGGTCTACGCGCAAAATATACAATTGCGAAATGGCATTATCACCGACTTGCAGGGTGCGGTCTTCTAAACCACCCCCCACTGTGCGCCATTGATTGACGGCGGAATCTGGCAAAATATCGCTTGCATCTCGAAAACAGCTGGTGAGCAAGAGCATCGAGAATAGGGTGAATAGGGGTAAAAGAATTTTATGGGTCAAGCGTTTTATCCTTTGTTGTGCATGAGCGTATCATGCGCGGATACGATAAACCTTGTCTTGATTTATCATTTTTAGTCATGCTATAATATTGTCTACGTGCAACAAATACAACGGGCGTTTAGCTCAGCTGGTTAGAGCGCACGGTTCACATCCGTGAGGTCAGGGGTTCAAGTCCCTTAACGCCCAAATAAATTACCTCTTGTGGACTATTTACGTACAGGTTTTAGTCCGTACACAGATTAAGTTTTTAAGGTGCATACCCGCCGTCTAAAGCGGGTTTTTCTTTTCCCCCTCCAAAGGGGTTAAAACAGCAATTCCGCGATTCTTTGCACAATGAAGATGATGAATATAATCACCACCGCCACCGCCAAAATCTTTGCACCCTCATCGGCATTTTTCTTATTTCTCATTAGTCGCCTCTGGGGTTGGGGTAGGGCGAGGGAACACATACACCGATGGAGCATAGGCTTCGTTGCCATCTCCATCAACAGCCATCACCCATAATTGAATGCCTTCGACCATTTCGCCAGCGACCATCTTTGTGATGAGTATCCGTTGCCCTTGTGAGATAGTACCAGCCTCTGCACAACTCAATTGTTGACATTGATAAAATACCACATCCGCAGGCATGGCAACCATTTCGTCATCCACATCAATCACACTGGCAGTCATCGCCATGCGCGTAACCGTTTCGGCAAACACATGCGCCACAGGGACATATAGCAACTGGTCATCGCGTCTTATCTCAAACCAGCCATACTCACCATCCACCGCGCCACCCAATACAATACTAGCAATTTCCAACGATGCACCAGCGCCAACCGATGTAACCACGTCACACCGCAATTCGGGACATATCCGCAAATCCGCCCGTGTTTCAGTCGTGGCGCTGTCAAACTCATACGCGCCTCGTGTCCACACAAATTCAACGGTTGGATAAGGGGTTATTGCCGATGGTGTATAAGGGGCTTTTGTATTCTTAGGCGCAAGCCACACCGCCCATACACCAATCACACCAAACAAGATAAGCACCAAACACCCCACCAATGGATTCCCTTTTTTATTCTGGTTTCGCATCGCCTATTTTGCGCCTCTCGAACATATCATTAAAATCGGTTGTCTCTAGCCATACCATCACTTTGAGCAAATTGTCTAAGCTGATAGTCCGATAATCACCGCGTGCCAAACTGGTAAATGAGTAATACGATATACCAGCCTCTTTTGCCGCCTGTTTGTATGGGATTCGCTTCCCCCGCGCCTTCTCTTTTCGGAGATACGCATACTCAAAACTGACAACAATTTCTTCCCCTATGGGGTTATCAGGGGTTTTATTAGCACTCACATATTACCTCCCTATTGATTAATCGCCAATGAAATCAACAATACCCCCAATCTTATTATTTGTCAAGAAATTGGTGGCGTATTCGCTAAAACTATGGTATAATTTACACAAGTGAGAGAAACAAAAACACCCCTGTTTCAGCAGAGGTGTCCTTGCTCATCAATGTCGGTGGGGTTAATTCCTTCATTGACAAAGGGTGGTGGGGTTGTCTCTCTGATTAAACGAACTGTTCAAGGCTAATTTGTCTCAGAAAGGACAATATTTCATGTACAACCAAATGATAACCCAATATACTCCAAACGCGCAAGCACCAATTCCACACCACCAACCCACGCCCCCCCACTGGACAACCTTTTTTAATCCCAATCAAGCTGTTGCGGAACTATTTCGTCACGTTTCGTCCCGCACATCTGCCCCCACAAAAAACACATTGTCCTCATATCAAACATCCCTAGCCATGTATAACAAATTTGCAGGCGATAAACTCCCCACGCCAGAACTCATCCGCGCTTATATCTATCACCTCCAACACATCCGCAAAATGTCCGTATCATCAATCATGGTGCGCCTCGCTCCCGTCCGCATCTACCTACGCGCATTATCAGAACAACCCACTATCGGCTATCGCGGACATGACCGCGACCTCATCACTGAATACCGCGAACAAATCCGTAGCGCCTCAGAGGTCAAGAATCCACCCCCTACCAGCAAATCAAATTATGGTCCCTTGTTTAATCCCGAATTTGTGCGACTTGAACAAAACCAAGTGAATTTAGTGCTTCTCAAAATTGATAGATATTCCCTACAGGGCAAGCGCGATTATGCGTTATTGATAACCGCCTTCTATACCGCCCTACGCATCACCGAGCTAACCCGCATCACTCTAAACGGCATCACCCCTCTAGGCGATGGTTACACCGTCACCGTGCGCGGTAAGCGTGGCATCATTGACCCCGTACCACTATCAAAATTCGCACACATGGCAATCATGGAGTACGTCACCGCTTATAACCAAGCCATCCAAAAGATTCGTGACGAGACGGATAATGGTCATTATACGTCCTCTTCTATTCCCCCTCTCCATGCAATGGGGAGGGGGCTAGGGGGTGGGGTTATCCCACCCATGATTGAAGGCGATGTCCCATTGTGGCAACCCATCGAAAGCGACAATTCGCCCATGCGCGTAGGTCGTGGCATCGGCACAGGCTTTTATGACCCCTGTGTTGGATTATTGCAAAAGGGGATACGCGGTATTATCGGCAATCGTACCGCTTTCGCACTAGGTGATCGCTTCCGCTTGGCGGCACATGATACCCGCCGTACCGCCGCCTATATTGCCTATAAGGGGGGGATGCCTCTCCCTGCCATTCAAAAACTATTGCGCCACAAAGACGCATCCACCACCCTAAAATATATCGGTGCATCGCCCGACTTCCAAGCCTCCGATATGGCGCAATATGGCATCGTCTTTGGCTACGCCGCCTAATGTGCATTTTTTGCACATTGCATTTATCCCCAATCAAAAAGACCCCTCTGTACACAAGGGGTCTTTTCATTTGCTAATTTATTGGCGGATGGGATTAACCAACCACCTCATTAATCGGCTTTTTGCCAGCGATATTAGCCACCCGCTCTAGCAGGTCATTGCTAGTCCGCAGTAATTCCGCTTGGATAACGGGCAACATCGCCTCGCGCAGTTGGCGTACAAAATCATCATCAAATGTAAATTTAGTAGATTCAGCGCCAGCCTGTAATCGGTCAATGCCATCACTAATCAAATTCGCCAACGCAGGTTTATATTGTGGCGGGGTAGACTGATATAAACGCTCACCAAATTTAGTAATCACAACGGCAAATGTGCCAGAGACGACCACCTGCACCGCGCCAATGGCGGCAACCACAATCAAAACAATCCTGCCAATGGCATCCGCAAATGTATTGGTAGCATCTTGTTTCAGCTCATCCAACACACTAGGCACAACCACCACATCACCCGCAGGCGCTTCTTCGGTGGCATCCTGCGCCATCGTCAACGGTGTGCCAATCACAAACACGATGACAATCACCGCGAAAATATTCCATACACGTCTAAAGCTCATTTCATGCTCCCTTCTACTAATCGGACGATATTTATAATAATCATACCCCACGCACAAGCCAGATAACGCTCATTATGCGTCCACAATTAGCTAATGATGGCATCGGCGCTAAACCGCGATAGCGCCCCATCCGATAAGCGCCGATAAATGGCGCGGATAACCTGCGTTCCCGCCTCAACCCCGCTAATTGAATCGTACAAATACCCGCCCGATGGTGTCACAACCGATGTCTTTTTGCGGATTTCGTACACATACACATCCACCACAAAACCATCTGGCGGTTCGCTGATACTTAAATTCACTTGACTAGGATTATTCCCATCCCGATACGGCGCAGACCCAAACACGGGACCGTCCATGTTGAGCGTCTGGGGCAGATTAAACCCAAACCGCACACTCGACCCGCTAATTGCCATATAATCCAGCATCGCCCGCAATGTGTCATTATTGAGCGCATCCGCCAATGATGGGTTATTTGCCTGCACCGCACTGGTCACTTGCTCCAACAAAAGCGATAGCGGAACACCCACCAACACCAACCCCTCTATCACAGCAGGCAACCCTGCCGATATTGCCAACGGCACAAATGCACTATTCGCTATCGTTGGCTGTCCTATATATTGAGCGTCCATTATTCCATCTCCCTAGTTACCAGCATAAATAAATTGATTCATTGCTATATAAGGTTGCACGTTGGCATGTGCGCCACCGCCACCCGTGTTACCAATTGCATCATAAGCAAATGCCGCGCCAGCCCCACCTGTGCCTGTACTGCCACCAGTCAAAAAGTTATTAGACCCATAAAACAACGATGTATGGCTATGACTAGGCATCTCTGCGATGGTCAATGTATGGGTAGCACTACCACCCGTCCCCCCCAAACGGTCTGCGGCGGCATCTGTAACCCGATTCGCCGCACTACTACCAGTGGGGTCATCTTCGCCAATCACAACCCGCCCCCGCATATCAAATAGGGGCAACCGCTTATTAGCATTAAAATCAGCCGTTGCACTAGCGCCCCGTGTCGTACCCACACCCGATGAATTTTGAATAACAATATCGGTGTTACTGGTATTGTCCCATATATGGGTATACAGTGTGAGCATATCGGCATTTGCCCGCGCCGTTGCTCCAGACGATGTATTACCAATCGTGCGCCCATCGCATCGTAGCCAAATATTGCTAATATCCGTAACCCGCGCGATGGTTAAAATCGTCCCAATCGGATATCCAATCTCTTTAGACCCACCACCCGTCCAAAGCGATACCCCCCCAGCCGTCATATACAACAGCGCCAACAAATTACTAACCAGTTGGTCATTATAAATTCCATCGTCAATCAAATTTCCGTCTGTTTTAGTGACGGGCAAAGTTACAAATGAAGTCATTTACCACCACCTATTTAATAAAATGCAACCGCATCCAAGAATCAATGTGCCAAGTATTTGTTGCATAAAGTACAGGGCGCAGGCGAAACCGAGTAATTGCAGTAGTGACATTCCACCACATAAACCCCACCTCAATACGCCCTTTAGTCGTGTCATATGTTGTCCCACCCACAAATTCAGCCGTCCGCAATATCGTTTTATCCATCCCGCGAATAGTGATAATACCTGTCAAAAATGCCGATGCAGGGGCAGTAGCGCCCGGTACCAATGCAATGGATGGGGCATTGGTATAACCCGTAATCGCCGCCGCATCATTACCACCGCCCGCCTGTCTTTTGTAATTGGTAACGGTTGTATCTGTATTAAATAACAAATAGGCTGTATCAGTAGTCGCGCTCACGGAGCTACGCAACCCCACCTCAATTTCAATCGTTTTACAGCCATCAAACTCATCATAATCGGTCAATGTAACATCAAATTGACCGCTAGAGAGTGGAATATCATATGTCCACCGCCCCTGTCCAATTTGCGATACATACCCGTTATCGGCTTTTGTCTTAAGCAAACCATCCGCGCTATCCAAATACATACTTATCACATTCGATGATGGTGTGCTAGGCGCGACCCGCTCCGTAAAATCGTGTATTTCGACAGGTGTGGTGATAGCATCCAAGTCCACACCATCTATCATATATGCCAGCAGATGTTGCAAATTAAGCACAATCTTATTGTTGAAATCAGAACTGCTTGCCAAACTGTTTGCAGTTATTACGCTAGGATATGTTCTCGCCATAGTTCACCTCAAAAAATCCAATAGCTTTCGTCCCAATTGCTAACATCCCACCGAAAAGCAGGTGTAAGTGATAACGGCTCAAGGAAAAATTCCGTATTGTGTTCACCGCCCGCTTGCCAACTATGACTCTCCCCAATGATGATGTATCGCGCATTGTGGTTAATACTGGGGGCATCCACAGTCACAAAATACCCAATCTGATTATCAGCAAACATATAGGCATTTCGTATCCCATCCCACATGTTTTTCATCTGCACACTTTTGACAATCCCACGCGACACGCGCCTAGCAAGTTCTGTCTCTGCAATCGCCAGCGCATCGCTATAATCACTGGTCACACCAGCATCAATATTGAGTTCCTGCCGTCCCAAACTTGCCACCGATAGCGAATCTTCTTTGGTGACGCGCATCGAATTTTGATTGTATGTAGGTGCGCCCGCCAAAGACAAAGTAGCCAGCACAGCAGGGATATTGCCCGTATTTGCCACAGTGACGACCGCCTTACCACCCCTCGCCACAACATCCACCGTCCCACTACCCACGCTAAAACTATAGGTAGGTGTGAGCGACCCCGCCCCTGCAAATTGCCCACCATCGCGCCGTAATGTCGCCTCTAATTCCGCCGTATCCCCAACGCCTACGGTGATAGGTGCATCCAGTTCCCATAGCGTCTCACTCGCTTGCACCTTACGCGGATTCGCCTTAACGTTGATGACGTTATACACATCATCACCAGAGGCATAATTAATCCCAACGCAATCAGATTCACTGATAGTCCCGTTATCAGTCGCCTGATAGATATGATGCCGATTGTGCAAAAAGAACTTGCCGTCTCGCAATTCGCCAAAGCGACCCCGTTCCGTCCGCACCAATTCCTCGATGATTGCCAGCACATTCTTAACCTCATTGCCATAAGTAGCAATGTTGCTAATCCCCACCTCAAATTCAGACCATCCAGCAGGACCTATCAAATACGTGCTAACACCTAATTCGCTTTTGCCCGCCACACCCAAAAACCAACCGCGCTGTAATGGCAAAAATATCCCAGCTTCGCGCAAGGCATCGGTGATAATCACGTCAATAGTAGTATCCTCATACAACCCCAACCGCACCTCAATTTTTTGCAGGCGTTGTTTTGCTCCATAGCCCTGCAAGGTGATGTTATGACGACCCGTTAATGCGGGTCCCATCGGTTGCCATGCCATTTTGGGCGCTTCCAAGTACCCATTCCACAATTGAGTACCACTGCCCTTATCATCCATTATCCGAATACGACGATTCGGTAAAATTTTCCCATAAATTGGCGAGGTGGTGTTTTCAGGGGTATATTTTTTATCCACATTTCGCACAACAATTTCGCATGTAGATTCATCCGCCACCGATTGATAGGCAGACCGCGCCCCAATCGTCCAGCGCACGCTCATCACATCCGCCGTGATGTCATCATAGGTATCCGTAAAATTGTCGTTTTTGTCCCAATCAATATATATTTTAATACCCATGCGTAACCCTCACCATAATACCCGTGTTGGTGGCGTAGGGGTCACATTCAACCGAAACGCATAAACCAACACATCCAGTCGCACATACCCCTCTACGTCATCAACAGGGACGATGTACCACAATTCCCCATCATCACCCGCCATCATGCCAATCACTGGCAACGGTTGCCCAATCCCAAACCGCGCCATTACAACACAATCGGCATACGGACACATCAGCACATCGCCCGCCATCACCGATTCATACATCATCACCTGCCAATCAACCCGCTCACCTTCATCGAGCGCCGTCTCAACAGGATACGTACACGCCACACATACCCACAAAATGAGGACGCATAATGACATTAATCCGTCTACAAATTTATTGCCCACGTTGCATCCCCACCTTTGTCAACTCGTCATATAATTGCTGTACATTATTGACCCCATTAAAAACAAACGTCCCACCCGTGATATTCATCCCGCCTATGCCCTTAGCTTGCCGTTGATTAAACACCCGCCCGCCAACATTAGGCATAAACCACTCTTTGCCCCGTTCCCCAACTTCATACAATCCCCCTGCCACAACATCCCCACCTTCAGCACGCCCCGTTCTTGGAGTAATACCCCTCGAATTGCTAGGTGCAGTCATGCCAGCAAAAATCGGATTCACCCCGCCCGTAATTGGATTACTTACCCCTCTATTATTTGCGTTATTTTGGGCTTGAATAAGCGGTGCCGCCGCCGCGATAGCTTCGGCTTCACTTCCAAAATTATAAGTCATGGGACCACTCGCCGCAGAGCGTTTACGGATGTCATCCAACCCCGCTACAAACCCGCCAATTGCCGCCGCCGCCGCTAAGAATGGCGCGGCAATTGGAAGCGCCGCCGCCAATATCCCACCAATTGCACTTATTACCCCCGTAGAAACGGCTACAATTGCGCCCAAACCCGTGCTAACTATCCCTATACCAGCGCCGACCACACCAAGAATCGTACCCAACGGACCAAGTACCAAACCCAACCCCGCCGCAATCAACGCGACCTTAGCAATATCTTGTATCAATTGGGGATTCTCTTTAGCCCATTCTGCAAAATCCTGTACCACTGGCGATAATTCCGCCGCAAGTCCACTAAACGCAGGCAATAGCGCCTCGCCAGCCACCACCGCCAAATCGCTAAAATCGCCTACCAGCGTATCCCATTTGAATTTTGCGCCTGCGGCTTGTATATCACGCGCCGCAACCGTTGCACCTTCCAAGCTAGTCGTAAATTCTGCGGCCCGTGTGCTATCAATATCAGCAATCGCCAACACACCAAGCAATGCCTCTTTGTCGCCAAAGACCGCCGTAAGGTCAACACCCGCATCCGTCATCTTTTTAATGACGGCTGTCAGTCCTTCATTTTCGAGCATTGTCAGCACATCGGCTTGTGTCATGCCCATTTGCTCAAAAGCGGTTTCTAATTCTTTGGTGGGGTTGATAAGTGCCGATAGCGCCGCTTCAATGCGCGTACCCGATTCGTTAAAAGTCGCGCCCTTTTTGGATAGTTCCGCAAACAGCAACCCTAATTCTTCAATATCAACACCCAATGGCGCGGCGAGAGTAGCAGTCGTCCCAAATTTCGCCGCCAATTCATCCATCGTGCCAACGCCATCGCGTACCGCCGCCGTCAAGACATCAGATACCCGCGCCGCAGTTACCCCTGTATCGCCATAGGCGTTATAAGATGATATGAGCGCATTGGTAGATGCCACCAAATCGGCATTACTACCCTCTGCCAACAATGCCGATGCCGCCAAAATATCCATATGTGCAGAGGCATCAGCAACCCCACCAACCACGTCATACATCGCGCCCGCCATTTCGGTTGCGCTAAATTTCGTGGTCTGCGAAATTTCAATCATCGCGTCACCCATCGCACGCGATTGTTCAGCCGTCAACCCCATCACAGAGGCGACATTGGTTATCTGCTCATCAAACCCAACCGCCGCAGTAATGGCAAGCCCAATCCCTGCCACAAATGGCGCAGTAATCTTGACCATACCCGCGCCAAAATCCGCAACCCGTTGCCCTGCCGCCTCTAGCTTGCTACCAAAAGACGTTAAACCACCCTCTGCCTTTTTCAGACCGGGTGTTAGCTTGTCATCTAACGTTAGCTCACCATAAAGCGAGGCGACCTTATCAGCCATTGGGGTTATTGTCCTCTTTCAAGACAGCCATCACATACCAGATGTCACTCTGATTCATCGTGTCAATTTCGGCAGGCAATTTGTGCAATTGCACCGCCAACGTAGCGCGGATGATTTGCTCATATTCGTCATCCTCATAAGTCGTATCCTCATGAAGATTCCGACTAAGCCATACCGCGCCCTCTATTTTTTTTGGAGTTCTTTATACGCATCAACAAATTCAGAGTGCAAAATATCCAGCGCCCCAAACAACCACCACTCGGTAGATTCGGGCTTAGACCAGTCCACATTTTCGGGTGTATCATCCCGCAACAACTTGCGCGGAATACTCACCAACGCCTTTTGGACGACCAATAATTGTTGTGCTTCCCAATTTTCTTGGTCTTCAACTGTTGGCTTTCCGCCCTGCATCCGCCGAAACGCCGCCAAATACTTTTGCTGATGAGTAAAATAAACCCGCTTAAAATCGAATACGGGCTTTTCTTCTTGTTTTTCCACCACCGCGTCACTCATGCCCACACCCCACCAGCAAACATGTCAACGGTTGGCGCACCAGTGGCTTGCAAGTCCACATCAAAAATAACCGCATCTTTATTCACGGTGCGTTCATGTGGCGCACTCATCACCATAAATGACTGCACATGTTTGGGCTTACCGCTCACAGCCCCTTCAGAGCCATAAATCACTTCAAAGGTTGTGCCAACTTTCAGCGTAGACAGATAGGTGCTAACACTGGTCACATCATAGGCGATGCTTGCAGTCGCTTTGGTGTCATTCAGACCGGGCGCATATTGTTTGTCGGTGGTCTCAGACCCCGCAGTGATTTCCACCGATTCAGCCGTTGGTGACATGTTGAACTTGGTGAAAAAGCCACTCACATTAATGCCATTAAATGACAAAAACACTTTGTTACTGTTTAATGTAGCCATGATTTATATTTCCTCCATGACGATTTCATATTCAAAACCAACGTGATAAATCGGCACAATCATCGAATCATATTCTGGATAATGCACCGTTCCGTTTTGGGTAATAGTCGTGATGACCCATTGCGAATCACCATCAATCACCCCCGTTTCCTGCCCACCCGCATCCTCTAAAATCGCATTAAAAGCGGATGCCATCGTGTGTGCCTCACTCACATTATCTGCCACGCATTTCACCGTTAACACGATTCTTTGCCGATTATTCACGACCTCGCGTGTATTCCCACCCGATGTAAAATAAAACACGATATAAGGGCGCATGGCGTTTTGAGGGGCATAATCGGCATACACCAACCCCACCCCTCTAATCGCATCAAACACCGCCGTATAAAGACTGCTAATCGCGCTCATCGCTTTAACCACGCCTCTAAACTATCGGCTAATTTGCCATTGCCCCATCGGTCAAACACAGGGCGAATAAACGGACGTGGCGCGATTCGAGTAGTACCCATCTCTAGCGCATGACCATATTCCACACCATCCGCCACCCAAAAGGTCAATTTCCCTTTTTTGATAGCGCGGATACTCGCCCGTAGCGTCCCCGTGTCAATGTTTGGCGGATTGCCCGGTGTAGACGCATAATGCACCTTACCGTTCCCTCGTGGATAAGCACGCCCACGCGGACTTGTGCCAAGCGATAAAATGACATCATTCGCCATCTCACCAGCGACACCACGCAACCAGTCGCCCAAATCACCGCCCGTCTTTTTGATGAGCGCCTCCAATGGGCGAATGTCTTTGGTTATCTTGATGCCACTGGTCATGTCGTCACCACAGCCTGTATATATAGACCCGTAAATCTGGATAACGACACCACCCGATAAGCCACACCATCCACAGTGATTTTGTCACCACCCAACACATCCGTATTGAGGGGCAGTATCACACGGTACGATTCGTCCATATCGGCTTGCATCCCAATGCGCTCAGTGGTCGCAGTCCGCGAATCCGTCCCGCGTATCAATCGACACACCACGTCATCCGCAATCAGCGACCAATCATGCAACGGTTCACCCATCGCGCCCTGTGTCGTCGCTTCACGCTCAATCCGACACGCATTGTCCAAATAAAATGCGAGCCTTGCGGATATGCGCCCCATCGGTCTCATGTGTCATCCCAATCTGAGCGCGTCACCCGCACCGAGCTACTCCCCAACGATGCCGATGTACTAGCAGATACGCCAAATTGCGCCGCTTTGAGTGCCAATAATTTCTGATACCCCGCCAGCGCCGTTGCATAATCAACCCGCAACCAATCCGCCGTAAAATTAGGTTCGCCCGCTATCTTGGCGATGATAGATTTAATTGCATCAATCACTGCCAATTGCCAACTGCCTTCTTCAGCGATAATCATCGTGATTGTTTCGTCATCAAAAATTGCGGTCGCCTCAACTGTATCCCCAATGTGATACCTCACACGGGTAATATCATCTGGGCTTGCCGATGGGGTATAAGAAAATGTCATAGGGGTTACTCTCTCTCAATGACCAATGTCACAACGACACCATCCGTAACAGCATCGCCTTGTGCCACCGCAACAGTGACCGCCCCATAAATCGGCAATGGTTCATATACGCCCGTGAGCGCACTCCCCGTTATGCCATCCATCAATTGGCGCGGATATTTCCACGCATCGGTGTTGGCATTGGTGAGCGTCAATATCGGCATCGAAGGGCTATTCGCGGTGATGGTGACATCAGTCGTGGCGGGTTGACTTGTGTAATCCACATGCACCGCCAACAACTTGCCATTCAAAGCGGATGACGATGCAGACCCAACAGCAGACCCCGCAGAGCCTGCCGTTGTCACCTTAATTTGGATATGGTCAATCTTAGGCATACGTCACCCCTCTAGGCGAATGTGACATTGACGTTGACAACAGGATACCAAGCGCCGTTATAAGCGACCAACACCACACGGTCTGCCACAGCCCCGCCAAATGTACCGACATCAGCACCAGCACCAGCGCCACTCAAGCCATTGGCAATCGTGACGGTATGGGCGTTGGCAGTAGTCGCCACAATATACAAAATCTTGCCGTCATCCGTACCAGCCGTAGGCGCGGCTAAAGTCATCGCGGCAACCCCTGCTTTAGTGAGGACGACCAACCCATGCTTGATAGTGATAGCACCATTGGCACTAGCCACCTGTACGGGCAGAGGGGCAGACAGCGCCCCTGTGAGCGTGGTTGTACCCGTAACCGCTAAATCGCCTGTAATGGTGGCATCATCGCCAACAATCAGGTCATCTTCTAGCGTGATACTGCCAAAATTTGTAACTGCCATAAAACACCTCTTTCTCTCTATTCCCCCGCCTGTAGGGACGTGCTTCTGCACGTCCGTAGGGGTGGGGCAGGACTGGTAATATTCTTTATGCGTCTACAAACTAGGCTACGGCATGACCATAGATGAAGCGCCAATCATCGAAGCCATATCCCCAACGGGCATAACCGCGATAATTCGATTTGAGGTTATAGCTTCCAGTGGGGTCAAATTCAAATTCAGGTTGAATCCGATTAAACCAATGCAGGTGCATCATGGCGAGTTGACTATCCACCATGAACCAATTATTGGTATCGGTCAAATAATTCCATGTGACGACCTTCATCCCTTGCCCTTGCACGAAATTGGCGTTGTTGTTGCCAGTATCGGGCTTGAGGGTGCTATTGATGATTTCCCACCCCTTAGCGGCGAGGGTCGGTGGCACAAGCAACATATCGGGGATGACATTATGCACCCCACCGCTTGGTGATTTGGTGGTGAGCATCGCCTCATAGGTGCTGATGACACTCGCCACAGACAATTCAGACGTGCCTTTGTTGCTTGCGGTGGTGGCATTACCAACACCTAGAGGATGGTCAGTGGCACAAAGCGCCTTTGCGTCTGTGCCTGCATAATCCCCTGCGGTGAAGGCATTATTAAACACAGATGCCGCGTGAGTTTCGCGTGTGCGGGCAAAAGACAATCCCAAGCGTAAAGCACGTTGATTCATGATGTTGTATTGAGCGTCATCATACAATTTCCGCTCAATGGAGATGGCGAGGGCATATTCTGGGAAGGTGAAGGTCTTCAGATACCCTTCATTCCAATCGGCATATTCCAATGCCCCTTTATATTCGGGAATTTGGTTGATGTCCTCGACACCCAACGTTTTTTCATTATCGCGGGTTGATGTTTGGACATTAAACAGCATTGGGATGACGCTTTGCATCCGTTCATCCATCCCCTGAAAAAACACTTTTTTCAATGCGGGCAAAAGCAAATTTGCCCAATTTTCACTAATCATCGGCATGGTTCAAATCCTCCTTAGTTCATCCGATTGACGATAAAAATTAACCGAGTTCGTTGGCGGTGAAAACCACATCAACCGATGTCGTTACACCATCCACCAAAGAGACGATTTGAATGCATCCGCCAGTCGTATCACTGACGTTTACCAATTGGGCGCTAGTCAGGTCATACGTGCGTGCCGCGAACACATGGCTACTCGCATCGGCACTTGCAGTCCCGCGCCAAATCTGAGAAGGATTCGTGACCCAAATCTTGGCAAGTGGTCCCCCAGCCGAAGCACCAGTGGTGATGGCTTCAGCCATCACACCCAACACCCGACCAGTACCATTACCAGCTTTAGCCGCCTTGCCCGATGACAATACAACCACATCACCGGGTACAAGCGTTTGGCTGTCCGCAATCGGCACATATATCCATGCAGGGGTGACATCTGCCCCGCTCACGTCTTTCTTAAACGTAAAATTACCCATGTTGAGCCTTTCTACTATTTATTCTTCGCGTAATCCTCCTCACTCAATCCGAAGGCTTTAGCAATCCGCTTTTCGTCTTCAGATAATTGAGGAATCTGTTGTTGACTCCCACCACTACCCCCCGCACCCTGATTCAAATCTGGTGCAGGCGGTTTGGTGAGTATTGGCGCGATGGTATCTAACCATACACGTAGTTTTTCGGGTGGATAATCCGTAGGCGCGGCTTTGCGGACGTGTTCGGGCAATGTTGCAAGTATTTTCTGGTTGCCCTCACTAATCTGTGCAGTTATTTGCGTATATCCCTCTTCAAAAGGTTTCAAACGCAATGCTTCACGTTCATTTTGTTCCGCCACTTCGCGCCATTTACCCTGTTCTTTCAATTGCGCTTGTTCGGCATCTGACGCTTTCTTTTCGAGCGCACGCAACTTGGTGCGCCATTCCGCCGCTTCCCGCCGTGCTTTGGTGATAACCGCCTTCACACGCGGGTCCACGGTTGATAAATCTATTTCGTCATCGCCATTTTGTTGAGCATCAAGCCCGTTATCTTCAGGTTCCATTTGGCATCAAGCCTCTCTCACTAACGTACCACGTACACAGATAAAATAACGCTCATGTTGATGAGCCAGCCAAAACATCCCGCAACGATTTGCGCCGTATCATGTCGCCAAACAAATCGTCCTGATATGTCTCCACAAAATCACGCAATTGCGCCTTGCCACTGGTGAGCGCCTCATACGCACCCGCACCAGCCAGCGCCCGTCTATCGGCATCCCCCAACCCCGCCCAATACTGTTCACCCGTAATAATGCGAGGCGATATTGAGGGGATGATAATCGCCACCGATGTACACCGCCCGTTAGGATGGTCATGCACACCCACGTTATCCCCCAACGGAGTCCCATGTAACGCAAGGCACGCCATACAAATGCGACCATCCAGCGCCCCCACCCGTATGCGCTGTTGGATAATATCGGCATTCGCTTGGTCATATAAAAATGTGGCTTGGTTATAGGATTGAATTTGCAAAGTCCGCATCATGGTCGTTGCCTGTGATAATGGCAGATTTTTAACCGTTGCGCTGATGGTATCCGCCAGCTTATTAGGCGACCATCCACTAGCCATCCCCGTTAAAATCTGATTATTGACCGTCCGCAACACCACATCGGATGAAATCCGCATTGCCCGCGCAAATTCGGCATTACCCGTATAATTGACCACCGCGCTCAATGCCTCTGGATTCGGCACGTTATACCGCACACCCAACATCGCCAACTGGTTATCATCCAATTGACCAAGCGCAATTTGCCGATGCAAAACCCGCGCCGCATTAATCCCATCATCCTGCAATTGTTGAGCAACCCCGCGCAAGGCGATATTCTGCCTCGCCATATCTTCAGATAGCGTCACCGATAAACTCACCAGATACGGATTATCAGCCGTGAGCCGTTGCCCCTCACCAGCCAACCGATTCGCTTCAGCTTGTAAATCTTTAACCCGTCTATCCAATTCGGGCGATGACCCCGCACGCAAAAACGGACGTATCAATCGAGCGAAGCCTCTATCCAAGACCCCCTCAATCAATCCCGTTATGCGGTTGCTGTCATCCCGTCTATCGTCACTCATGGGCTATATCTTCTTTTTGCTTAGAGGGGTATCCCCATCGGCTTTTTTGTTGGATGATTCCGCGCCCACCAACACGACCAACGACACCGATACCCCTGTAGCGGTCTGCGCCACTTCGACGGTAAATGAATCGGCTTCGTTTCCCGATGCCATCCATTCATTTTTTAGGTCATTGACCGCGTTTTCAATCCGCCGAGTCAAATCGTCACGCATCGCCTCGCTAGTCATTAGGTTCTTTGCACCCCCCCAGCTTGGATGTTTACCTTCAAAACCGTTGTGCTGATAGCGATGCCCAAAATTGTTGTGTAATGGTTGCTTCCCAAATCGCCAATTGGCGCAATTCCGCCAGCCGCCGCCGCACTAGCGACATAAGCCCCCCCAGCGACCAACACCGCGTTCATGGTCAGGTTGCCAGTTTTGATATATTGGATACGTTGCCCAATTGCACCACCGTTTAAGGCGATGCCAACCACATTGGCTTTGACACCTGTGGCGGCAGCATCAGCTTGTGCCGCTTTGAGGACGCTACCATTAGCACCATCCTCATAAATGGGTTGTCCTGCCGTGATTGTGCCACCAGCAATACCCGTAAGGATAACAGCCCCCGTTGCAGGAAGCACCGCCGTTGCTGTTACTGATATATCTGCCATTTTTTGACCTTTCTTCTATGAGTTTTTATTGACGAGGCGAGGGGTAGCCACCCAGAGAAATCACCTAAAGCACCGATGGCATCCCTCATATACACCCACAGCATACCCCGCCATCACCCACCATAACGCTCATGTTGCCCGTGTCCCAACATAAAAAGCCCACCCTCATTTTTATCGCATCCATCGCTACCGCTTGTATGCTCAAAAATTCGGGTGTTGGGGTTGTGCAGTAGGGGATTTTTCTCTTCAGAGGGGTTTAGTCGGTTGCGTTTCATTATGGTGGGCAATGGGGATAAACCCCCACTGCCCACCATCTTTTCATTATGTTTTGGTGCAAATTCAAAGACGGATAAAGGTCATTATGCGTCCACAACCACCCAACAAAAAAGACCCTCACACGGGTCTTTTTTTATTTCCCCTCTCCATGCAATGGGGAGGGGGCTAGGGGGTGGGGCTAACCATCCCACCCATCCCATACCCATTCACACCCGCCATCAAAGCAACCTTCTCATCCCGCTTTGCTTGCGCCTCTTTTTGGATAGTCGCCTCATCCCATCCAAACACGGGCGCGACCAATCGCAAAAACGCCTCTGGGGTAATATCATCCCGCACCATCAGCGCATTTTTAATAATCTCTGCATCGTTACGAATCTCGCTATTTTGCCACTTAACCAACGGGCTAATCTCACCAGCAGGCGCAACATTCCCCTTACCATACGCCAGCGATACCTTTTGGGCAAGTTCCACCGCCCACGCCCACGATTCAGCAAACCGCGTTTGCGCCTTTTTGACCTTTGCGAGCAGACCCACCTCACTCTGTTTAAGCGATTCCCCACTCCGATTATCCGACCCCATCCGCGCTAGTGGGGTGTTTGTAATCGTTGCCATCTCACCCACAATATAATTAGCCTGATTAATAAACTCAGTCAATGGGGCAGGCTCTAATTGTTTGACATCCACCAAATAATCTTTAGATATAGGCTCAACATTCCCATTGTCATCCGCATTGCCTATCTGTATCCAAGTAGCAGGCGATACATCCGTAGGCGCAGGGAATCCAATCGCAACCCGAATTCCAAATGCCGATAGTTCACCCGCCATCGTCATGCTGATTAAATTGCTATTGAGCGAATCCTGCAAGCCAATCACAGACGCAATTTCGCTCATGCCCTGCCATGTATTGGTGCGGGTGTTGTGTCTAAAATGCACCAATGGCACATATCCCACCGCCCACACATCCTCGCTGATAAGCTCACCGCCATCATACCAATAGCGTTTAATCATGTTGGGCAAATACAGATTGCACCGTCTCGCAGATACAATAGATTCCACCCCTTTTTCATCAACCGTTTTGCGCGAATCCCACCACACTTTCAGCGCGGCAACGATATTTTTATTAGAGGGGTCATAAATCGGCACAACACCCACCGTCCCATCCCAAGCCAATTCCACCGATAATTTTGGATACTGTGCGCCCTCATCATACCCCACCATGAGATAAGCATCCCCATCCCGCACCGCCGCCTCATGGATGTCCATTTGAAGCACATCAAATGAGTTCCAAAACATCATATCCTTAACCCACTGAGTAGCATCACCCGCATCAACCTGTGCCACTACCAATCTATCAATCATGGTCTGGATGATGGTGTTGCAATAATTGATGTTGTATTCGGTATCAGCATCAGTTATCCGCAACATTGACCGCATATTCGCCGTCAAATTCGCCCGATGATTCCCCTCTGCATATTGCCGATACAGCAAAACACGCTTGCCCCATGCACTAACATCCCCCGTCCATGTCGTATTCAGTCCCAATGCCACTGCAATCAAATCAAACATATTTGCTCACCTTTACTCCTAATGGCTTCATGGTATTGCTCTCGTCCATCATTGACCAAGCACCCGCCAACGCATCAACTTGGTCATCATGCCCCGCACGCGGAAACGCGCACAGCTCATCTATAAAATCAGTCGTCCACACGGCATCCATCACTTTGATAAGCCCCGCACCAAACTTTGCCGATACAGGGAGCGCCCGTGTAAATTTATCCGTATCCACCCCATACCCCTCTATCGCATACCCATGCAACTCACGGTCTTTATTCAAATCGGATACCGCCCGGCTCATATACGCCTTTTTTTCCAACCCCTGCCTAACCGCTTTGCCATCGGCTAGGATGACGCGCTTGATGAACGGCACGACATCAGACCAGTCACGCTTCACCCGCGCCACATCCATCACGTAGAAATTACCATCTACCCCTTCACCCAGCTTAACCCCCACAGTGTAATCAGCACTCGCAGTCGCACTCATGGCTAAATCCCAATACCGCACCACCCGTTTAATAACAGGCGCGTCTTTTGGCGATGGATAAAACCACTCACGCTTAAACAATCCCCCCTCACTTGGTATCGGCTCTTGCTGATAGAGTGACGCAAACGCATATTCACCCAATTGCTTTTTGCGTTCCAATAATTTTTTAATCGGATACCGTTCCGCCCAAAGTGCCTCACCGACTTTTCGCCCCAATGGGTCATTCTCTTTGGCGATAGCAGGCAAAATAAGCACCTTCCATTCATCGGGTTCATACGTCAAAATTCGCCCGATGATGTCATCAACGTGCCATCGTGTCATCTGCAAAATCGTTCCCGCACCCGGTTCCAGCCGTGTCACAAAATCATTGAGCCAACTATGCCAAATATTATCCCGATACACAGGCGATTCAGCTTGTTTGCGGTTTTTGATAAAGTCATCGCCCACAAATAGCATTGCCCCGTGACCAGTAGCAGACCCATCAATCCCAAGCGCATTCACCCCGCCGTCTTTGATGGTGTGGAATTTCCGCGCCTCTTTGCTATCACCAGCCAATCGCGCCATCGGATACCGCTTCACAAACTCATCCGTGAGCATCAGATTGCGAATCCATCGGCTATTCGTGCGGGCGAGCGTTGCCCCATAACTGGTGAGCATCACCAGCAAGTGCGGATTACGCGCCAACACGTACATCGGAAACAGCTTCGATACATTTTGGGTCTTACCATGACGGGGAGGCATACAAATAATCGCCTTCTCAATCCCACACACCCCGCCACTTTCGATATACCACAACACATCCATCAAAATTTCATCCACCGCCTGCAAATGAGGCGCATGGACATATTGCGGATACATCAGCTTTTTGAAGGCGACATAATCCTCTACCGTTGGGCGCGAGCGCATCCCCCCCACTTTGGAGACGGATAAAAGATTATATGCGACCACCCGCGCCAGCGATTCAGCCGTTAACATTCGCCAATGCCCTCACGGATTTCTCAAATTCGGCTTGCACATCCGCAGGCGATAGTCCCTGTGCTTTGAGGATAGCCATCACATCCGCGCTAAATCGGATAGCCTCACCATCCGCGCCCGTAATTTCGGTGCGCTTCGTCCATCCTCTATCTTTGGCGATAGTTTCCAACCCAAATAAAATCGCCTTCTCATTGCCCTCGTCCACCAACTGCATAAATTTAGTCTCTAACGTGTCTTTGATGACTTCCCGTTGTGACTTAAATAACGCCAAAACGTCGTCATTCGATTCACGATTCAGATAATTCGTGACCGTGTTGTATGAGCAATTGAGCAACCGCGCAATCTCCGCTTTGATACCGCGCGATTTTTCCACTGCCATTCTAAATTCGGTTTTGGTGAATTTCTTTTTGCCTGCCATATATACTCTCAAACATCTCAAGGATGCCCCATTCCGAAGCATCTCAGTTTGTACTATGCGAAATTACGTGCTATTCACTAGCCCGTTTCAATGATTTGTACAATTCCCTCATCAATTCATCCACATCTTTAACGCCAATGATGTTAATCCTGCCAACAAATCCCATCACCTTAGCGCCTTCTTTGGGCGATGACGACTCACCACCATAAATAATAAATGGCGCGGGTTGATGGTCACTTATCATGTATGATTTCCCCATCTCAACAAGCCCGCCACATACCCGCCCATCCCCATTAAATTCGATGGTGCAATGGGTACACATCCACACGCCATCCTCGACCATGACGACATGCTCACTACCCCCGCATTTCGGACACACCACCGCACTCATAGCCCCACCCCTAATAATCTCTCGACCATCTGGCGGGTGTCGGGATGTAACACCATCTTGTGCTTATTATCGGCATACCATCCAAGCGTGTCGGGTTTGCCCAATGCCCGACCAGCTCCCCGCCAATCGGCAATCATCTCTCGCACATATCGCTCTGGCATCTTCAGGGCTTGCGTTTCGCCCCTATCCCATGTGATAAGCCACGCCTGCCAGTGATGCAGACCGCGCTTTTGATGACGATTCCACGCATAATTAAACGCATCCGTTTCCACATATTGTTTTTCGCCATTGGGCTTATAAAAACACCGTGCATACGGAAACCATTCAAACGGGGTCATCTTGTGCCAGTCATGGATAAGCAATTGCCAAAGCGGGACATGCAACGATAACCCCGCCACCAACACAAACCACTTGTGACGAAGCACATATTTCAAATATGCTAAATGCCGTCTCATCATTGCATCCCTTCGATGTCTTTAAGGATATGTTTCTGCGCGTTCCAGTACCCCTCTATGCACAGATGGTTGCCCGCCACAACAAATCCATCATGGCACAATTCAACACCACAAGCACAAAACGTCCATTTGCCTTCAAATGTCTCATACACCATATTATGAGCATATTCCCCGCACAAGGGGCATCGCACAAACCCGCTTTTTTCATCATAGCCCCCACTATCTGCCATATCATGTTGTGCCATCATTCGCCCTTATCCGTTGCTTTATTCCCCTCTTCATGCAATGGGGAGGGGGTTAGGGGTTGGAGTTCTGTGGACGCATAAAGTATCTTATCCGTCCTATGACCCGTCATCATTCACCACCTTATCGCCGTTCGCCCCATTCAGCGCGGATGAGTCAACAACCGCGACCTCACTGGTGGCGACCTTCGCCTGCTCAAGCTGACGGATTTTTTCCGCATCGGCTTGGTGCTGTTTCTGCAATTCCGAAATCTGCCCATTCAATCGGCTAATTTCGTTATCCTTTTGCGTCATCAACGCCTCTTGTGATGTTACGCGGATTTTAAGGCTATCAATCTCTTTGTCCTTAGCCTTGCCCGCATCTTCGAGCGCCTTAATTTTGTCGGTCAACGATTCGATTTGTTTCTCATCAACCGCACGCGCCTTTTGCAATTCCGCCACTTGTGCGGTCAATTCCACAATCTGACGTTCCCGCACTAGCGAAGCGTTTTCCATTTTATCAATGACTTCATCCCGCTTGTTGATGACATCCGCCAGCCGTTCAATCTGCCCAACTAGCTTACTGGTAGATTCTGTCATCTTCCCAAACGCATCCGCCATCGTTTCGGTGGCATCCGCTTTGATTTTGGGACGTGTCGCCATAGCCGTAATCGCACCCGCAATCACACCGAGCAGGGCAGGAATTGCACCTAAAATAATAACCAATGCCTCATTACTCATAAGCCCATCCATCCTTTTTTATCCCCTAAAACATATCACACCCCCCTATTTATTAACGCTCATGTTATATTCCCCTCTCCATACAATGGGGTGGGGCAAATAAAAAGCCCCTACGTCATAGGGGCTTGCTTATGTCAGTCAAATTAAATTGTGTGAGGTGTTATGCTAATTAGGGTGCAGTGTATAACCCCGCCGTGATTTTTCCCCACCCAAACGGGTGATGATATTCATTCGTGCCAATTTTGCCATCATGCGCCTCAAATGTGGCTCGCTGTAGCCCACATCCGTCCACAGGGTTAAATGATACGGATACACCCGCGCAACATTGCGGGCGTGAATCACCTGCAGCATGGCATCCACGACTCGCATCGCATCAACCACCCGTATCATATCGGCACAATTAGGGTATGGCATACCCTCCATAAGAGGCACTCCCAATAAACATAACTTCCCACATTATATCATATTTAGCCCACCCGTGCTATTTAATGCTCTGGAAGCTCACCAGTTGTTAGCGTGCTAAAGCTATCATCGTCATCTTTCGGTGGCTTCCATTCGGTGCTGATGTCCACACCATCAAATAAAATTTGCGCCTTGTTACCAACAGGCATGTTATACCCCGCACAAAACACATACAGCTTCAAATGATTCCCAAATTGAGCATACAGGCAATAATCCCCATACCACTCAAAATTAAAATTGATGTCAACAGCAGTCATCGAATTGTCCGCGACCAATCCCACCAGCACATCTTTAAGCCGTTCTCGTGTATATGTAATCTGAGTCGCCAACAACGCATCCAACAATTGCACCGCATCGACCTTGTTATCAATTCGAGCAGGTAACAACGCCCATGTATATAGCATATTAGGCGACTCTGCCAGCGATGCACTAACTTGTTTTGCATCCACTTCGATAGACACCCCATCACTTGGCTTAATTGTAATTTCCGTTGAATAATCAGGTTTAATATCCATCATTACGCCCCTTTCGGCACACTTACTTATCATCAAATTATAACCCCACATCCCCGCCCCCTAACCGCTAACAATATACGTATGCCATTCGCGCTTATCCGCCAATGGCAATATCTTGATAAGACGCATATCCCCACGCGCCATAAAATAGATATACGCCATCAATTGATAAATATCCCCTATCTGATTTTGTGGCGGGGCTATCCGTTGCACAGTAGCAAACCCCCACCGCACAACCCAACCCTTACCATCGCGCTCAATTGCGCCCACCAAATTGCGTTGTTCAGGCTCAAAGTTTTTATGGATATAATGCACCACCTCATCATATATCTCTAGGTATTCCACCGCGCCACTCACGAGCGCCCCGCCAATTCGCTAAATTCCATCACCCACCGTCCTTATCCAATTCGAGGATAACCCACACGTTCAATTTTTCCTCGCCTGTGTTGAGTCCAATATTCAAATTCACCCCCACCCGATTATCACCCATCGGCTTTTCGTTGCTGATGGTGTAATCAATCAGCGCATCGGTATGCTTCAATACCGTGTCATCATCCCGCTCTGGTGACGATGCCTCTATAAATATCTTTGCCAAATGCCCAACCACTTTAATCCAATCACTAGGCACAAGCCGGTCACTCATTCCCCACCATCCTTAAAATCGAATAATTCAGCACGCATTGTTAAGCGCAACCGCCGACCATCCCCCAAACTAAATACAAATTCCCGCGTATGTGTTACAATTTCTTGATTATCTTTATTATCCGCCTCAATAAGGCGTATCAAGGCAAATAGGTCTATTTTCATTTCATTTGTCAATTCTTCTTCATGCGCCAGCCCCCGCCAAATATCCCCCAACAAACGCGCCATTGCATAGTTATCATCGCTCACAATCGGTTCATCACTCATGATACAAATCCCCTTTGCGCCAACTGCCATTCATGGGGATATAATTCCCACGCGATTTTTATAATTTGTTCTGCAGAAGCATAAAATACACCAGCAACCTCCCCATAAAGGTAATTTTGCAAATGTAAATTGCCCGATTCTGCCCCGTTTATGATGACATAAACCCGCCCATTACCCACCTCTGCCCCCAACGATAAACCATACTGCCCCTTCAGTTTCGCTAATAGCGCCTCAATCATCGCCTTAAATTCTTCATATGGCATTTTGGGTTCTAAAATAGTCGGATTAAACACCCGCCCCGCCAACCGCCACTCATGCGGATATAGTTCCCACAGTATCGGCATCATCTCATCCGCCAGCGCGTACATCTTATCGGTGACGATTGAATTATCCACATAATACCGCAGATAAAACGCGCCCCACTTGGCACACGTCACGACCCATTCCTCACTTGCCCCCAATTCCGCCACCAGCGACAAATCATACCGCCCCTTCAGTTTCGCTAATAGCGCCTCAATCATCAGCTTAAATTCTTCAAATGTCATTTCATGCCTCTTTTCTCCATTGGATAAAAATCATTCTACACCCTGTTTTATTCCCCCTCTCCATGCAATGGGGAGGGGCTAGGGGGTGGGGTTAAGACGGATAAGTGTATTTATGCGTCCTCAAGCCACATTCCAACTATAGATAATCCCGCCCAATTTGTAGACCGCGTTATGCTTTGCCCGAATCCGCCACACATGCCGATATGCTAACCACATACGATAATCACCTTTCTACAAGGGTTTTTACAACGGCTTGAATACCATTGCATTGGATAATGAGGCTTTCGGTTGTCTGCACAAAATGGTCGTATGTGCCTTTTGTTAATAGCCCTGCATTTTCCATGTCATGAACTTGCGCCCAAGACAAGTTAGCGTCATTGTCAAACTTATCTCTCATTTTGTTAATCAGTTTAATCAACTTTTCTAAGTCGTCTACTTCAACATCTTCAATTCTTAGCATCACATAACCTCTTTTCTCTGAACCTATTCCACATCAACAGAATAATAACTACAATCTTCACAGATGTTTTCAATCTGCGTACCGCCTGGATTGACCTTAACTATCATAGTCCCCCCGCATTGGGGGCAAACATCATAAGCCCCAACCTCATCATCCCAATACCCATACAAACAATGAGGACAATATTCATGCTCATCTTCGTCATACAATTCATTGCATTGTGGACAGGGTATGTATTCCATCTCAGAAACCTCTTTCTACCATGCTTTTACGAAATTTTTGACTGATTGCTCAAAGGCGATATATGGCACGTCCTCATCAACTTTTTTAGTTCTGGATAACGTGTCATAATTCATTTGTCGCCCAACAAAAAACCGTCCCCAACGGGCTATTTTTTGCATATAGTTTCCATCCGCGCTTTTGACATTTAGGTATCTGGCAACGGTCAACTGATGCACAGGCGAACCACCCAACAAATGCACTTCTCTTTGGCGAAACTCCCAAATAGGCACATCAGTAGCACCGTGTTTTGTAGGGATGCTGTAACCCAATCTCACAGGCTTGCCACCAATGACCATCGGAATAGAGTCTATGGTCATAGATACTTTGGGGATGATAATCACAGTGTCCACATAAGGGGCAACCGATTCAGCCCACATCAAAACCTCATTAAGTGTGGTGTTATCGTCATAATCCAACACTGTTGCTAACGGTGGGCAGTGGGCGACAATCGCCTTTAGGTACTTTTCCAGATTAGGTTTTTCCAATTTTGGTCTACAAAATACGGGCTATGATAAATGGTGTTGGGTAATTGCGCGCCGTAATTCATCCCATTATCAATCGCTATTTGACCAAACCGCCTATTACCACTGGCACAATAAATCAATTCCATACGATAACTCTCTTTCTATCAGCTTATTTTCGGATAAGATTTCGAGCAAAAATAGAATGTTGGTCATCCAGTTTAAGGATATACAAATAACGATTCTGCCCACTGGCAATCAGTGACCACTCACCAGCCACAACACCGCGCAAATCGCCCTCGACATTAACACCACACGCCACCATCTGATAGGTTTTGACCAGTGGGCGAGCCGATGCCAACGCATCCGCCACATTGGTAAATATCTCGGCATCCCATTTTTTGAATAGGTCTATCAACTCCACAATACCCAGTGGGGCTACCAATTGCGCTTTGGTCATGTACACAATATATCGGTTACTCATTTTTACCTCCCAATCGGATGACCAATAAACAACTTTATGCGTCCACAAGGGCGATGTTTCCACCGCCCGATAATTAGCTATTGTGCCGTCTCTCTTCTTCAGCTTCAATTCGTCTCTGATACTTATTAGGCAACCCATCCACACCCAATACGGTGAAATCTTCGGGTCTATATCCTTCACGGATAACCGTCTCGCGCCACACATTCATGACGACCACACGGCTTTCGCCCTCAACATCCAACCGCATTTTTTCGGTTGGCTTCCCATTCGGATGAAACACCACCGTTACAATCGGCATCATTCACCGTCCTTTTTAGAATCCCGCAATATCGCCACAAGGCGCATCACCTCATCAAACAATTCCGCCGTGACCTGCCCATAACGCAAGCTGATTTCATACGGGGTAAGATACTTGTCATCCCATGTATAAAATTCACGGGCGATAGCCATCGGCTTATATTCATAGGTCTTTTTGCCATCGCCATCAGCTACGACCACTAAACCGCCATCCTTCAATGCCATCAGAGTACGCTCAACAACGCGCCTATCCCCGCCTACACGGTGATGAATTTGCACAACGGTCTGTGGCTTCTCGCATCCCGTTAAATAGCGGATGATGTCGCGCTCACATTGCAAGTCCATTGATTGCACCATCATCGCCTGCGCCCGATGTGCCGATTTCCGCCACCGCTCACAGATGACCTGTGCATGACCCCAATCGTCCGCGCTCACACACCAGCGACCATCGCCCAACGCCAAAAGCATCGCCACCTTCAAACCCAACATGCCAAGCCGTCCGTATGTACCGCGCAATTTGTCATCAAGCGACCCATTCGGTGAGCATTGCTCATGCAACCAACCGGCATAATCGTTATAAAGCCCTAGCGCGTCATCGGCAATCGTCACCTCTGCCGTCTCAAATGATGTCGCCGTAGGCATCGGTAACATCCGATACACCTCACGCAACCCCGCCACAACCATTTTCCCATCGGCAAAATCATTACCTCGCACCCGCTTATTCGGCACGCGCATGATTCTGTCACTCTCTGGTGTGATAATGGCGAATCGGCTAAATAGCCCGGTGTCGCCTTCTTCAAAAATCACCTTTGAATTAACAGGCGTAGTCGCCAATAACAAGGATAGTGATGGATGATGCACCACCACCCGCCCATTCTTCACAAATTCTTTGCTCATAAAATCGGGATTATCAAACACCTCTAACCAAATATCCCGAATCGGTGCGAGATAATCCCGCCCAACCAGCTTATGCGCTTCTTCACCAATGACTGCCCGCACACCAGCAAAGGCGACACCATCGCGCTCTTGTTGTTGCACCATCGGAGGCAATGAATCGGTATTAATCGCCATCTGCCCCGCCAATTTCGCCATCATGATTTCAGGTGTCATTTGGGAGGGCAATAACAGATGAGGCGCAACCGCCCCAACCATCCCCTCCGCAATCCGCAAAATCGTGCTTTTGTGATAGTACGTAGTGGGTGCAATCAACACCGTGTACAAATTGGGATACACACGCGGCATATCCAATTCTTCCAACACCGCCCGCCGTGCGACCACAGTCGCCAACAACCACAACCCCACCGCCTCTATCATGATTTCGTCCGTCATGGTTGCACGGCTCTTGGCATACACCATCCAGTCATCCAACCACCCACGCCCCCCAGAGGGGTTCACACGGGGGGCATCCCCCCCAAAGCTATTCGCGTCCATCATTCACATCCTTATTCCAGTCTTGGGTGTAGACTGTATTAAAGCGACCTCCACCCGGCCCCAATTGGCGCATTTGCCATTTGGCTTTCGGATAAGCGTTCCACAAAGCATTGACAAGTTCCGTCATATTAAAATAGGTGTCAATTCCCCCGTATGTACCGTCCTTGTGTTCTGTTTTCAGATACCAATTGTTTTTATGGTCAAGCCCAATCACTTTAACAAGCCCGTTTTCCATTTGGCTCACCAACACCAACGCGGGCATATCTATCATGCGGGCGAGGCGAGGCACAATAAAGATTTTGAACGCCTTATAATCAGCGTATACCGCTTCACCCGGTACCGTCTCATCATCTTTCAACACAATAGCAGGCTCTACCCCTCGACTAAACACCACCCGCAACACCCCATCCTCAAATTGCATATGCTCAATGCGCCAACGCGCCAACGCCATTTTGTTCAAAATTTCATCGGTGCATACCATCACCGTCTTATATTCTTTCATCTCATAGTCTCCATAAAATCTATCGTCTATCGGATTGTGTGGGTGAGGACGGATAACTTTCTTTATGCGTCCTCACCCTATCGCTTAATTCAGGTGTTGATTAGGGTTTTTATCACCCATCGTCAACCAATTGCTATGCTCTTTGATTTGTAGATATTGCGCCGCCAGCTTGCCTTTAGGCGATAACCACACCGTCCACATGCACAAGTTAATCAAACGCTTACGCATCGAATCGCTATAAGCCCGCAATAACTCAACTTGCCCAACCACCTCTAAACGTTGGCGTTTCATATCAACCCTCTGATACTTTCAGCAAAAACAAGAACTCCGACTCATCCCGCTTTTTGGCGACCATCACACTATCGCCCCGCTCCATCTCTCCAAGCGCAGGCGGAAAATCGTCCGCCATCGTCATCCCAAACACTTTCGCCCGTTGGGTACTTGCACCCAACACATCGCCAGCCGTTAATAGGCGCTCTTTCGGTTCATCCACAATCACCGCCACCCCCAGCGCCGTTGTCCGTTTGATGAGTACAAATTTCCCCTTACCGTTATCACGGTTCATGGTTTCGCCGCCTTGTCTAATTTGTCGAACATACCAATAAGTACCTTCTGCATTACCCCATTGAGCAATTCGTACCATCTGAGAGATAATTCTTCCCACTGACCAATACCCACAAAATCCATCACATCCTTGCGGGTAAATTGGATTAACATCGTGGCGGCATGACGCGCATCGCCATCCCCATCTGCCTCTGCCAACGCCTGCAATACCCGTAATAACGCATTTTCCAACCCATTACCCGCTATCACAGGCGGTTCTGGATAATCACTCGGCGGGCGTGTGCTATCTTGACGACTAACGCGCTCCGCATCGCCCAACGCCTTTAATTCTTCGAGCGCCTCATCAACCCGCCCCATATCATCCAGATAGGCTTGATAATCAGGGTCATCATTGGCAACCCATCCAAACGGATGACGCACATCATCCCCAACAAAATCATCGTCATCATCGCCCATAATCGCCCGCCGTGATTCATCTGCATCAAACGATGATGGGGTAGGTGGTGGTGCAAACGTCTTAGGCAAAGGTGGATTAACCATCGCATCCCACTTAACCTTTGTCATAATCTGCCAAGCAGGGACATCTGACAAATTCGCCCACATCTGCTTAATCACCATCTCAATATCCCAAGCCTTACCAGCCTGCACATACCCGCCCGATTCGGTGATGATTTCAAACCCGTTAAAAGCCCGATTCCACCAGATAAACATCAGGTTTTTACCGCGCCCAAACAACCCGTTACCGTCATTATTCCGATGCACATATTGGCGCAAAGCCACCCGCATCGAATCTGCAAACTTATTAAAAACCATGTCCGCCATAGTCGGTTGATTCGCGGATACGTCAACAATTGTTGATGTATAAACGCCGTTAACTTTTTTATCACCTGTGTATACATCAACGCCCGTTGATGTATTTTGTGGGCGGACAATTTCGCGGATGCGGAACTCAGTCCAGTTATTCATATCGGCTTCATCCCATAATTCGTTTGAGATGCTTAACAATGCCCGATATTGATTCACCTGTGCGATGGACTTAAGACCCGTCACCTGCAAAACGCGCTCACCCAGACCTTTTTTAATCCGCCAAATGTTGCCATTGGCGACCTGTGCGTAAAACTCACGCTCATGGTTAAAAAATCCGATGTCGTCAAATTTAACGCCATCGTCACCGATATACTGCTCCATCACAAGCAATGCCAATTGTCGCGCCATAGCAATGGCATTTAGTGAGCGCCGATTACCATTTTCTGCCGCCTGCAACCACACATCAGGCTCACTTACCACCACCGCAGGAATACTATCCCACTTGGGTCCCAGCAAAACCTTTAACAACCAATGCGCCATATATCGGCGCTCCCCTGTGACAATGACGTGTGGAGCATTGCGCCCTGTGATTTGTATCGCATACGCCAACCCATCTTTATTGATAGAGGCGGCAAGGGCGCATAAAGCCAAATATTCTTCTGCAATCGCAGGCATGTCTTTATCGGCTTCCCGCCCATCGGTAAATTTTGATACCAACGCCACAGGGTCAAGCGATTCGCCCAATGCCTTCTCTGCCATAATCCGCCAATCGCGGAGCATGTCAGGGATTTTACTCACATCACCCGTCCATCCCTTACGGATACCCGCAGGGATAATTCGGCGCGGTTGCTTCACATCGGGTTTAATGTCGGCGAGCATCACAGGACGCGCTATAACTTTATTACTGCTTGGCAAGTCCAATGTCCCATACATCTCAGAGGCGACTTGCTCCATTGTGATAGGCACTTCGGGGGGATTCCCCCCCATGTCCAACGGATTCGACACCTTCAATTTAGCCATTTGCCACCACCATGCTATTCATCACCCGCGCCATCACCGCCCACATTTCACGACTGGCATCCGATTCTGGCGCATTAGCAAACACGGTTTGCTTATTAAAAGATGCCTCACTGATGCCAATTCGCAGGGGGATGGGGTCATAGACAAAATCACCATACGTATCGCGCAAAAATCCAACACCCGTATCATGAGCATTCGTCTTACGATACATCGTTGGGATAATTCCCAAAATTTCAACAGGGGGAATGTTAGACGGACGATTTTTGTTGTTTTCGCCAAGATGATAAACCGTGTTCGCTGTGCCACTCAAAGATAGTGGCTCTGGCTCGGTGGGGATGATGACGTAATCGGTTGCCTTCACCACCGCCTCATTCATCAGTGAGGCTTGCGGGGATGTGTCAAAAACCACAATATCCACATAGCCATCAATTTCAGCCAAGCGATTTTTAAGCAACATTGTGTCACGGATAAGGGTAGGGATGGCATAGGTTTTTAGATGCCCACCAACAATCCCCAGTGACCCTTTTACCTCATATTCCCCCGCCCACAATTGGCGGTTGGGAGTCATCCGCACATCATTCCAGTCGTCCTCATCCACCATCAAGTTAAAAATGTTCTTTTTGGGGTCGGGCATAATCCCATAAGAAATTGTCGCAGAGGCTTGCGGGTCGGTGTCAATCAACATCACCCGATACCCTACGATTGCCAACGCCGCCGCCAAATGAATTGCTAGTGTGGTTTTACCCACCCCGCCTTTTTCGTTCATCAATGTTAAAACGTTCATAATGTCTCTTTCCGCACTTACGTGCTATAATTGATTCAACTTTTTAATTCACTCTGTGATGTGTGGGCGGTGGGGGATACGCATCCCCCTTTTTTCCATGACCACCCACAACCTCGCATAACCCACTTTCTACAAACCTGCGCCTTTCGGCTTATTCGTCAAGACTTTGACTTGCACATAAACTTGACTTTTGATTTCTTCGTGTTCGCATCGAAGGCATTTCGTCACCTCACCGACCACGAAAGAATCACCGACCACATGCCCCGTCTTATGCGTGGGCGACATGAACCCCTGCTTACACTTAGGACAAATATTTACCATCCCCCACCTTTCCCTTCTGCCCACTTGCGGGCAATTTCTGTGATTTCTTGGTCAATGACTTTGACCAGATACAACCGTTGGTCGCTATCTTGTCTATCGCGCCCAACCTCTAGCCAGTCACCCCACGCCATCTTGTCAATATCGCTATCAATGGTGGGGGAGGCATCCATGCAATAGACTAGCGTGTGCGCTTTTGCCGATATGACCGCTTCCAAGCGGATCAAAATTGGTGTGTGTGCCATCAATTCCGCGCACATCCCACGAATTAAGTTAGGCGATGTAATGGCGTTTTCTTCACTGGTGGGGTCGCCGTTTCGCACGTCATATTCCACCAGTACAAATCTATCAATGGCGTTCACATCACACCTCCAAATATCCGATAATCCGATACATACCCCGCCCAACGATTCCGCTTGGTAGGGGTGATTCGGCGGAATGATGTGCCTTTCACCCCCTCCAACAATGCCGATGGGATGGCATACGCCACCACCAGTCCGCTATCACCGACCAATTGCAAAATCGTGATGTTGGCATACGTACACTTTGTCTTATAGTGATTGCCTTCACGCTTGTTTAGGCAAAATTGCCACCCGCATTGGCTACGTTTTGCCGTCTTGATTTCGACCAGCTTAACATCGCCCGTCTCTGGGTCTATCACTTTCAAATCACCTTGCATCTTTTGGGTAGGGATGGTGACTAAGTACCCCAACCGTTCAAATTCTCGTTGGGCGAGCCATTCACCAAACCCACCCAATTCTAAATTCTTACTCATAACACCTCACTTTTTTGTGGACGTATAATGACTGTTATCCGTCCTCATCTATTTGTTCTAACGATAAATTCCGTTGTATACTGTGTATGTCAGATTAACTTGTGGGAGAGAAAACCCGATGTCAACACGTTTATTAAAGGATGCCGTCGCAATTTATTACGACACCATCCGCAACCCTAAAACCCGTATTACTTATGCAGAGTCCATCAATAACATGGTGGAATTCGTAGGCAATCGCCCCATCAATATGATCACGCCCATTGACCTAATCGCCCATAACAACACCTACATCAAGCGCAATCTATCCCCGCATACCGTCAATAAACACATCAAGACGGTGCAGGCGTTTTTTAATTGGCTTGTCAGAGTAGGGGAGTTACAACAGTCACCAGCGAAGGCGCTCAAAAAACAGCGCGTCAATCATCTAGTGCCAAAAGCTAAGGCGATGCCCAAAGAGGATTTAGCCAAAATCCTAGAGTACACCCAATGGGATCCCCGTAAGGACGCACTCATTAAATTTTTATCAGATACAGCGTGTCGTGCTAGAGGGGTGGCAGGTCTGCGTATTGGTGATATTGATTTTGAGTCCAACACTGCCATCGTCACAGAGAAGGGTGATATATCGCGCACCGTTGCTTTTGGAGATGCCACCGCAACCGCCCTAAAGCGATGGTTAGCAGTCCGCAAAGCCCCCACCGATTTTGTATTCCAATCGGGTCCCAAGCGATTTACAGCAGAGGGAGCGGGGCAGATGGTGCGCCGTATTTGTATCAAGGTCGGTGTGCCTCCCCGCCAAACACACAGCTTTCGCCATGCCAAAGGGTGGGAGATGTCAGACGATGGGGTAGGGGTCGGTGTCATTGCCACCGCATTGGGTGACACGGTAGAGGTCGTAGTGCAGTATTACATCCCACGCGATGAAGCCCGCGCAATGGCGACCCTCAAAGAGAAATCCATACCAGCACCAGCGCCTAAAAAACAGCCAACCAATATTATTGAGTTCCCACAAAAGAGGTCATCATAGCAGAGCTAGATTTTTGTCAAATCTTGCCCCCCTTACGTGAGGTCAGGGGTTCAAGTCCCTTAACGCCCACATCTATTTATAAGGACATCCCACAGTGGGATGTCCTTTTTTTATGATTCAGCTAATGGTTGCATCCAAGTGTTATCGGGCTTATCATAAATTAAAACTTATTTGACTGAATCGTATGGCTATATGAGTAAGGGCGCAACATGTTGCGCCCTTACCGATACCATCGCATATACAAGAGGATATTTTTATGAGCAGTTTACCCCCTGTAGAAAAATTTACCACACGCGGGGGCGTGCGAATTTATCGGTTGCCGATGATGGTATTCCCCGGATTTATTGGTTATAGCTATCTGCTCCTCAATGCGGGTTCACCGACATTGGTAGATTGTGGGTCTGGGATTGGCGACTCAAATAGCCATTTATTAGAAGGGATTCAAGCCGTTGCCGACCAATTTGGCGAAGCCATCGGCGTAAAGGACATCAAAAATATCCTCATCACACACGGGCATATTGACCATTTTGGCGGTACTGCCTTCATGATGGAGCAAACAGGGGCGCGAGTAGGGATTCATGAACTGGATAGGCGCGTTTTGACCGCCTATGAAGAACGGGTCATCATGGCGACCAAAGACCTGCGTGTGTATTTGGAACGGGCGGGGATGGATGAGGCAGAACGCACATCCATGATGGAGATGTATGGCTTCGCCAAGAAAAATATCCGTTCCATCACGGTAGATTTTAGCCTTGATGAAGATGTATTTTTTGAGGGGATGCAATTTGTCCATGTCCCCGGACATTGCCCAGGACAGGTGGCGATTCTCATTGATGAGGTGATGTTGAGCGCCGACCATATTTTATCACGCACGACACCCCATCAAGCACCAGAGAGTATCACCCATTACACGGGTTTGGGGCATTATAAAGATTCCCTGCGGAAAGTCGAAAAAATTGATGGTGTCGAATTGGCGCTTGGGGGGCATGAAGACCCTATCACCAATTTTTATGAGCGTGTCCGTGATATTCGCGCCAGCCATGACCGTAAATTGAACCGTGTGTTGGATATTATCAAAAATGCGGGGCATCCTGTGACCATCCGTGAAGTGACCCATTTGATGTATCCCGATAAATCGGGCTATGATACATTGTTGGCATTGGAAGAAGCAGGGGCGCATATTGAATATTTGTATCAACACGGCATGATTTCGGTGGCAAATTTACATCAAGTCGAGGATGAAGATAATCCCGCCTTACAATATGAGGCATCATAACCTTAAAAATCAACCTCACCCCTAAATCCCCTCTCCAAACTGGTGATTCGGGCGTAACATGTTGCGCCCCTACATCCCACTCATAAAATTATTTTATGATTCAAAATCAGATAGGATGTACGGGCTTGCCATGGCAAGCCCTCTGTAAACTACACCTATCACACATTGCGAATGGGTGCGGTGGGTGTTGGCGTGAGCGTGATGGTCGGTGTGGGCGTGGCACGCGGGTCTCTGGTGGGTGTGATGGTAATGGTTGGCGTGTCGGATGGTGTTAATGTGGGCGCGGGTGTGACCGTTGGGGCAGGGGTATAGGTTTGGGTTGCGGTGGATGTAGGGTTAAGTGCCTCAATAATATCTTGGAACATATACCCTGGGTTGATACGGCGCGATTCTGTATCGGTATCTATGAGATACCATTCGGGATTTTCTGGCGCACGCCCAATCACACATACAGTCGTCCCTTGTGTATAAGTATCCAATACACCTGCCCCTGTATTGGGGGCATTGCGGACGATGGCACGCTCAACCGATACCACAAAATCGGTACATTCTGGCAAGGGTGTAAAAGTGGGTAGGGGAGTATAGGCATCACGGGTTTCTATGACCCGTGCGGTGGATGTCGTCTCTGCCATGACGGTGCGGGTGGCGAGTTGGACATTGATGGTGGTATTACCCAAAAAATCGCGCACACCCAACCAGATATAATACACGCCAAAAACGAGTGCTACCGCCACCAAAAAGATAAACCAGTTGGGGGTACGGTTATAAGAAGGGGATGGACGGCGTTTGATGGGGGGGCGTTTGCCAAGCATGAATAAACCTATAATAACGGATTGAAGGGCATGAATGACCATGCCCCTCCATCATACACAATAGCCTGCTCATTGGCAAACCATTGGTTTTTTAGCTGGCAATTTTATAAGTGAGTTGGGTGCTAATTTTTTCGATGAGTTCTTTGGTGAGTGCCATCCGACTAACCACATCGTCTGCGCCTGCATCGGCTATTTTTTGTTTTTCTGTATCATCAAGTTCTAAAGCCGTAATCATGATGACGGGAATGTGTGCTGTTTGTGGGTTGGATTTGACCTGTTGGCATAATGTGTAGCCATCCATATCGGGCATCCGAACATCCATTACGATGAGGTTTGGGATTTCGCGGGTGAGCAATTTGAGCGCCGCATCCCCACCATTTGCCAATAAAACACGATAATCGTATACCGAAAGTAACCCCTCAATCAATTCACGGTTGAGCCATTCATCATCTACCACTAAGATGGTTGCTTGTGTGTTCATTTCCCTATCCTAATCACACTATTCATAATTTGCACTATCATTAAAATAAGCATAGACGATGAATGCACAAAAGACCATATTATCGGGCAATTTTTCATACATTTTTCGTTTTTGAGAGGTGACAGATGGAGAGATGGCGCTTATGGACAGTGGGTGCAGTCATATTTGCGGGTGCAGGGGCATTATTTTATCGTCCATTTGCACCGCCCTCTCTGCAAGCCACGGGTGATTTGTTCGTCATCATCTGTTTGGTGATGTTGGCAATTGCCTTATTTGCCAGTCGTACCACAGGGGTGGTGGGGTGGCAAAAATTGGCAACACCCCATGAACGGCGCATCCGCCTTGTGCCATTAGCGTTTGGCATTGGCTTGCTCTATATCCTCGCAGAACGCAGTATCACATGGACGCGCACCTTACCCGATTGGATAAATGCCATCACCGTAGATGGACAAATGCTCATGTTTTGTATGGGTGTATTGTTGGTAGCGATTGGCTTGTTGGGGATTCGCTGGTCAGATAGGCATCGCTTGGCGCTCATCCGCAATCGTGAGGTGTGGCTTCTCATCGGATTAACCGCCATCGCCTTTTTTATTCGGTCATGGGATAACATCAACTCCATTCGCGGATTTATTGATGAAGGTCCGTTTGTCCTCGCTGTTCGTACTATGCGCGAAGAACCCGATAAAGTCGCCCTTTTGCAACCCATCCATTATATCAATGCCTTTTCTTATATTTATTCGTATATTGAACGCATCTTTAGCGACCTATTTGGGTCAAATTTGGGAATATTTCGGCTGACCAGTGCTATGTTTGGTGCATTAACTGTCCCCGCCACCTATTGGCTGACGCGGGAATTATTTGATAGACCAACCGCATGGCTCGCCGCGCTGTTTTTGACCACTTTCCCGCCACATATCCATTTTAGCCGTATTGGAATCAATAATATCGTAGACCCGTTTTTTGGTGTTTTGGCACTTGCAAGCCTTGTACATGCCCTAAAACATCCGCCTATAAATCCCCCATCAGAGGCTATAAGGGCGCAACATATTGCGCCCCTACCCATACGGATACTGAAACGCTTCAATCGTCTACGTGCCATGCCCTATTATGCGCTTGCGGGGATGATGTTGGGATTATTACCCTATTTTTATGAGGGGGGCGAATTGCTCTATCCCATGCTCATCATGATATGGTTGGTTGGCATCCTCATATTTGCCCAACCAAAACCGAATCGCTGGGGGCTGATGTGGTTGCTGGTGGGATTTGTCATCATCGCCTTCCCGAATTATGCGATGGTGGCAGGGAATGGATTCCCCATATTTAGCAGGGCAACAGCGAATCAATTGCCAGAAGGATTTTGGTCGCAACTGCTCATCAATGAAAATGGGTTAAGTCGGTTGGCGGGATTTTTTCAGAATAATATTTTACCTCCACTGCTTCATATTTTTCATGCCCCCGATAAAAGTGTCTTTTATGGTGGCGAAGCGCCTCTCATCCTCAGCCATTTTGTCCCGTTATTCTTTTTGGGGGCGTTCCATGCGGTGTTGCGACCCCGCCCAAGCGGGATATTATTGCTGTTATGGGTGATGTTGACCATATTGGGCAATAGCATCATTTTGAATAATGCGTGGTCGGCGCGGTTTGTGGTGGTATTTCCCGCATTGGTCATTTTGATGGCGGTTGGGTTGCGCTATACCGTGCCGATGTTGCCCCGCGTGGTTAACACTGGTGTGGCGAAAAAATTGGCAGTTGCATTGGTATGTGTTATTGTCGGATTACAGGGGATTTATTATTTCCACACCCATTTACCGATTTATCAGCGACAAATTAGTTATATCTTGGCGCAATATGATGTGATGTTCCAGACATTGGATATGCCCGCAGGCTCACGGGCATTGGTATTAGACCCCGATTATTTGCAATATCTCTACATGAAAGATTATATCGCCTATGTGGGTGCAGAGGTGGTGCTAGAAGAATGGTCTATGAAGCAAATAGACATACGCCCATTCCCGCGCTATACGCCGTATGTGGGGGTATTTATCAAATGGTGGGATGCGGGGATGATTGCGGCATTGTGGGAAATATGGGAGTTTTCTGGACCCTATCCAAGCCCCTATGTGCGCCCACAGGCATTGGATAGGTTTGCATTTTTTCGCATATTGAGCAAAAAATAAGGCATGGTCATATTATGAGCGTGATTTGACGACGATTGTACTCGCAATTTTATCATGCCAGCCTTGTCGTCTTTCGTCTATCAATATCCACAAAAAGCCGATACCGAGACTGAATGTACTCAGGATATAGCCGATGTAGCGCAAAATGGCATCGCGCCAGCGTAACGACTCGCCATTGACGCGGACGACCCGAATCCCCAGTGCCATTTTGCCGAATGTTTGCCCACCATATTTTGATAAGCCGATGTAATAAGTGAGCGACAGCGCGAGTGTGATGAGGTAATAGACCAATAGTAGGTTATTGAGGTCGTCCATCGTCATAGTGCGGTCAAGTTGGCTAATGACCACATTTGCCAAGAAGTTATTGATGCCATATAGGATGAGTCCATCTAGCAAATTGGCTAAAAAGCGTTGTCCACCGCCCGCCAATTGAAAGCCTTTTCTGTTCATAGATGATACAAATGAGGGTAGTCCGCGTTCATCACGCACCAGAAAATCTTCGAGTAAATTGACAATTTTTTGCGAATCTGCCCGAAAGCGTTCTGTGCGTAACGGAATGGGGATGCGTTCTGTCAGATACGCCAATGCTAATGGCAATTGATTGACACTCGGCATCGGTGCATTATCTACTGTGACGAGCAAAAATGGCTTTTGCTGGGATATGGCAGTTGCAAGGGCTATTCGCAAGGGATGAGTGATGTCATTTGCCCAACCTGTCCCCAGCCATTGATGCCCAATAAGGACGACTAACACACTCGCCTCTGATACTGCCTGTTTGACAGCTTGCTCTGGATTGCCATCTGGTGTGATAAATTCGCTTACTCCCAAAACCACGCCATCTTTACCAAAGGCACTTTGGAGTGTGGTTTTAAGCATTTCGGCAGTCGCATGAGTATCTATGGTGGAGATGATAATTTTACCCATCAGGCATAACCCCTTTTTTGAAAATATAATGGGGCATAATATCACGTATGCCCCAATTTTGCTACTCATTAATCCATATTTTCGATGATACGGGTGGCAAATTCGCTGGTTTTGACTTCGGTTGCATTTTCCATTTGACGGGCAAAATCGTAGGTGACGATTTTTTGTTCAATGGTGCGTTCAAAGCCTTTGGTCACGAGGTCGGCGGCTTCTTGCCAGCCAAGATATTCGAGCATCATCACCCCGCTAAAGAGCAATGACCCCGGATTCACTTTATCCAAATTGGTATATTTTGGCGCGGTGCCGTGTGTGGCTTCAAACAAGGCGACAGTATCACCAATATTCGCGCCAGGGGCAATGCCAACACCACCGACTTCGGCGGCAACCGCATCGCTGAGGTAATCGCCATTGAGGTTTGGTGTGGCAATCACATCATTTTCGCTGGGGCGGAGCAACATTTTTTGGAACATGATGTCTGCGATGGTGTCTTGAATCAAAATTTTGCCCATAGGCACTTTTCCGCCATGATTCTTTTCTACATCATCCCAGCTAACGGTTTCGTTGGGGAATTCTTGAGCGGCGACTTCATAGCCCCATTTGCGGAATGCGCCTTCGGTGAATTTTTGGATATTGCCTTTATGCACCAATGTCACGCTTTTGCGTTTGTGGTCAATGGCATAACGGATGGCGGCGCGGATGAGGCGCTTGCTCCCAAATTCACTGATGGGTTTAATGCCGATACCCGAATTGGGGAAGGGTAGTTCTGCGCCGAGTTCATTTTTCAAAAATTCTTCGAGTTTTTTGCCTTCGACAGAACCCGCTTCAAATTCGATACCGGCATACACATCTTCGGTATTTTCGCGGAAGATGATGACATCTACATCTTGTGGATTTTTCAGTGGGCTAGGCACACCCTTGAACCAACGGACGGGGCGCACGCATTGATACAAATCCAATACTTGGCGCAAGGTCACATTTAGGCTACGGAAACCATCACCAACGGGCGTTGTGAGTGGTCCTTTGATGCCGACCACAAATTCACGTAGGGCATCGAAGGTTTCTTCTGGCATGTAATTGCCACCATACAAGCCTGCGGCTTTTTCGCCACAATAAATTTCCATCCACGATATTTTGCGCTTTCCACCATAGGCTTTTTCTACGGCGGCATCCCAAATACGCTTGCTGGCGGTCATAATGTCATAGCCAATGCCATCCCCTTCAATAAAGGCGAGGATTGGGTTGTCTGGGACGTGCATTTTACCATCTACAATGGTTACTTTTTCCCCGTGTGATGGTACAACAATCTTATCGTAAGCCATTCTGTATTTTCCTTATCATCAATAGAAAAAATTTTGAAAAGTGGTAAGAACAAACCTGCGCCACAATTATAAATTTTACCACAATTGGGCAATGTGAACGTAGGGCTATTGTGCAAAATTTCAACTTGCATAAATGCTGTTTATTCAGCCAAAATGGGCTATAATTGCCATTAAACCCTCGTGTAGGCATACCCAAAAGGACTATGGGCATGGAAAATCCACTACCATCGAATGACCAGATTATTGAATTTAGCCAGAGCATCCCTTGGTTGCTCATAGAAGAAAAAAAAGCTATTTTTAACCAGACCTTAAAAGAAGTCGCCAGTCAATCGGTTGATGATACTTTTGATTTAGATTTTTTTAGTAAAAAATTGGGTATCCCTGTCTCTGCTTACTATGGATTAGAGGATACCTATTCTGCCAATGTTATTTTAGGGCATCATGGCGGAAAGACCTTCATCTTGGGCAGTGTGGTGAGTGGGCGCTATCGTAGCGGAAAAACCCTGTCACAGAGCATTGTCCCCTATAACCTCAATCCGAGCGTTAATCATAAAAATCTTGAAGAAACAGATGATGTCAATGGGGCAATTCGCGCGATTGGCGCAGAATTGGAATTGGGCTTATATCATCCCAATGGCGCTCCCCCCAGCGAAGAAGAAGTCCGTGTTTATATGGATTTGTATCAGAATCATGCCCGACGCTTGGGTATTACCCCCCAAGTAGACCGCGAGGCGTGCCAATATCAAATTGAGGCGCATGTTGCCCCAGGGATTGGTTATAATCGCACACGCTCGGCATTAGAAGGCATTTTATCGGCATTGGCGCTCACCAGCCAGTCTACGGGGCTTTATACTGCTATTTCTGCCGCCTATCCCATCAAAAGCGATTTTCATCTCACCGATGACCCGAAAGTGCATACGGCGGTGGATTTGATGGTAGAGGTGAATAATTTATTTGATGATTATCGGCAACGCTTGGTGGATGCCAAAAAACGCTATCATATAGACCCCAATGCCAATGTGGTGGAGGTGTTTCGGCTTCAGGGATGCCATATTCATCTCGATTTGGCGGGACGCTCAGAGGCACTCGGCATTTTTGCTTTTTATACCATGTTGCGAAGTGCCACTGCCGTCGCCAATAGCGCCGTCCTAAAAGGTAGCCCATTTGTGAATGGGGTATGTGACCCCGAATTACTTTGTACGCGAGAATATTTGCGCCGTACCACTATCACAGGCGAAACTATCACCATCCCCCTCAGCCCACACCTGATTGACGGTGATTTAGACCGATATGCAGGCTTGCTCAAATCAGAAAAAGCCAATGCGATGGCGCGGGCATTGCTTTATTCTCATTCGCATCATACCCCCACCTCTGCCATGCACAGCCTCATTGGACGTTTGCGTCCCGATTTGGGCAGTAATAAGCGTATTTGCACGCTAGAATCTACGGGGATGCCTGTCAATATCAGCGCCTCACGGCAAGCGGCGGTGTTGACCGATTTTGAATTTACCCATGCGTTGCTCGAAAATTATTATCGCAAACATGGCGCAGATTTAGAGGCGATGGCAGAAGACAAAACCCTTTGGGCGTTGATTGGTCCATTAGACCATGACGTTTTTATGGCACAACATGACGAATCTGACCGCGTGTGTAGTGACCTCATCCTCAAAACTGCCACAGGCACAAGCATGACCCTCTCAGAATTTTATGAGATGAAGCGCGTGTATATGCACAAGCATTTGACCGATATGGCATATATTTCGCCCCGTGATATTGATGATGTGTATTTTAGTTTGCAACGCATGTTGAACCCACCCAGTGGCGTTTCTGCCCAAGTGGTTGAGCAATATATCCACGACTATAAATTGCGGAGTACGGGTAATTGGGGGCGGATTTTGGTCAATACCTACCAAGAAGAGGGCGGGGTAGTGGGTGATTATAACCCCGATGCCGTCTTACGTGTGACCAACCGTGTTCATGAAGCCTTGTGTGCGCGGTATATTCAAGCCTAACGGCATGACGCGGGCGGATTGATAAACCATGTGGTTTATCAATCCGCCCCTGCCACACGCCCCCCTATTTTTTGATTAAAATAATGCCACTAAATGGCGCAAGCGTGATGGTTGTTTGCGGGGCGTATTGAGTCCCATATAAATCCTGATAAGCATATTCATCAAGCATAATCGTGATGGGTATATCACTGGGATTCATTTCTAATCGTGCGACATCACCCAATTGGATTTTATCGGCGCGAACTTCTACCACTTGCACATCATCCATCCACACATACTGTTCTACTCCTGTGTATTGGAGTTCAAATGTGAGTCGTTGGTTAAGGTCACTCTTTGTCGTCAGCAAATAAACAGTATAAACTTGGTCAGTTGTGGATAAATTCACTCTAATAGATTCAGTGAGATATTCCCAAGGGTCATTATCTTGTTGAAAATAGAGTCTTATCTCAGTGTTATCTGTTTGGGATTGAGCGCGGAATTGGACACGATAAAGTTGATTGGCTTCAATAGCGCCGATATTTATATATGCCAAAACACTTGAATCATTACCCACATGCCCAAATTGCAGACTACCATCCCACTGTTCATCCCATTTTAATTCTAATGAGGTATCGGGCCACCCGTTCCATCCATCTATATGCCCCTCAAAATTAGGATTAGCGATGCGATTGCTTGCTAATTCTTCCACATTGATATAGATAGGTGTCATTTTATCACAAGCCAAACTTGTTGTATCATATCCATTTTTTGATTGCCATTCGGGTAATGTGAGAAATTGTTCGTCATAACTTGGTTGATGTAAATTGATTTGAATGGGGTACGGTGTTGATGGATTGCAATAACGATTCCCTTGGATGATACCCAACCGCGTTAGCCAGCCTTCATCCAACAAACTACTTTCAATTTTCATCGGCATAGTTTTTTCGCCAAAGGTGAAAATTTGATTATTCACAATTTGGCTATCAGTGCTTTCATATTCACCTAAATCATCATCAATGATAAAAATACCGTTTTTAACCGCAAAAATGATGTTATTCTCTAAGATGATATTCTTTGTGTTATGCAGAACAATTCCGTTTTCACCCATATATCCAATTACATTATCGCGGACTTCGATATTTTCGGAATTATCATCAATATAAATGCCATTTACTGCTGGTATCCCCCACGGGATGGCGGCATCACTGCCTAGCCCATATAACACGATATTGCCGATAATTTGTGAATCTTTGGTTTCGAAGGTGCCGATGCCCCCGCTATCCACTTTGACCAGTGCAAAATATTGAACCAAATTATATCGTGCCGACACATTTCCGCCGATGCCGATAGCGTTATATCCCAAATATTGTAAGGTGTTATATTCAATGAGTGTATTGTCACCATGTATATTGATTCCGTTGTAGGATATATCACCTCCACGTCCCATCCCTGCTAATAAGCCGATATTTTCGATGATGTTATTTTGAATAAGGCATTCAATACAACTCCATGAAAGAATACCATTTGATAAATGATTTGAGATATGGCTATTAAGGATGCGAATAGTGTTCACGCCTGTCATATCTATCGCTTTACCAGGGCTGTAGGATATAACTACATTATCAAAGGTGATATTTTCGCTGATTCCCATCAGGACGGTATAACTCATCCCACCATATAAACTCAAATCGCGTACAATGATATGACTTGTATAAGTCATATCCAGTAGAATAGGGGTTGATGTTGTTTGAATCACGTGGGTGTTGGGATCGGTTGTGGTGTATAAAGTGATGCTTTGGTTGGTTGCATCATGTACCCATTCACCTTCACGGTCAAGCGCGGCGGGATGATTTTGTAAAAAATAACCATATCCCACTTCAAAATCGTAACTGGTTTCATCTAATGTCTCACCCAATTGAATCCTATTTTCTACATGGTCAAGAATGGGATAACGGTCTAATACCCATGCAATACTGCGAATGACCAATTCGCCACCTGACCAATCTACATCTCCGACCAGTGCATCATCTATTAAGGCACTCCGTCCTTCAAATCCGTCAAAATAGAGGTATCCTTCATCCTCCTCATCTAAATTGGGATAACGCGCTTTGGGTTGTGGATTTCCATTTATCAGCAATAAATCAGTACGGGGGGCGCAATTATCACAGGTGGTTTGCCAAATATTCGTATTTATTTCGACCCAATCTGCTAATGGAAATAGGGCGGTGATAATGGGATTTTCGCCCTCACCATATGCCCCGAATATAAGGGGTGCATCTGCTGTTGCGATGTAACTCTCACTCAGATTCAAACTACCTTCATAAACCCCATTGCGCTGGAATAAAATCTGACCCCCTGCCATAATTTCGGTAGTGGATATGGCTTGTTGCACCCGATTCAAGGTGCGCCATGGGGCAGATTCAGACCCATCCGCATTATCATCGCCATTAGGCGCAACATAATATATGACTTCTGTTGTTTGTGCTGATAGTGGCGAAATGATAAGCAACAGCCATAAACACATCCATAAACTAATGATGCGATTCATCAATATCTCTTTTCTGATTTTAATAAACATCATATTTCATTGTATCTAGTTTTTTGCCTTACATAGCAATTTTTTGACATTTTTCATTTTTTGCATTATTGTAACTATAGCGATAGGAAATATTCCCTTTGGATTTTTGTTGTATGGAATATTTTTAGCCATGAATGATGCCCTATCTGCCCTAAAGTTGTCTATTTGCGCTCATCAGGGGCGTTTGATTGTATTGGTTAAATAAACAAGAAATTGAGTTTCTGATTGCGTTGGTAGCTTGTTTTAATTCTATTTTAATTGAAAGGATGGTTTGACTCGGCATCTTAGAGATGATGCGGAGTCCTGTTTGCTTATGGCAAAAGCGAAATTACGAATAATTCCTATTGGCGGACTCGGTGAAATTGGCAAAAATATGACCGTGTTCGAGATGGGGAACGATGCGTTCATTATTGATACAGGCATTATGTTCCCTGCTAACGATATGCACGGGGTAGATTATATCATCCCCGATTTCCGCTATTTACAAGAACGAAAAGACCTCAAAATTCATGCGATTGTGTATACACATGGTCATGAAGACCATATTGGAGCGGTATCGCATGTGGTCGAAGCCTTCCCCAACACGCCGATTTATGCCACACCCCTCACAGCAGGGTTGTTAGAAGTACGGCTGAAAGATAGACGTGCATTAGATAAGACCAAAATCAACGTCTTTACGGCGGGTGATAAACTCAAAATTGGTCCTTTTATGCTCGAAAGTTTTCATATGTGTCATAGCATCCCCGATTGTGTGGGATTTGGTATTTATACCCCTGTGGGACTCGTTGTTTATAGCGGGGATTATAAATTTGATAACAACCCCGTAGATGGCAAAAAACCCGATTACGCCCGTCTTGCCCGTTTTGCGACAGAAGGTGTTACCCTGCTCATGGCAGAAAGTACCAATGCCGATAAACCCGGTTGGACACCCTCAGAAACTGTGATTGATGAGGCATTTGACCGCGTATTCAAAAATGCCAAAGGGCGTATTTTTGTGGCGACCTTTGCATCACTCATTTCACGGGTGCAACAAGTGGTGAATGCGGCAGAGCGATATGGTCGCAAGGTCGCTATTGCGGGTCATAGCATGACCGAAAATGTCAAAATGGCGCGACGCTTGGGCATTTTGAATTTGCCAGATAACATGCTCCTCGATGTGAGCAAAATGAATAGCACATCGGATAATCAGATTGTGGTGATGCTCACAGGCGCACAAGGCGAACCAACGGCGGCACTTACTAAAGTGGCAAATGGCGAACATCGGCAATTGGAAGTGAAACCCGGTGATACGATTGTGCTGTCTTCGCATCCTATCCCTGGGAACGAAGAATTTGTGTATCGCACCATCAATCGCCTTTTCCGCTTGGGCGCAAATGTGATTTACGACCCCATCGAAAAAGTCCATGTGTCTGGTCATGCGTCACAAGATGAGATGCGCCTATTGTTGAATTTAGTTAAGCCAAAATACTTTTTGCCCACACATGGCGAGTTACGTCACTTATACGAACATGCCCAAATTGCGGTTAGTACGGGTGTGAATCGTGATAATGCCTTTGTGGTCGAAAATGGGACTGTCATTGAGATAGATAAATATGGGGTCAAACTTGGTGAACGTGTCCCCGGTGGCTATGTCTTTGTGGATGGTAGTGGGGTCGGTGATGTTGGGCGTGCTGTCATCCGTGACCGCGAAGTGTTGGCACAAGATGGCTTTATGATTGTGTCGGTGAATGTGGATAGTCGCACAGGGAAAATTTTGGGTCAACCAGAAATTATCTCACGCGGGTTCACCTATTTGCGGGATGCCGATATGCTCCTAGAGCAAATTCGCAATACCGTGCAAGATGTGATGACCAACCCCAATAATAAAAATGGGCGCAGACGCGAAAAACTGCAAGATAGCCTCAGTCGGTTGCTCTACAACGAGACAAAACGCCGTCCAATGGTCTTTGGAATTATCAACGAGAAATAAATCAAAAACACCCCATAACGGGGTGTTTTTGTTGTTGGAGCAAACGCAAAATGCCCCGTCTGAGGGGGCATTTATGCGATGGGGTAAACTTATAAGCCGCTTTCTGTAGACCCAATCTGGGAATGATGATCATCTATCTGGTACGTTTATTACTAAACGCATCTTGCGGCATACCCGATGTTTTTTGCGGGACGGGCAGTCCCAATTCATCTGTTTTGCCTTGCTCTCGGTGGGGCTTGCCTAGCCATGACTATTACTAGCCATGCTGGTAGTCTCTTACACTACCGTTTCACCCTTACCACACACAACCGAAGTTGTGATGGTGCTTTGCTCTCTGTTGCGCTTTCCGTCAGGTTGCCCTGCTCGGCTGTTAGCCGACACCGCGCCCTATAGAGTGCGGACTTTCCTCAGCGACGACATGCGTCACCGCGACCATCCCATTTGCCCCATGTAGTCATTATAACATAACCATTGGGCGCAATATATTGCGCCCTTACATCCTTATACACTGATATTTAAGGCAGTGGCAATATCTTTGGCATGGTCACGCTCATGATTTGACAAAATTTTGAGAAATTGCTCAATGGTAAAAATATTGAGGGTGGCGTGCCTGCCCTTTTTATCGAGAGTTACTTCATCAATGGCATATAACCAATCATAGAGGGCTTGCCGTTGGATTTTTAGCTCTTCTAGTGATTGCTCAGACGATTTTTCGGTGGTTTTTTCGGTTACACGTTTATTATAGCGTTCTAGGTCAAAATCGGGCGGGATGGGGTCTTTGCCTTCTGCGATAGCCATCACCTGCATGTTATGACCTTTATCGGCATCTGCCACATGATTCACCACTTGGCGCACATTCCAAGCCAATCCATCACTATAAACTTGAGTTTCCCACCTATCGCCAATTTGCTCTACAACCGAATCCCAATAGGCACGAGACCCTTTTAAGCGTTCAACAATTTTTTCAATACGCTCAGACATGAATATTTTTCCTTTTGTAAATTTAATATTGAGAATATTATGCCGAACTTAATCATCATTTGCCAAATTTGTTGCTATAATGGTTATAAATCTGTTCGGTTTGTTTTGATATTGTCAGAATTTAATAAGCATGGCACTATATATATAAACGAATTCAATAAAGGCATCCATACATGAGCCAAGCAACATCTCCACAACCAGAAAAAAACTGGCGCAACTGGACAATTATCGGTTTACGCGCCCTATTCGTCATTGGTGTGGGGTTGGTGACGATTATCCAACGCACCCAAACGACACCAACCCTTGTTTTTCCATCTGAATCTTTTAACGATGTCCTCATCGCCACAGGGATTGGGTTGGGATTGGTGGCAGTATTAGCCATGATGACCCTTATTAAACAAACGCGCTCATTGGTGGGGTATATGCTCATCATAGCGGATTTTGTGATGACAGGGATGTTCGTCATTGTTACAGAAGGAGACCCTATCATCTGGGTCGAAATTGTCGCGTATCTTGCCACCACTGGTTTATTGCGATTAGGTGCGATGATGGGTGGCATTAATGCACTCGGCGTAACGGCGGCTGGGCTTGGGGCGATGATTTATCTGGCAGGGCAGACCAGCCAGCAGGTAGATTTTTCTCCCTTTATTTTGCCCATGCTCCTCGCCATATTATTGACGGCAGGGGTTGGGGTGTGGATGTATATGCAAGATGGGTTAGGGAGTAATGAACAACGCACCCTACGAAAAATTGCCAAAGAACGTGACCAACAACTCAAAGAATTGCGTGAGCGGGGCAAGGCGCTCACCGAATTGACCAATATCTTGGGTGGGACGCTCAATTTTCGTAAGGTATTAGAGGCGGCGTTGGAGATGGGGCAAAAACTATCTGCACCAAAAGCGCATCACCGTACTGTAGCGATGATTTTGCTGTATGACTCCAAAAATAATTTATTTGTCTCGCATTCGCGTGGTTTCACCCAATCTGAAGAATTATCTTTTCGGACAACGCCTGCCGATGAGGGCATTATTTATAAAGCACTCACAGAGGCAGAAGCGGTTATTTTGCAAAAAGATGTGTATCGTGACCCATCGCTCAAGCCGATAGGGGTGTTTAATCCCATGCGCTCGGCGGTATGTATTCCCCTGCGGGCGCATTATGATAATTTTGGTGTGATGTTGGTGGCGAGTACGCAAGAAAATGCCTTTGAAGAAGACCAAATAGACACCATGAACGCCATTGGTGTACAAGTGACCATTGCCCTCCAAAATGCCACCCTCTATAACAACCTGCTATCAGAAAAAGAACGTATCATGGAAATGGAAGAAGATGCGCGTAAGGCATTGGTGCGCGATTTGCACGATGTCCCCACACAAACCATCTCCACCATCGCCATGCGCTTGCGAATTGCCCAAATGATGATGCTCAAAACCCCCGATGAATTGCCCGGTGAATTAAAAGAACTGGAAAAAATCACCCTCCGCGCCTCAGAAGAAATTCGGCATGTGTTGTTCAAATTACGCCCATTGGCACTCGAAAGTAAGGGGTTGATTGCGGCATTAGAAGAACTTGCAGAGAAGATGAAAAAGACCTTTAACCAAAATATGACGGTGAAGCTCAATTCACAAATTGAGCAAATTTTGGATGAAGGAAAATCTGGTGCATTGTTTTATCTGATAGAAGAAGCGACCAATAATGCCCGCAAATATGCTGAAGCGGAACTCATCACCGTACAGGGCGGGGTGCAAGGCGATGCGATTATCATCAAAATTGCCGATAATGGCAAAGGTTTCGATTCTGATGCGGTGAATGCCAATTATGATAGTCGGGGCAGTTTTGGCATGGTCAATATGCGTGAACGCGCTGAATTACTCAATGGCAACCTCACACTCAAATCGGTTATCGGTAAAGGGACGGTGATTACCATAACCATCCCTTTAGAGGTTACACAAATGACGAGTCATCCTGATAAAATACAAAAACAGGTGAATCACACCAAATTAGCGGTTTCCACAAGGAATTTGAGACCATAAAATTATGAGTAATGACCATTCAGCGTTAGCCGCCCTGCGCGGTGAACCGAGTTATGTTTGGCGGGCGGGGCAAGAACGCCGTCTGCAAATGATTGTGAAATGGGCAAAATTAGACCATGCCCGTGTTTTAGAAGCAGGTGGTGGCGTGGGCATGTATGCCTCGCAATTCCGCCGTCGCTTCACTGAATCGGTGGAATTATTTGATATTGAGCTGGAACGGGTGATGGAAGCACGCGCCGAGACACCCACCGCCATTGTCGCCGCCGCCGAATTTTTGCCATATCCCGATAATTATTTCGATACCATCCTCTCACATGAGGTTTTGGAGCATGTGGTAGATGACCGCGCCTCAGTCGCAGAGATGACGCGGGTGTTAAAGGTCGGTGGGCGGATGGTGATATTCGTCCCCAATCGTTGGTATCCATTTGAGACGCATGGGCATTATTGGAAAGGGGAATATCACTTTGGAAATACACCCCTCATCAATTATTTGCCGATTGGATGGCGCAACAAACTTGCCCCACATGTGAAGGCATATACCAAAGGGAATTTGCGAAAATTATTTTCTGGATTGCCCCTCAAACGGGTGCATCACAGCCGTATTTATGGCGGATACGATAATATCATTGCCAAACTCGGCACGCCTGCCAAACTGATACGGGACTTTTTGTATATTTGGGAAGGCACACCGTTGGATACGTGGGCATTATCGCATTTTGTGGTGATGGAAAAAACGGGGTGATGGATTGTGGGCGCAACATGTTGCGCCCCTACACCCACTGTATATTGAATCTCTCTTTATTCTGTCCATACAGGCAAATTGCCCAACGCGACAATATGTGTCCATTTGGCGGGGTCGCCTTCGGTGAAGATGGCGGCAATTTTGACCACCATGCCCCCCGCTTTTTCCACGATAGATTGCATCCCCATGAGGGTACTCCCCGTAGAAATCACATCATCCAGCAACAAAACGCGCTTGCGATTGACGAGGGTGAGGTCTTTTTCATCCAAATAAAGGGTTTGGGTGTTGCCTGTGGTGATACTATTGGTCTCTGCCTGAACTGCTTCGCCCATATATGACCGATACACCTTGCGGAGTACCACATAAGGTTTTTTCATGTCGGCGCTCATTTGATGTGCGAGTGGGATGCTTTTTGCTTCTGCGGTGACAATCACATCAAAGGATTGGTGATTCAATTTTTGTGATAGGGCGGTGCTAATGGCTTGGACAAATTCGGTATCGCCCAAAATATTGACAATCGCAATCCGCACATTGGGCGCGACTTCAAATAGGCGTAAATCACGAGTGACACCGTTAATTTCGACACGATGCGTTTGTGGAAAATTGGACATTATAAATAAGACTCCTGTTATGAGTGGTCAAAAATTTTAAGTGACAGGGATTATCCCTGATAATTCCCGTCATGAAAAATTAGCTTTTCATCGCATACATACGCCACATCACCGACACTAATGGCTTGTGGAGTATCCATATTGATTCCACCCATCATTGTGCCATTGGTGCTACCCAAATCTTCTAAATGCAGGTGATTGTCTTTGCGGATGAGTTGGCAATGAAAACGCGATACCCCATCCACATTCATCACAATGTCATTTTGGCTAGAGCGTCCAATGCGGATTAAATCGCCTTTGAGTACGAAGGTAATGCCATTCCATGTAGCATGGCTTGGTGTGACCCCAGGACGTTTTTCGATTTTGGGGGAATTATTATCTTCTTCGCCATCCACCCGCGCCATAGATTGGGTTTGACGTTTCTTTTGTTGCTCACGCAGGCGCAACATCACGGTATCTTCATGGCGACTGGTCATGGTATAGAAGGATTGTGTGGACATGGTTTTGCGATTATAGACATCATAACCACTTTCGCCTTTTTCGAGGTCGGTGGCTTGTTGCATGAGCGCATTGCGTTCTTCGAGTAATTTGGGGTTGTTATCGTTTTGTCCGTCAATTAGCAAGGCGGCATTGCGTAAAATTTGCGAGGCTTCATTGAATGCGCCTCTATCTGCCAATTGCACCGCCGTTTTGCGGGCGTTGGCGGCTTGGAGTAACAACACATTTTGATTTACCACTGAATTTTTGACGACAATGGCATTTTGTTGGGCGGTTGCGCGAACCATCACGGGCAATTCCACCACATGATGTTGGGTGGTGTTGTTATCGCGTAATTCATCGTATTCAAAGCGCAAATTGACAATTTTATGTGCGCCTTCGGATAGCGGGGGCAGGGTGAGTTCAATGACAATGGCTTTGATTTCATCGGCAAAAACATCGCCTAAGCGGAAGGTGGTATATGCGCCATCAAATTTCATCGCATAGGCATTCAGTTGACCTGCTATATTCACCCCAGCCGATGGTAAGACCCCAATCACCAAATTTTGTGCCACCACATTCAGCAAGCCTTGTAATTCTTCTTGGAAAATTTGTGGGGTGACTTCTGGACTTTCGATGAAATAAAATGCGCCCCCGCCAGAACTTGCCATCTCCATCAACAAATCTTCGTTAAAGTCATTCCCTAAGCCCATCGTGGTCGTAGAGACACCTTCTCCAAATTTTTGTTGTGCCATTGTGACCAATTGGGCTTTATCGGTAACGCCACGATTTGCCAAACCATCACTCATCAAAATAACCCGATTCACATTGGTCGAATCGAGTCCTTGCGCCACCAATTTGCATCCTTCTAACCAGCCACTACTGAGGTTAGTCGTGCCACTGGGCTTGATTTCAGCAATTTTTTGGCTGATAGCATCTTTCCGTTGCACTTTTTCTGGGAGGAGGAGCGTCTCTACAGTGTCGTTATAGAGGACGATGGATAGGGTATCATTCACGCCTAAATTTTGCACCAAAAATTGTGCCGCCTGACGGGTATAATCTATTTTATCCCCCGCCATTGAGCCACTGCGGTCTATCACAAGGCTCAAATTGAGTGGACGGCGTTTTTGGTGATGCACCGCTTCACCAGAGACGACACGCGCCATCAAATAAATTTTTTGGGCGATATTTGCCTTTAGCACATCATAATCGAGGACAAAATCTGCTTGCATGAGTGTTTACCTTACCGTTTTTTGGCGAATTATCTTACTATCATAACACAGGATTACAGCATTGTTGGGGCTGAATTTTGATGGATGCGCCCATCAATCAGTTGTACCACACGCCCCGCATAATCACTAAGGGTTGGGTCGTGGGTGACGATAATAATGGTGGTATTGGATGTTTGTTGAATCTGTCGTAATGCCTGAATGACAACAAACCCCGATTCTTGGTCAAGGTTGCCTGTCGGCTCATCTGCCAGTAAAATCGGCGGATTATTGGCGAGTGCGCGGGCGATTGCCACCCGTTGTTGTTGCCCACCCGATAATTCAAATGGACGATGCCCCATGCGGTCTTTGAGTCCGAAGGTATCGAGCAATTCTTTGGCGCGTTTATTGGGATTGGCAATACGTTTTTTGGCGAATTGCATGGGCAATGCCACATTTTCGAGCGCGGTTAGGGTGGGGATGAGGTTGAAGAATTGAAAAATGAAGCCGATTTTTTCGTTGCGGATTTCGGTCAATTGGTCTTCATTCATGCGTGAAATATTCACCCCATCAATGGCGATTGTGCCACTTGTCGGTTTATCTAACCCGCCTAAAATGCCTAATAGGGTGCTTTTGCCACTGCCAGAGGGTCCAATAATAGAGACGATTTCGCCCCGCCCAATGGTCAAATCCACACCGCGTAGGGCATGGATGATTGTTTTTCCCAGATGTAACTCTTTGGTGAGTCCCACTGCCTCAATAACCGTCATATCATATTAATCCATCTTCCCAGTAAATCTCAAGATGGGCTAATTAGACCACAAAAAGGGGCATGGGCGCAACCACTTGCGCCCGTTAGGGAATGTTATTTACTTCAATTGCTAATTTCATCAATTACTTTACGGCAGGCGCTAAAGCACCTGCCTAAAATATTTAAAACCTGCTAAAGCAGGTTGCTCTGCCAATTTTTAGGAAAAAAATAAGTTTTTTAAGACTATTTCTCCGAGTTATTTGGCATATCAGCCCCATTTATGGGGCTTTAGTGTGATTAGCCAGATGCTTTAGCTTCTGGCGAGGCAACTACCAATTAAGTTTTTATCTATAGGTTGGCTTTGATAACCATGCGGAAAATATCCGATTCGGTGATAACACCAATGACTCTGCCGACTTCATCAACGACAGGCAAGCCACTGACTTTGCTTTCATACATAATTTTGGCGGCGTGAATAATCGGTTCATTGGCGCGGACAGTTAGCACATCTTTGCTCATGATGTTGGCGACTTTAATTTGTGACCACAGATAATTCAGTTCCCAAATACTAAGCGATGTCGCCCCAGATGGGCTGGCTTCGCGCACATCGCCAATTGTGACCATACCTTCAAGGTTGCCATCATCAATCACAGGTAAACGGCGGATGTTGTTCTTTTTCATGATTTGATGCGCTTGGGTGATGGGTGTATCGGAGGTGACACTAATCACGGTAGACGACATATAATCTTTGACAAAAATATCTTTTAGCATACTTTTTCCCTTTTCAAAAAGATTCACTATTAATATGGACGGTAAGGGCGCAAATGACTGCGCCCTTGCCCCTCTAATTTGCATGATATAGTGTATCGCTAATTCTTGCTTGGTACAATAAACATGGGGCGATGGGTTGCATTCAACACCTTATGGGTGACACTGCCCAACAGCCAACGGCTGATTCCAGAACGCCCATGCGTAGACATAACGATGGCATCCACATTGCTTTTTTCTGCTTCTTCGACAATGACGGCGGCGGGGTCGCCTGTTAGGGCAACAATTTCGACACCATAGCCTGCTTCACGCAAGGTATCGGCAATGCCAGAGAGATATTTATTGGCTTGTGGCAACATGCGCTCATAAAGTTCATCGGCACGCATTTCATACGAGACGACACCAACGGGATAATACGACATCCCCGGATAATCGGGCAAATCTACGACGGTCACGAGGGTGATACACCCGTTTGGCTCAATAATTTGGCGAGCATATTCGACTGCACGATACGATAAATCTGAACCATCTAGTGGGACGAGTACCTTTTTTAACATCGCTACGCCTTTCTCAGCACTAACTTTAAGTGTCTACCATTAGCGTAGCATTGTATGAAGCCCTGTTTTAGTAACGAAGGTCATGTGTTTTGGGTATGGGGTGTCATGAACCGCTATGTATATATTTGTTGATTATCTCTCCTACTAACGGGTTGTTAGAATTCATGGATAATAGTGTAGATATCACCGTCTCTTGTATTGATGGTGAGTCATATTCTAGTAATAAATTTCCCTTTAGAATGTCTATCAAAATTTTCATAGCATCTAAATTACCTTTTTCCCCTAATTTGCCTAATGCCCTTATAGCACACTCCTGAACAGAACTTACTTTATCATTAAGAGATTTTATCAAATTTGGAAGAGATTCAGGGCTACCAATATAACCTAATGCTAATGCGGCACTTTCCCGAACATGATAGCTCTCATCATGATGAAGGGCTAATATCAAGCTGGGAATAGCGATAATACTCCCAATTTTGCCAAGTGATTGTGTAGCTCGCCTGCGTATATTCTCCTTTACATCCTGAATGCAATCTATCAGGCTAGGAACAGCCTCTGAACTACCAATATCACCTAATGCACTGATAATTTTGAGACGAACAATATAACTGTCATCAGGAAGGAATTGTATGAGAACAGGAACAGCCTCTGAACTACGAATGTTTCCAAGAATTGTGGCAATTAACTGACGAACTTGTTCGCTATTAGTCTTATCTTGAAAGGCTATTACCAAAGGAGGTATAGCGGGTGTTCCGAAAGTTTCTAATATTTGACAAATTCTGCCACTAAAATGATTATCCTCATCATCAAGGGCTTTTATCAAACTTGGTATGGCTTCTATGCTTCCTATTTTGCCTAATGTTTCGGCTGATTTTCTGCGAATATCTTGATTTTTATCTTGTAATGCTTGAATTAGCCCTGCTTCAATAGACTTATCCTCAATCTGGATTAATGCCTCAACAGCATATAATCTAATATCATCATTTTCATCACTCACACATTTAATTAATTTTGGAATAGCTTTTATGCTACGCCTTTTCCCTAATTTTTCTGCTGACCACCAACGCACATCAAGATAGTCATGTTCTAATGCTAAAATTAAAGCATCCTCCGCATAAGGACTTTCAATCAGTGAAAGACTTAAAATTGCATTTTTTCTTTTGCCTCCATCTGAACTCTTTAAGTCCGCATAGGCAATTTTAACGGCATCTGGCGCGTAAGGTGATAAATTAGTTAGTAAAAAATTACCAAGAACCTCGTGTATTTGATTTATCAATTTTTTCCAAGTTTGTGGTGTATTGTTTTGACCACTCAAATCAATACGGTGAGATAGGATAAAATCAGGGTGGATTTGAGGTTGGGGTAATTTAACCCCATATTGTTGTTTTATTGTATCTATGTTCGCTTCTAACTGAGTATCTCTATTGATACTTTCACACATAACAGGGATAATTTTTTTGCCTAGCCCTTTGGCAAATGCCCATTCGTATGTAACATAGGGTGAGACACTTGAATTAGGAGAGAGAATCAAAATCATAGCAGAAGCATTTGTAATAGCCTCATCAATTTGCGGAGACCAATATTCTCCTGCTTTCAAGCTATCATCCCACCAAATATCAATATCGGCTATGTGACAGTGTTCAACTAGTTTTTCAACAAAATCTTTATCAACATGGCTATAAGAGATGAAAATCTTTGACATTATAGAACCCCTTTTAATCGTCTAAAACAGTAAAGTATCAAATCCACTGTCGAGTGTTTCTAGTTGATGGCGCAATTGAATAGACCACTCTAGCGTGTCGCCTTCCATATCTGCCCATGCCCCAATTGCGGGATTATTGGCGACAATCCATGCCCCACTTTTGGGTGTGGATGCGAACACCGCCTCTAATTCGGCTTCATTCCATCCCTCATCGGTTGTCCCTAATTTGGTGATTTTTATCGTATCATCATTTATTGACAAATATGTATTTTTATGAACATTTAGACACATAAGAACGGTAATTTATCCTCTAAAACCCATAAAAACCTTGTGAGACTTGTTGACAATATCTATATTTTAGCAGATAATAACATAAATACTCGTACCTACATAAATCAGCCTGATTTATCAGCTTCTGGTTAAAGACGAGCAAAAAGTAATTATAAAGTATTCCCAAATGTGAAAACAAATGGGATAGGGGCATCTGTAGTTATGCCCGTGTGGTTATATAAGAAGACAATAACTCAACTTATATGACGCGCATGAACAAATGGCGTGTACATAAATGTACATAAAATTTGATACTATAGAGGGTTTGAATGAGCGAATCAATTTTTTCTATGGATAAATCATCGGCTAATGCAAGTAATGTTTCTTTGGTCATGGCAACCATCCATCAATAAAAAAGTCGGATATGAGTATTATATCCGACTTTTTTTCATCCTAGAATTTTATTCCTTATCCTTATCGCGTTTCCAGAAGCGGAATTTATTTAGCCATTTGCCAATAATATTGGCGCGGGCTTCTGCCCATGCTTGGTCTACCGCCTCATTTTGTGACAATTCTTTGGCGGGATTTTTGCGCTTTACCCCATACCGTTCTGCGGTATACAAGCGGGTGATGGCGCTCACAGGCTTATCGGCTTTGGGCAGAATTTTCACAACCCGTCTGCGCCGTTCTTCTGGTGTGTCTTGCGGATTGGCACGAATCCCAATCAGGCGCAAATAACGGTCTAGGCGGGCATAAGCGCGGACAATCGGGTTCATCGCGCCTAATCCGCGCCATTCCCACCACCACCAAATGAAGGTGAATAGCATCAATAACACGAGGAGCGCCACAAATCCGCACAGTAATATACCCAATGCGGGTAAAAATGCCGCTAAGGGGTCGTCTTGGTCTGGCGGAGAATCGGGTGGTTGCGTGGGTGCAATCACAGGTGTGATGGTCGGCGTGGGTGACGGCGTTGGGGTAGGGGTATAGGTTGGTGTGGCGCTTGGCACATCTGGTGGCGGATTTTGATTATTGGGGTCGGGCGTAGAGGATGCCTCTGGCGTAAAGGTCGAAATGGGTGTGGGTGTTTCTTGGAGTGTTGGCGTTGGCGATGGAGTTGGTGTGGGTGTGCTAATCGGCAAGCTCTCTTGTTGCGGATTGGGGAGCAATTCATCATCTTGGCGTTGGAGTGGGGCTTGGGCGGATGTGGGTTCAAATTCAATCCAGCCATAATCGGGGAAATAGACCTCCACCCATGTGTGGGCATCGCGTTCTGTCACGACATAGGCATTTTGCGCCACATCAAAATTCCCTTGTGCAAAGCCCGCCGCCATCCGTGCAGGGATACCAATGCTCCGCAACATGACAATCATGGCAGAGGCATAATAATTGCAGTAGCCCTCTTTGTAATCGAATAATACCCAGTCCACAGGGTCTTGATTGCTTGGTGGTGTGGGGATAGATTCGTTGTAGGTGATATTATCGCGCAGATATTGTTCGATTGCCTTCGCTTGGTCATAGGGGGTGGTTGCACCCGCCTCCACGACAATCGTTTGTGCCAATTGAATCGTGCGTTGCGTCACCGATGGCGATACATACAGATATAACCCGCGCACCCATTCGGGATAGGCTGTGCCTGCATTGCGGAGTTGCGTGGCGGTGGCGGTACTCATAAAACTGGTGGCGGTATAGGTGCTATCTGGACGCAAAACTTGTGTTGGGCGCATCACAGAGACGCTCATTTCGCGCGATGGGTCGCCTTCTGGGGCGGTATAAAATAAATCGGTGCGCGTGGGTAAATCCACTGAATAGGGCTGTGGTGCAGTATACACCAACCGACTGCCATTGAGTTTGATGATGAAGGTTTGGTTAATCGCCTCGCGTGCCGATGATGGCACAGAGAGTAATTCTGTCGGGGCGAGGTTATCGGTCAGGCGGGTATCGGCGGCGGGTGTCCATGTGCCACCTTCGTAAGTGTCAAATATCCGCGAGCGCCAATAATAACGCCGATTGGCGGGTGCTTGCACCAAAAATACCGTCCCATCGCCTAATCGGATGGCACCACCCAAATCGAGCGAATCACCACCATAATAATCTGCCGTAACGGGTCCTTGTGCTTCGATGGGAGAAAAAAGCCGATTCCAAAATTCGCTCAATTCTTTCAACACATCGGATTGTAAAAATTGTTGAAAATCATCGAGGCGTTCTTGCACATCATCAGATGGCACCAATGCCCCTGCGCCGACTGTCACCAGCGCCAACATTGCCCCTGCGACCAAAAATTGTCCGCGCAGGTGGCGGGGCGCACGCATCCCTTTGCTATACCATGCCCATTCTTGGTTATCCAAATACGAGCGTGCTATCAGGAGGAGCGAGATGAATACAAATCCAACCAGATAGATAGTTAAATCGGCATCGCCACTATAAAAAATTAAATTTGCGCCCAAAATAATGCCCACAGGCAAAATAACGCGCCATACATGGTCAATGCGGAAGGTGTGCCATGAGGCGTTGTATCCCAAAAACCAGAGTAGCACCGCCACTAGCACCGTGAACACGAGGTCATCCTGATTAATCCCCCCTGTTTGGACGGCAACCACCCACTCTACAAGGCGCGTGAATACCTGCATGAGACCACTGCTCAAATCGGTGTTGAGGGATATGGCGCTGAGGAGCAATGCCATACACACGCCATAGGTGGCGCTCACGATGAGTCCGAGCAATTCACCAAATTGACTGCGCGAGAAGATGAGTCCAAAGAAGGTACTGAAGAAGGTCATGGGGATGATGACCGACATATTCAGGGGCCAACTGGCGCTAAAAAACGACAGGGGGATGAGGAGGGTGAGGGCTGTGACCAACATCCAACCGATAAAATCACTCGGCATAAAAAATGTGCGTAGCCGTTTGAATTGGCGTTGGATGAAATTGCGATTGACATTTGGTTGGCGTGCTATGTTTGATTGGGTCATGGGCGTTTTTTTAGGGTATCCATAAAAACATCGTTTAATGGGTGGTGGATAAAAAGCCTTTTATCCATCAGTATAAGCGCAAAATAGGCAGGATTTATAATGGCGGATAACTCATTATAGGTATATCCGCCACAGACCTGCATCTATATCACAACATTTTCATTCTAATGATGCAATTCTCGTTTGGCAACCAACGGCTACCCAACTATACCCCCACTTCGTATAAATATTGAATTGCCGTTTGGATGCCACGATGGAACATGCTCAATGTGAAACTCTCGTTGGGTCCGTGTGCGCCATCGGTATTGAGTCCGTAGCCCATCAAGACGACGGGTGTCCCCAATTCACGGCGGAAATCGGCAACGATGGGGATGCTCCCGCCTTCGCGCATGAAAACGGGTTTCGCGCCCCATGCCTTTTCATAGGCACGGATGGCGGCTTTCATATAGGGGTTATCCAATTCGACCAAGCCCGGATTCCCCAAGCCCGGTAGCATTTTCACCTCGACTGTGACAGTTGGTGGGGCAATTTTTGCCACATAATCACGGACTGCCTCAAAAATTTTCAGTGGGTCTTGATGTGCCACCAAGCGACAGGTGATTTTTGCCATTGCCTTCATCGGTAACACCGTTTTGATGCCATCACCCTGAAAACCGCCCCCAATGCCATTGAGTTCCAATGTGGGACGTGCGCCGATGCGCTCGCGGATGGTAAATTCTTTTTCGCCCCACACTTGTTTAACCCCGGTGATGCTCTTCCAATAATCTTCATTCGGATTGGTCTTTTTGAGTTCTTCGCGTTCTTCTGCGCCCAATGTGACCACATCATCATAAAATCCGGGGACGGTGATTGTGCCATTTTCATCGTGTAATTTTGCCACAATTTCGGTGAGTGCCTGAATCGGATTATGCACCGCACCGCCATAACTGCCACTATGCAGGTCTTTATGCGGACCAACTACATGAATTTCAAATCCGACCAACCCACGCAGGGCATAAATGATGCTCGGTTGCTCTTCTGTATCCATGCCCGTATCGGAAATAATACACACATCGGCTTTGAGCATGTCGCGGTGGTCTTGGATGAATTTTACCAAATTGGGCGACCCGATTTCTTCTTCGCCTTCAATCAATAATTTGACATTCACGGGCAATTTGCCTTCGGTTTTGAGGATAGATTCCACCGCTTTGATGTGGATGAACATTTGCCCCTTATCATCCGATGAGCCACGCGCCACAATTTTGCCATTGCGCTCGGTGGGTTCAAATGGCTCATTATCCCAACCATCTTCTTTGACGGCGGGTTGAACATCATAGTGACCATAAATGAGGACGGTTTGGGCATTTTCGCCTGCACCAAGCCATTCGCCATAGACCACAGGGTGCGATGGTTTTTGTGGGGTATACGTGCCTGTGGGCATAATGGCGACATTATTCAGCCCCGCACGGCGCATATTATCGGCAATCCAATTGGCGGCTTCTTGCACAGCCCCTTGTCGCTCTGGGTCGGTGCTAATGCTGGGCATACGGAGTAAATCGAGTAATTGTTGGGTAAAAGACGGTGCATTATCGTGTGCATATTCAAAAGGGGTCGGCATCGAAATTGTCTCCTAAAAAATTTTGTGATTTCTAATAAAACGCATATCACATAGTTTATACAGATGTGCCAACCTGTGCTATAGTTAGTTCTAAATGGTTATAACCCTGTTTTTTATAGGGGCGTGATATGTCGTCATGCCCGCAGGCATATCTGATAGAGTAGGAGAGACCTGTGTTACTCTTTGCTAATAATTTTGAGCCTAGTTTTTTGCTAGGCGCGTTTTTGGGCGTGTTGATTGGCATGACCGTTCACGAATTTGCACATAACTATGTGGCACATCTAATGGGCGATCCGTATCCCCAACGAAGCGGACGACTCACATTGAATCCGATGGTACATATATATTGGCCCGGGTTCATCATGTTTTTAATCATTGGCTTTGGTATTTTGGGGACAGCGCCGATTGCCGCCCAACGGATGCGGAATCCGCGTTGGGGTTATTTGGCGGCGGTTGCGGCGGGTCCATTCTCAAATTTGCTCTTAGCAATTGTCTTGGGGATAGTTTTTAGAATTCTTTTTGGCATGAATTCAAGCCAATTCCTCATTGAACTGCTCTATTACATGATTGTGTTCAATGTGTTGCAGTTTGTGTTTAACCTGTTACCGATGTTCCCCCTTGATGGATGGCATATCACATTGGCATTATTGCCACCAGAACAAGCCTATTGGTGGAAGCGCCAAGCCCAAAATTCACAATTCGTCTTTTTTGCGCTGATTCTCATCAGTTTTATTTTGCCACCGGGGTCGCCCCTTAATATTTTGAGCCTTATCCTCACCCGTCCTCTTTATGCGATTGTTGGGGCAATCATCGGGCTTCCAGTAGGAATTTAGGCAAATGGCAACAGCACAACGGCTACAACAAGGTGTGAGGGCATTGGTTGCCTTCACACATCCTGTAGATTATGATCTCGCAGGGCAATATCTCAATGAAGCACAAATGACGCTATTTAAGCGGATGAAACGCAGTGAACAATTACATAGCCTCAATGTGTTGCGCTATTTGGGGGATGTGTCTCATGATGTGGCGGTGGCGGCATTATTACATGATTGCGGAAAAATTTGTTACCCATTGGCAATCTGGCAAAAATCACTGGCGGTCATTATCCGCAAAATAGCTCCCAATCGGTATTGGTCATGGAGCAAGCAATCGGCAAAAAATTGGTGGTATAAACCATTTGTGGTGGCAGAATGTCATCCACAATGGGGTGCAGATTTGGTCGCAGAGACAGGTGCATCAATACAAACAATCTGGCTCATTGCTCATCATGCCGATAAATCGTGTCCGTTGCACGCTTATGGCAATACTCTGCGCGATTTGCAACGGGCAGATGATGTGAATTGAGCGCATATCCATAAGTACATAACAAATTGCACGCAAAATGAATCATAAATAGGGCGGGGCATGATTTGGTCATGCCCATTTTATTATCACCTAAAGGAGAAATTTTATGGCAGACGTGAATGTTGGGATTTTGGGGCTTGGGCGTGTTGGGGCATCGTTGGGATTGGCGCTCAAACGCTATACCGAAAAAGGCGGTGGACATACATTTATCGTGGCTGGATATGATAATATCCCTGATAATGTCAAAGTCGCCCAGAATATGAAGGCGGTGGATGAGGTTAAAAGTCGTCCAGAAGAAGTGACGCGCAACAAAGATATTATCTTCGTGACACTCGCCACCCATGAAGCAGAATTGGTCTATCCACTGATTGCCAATGATATACGGCAGGGAGTAGTGGTTTTCGATTTTTCCCCCATCAAACAAAAAATGATGCAATTGGCAGAGCGTCTGCTGTCCCCAAAAGGGCATGTGATGAGCGTGGCGGCGATGGTGAACCCCAAATATCTCTTTCATGGCGTACTGGATACCGAACATGCCAGCGCCGATTATTTTGAACGGGGTGTATTGATGGTCATGCCTAGTGTGAAGGCAGATAAAGATGCCATTGCGCTCGCTACCGATATTTCAAACATTTTGGGCAGTATTCCCCATTTTTATGATGTCAATGAATACGATGTCCTCAGCACAGCAGTCGAAGCCTTGCCTTCATTATTGGGCGCGGTGGCATTTTATAGCCTGTTTAAGACATCTGGCTGGACAGATATGGTGCGCGTCTCTAATACCGATTTTGCGATGCTCACCCATTCGCTCTATGACCGCCATCCCGATGATTTGCGTGCTGTTTGGATGAATGGCTCTGTTGATTTGGCGCGTCATTTGGATGGGGTTATCCAAAATTTGACCCAAATACGGAGCGCATTGCTCAATAAAGACGAAAAGGCGATGACGGCTTTCTTGGATGAGACCAGCGCCGAATATGAATTATGGCTGAATCGGCGCATGAAGCCCGAATGGGAACTCGAAGAAAAACTCAAACCCGAAACACAGACCTTTAGAGGACTCATGCGGAGCATGTTGGGCGGGTTTGTGGTCGGTGGTGACAGAAAAGACGACAAGAAAAAATAGATTTTACAAATTGGTTACACCTAGACCACAATTTGTTCACGCTTGCCATCTATCCTATAACCAGACATCGCATAGATGAATGGTTATAGGAGACACAAAACACTATGAAACAAAATCGTATTTCTATGATAGCAATTGGACTCGTCGCCGTATTAGTGGTGGTGGTCGCAGGTGTATCTGCCCAAGAATCTACCCCAGAACCCACTCCAGAAGTTACGATTACAGCCGATACACCCTTTTTAGGTGTGGCATTTGATAACACCGCCGAACAAATCGTCATCCAAGTGATGCGCCGTAGCCCCGCCGCCCAAGCAGGCTTACAAGATGGTGATATTATTACCGCCATCAATGGCGAAGCAGTGACCCCTGCCACCATCGCCGAAGTTATTGCGACATTTGCCCCCAACGATGTGATTACGGTCACGGTTGACCGCGCTGGCGAAAGCATGGATGTTGAGGTAACACTCGGCGCACGCTCAACTGCTATGGTTGAAATTCGTGGTGGACAAATGATGCCCCCAATGGGCGAGTTATTTGAAATGATGCCCTTTGGTCAAGGTGGCGGTATGGGTGGTATGATGATGTCCAATCAAGGACGGCTTGGTTTGACATTCTTGAATCTTGATGCAACACTCGCAGAAGAAAAATCTTTGTCTGTGACAGAAGGTGCATTGGTCACGTCTGTAGACCCAGAATCACCCGCAGAAGTCGCTGGGTTGTTGGCAGATGATGTCATCACCGCCGTGAATGGCGAATCTGTAGATGCAGAACGCACCCTCGCAGACCGTATGATTGCTTATGAAGCAGGCGATGTGGTCACATTCACCGTCTTACGTGGCGAAGAAACACTCGAAATTGAAGCCACATTGGGTCAACATGAACAACGCTTGTTTGGTGATATGCGCGGTATGATGCCCAATATTCAAATCATGCCACCCATGCACGGACAAGGGCAAATGCCACATGGTAATATGATGCCCCCTGTCCCAGCAACGACTCCAGAAACCCCTCCTGCAGAAGCGACCCCTAACGCTTAGTCAGATATAGATAGATTCCCCCTTTCTCCTTGGTGACGGATGCCCCATCCGTCACCGCTATAATTTCGCTATAATCTCGTTATAATGTTGTTTATACTCCCCTATTTTGGTTTATTTCCTGTTACAATGAGACTATAAAGACCAATTTTATAGGGTAAATTAGATGATGACTACCGAAAAGCTCGACCCCCTTACTTATGCCGTCCGCCTGTATAAACAAGGCGATTCCCACGAAGCCGAAGCACTTGTCAAAAAATATGTCATGTCACATCCCGATGACACCCGTGCATGGCTGATGTTGGCAAAAATGAGCGATGATAATGTGGTCAAACGCCGTAGCCTAGAACGGGTGCTGGCAAAAGACCCCTATCATAAACAAGCGCGGGATATGCTGAATGTGTTATTGGATATTATGCCTGCTGTCACTGAATTTGGCACAGAGAGTCGTATGGGCAATATTGCCAATCAAAAACGTGCCACCATGCAGGTGGAATCACAAGAAAAAGGACAATCTCGCTTAGTCACTATACTTGTTTGGGGATTGATGATTTTTACGACGATAACGCTGATTGTGGTGGCGATTGGCATTATGCAGGGGTAGAGCGGTATAAAAAAGGGCGCAACTGTGCGCCCTCATAAAAATATCTATATGTGGTTAAAAATTGTCAAAGATAGTCCCTTAGGTTATGCGCTAACCGAGGATGGCGCAACCGACGGAGGGCTTCTTTTTCGAGCTGACGAATTCGCTCACGGCTGAGGCTAAATTTATTGGCAATTTCTTCGAGTGTATGGGGTTCTACGCCACCTAATCCAAAACGCAAGCGCAGGATATGGCTTTGGCGTGGGGTGAGTTCAGATAAAATTTCTTCAATCGTTTCTTCTAATAAATGTTGTGTCGCAGAATCTACGGGGCTTGGTGAATCTTGGTCTTCGATAAAATCGCCAAATTCACTATCTCCATCTTCACCAACAGGGCGCTCTAAGGCGATGGCGTGCTGGCTGGCATCCATCATGCCCCGAATGGCATCTACAGGCATATCCATCTCATCGGCAATTTCTTCTGGCGATGGTCTGCGTCCCAAACTTTGCTCTAATGATTGGGCGGTGCGATACATTTGGCGGATACGTTCTGTCATGTGGAGGGGAATACGGATGGTGCGAGTTTTTTGAGCGAGGGCGCGGGTGATAGCTTGACGAATCCACCAGGTGGCATAGGTGCTAAAGCGATTGCCACGCGCATAATCATATTTATCCACGGCTCGCATCAGACCGACATTGCCTTCTTGGATTAAATCTGGGAAGGGCAATCCCTGACCCATATAGCGTTTGGCAATGCTCACCACAAGGCGCGTATTGGCACGTCCGAGATGCTCACGGGCGCGTTGTCCGTCTTGGGCGACTTTATGCAATTTGCGGATATGGTCTTGGCTGTAATTTTCGCGGGTGCTGGGGCGTTCTAGGCGTTCTTGGGCTTTAATGCCGAGTTCAATGCGTTTTGCGAGGGTAATTTCGTCTTTGGCGTTGAGGAGGGGTTCTTGTGCCATCTGGCGAAAGTACAAACCCACAGGGTCATCTGGCGAAATGGCGGTTAAATCACCAATACTGGGGTCGTGTAAGAGTTCTTCACCCTCAAATTCACCCTCTTGCTCATCGGTGAGTGTTGGATGATGATTCATCATCATATCCATGTCGTAATCATAACGGAGTTCTATCCCCAATTCATCTAATTCATATAAGATGTTTTCTAGGGATGGGGTATTATCTGGGTCATCTTCTAAGAGTTCAAGTATATCATCAAAGGTTAAAAACCCTTGTTGCTCTGCTTTATCAATGAGTTCTTGAATCACCGAACACCTCGCTTTGGTTCAAAACCTCGTAAAGAAATGATACAAACGCACGAGTAAAATACGTTCTTAATGCACACATAATATTATATAGTAGATTTGAAAACTATGCCTAGTGAATTTGACAATTCATCATCCCACATACTGTTATTATGTCACCTTTTGTTAAGACATTTTTATTTTATCATAGCGTTACAATAGAAATTGATTAACGCTAGATAAGTGATGACATGCTGTTATTAATTTTTTAGCGTTTTGTTCTAGTTATTATATTGGTTTTAGCTACTGTAAGGGCGCAACATGTTGCGCCCTTACGCACATATACTATATTACACCCTTGCCAAGATTATTACTATTCTACAGCAACTGGTGTGTGAATGAAATTCAATTTTGAAAGTTCACGCACCTGAACATCTGCCCGATAACTACTGCGTACCAACGGACCACTTTCGACCCATTTGTAACCCATTTCCTTGCCCAATGCCTGAAGTTTGTCAAATTCTTCTGGCGTGTAATAGCGTTCTATGGGCAAGTGTTTTTTGCTCGGTTGTAAATATTGTCCAATGGTCAAAATATCCACGCCGACAGTCACCAAATCGCGCATGACTTCGACCACTTCGTCAAATGTTTCGCCCAAGCCGACCATGATACCGCTTTTGGTCAATACGAGGGGTTGCATCTTTTTTGCGTTGCCCAATGTGGCGAGTGTCCATTCGTAATTGTCTTGTGGTTGTACTTTTTTGAATAGGCGCGGGACAGTTTCGACATTATGATTCAAGATTTCGGGCTGGGCATCCATGACAATTTTGAGTGCCGATTCGCTCCCCTTAAAATCGGGGATGAGGACTTCAATGCTACAACCGGGTTGTAATTGGCGAATCCGCTTGATAACCATCGCAAAAATGGGCGCACCACCATCTGGGCGTTCATCCCGATTCACACTGGTAATGACGACATGGCGCAAACCCATCGCCCGCACACTTTCTGCGATACGATTTGGTTCTGCCCAATCCAGTGGGTTAGGGCGACCTGTTTTAATATCGCAAAAACCACAAGAACGGGTGCAGGTATCGCCCATCATCAAAAATGTGGCTGTTCCGCGTCCCCAACATTCCCCAATATTAGGGCATTGTGCTTCTTCACACACGGTATGAAGGGTTTTGCTCCGCATGAGGCTTTGCACATTTTCGTAGGTTTCGCCACTAGGGGCTTTGACGCGAATCCACGGGGGACGGCGACGGGGATGGTTGGGGTCTGGTTGCCAATCGGCATTGGGGGTAGAAATATCATCGAGGGAGATAATATCGCTCACTGATTATTCACTCTTTCTCTCTACAACTAATCATCGTTTCTATCATAGCATAGTGGGGGGATAGATGAATATAGGGGTTATAGCCATTGCGGAATTTATGATAATTTTATATCGGCAACTTTTAGGGCAAATCGGACGAATGTTTCGCATTTGCGAAGTCGTGACAAATCTAATAAACGCACAATTTTGATGGCATCTATATAGTCTGTATATCTCCCTTTGCCATGTTGGGAGTATAAAGCAATTAAATAGGCTTTGGGGTCTGGAATTCGCTCTGGATGTTTATCTAAGGTGAGTTTTTTGATTGGGCGTGTTGGGCGGGATAAAACACTTTTTAGGGCATTTTCATCATAGAGTAACCATGCTTCTAGCATATTTTCAATGCAAACCAGAAAAACTTTTTTCTGGTCTTTTGGATTAAGCGATTCTTTAAGTGATTCGATAATGGCATCTCTATCTTCTTTACGACACGGTTTTGCATCTTTTTCTCCCCATGGGGGATATAAATCCCATAAAATGACCACACGGTCACATCCTTGTTCTAATAGAAGTGAGGCACTTTCACCACAATTTGCTATCAATTTGGGTTTATTTATCATTGAAATAGATTTCTCAAGAGTGATATGCGGTGCAAATTGTTTGACCAAATATTCGCATACTTGAATATCTGCTAATCCTTCTACAATTAACCCCACCTTCATTACCCCTCCTGATGTGCAAGACGATTCATGGTATATAGTTGACCGGGTGAAAATTTCTTTGACCATGCCTGCAATGACTCATCATCAGCAGGGCGATGGAAGGTTGTTTCGCTACCTTCGCGTTCTACGACAACAATTTGCGATAAATCGAGTAAATCCAGCAGATAAGGCGAGTGAGTGGTAATGACCACTTGTGATTTGCCTGTCACAATTAGACTACGAATTTCTTCGATAATATATTGAATTGTGTGCGGGTCTAACCCATTTTCAATTTCTTCAATAAAAATAACAGGCGGTGGGGTGGGGTGGCGGAACAATGCCAGCAAGCATAAAATCCGCATTGTGCCAGTCGAAAGTAACCATTGTGGTACAGTAAAATCACCTTCGTGCATCCGCAAATAAACAGTGCGTTCTAATTCGGTTGTGATGTTGGGTTGCATATCTTTGAGATAAGGTAGAACGTATGTTAGGGCTTCAATGATGCCATCATAAGCGTCTTGGCTCTGTTTGCGAATATCCATAAGGTATTCTGCGATGTTTGAGCCATTTGATTCTAACCTAATAGTGCTGCTAGTTTCTTGTAATCTGAGTGGGTTTATCATCTCATCAGGATTTAGGGTAAGGAATTTCCAGTTTAAGATAAATTGCATGATATTAGTTACATACCGCGTATTTAATGGTTGATTAGTTGCTCCAGCAATGAGTAATATCCCAGATGGTGGTGCAAGGATAGATGTGCTTGTTTGTAATGGGGTCGTCATATATTTATCCCCAAAATATAATTTTCCAGTTTCGTCACGCTTCAAAAAGACTTTCTTATTTAAACTAATTACTTCTTCTGAAATCCCTATTTTCCTATTGTTACTATTTTGTTGTGTTAGTTGCACTAGCATTTTAATTTCGTAAGCAAAAGTCTCAAGTTCTCCTTCTATGACGAAATCGATACTTTCACTAATTGGACTATCTCCATTATTATCCATAAGGCTAATAGGGGGATTATGAATATTTTCAAAACCACGCCAAATGTGCATAGCCCTATCAAGTCCAGAATTTACAATATGCCGATAGGTCTGCAATGCCTCAATCAGGCTACTTTTACCAGAGCCATTATTGCCGATGAATACGGTTAGCGGGGTAAAACGGACTTCGCCACTATCACGAATCCCCTTAAAATTTTTGACACGAAATGATTTAATTGGCAGAAATTCGTCCATCACAAGCCTCATGGGATAAAAAACATCACTCATATTTATTATACATGATGATAGTGCCAATTCTTGCATATATCGCAAAAATACGTTATAAACTGTTTATTGCGATTTATTACTATAAGGATAAACAGATGATTCATATTGAAACACTATTGCTCTTTGCGGGCGGATTTTTGTGTTTAGCCATCCTTGCCAGCAAATTTGCCAGCTATTCTGGTGTGCCAGCCTTATTGCTCTTTTTGGGGATAGGGATGTTGGCAGGGTCAGATGGGCTTGGTGGTATCCACTTTGATTATCCCGATATTGCTCATTCAATAGGCGTGGTGGCGCTCGTCCTCATCTTATTTTCTGGCGGGTTAGATACACATTGGGCAGAGATAAAACCAGTGATGTGGCGCGGGTTTTCTTTGGCGACCATTGGGGTATTTATCACGGCTTTCTCGGTGGCATTATTTGTCCATTTCCTCTTTGGTTTCACATTTTATGAGGGGTTATTATTGGGAGCGATTATTTCTGCCACCGATGCCGCCACCGTCCTGACCTTACTCCGTGCCAAAGCGGTACATTTGCGAGGCAGATTAAAGCCATTGCTCGAATTGGAATCGGGGAGCAATGACCCTATGGCGGTGGTACTCATGTTGGGGATGCTCACCCTTATTCAAAAACCCGACACCAGCATTTTGACCCTCATCGTATTTTTCCTACAACAGATGGTGTTTGGGGCAGTATTGGGGTTGGTAATGGGGCAATTGATGGTGAAAATTTTGAATAGCATCAATTTGGATTATGACGGGTTGTATCCTGTGTTGACATTGGCATTGGTGGCGTTGGTTTATAGTGTGACGGCGCTTGTGGGTGGTAATGGATTTTTGGCGGTTTATTTGGCAGGGTTGGTGTTGGGTAATCAAAAATTCATCCATCAACGCAGTTTGTTGCGTTTTCATGATGGGGTGGCGTGGTTGATGCAAATTGTGATGTTCCTCACACTTGGCTTGCAGGTTTTCCCTTCTCGTTTGGTGATGGTTGCCCCCATCGGATTGCTCATCAGCTTGTTTTTAATCCTTGTGGCACGCCCATTGAGTGTATTTATTGGACTCGCCCCGTTTCATATCACTATCCGCGAAAAATTGTTTGTTTCATGGGTGGGATTGCGTGGTGCCGCGCCAATTATTTTGGCGACATTTCCGCTTTTATATGGCATTGATAAAGCCGACACGATTTTTCATCTGGTGTTCTTCATCGTCGTCACATCCGTAATGATACAAGCGCCATTATTGGTGAAGATGGCACATTGGCTAGGGGTCTATAACACACGGTATGTCGCCAAAAAATCACCATTGGCGGTGATTATGGATGATAACCAGATTGCCAATGATTTGGTCGAGTTTACCGTGCCACAGAATGCTGAGGTGGTTGGAAAATCATTGGTGGAATTACATTTACCGCAAGGTGTTTTGGTGATGCTCATTGGGCGCGACGCAGACATTATAACCCCCAATGGTTCTACTCGGATTGAGGCAGATGACCGTGTATTATTGCTCGCGCCCAAAAATCGGCATGTGCAAATGCGCCGTTATTTTTGTGAGATATTAAGTTCAGATGCCCAAACCGCATAGGGCAATTCTGCTTGACGAGCCAACAGGCGCAACATGCCCTGTATCTGAATTTCGATGAGAAACATGAACACGACGAGTTGCATCAAGTGACTGATTAGGGATGTTGACCAGTTTGTGACGGGATATAGGTGGGATAGCGTCGTGATAAGGAGTAAATAAGCCACCAGATATAACACCAATTGTTCCCCCAAAAATGCGCCGATGGTGACGACCCACCGCGTCATATCATCGGCGGTGAGCAATGCGCTCCATATCCCCACCAAAAAGCCCATGATGATTGCTTGGATAAAGCTCACATAGACCAATATCATCAAAAATCCCAAATTGGTAATTTCTGTGACCAATGACCAAAATGATGCTAGTGATAGGGTATTCATTATGACACCAGCACCCTGAACAATGAGGGTAAGTACCCACGAAAGGGATACCAAATAAATGCCAACTCTCATGACGATGCGGGCGCTTTTAATCCAGTCAATCCGATGATAAATAATCTGCCCAATTTGCCATGTAGCGAGATAAATGCCATCACTGGTCACAGCGATGAGGTCAGATATGCCCAAAGACCGCATTTTCCCTAATTTGGCGGTGATTTTTAGGGATACATCGCCTCCAGCAAACCCATAAAATATGATGAATGGCAATGTGATAGCAAAGATGATGTTAACTGAGCCTATACTAAACAGCACAACAATCGAGAAACACCCCATACATGCCAAAAAGCCACCCAAAATGACCATCCATAATAAGAGAGGGGAATAAAAAGGTTTGCGTTTTTTGACGATTTTTTTGGGGGCAATGAGGGGCAATTTGTAGAACGGATTGGTATTGGGCAGGGGGGTATTGATGATGCGCCATATCAAGCGTGTTTGCCACATGGCTTATATCCCTATTTCTGAGCGCCACATTGCATAAGGCAATTCTGCTTGGCGTGCCAATACGCGCAACATCATCCGCACTAACATTTCATGCAAGATGGCGAGTCCGATGAGTTGCGCTAACCCCAATGTGATGAAGGTATCCCATTTCATCCTGACATATAACGCGGGCAATCCGATAGCAAGGATGAGATAGGCAATGAGATATACCACCAATTGACTCCCCAAAAACCCGCCAACGGTGGCAATCAGCCGATTTAACCCATCGCTCGATAGGTCAATGCTCCATAATGCTATCAAATAGCCGATGACCATCGCTTGTACAAAACTTAAATAAACCGCTATCGTCAAAAATCCCAACCCCATGACGGTTTCTAAAAAAAGAAGATTAATGGTGCTGGTGGCGGGGGTTGCGAGGGCGCTAATGATGCCTAATACCGACATCAGCGTCAAAAAGCCGATGAGGATATATACACTGTTGCTCATCATGATACGGGTGTCTTTTAACCAGAGGATGTCTTTATAAATGGTACGCCCAATGAGCCATGTAGCCCGTTGGTCGCCATAAGCAGTCACGCCGATGAGGTCATAAATGCCCGCTATGCGGATTTTTCCTAATTTACTGGTGATTTTTAGGGATAGATACCCCCCAAATGAGATGCTTATCATGAACATGAGGGCAGGTAATGACCCAAAAAAGAGGAATACCACAGGGGTTATGAAAATGATACACAACAATGATACGAATACGGTGAGGATGACCACGCCCAACCCAACCAAGCACCCCATCATTTGGCTGGGTAGCCATGATGAGGCACGACTCCAAAAACTAGACGGCGATTTTTCGGCACTATTGGGTAATTTGAGTTTGAGCAATTTGCGAAAGGGATTAAAAACAGGCAGTGGCGCGTTCATTACACGCCATATCAAAAATGTTTGCCACATACTATCGCCTTTCAATCCAATGGGTTACGCCATAGCAATCCCAAAATACGGCGGGCAAAATTACCCATCCATGAACGGTCTTTGATTTTAATCCGTGTGAGGCGGTTGAGTTGGTCTACATCATCATCAATCGTAATTGCCAAACCATGCCATAGGGCGATGATGAGGACTTCGCGCACAACATATAAAATTGCCACACAGATATAGCCATAAAATGGGGTGATGGGGTAATTGATGAGCGAAAAAAGAGAGGGGATGATGAAAAAGCCAAAAAAACCTGCTATCAAATAAACTGCCAATTGCAACGCCAAAAAATTGCTCATGACCGAGTTTTGGGTGTTGGCGCGGGTTTCGCTATGATGGGCGGCGATGATGCCCAATAAACTGCCCACACATGCCGATTGAAAAAAATCTACCAAACAAAATGCCAAAAAGCTGAAAGCGACGACTAAAATGCTCCATAAATTATAAATTTGGGGTAACGTGCTATTGGCTAAATAAATGAGGCTTGTCAATAAAAAGGGCAATAATAACAAGAGGCTCATCATGGTATAAATGCCACGCAATAGCCCACGTAATTGCCGTAATGACCGACTATTTTGAATGGATAGGCTACATAATGCCCATGATGCCCCCAAAAATCCGCTAGGGGTCACACCCAATATCAAATAACGCCCCTGAAGCCGTTCATTGATGATTGCCCCACTGATGTTTAAGGCGCTTGCCATGCCATAAATTGTGCCAGCTAATGCGAGTAAAATAGGAAATCCTACGGTGACTGTGCCGATAGAAACGATGATGACTGCGACCACCAGTGTTCCCAAGCCAATGATGAAAATGAGTATCACCGTGAGCAAGGCTGTCATCCAAATGATGTCAACCTCATGCTCAGAGTAAAAGTGCATGATTTTCCCCCAGCGCCCCTTCCGTTCTATATGTGGAGTGGGTTGCCATACCCCACGGCGCATATAAAGCGGATGTGAGACGAATGGTGTCATTAGTGCCAGCCAAAAGCGGAATGAAATCACGGCAATACCCCCCATGCGATAACGTCAGTGTTTCCGAATGTACTTGCCAAACCTGCGCTCAAAACATGCACGACCCCTGTTTGGGTGTGTAATGCCATGAGCAATGCCCCGCGCTCATCATTGGGGGGATTTCCCCCAAAGGCGATATACAGTCCATCGGGCGACCACCGTAATTTGGGCGGATTCGGTGTGTTGATGACCGATTCATAGCCACAATAATAAGTCAGGTCGCCTGTTTCGGTGTTCAAAACGTGTAATAACCCATTTTGTGTTGGGGATTCTGGTGAATCTTCCCCTAATGGAATCACCCAAAAGGCAATTTTTTTGTTATCAGGCGACCAGCTCAACTCATTTGGTGCGAGTCCGTTAATGCGGATGTTGCCATATTCTTCTGTGAGCGATGTGGCTTGGGTGATGGCTTGAGTGTTGGGTTCAAACAAGAAAATTTCACTGGATAGGGATTCATCCGCTTGTGGCATAGACATGACATAGGCATATTGTTTGCCGTTGGATGACCATGCCCCTGTGCTAAAATAGCGGATGGATTCGCCCAAATCGGTGCGTTTTTGTTCATCTATGGGCAGGTCACGGGTGCGTAAATTGAGCAGTGACCGATAAAAAGTATCGCCCTCGGCGGTGATATATAAGCCCCAATAGCCCGTTGGTTGAATCGTGACGATACCACGTACATCTAATGTCTCAAAACGCCAGCCATCTTCTGATTGCAGATAGGCGGTGTTATGATTCCTATCCCATACCAACAGGGCATTATTTGACCACCATTCAATTTCTGCCACACTTTCGACCAAGAGGGTGCGCTGAGAGCCATCGAGTCGCATTTTGCCATAGGCGGTACGGATGAAATCATCACGAGTGACGCGCAAATAGGTTATCCATGCCCCATCCCGCGACAGATGACAATTTGTACCACATGCAGGCACGCCATCGAGCGCATAGCGCACATTTCGCGCTACATCGTATGTCCACATCGAATAGCCATCAAATGAGGTGAGGATAACCCCACCGCCATCAAAGCCTTCCCACCGATTTTGCAGGGGAATTTCTGGGCAAATTTCGGTGATGGTGCTTTGTGCTTGGGTTGGGATGGGATGCCAGCACAGGGCGATTGCCCCCAAAAATAATAACACGAGATATTTTGTCATAGGCTTTTTTGTGGCAAATAAATCATTATCTGCCGATATACACTCCAAATTAACATTGTTGGTTATGGCAGATAGTCTATTATCCGCCCATAGCGAGTTATCTTAATCGCTTTTGGGTGGATGTGCTATAGACCATTGGTGAATCGTATTGTTTTCACCCATTCCACCCCCTTCGGAGATGATGACTTTATCCCCCATGACAACACAATCGTGTGCCATCTTCAGATAAATGCCATCAAGCCCCGCTAATATCGCTTCAATGGGTGCAAAGTCTTCCCACGATTCATGATAGAGATGTGCTGTTTGTAGGGTATGACCATCATAATCATAGGGGATGAGATTGGTATCATATGCCACTTTTGGGAGGGCAAGTGCCAACACCATCCGCCGACACACCACAAACCAGCCATCCCCCAATGGTGCAGAACTGAGGACGGCGCTTTCTATCATGCCAAAAAGTTGTATGGGGCTAATGGCTAATCCCAATTTGCTGATGAAGGTCATTTTTTCTGCAATGCTAAACGGACGCGCCCATTCGCTGAGGCGCTCTGCCTCGCGCATTCCACGAAACCGTCCCCCACGATAATTAAGCGGGTGTGATGTGGGCGGTGTAATGGGCATAATGAGGTCTTTGGGGAGTGTTAATAATGGGTCATGGGTTTCATCTACAGACTGCACAAAGACACCATCTGGACTGAGGATATGTTGGGCAACGGTGTCGTGAGGCGGATAGAGTTCTTCTGCATAAATGTGAAAATTGGGTGCAATGCCAATAATGCCACATAGCCCCCTATGGGGTAGGGTAATCATGGTATGAGAATGGAGTGTGGGATAAGTTTTCATGCGGGTAATTATAGCCTATGTCGGTGGGTTTTCGTACAAATCTCTAGCATGTAGAATGTGGGTAGATGTGTTATAATTGGGTTGATTCCTATCAACCATTAGGGGATGTAATGGGTACACAAACGCCAACTTATGAGCCACAAGAGGACTTGAACATGGCGGAAGGATATTCGGAAGCCGCAGAAGGTCACGAGAATTCGCAACATCAGCATCGTATGACCACAGAATTGCCCATATTACGCCAACGGGAATATAATTTGGCGGCAGAAACGGGCTTGGTGGCGATGGTGATTTTAGGTGCTGAGGGCAAAGATGATGATGAAGCCCAAGATGCCTCTTTGACGGGTGGCGAGACCACAATACCTAATTTCCCTGCTGATGTGCCGAATATGACAGTGATGACAACCTTTAAGTTATCTCTTTCAGATACCCCCACCACCGATGAATCGGCAACCATCGGGGATATGATTTCCCTGCCCCAATCCGAAAAAAAGATGGTAGCTATGTCTCAAAAAATTGTGTTGTTGGCAGAAGATGACGAAGCATTGGCAGAAGTCATTATTGCCATGATTGAACGTATGGATATGAAAATTGTTCATGTCACCCATGGCGATAAAGCCGTTGCGCGTTTTGGGGAATTGAACCCAGATGTTATTTTGCTCGATATCACCTTGCCCGATACGACAGGGTGGAAAATTATGGATGCCATCAAAGAACGGCTCGATGCCAGCAATGGCGCGATGCCTAAAGTGATTGTGATTACCGCACTCGATGACCCCGCCAATCGGCTCATCGGCAAATTGCAAGGTGTACATGGGTATCTGATTAAGCCATTTAGCGCCGACGAATTTGAAGCCATTGTCATGAAGGCATTGGATATTTCGCCCGCGTCATGAAAAAAAAGCACCTCAACCCTCTGTTAATAAGATTAAGGTTTTTATCCCCTCCCCAACCCCTCCCCATAAAATGGAGAGGGGCTAAAATCTATCATAAAAATGGTTTTCACCACCTTTCCCCACTCGGTGGGGATAAGGGGGGCGGGGGGATAGGGGATGTTTTTGGTGTTAACTTGATGATAGGCGCTATCATCAGTTTTTTTATCTGTATCACACTCCCCCTTATTGCCCAATCCTCCGACCCCATCAGGCTGAATCGCGCACAAGAACGCTTGCATCAAGCCCTCTATCACATTCAATCACAAGCCCAACAAACGGGTTGGACAGATGACCTCAATCAATTGGCGGGTGATATTTATTTTCAGATGAATAATCTTGCCTCTGCGGTGGTGTATTGGGAACGTGCCAATCTCACAGGCGCTACTCGCTTGGAATTATTGGCACAATCGTATATCCAATTACAACAATGGGAAAACGCCACCAGCGCGTTATTTCGCCTATTGAACTTTGACCCAACCAACGAATGGGCAATGTGGCATTATAGCGTGTTGATGATTATGAACATGGATGCCGATATGATTGAACAGGGGCAAGCCCGTTTTCAATCATTATTGGCATCGCCAGATTTCGCGCCATCGGCAACTGCGATATTGCAAGTGATAACATCGGATGTGGGGCAAGCGGAAAAATCGCTCCAATTGGGGCTAATTTTAGCTAATGTTGACCGTTGGGACTTGGCAGAATTGGCGTTTCAATTGGCATTGGTGAATGATGTTATTTTGAACGATGGGGTAGGCGCACGCGAGATGGGATATATCGCTTTTTCCCGTTATATGCAAGGCAAACCGGTTTTGGATTGGTTTATGCGTGCCTTGCAAGCCGACCCACTCAATGACCAAGCCAATTATCTGTATGGCACATATTTGCGTGGTGTGGGCGAATTGGATGCGAGTTTGGACGCGCTGGTTAGGGCTATTTCGCAAAATCCCAACAACCCCGCTTATTATATCGAATTGGGATTGACCTATTATGCCAAAAACGATGTCCAACAAGGCGACTATTGGTTGCAATTTGCGCGGGATATAGCGGATGATTCAGAAATTATCAACACCATTATTGATGATTTTTATGCCCAACGCCAAAGCGAAGTATTCGACTTTGATGCGCTACAGGCATTGCTTGATGCCACCCCAGAGATAACGCCAGAAGCTACAGCAGAAATCACGCCAGAAAGCACATCAGAAGCCACAGCAGAAATTACACCAGAAGCCACCGCAGAAATAACACCAGAAGCCACCGCAGAAATAACCCCCAGACCATAATGCCCTTGATGATATGTCTAAAATTCCTTATAGTGTAGGCATAAATTGTAAGGACATGATGTATCATATCCCATATACTGCAACTTAAAAAATCAACCTCACCCCTAAATCCCCTCGCCAAGTCTGGCGAGGACGTAAGGGCGCAACATGTTGCGCCCCTACACCCACCCATTTTAATGGTTTTCTCCCCCTCTCCAATTTGGAGAGGGGGCAGGGGGGTGAGGTAAAAGAGCGATTTTGCTGTTAAGTTGCTATTCATGGACATGATGTATCATATCCTTGCACCCATTTGATATATATGGGGAGCGCGATTTAGCCCCCTTTGATAGAGGCATAACAATCACCTTGAGAAAATTACTCATTTTAGCAAGCCTAGTCGTCGCATTTTTGGCGATTTTTCAATTGAGCCGTATTGCGGGTGGGTGGCATTATATTGTCTCTGCCCCTGCGGGTGAGCTTATTTATGCAACCAGCTTTGATGGCGATATGGCAGATTGGTCGCAAGATGAACGCAGTAACTTTTCGTATCGCGTTCAAGACGGGGTCTTACGTATGGCAATTGAGCCTGTACCATCCTTAACTGGTCAACATGGTTTGTCTAATTGGCAAGCCTATTTAGCCGATTTTGATATACAAGTTTCAGCACGTCTGTTGGAGGGCAATTTTGATGGCTCTCATAATAATGGATATGGTGTGGTTTTTCGGCGCTATGATGCTCAAAATTACTACCTATTTATTTTGAGCAACGATGGCTCATATCGGGTAATACGGGTTTTGGATGGCATAATGAAACCCATGAGTAATTGGATTGTGATAGATAACATCAACCGCGATATAAATGCGCTTAACCACTTGCGGGTGGTGGGCAAAGGTGACACATTCCAGTTTTATATCAACGACCAATTGCTAGAATTGTGTATCCCAGATAGCCCCGATGGTGTGAGTACCTTCGATTTTAACGGGAATTGTATGGGGACGATGAAAACCGAATTGGTAGATAATGCCATTCCATTTGGTTATGTTGGTGTTGGTTTAGATTTGGATGAACGACAACCAGAGGGATTTATTGTGGTGTTCGATGATGTACTCATTTATTCCCCGTGAGGTGATGAATTATGAAAGTCCATTTACGCATGTTGGGATGCCGATTGAATCAGGCAGAAATAGACCAAATGGCGCGTCAATTGACGGCACAAGGGCATGAGGTGGTGGCATCACCAGAAGAAGCCGACCAATTTATTGTGAATACCTGTGCCGTGACACAAGATGCCACGCGCAGTAGCAGGCATTTGATTCGTGACCTGCATAAACTCAATCCGAATGCCCAAACCACTGTGACAGGGTGCTATGCCCAAATTTCGCCAGATGAAATTGCTGTTTTGCCCAGTGTCGCCCGTGTGGTAGATAACATGGGCAAAGATACGCTGGTGGAGCAACTCACAGGGGTAAAATCTGAGCCATTTGATGATGAACCCCTCGCCCGTGAGTCACAAGGGGGAGGGCGCACCCGCGCCTTCATCAAAGCACAAGATGGCTGTGATAATAGCTGTACCTTTTGTGTGACGACCATCGCACGCGGAGAAGGGCGTAGCCGTTCATTGGTGGATGTGGTCGAAGAAATTCGCTATTTGCATGAGGTGATGGGTTATCAAGAGGCAGTCCTCACAGGGGTGCATTTGGGCAGTTATGGACACGATAGGGGTGAGCAATATGGGCTATCGGCGTTAGTACGCGCCATTTTAGCCGAGACGGATATTCCCCGCCTGCGCTTATCGTCATTAGAACCGTGGGATTTATCGCCCGATTTTTTTGAATTGTGGGAAAATAAGCGGTTGTGTCGGCATTTGCACCTGCCCCTACAAAGTGGTTGTGATGCCACCCTCAAGCGGATGCGCCGTAATACCAATCAGGCAAATTTTCGCATGTTGGTCAATCAAGCGCGGGTGACCATCCCCGATGTGTGTATCACCACCGATGTGATTGTCGGGTTTCCGCATGAAACCGATGAAGAATTTGACATCAGCAAAGCCTTTATCGAAGAAATGGATTTTGCGGGGATGCACATTTTTCGGTATAGCAAGCGCCCGGGGACACCTGCTTCGCGTATGAAATTTCATGTGGATGAGGCGAGCAAAAAAATCCGTAGCGCCCAACTCCATGCGCTTGCCCAAAATGGTCAAAAACGCTATGCCATGCGCTTTCAGGATATGCAACAAACTGTCCTTTGGGAGAATGTGATGGGGGCAACCCCTGATGGATTTATCAACGTGGGGTATACTGATACATACCTGCGCGTGAAAGCCATTCATCCGCGCCCATTGACCAATCACCTTATCCCCGTTACGTTAGGGGTGTATGATGAACATACACAGGTGATTGAGGGTGTTGTGACGGTGGCATAAAAATGCGATAAATAAACCTCATCCCCCTGACCCCGACGGACACGATATATCGTGTCCCTACATCCAGTCTGGAGAAGGGGAGAAAATCATTTTTGGGGTGGATATTATGATTTAAGGGTGCAAATGATGACACCCAATGAATGAGAACGATAATAATAGGAGCAATACCATGACCGACCCAAAAGCATTTTTGAATGATGCGCTCAAAGAAGCGATGAAAAGCAAAGATAATACCACTCGTGATGTGTTGCGCTTGTTGCAAAGTGCCATTAAACAAGTGGAAGTAGATTCGCGTAAAGAATTGACATCAGAAGAAATCATGGACATTTTGCAAAAAGAGGCAAAAAAGCGCCGTGAAAGCATTATTGATTACGAAAAAGGTGGCAGACAAGACCTTGTTGATGTGGAAAAAGTGGAATTGACCATCATCGAAAAATTCTTGCCAAAACAATTGACCGCCGATGAAGTACGTGACATTGTGCGTGCGGTGATTGCAGAAACAGGCGCATCTGGCGCAAAAGAAATTAATAAGGTGATGCCCGTTGTGATGGCGAAAGTCAAAGGGGTTGCCGATGGTAAACTGGTTAGTCAAATTGTCAAAGAGTTGTTGAGCTAAAAAACATCATGATAGACTTCCTCGCCAAATGGCTGGAACGGCGGTTTAACATCCGCCAAGACCGCGCCCAGAATATTTTGTATCGGCTGGTGGTGGTGGGCGCGGCGACTTTATTTCTGTTCATCGCCACATTAACGGTTGCGTTTGAGAATATCTTTGTTGTGCAAGGTGGTGTGGCGACATTGGAAGTGGGCATGACTGCCCAAACCACCATCTATTCACCGACCACCACCTCCTATATCAGCCAAACGCTCACCGAAGAACGGCGTAAATCTGCCCAAGATGCAGTACGCCCACTTTATAATTCCCCAGACCCATCTGTGGCACGCCAACAAGCAGAATTGGCGCGTCAAATTTTGGATTATATCGAAAATGTGCGCCGAGATACCTTTGCATCCCCCGCGCAAAAGGTGAAGGATATTCAATTTATCACCGCACTCGATTTGGCAGAATCTACCATTACGCAATTGCTCGATTTTGATGATGATACATGGAAAGAACTCGATTCTGAGAGCATTGCTGTGCTAGAGCGTGTGATGCGTGGCGAAATTCAGGCGGGCGACCTCACACGGATTCGCGGACAATTGCCCACACAGGTTAGCGTGCGCTTTGATGAACGCGAAACATCGGTGATTGTAGACCTCATTGGTGATTTAATCCGCCCCAACGCCACTATCAACGAAGAAGCAACGGCGTTGGCGCGGAATCAGGCAGGGGAAGCGGTGACTGATGTCATCCGCTTTTTTGAGCGTGGACAATTGGTGGTATCGAATGGACAACTCATCACCCCTAGCGATTATGAAGCACTCAATCAGCTCGGATTATTGCGCCCTGTAGACAAGCGTCTGCAAGAAACCGTCCGTGCAGGGTTGGGGAGCATCATCACAATGGTGATGGTGGGGTTATATTTAGCCCGCTTTCGTCCCTCATTGCTCTATAGTGAACCACGCCTGCTCACCCTTTTGGCAGTGATATTCCTCATCGTATTGGGTGGGGCGCGGGTGGCATTGAGTGGCGAATTTTATATTTATCCCGCCGCGGCATTGGCGCTGATTTATGTAGCGATTGCGGGGCATCAGATTGCGATTATTGGGGTGATTGCGCTCGCCTTTTTGGTGGGATTGATGACCAGTAGCGTGTTTGAAAATACGGCGCTTATCCTCGTTGGTGGCATGATTGGCGCATTGACTTTACGCCGTTCTGAACGGCTCAATAGCTTCTTTTTTGCGGGGATGATGGTGTTCGTTGGGTATGTAGCCGTAGCGATTTCATTCGTCATCACCTCAACAGACCCCAACCGCGTATCGGAATTAATTTTGCTTATCGTCTATAGCCTGATGAATGGTATCCTCACCGCCGCCGCGACCATCGCTGGCATGTATATCATTACACTGCTATTTAATATGCCCACCGCGCTCAAAATGATAGAACTGAGCCAACCCAATCAGCCGTTGCTCCAACGCTTGCTCAGAGAAGCGCCCGGAACCTATCAACATTCGCTCCAAGTGGCGAATTTATGTGACCAAGCCGCCAATGCCATCGGCGCAGATGCCCAACTCATTCATGTGGCGGCGCTCTATCATGATATTGGCAAAATGTTGAATCCTGCTTTTTTCACTGAAAATCAAGGTGAGATGGGCAACCCGCATGATGCCCTCAATGACCCCTATCGTAGCGCAGAAATTATCATCAGCCATGTGACAGAGGGCGATGAACTCGGTAAGCAATATCGGCTTCCTGCGCGGATTCGAGATTTCATCCGAGAGCATCATGGCACGCAAGAGGTGTTTGTGTTTTATCAACAAGCCCTCGCATTGGCAGATGGCAATGCGTCACAAGTAGATAGCAACGATTTTCGCTATCCGGGACCAAAGCCTCAAACCCGCGAGACAGCCATTATGATGTTGGCAGATGGGGCAGAGGCGGCGGTGCGGGCGCGTCAACCCAAGAATAAGGGCGAAATTGAAGAAATTGTGCGTGATGTCATTGAGGCACGCCGTAAAAGTGGTCAATTGAACGAATCAAACTTGACCCTCAACGACTTGCAGAAGATTTACACGATTTTTGTGGAAATGCTCCAAGCAGTGTTTCATCCACGTATTAATTATGCCGAAGCGGTGGCGCGTGTTCGCAAACCCACACCCACCCCAACCCCACTGGCGACTGTCACCTCGACAGAAATGGTCGCTATACCGATTAAAGAGACCAATGCTGATAAACGATTAACGGGCGAAATACCTATCATCACCGCAAAAACCACGACATCTGTGCCAAAGGTAGTTGTGCCTGTGAAAGATGATGATGATGGCGATGCTCCTCTGCTTGAAGTGCCACGCCTCAAAAAAGCCGATGAAAATGGCAAATCGAATGAGAAAAAAGAGGAAAAGAATACCAATGACATCCATTGAAATTCAAAATGATAATCAGTACCCCGTCCCTGATGAAGCCCTTATCCGTGCCATTCAAACGGTGATAAATGCCCATGATATTGACCCACAGGCGGGTGTGACGGTGGTTATCACCGATGATGAAGCGGTACGGGCGCTGAATCTGCAATTTCGGGATGTGGATTTTCCAACTGACATCCTCTCTTTTCCTGCAGATGAACCACCCATCCCCATGCCCGATGAACCGCCATATTTGGGCGACCTCATCATTGCCTATCCGTATGCGAAGGCACAAGCAGAGAAGGTGGGGCAAAATTTCACCGATAATTTGTCATTATTGGTGGTACACGGAGCATTACATCTGCTCGGATATGACCACGATACACCAGAAAATAAAGCCAATATGTGGGCAGAACAAGCCAATGCTTTGCGTATTTTGGGCATTTCTGAGGCGATTGTCCCCCCATTAGAAGATGAGGTGCATGGCGATGTCTAAGCCAAAACATCAACGTGCCATTGACGCATTGACCAGCACCGCTCGTATTGACCCCGATGAATTTAGCCCCATCACCAGCACCAATCGGCTGAATAGCCTTAGCTATGCGTTGGCGGGGTGGATTTATATGCTGGTGCGCCAAAAAAATACCCGTATTCAGGCGGTTGCATCCATTGTCGTGTTTGGGGTGGCGCTATGGTTGGGCATTGACCCCATCAGTTGGGCGGTTTTGATATTGACCATTACCATGGTCTGGATGGCAGAATTTTTGAATGCGGCGGTAGAAGCGGCGATTAACCTCGCTTCTGCGGAATTGCACCCAATGGCAAAAGTGGGCAAAGATGTGGCATCTGCGGCGGTATTATTGGGCGCTGTAGCATCTATTTTCATAGGGTTATTGATTTTAGGTCCGCCATTGATTGAAAAATTGGGATTATAAATATTTGGGTGGTTGTCCGCCACCAATGGCAATAGATGAGATAAATGGAGGCACACATGAGCCTAGAACGTCCGCCAGAACGGGCGACACAAAGCAGTAAGGCGCGGGAACGGATTCAGAAGCGCAAACTACGTACCCAAGAGGTCGCACAAGTGGGTGCTTCGCGTCGGACAAGTAGCTCACAACTTGCCCCCAAAGGGGCATTACGCCTTCCAAAAGTGGATATGAAATTTATTCGCCCAATTGTATTTGGCGTGGTTGCGCTCATTTTTATGGGTGTCCTGATTGTTGTGGTGGGATTATTCACCGATACCCCTACAACAACACCCCAAAACGCGATATGGATTGGGTCAGATTGGACATATAAACAACATAGCGATGAAGAACTGGCGACCCTTGTGAGTCGCTTACGTGAGATGAAAATCGGCACAATATATGCCCGTGTCAGTGAACTCAATTTTGACGGTACATGGACAGGCATCCCGTCACAGCGCAACCGCTTTGATGAGGTTGAATCGGATGTAAAGGCATTTGTGGCACAATTCAAAGCCGCTTATCCCGAAGCAGATATATATGGGTCGGTGCATTTTCGGGTGGATATTGGACCCGATGGGTATCGGCTGAATAAAGATGCCTATCGCATCACCGTAGCAGATTTTAGCCGTCAGGTGGTGCAAAATTTGGGCTTTGATGGGGTGATGTTGGTCGTAGAGCCTGTGATTGGCAATAATAACACCGACTTTTTAGATTTGGTGCGCCGTGTGCGCTCATCCATTGGTGAAGATGTCTTACTGGCGGTGGCTGTCCCGCCCGATTGGTCGCCAGAAGGGGTAGATATTCCCAAACCCATTGAATTACCCTCTGGTACAGCATGGGATAGTGATTATAAAAAGCGGGTGGCACTCTTACAAGTTGACCAAATGGTCATCCAAGCCTATAACAGCTACCTTAAAACCCCGCCAGATTATCAAGAATGGATGGCGTATCAGGTGGAGACGTATGCCAATACCATCGCAGAACTCAATATAGACACGCAAATCCTCATTGGGTTGCCTGCCTATCGAGATTTTCTCCCTGCCCATGATGCGCGTGTCGAAAATATCGAAACAGGGGCAAATGGGGTGAAGGTTGGATTGGCACGGGCAGGGGATAACTCTGCATTTATTTCTGGGGTGGCGTTATATGCCCTATGGGATATGACCGATGTGGAATGGGAATTATTCAAAGTCCAATGGGTAACACCATAACATAAAAAAAATTCAACCTCACCCCTAAATCCCCTCTCCAGTCTGGCGAGGGGACTTAACCCACCCATAAAATGGTTTTCACCCCCTCTCCAATTTGGAGTTCAGGGGCGGACAGGATAATTGAGGAAATTGCACCTTAACAACTGAATAGAAGATATGGCATGGTTATTCAAAGTTTAGCGAACAAAAAATAACCATACCCATATC